>CAYSYU010000001.1:0-373567 GCA_964435245.1 uncultured Methylomagnum sp.
CTATTTTACTGAGTTTTCAATGGGGAAGCTTACGTTTTGACACGGCCTGGGTCGGACAGCGACAATTAGATTTTTTAGGCTGAGTGACTGCTTTGGATAAATATAACTTATTGGTTTTAAAGGAGTTGAGTTGGCAATTATTTCTTTCCATAAGTGCTGTCATGATCAGGGGCAATTGTCATTAGGCGGATAAATTCACCATCGCGATAAGCTGTAGCCCACCTCGAATTGGTGATTCGCAACGAATAGATTGCGTCAATATCCTTTGGTGGTTTGACACTGATGATCTTCTCCCATTTGAGGCCACCGTCCCGATAAACTTGGCTCCATGTCATCTGCCGAAGTTTGTTGAGTGTATCTAGCGCCGCATGCCTTTCTGGCTTTTGAAGTGTTAAAAGATTTTCTTGAAAAACGGGATTGTTAAGATCAAGCCTGACCAATTTATCTTGATCAATCTTGGCCACTAAGCTTCTCCAGAAGATTACCTACATTGTTATCGGCAGGTGAATTTGTTTGTGCCCAAGACAAAGCATTTTGCAAATCCGAAGCGGCTTTTGGTTGGTGTAGCCAAATTTCGTTATCAGGAATGATAGTTGCTGTACGAACCAGCCAGACACCTGGCTCTCGCTCTTCCACGAGTACTTGCCGTCCAGCATACTGCTTCCCTAGTGAGATTTGTCCATTTGCGCCAATAACCTTGACGCTTGGCGGTGTAGCGACTGTTGCCATAAAGAACTCCAAAGCGTTAAAATACTATAGCACTATAGCACTATAGCACTAATACAGTGAAAATGATAGATAACGATTTGAGAGTGTTCACGTAAAGATAGCCATAAATGTATTTTGGTACTGCTGGAACACGTCTGGCGTTGTCAAAGCACACCATGGCTTGATGGACTCATAAACCATTTCGTCCTTTTTCGAGACGACCTTGGTCCGCCGGGTCATCCTGCCCAAATGGTGGCGGGTGTTGCTGTTGTCTTGCTCTATCCGCGTTGTGCGCGCCTTGCCGATCCTATGCCTGTCCTTCGGCAGCACGGCGGCGAAGGTGTCCCAGTCGTCGGTGTAGAACGTGCAGTTCGTCAAGTGCTTGTCCTTGTCGTAGAGCCGTCGGAAGGTTGCAATATCACGACGACCGGCCATCCAGGCAACAGTGCGCCGTGTGCGACGATCCAAGGCCTTGAGGATCCAGCGCTTGTTTTTTTGCCCCGACAAAAGCGCCACATCTCGTCAATCTCCATCTCCTGGATGCCGCCTTCCGTCTCAGGGTCGGGCAGGCTGGCCGCCGCCTCGGTCACCCACCGGTACATATCAGCGACCTGGAATGCCCGAACAGCTTGCCCAGCATCCCAAAAGACGCTTTCCCGGCACCGTATAATACTAATCCCAATATCTACTCATATTAATATATCCCATTTGCGGGTACAAAGATTTCGGATCGTGTCGGGTTGGCTGGCGAATCGGTTCCATACCTGGCAGCATGCATCGACAACTTGGTCGTAGTTTGTAAAGCATCGGTTAGCCCAATCCGATTGCCTTAGTTGCTGCCATACTTGTTCGGCTGGGTTCAGTTCTGGCGAGTACGGTGGCCAGGGTAGGATGGGCAAATTGGCCGGGGCCAATAGCTTTTCAGTCATATGCCATGCCGCCCGATCTGCGACCAATGCACCATGTTTGCCGGGCGTAACCGCCGCTGCAATTAAATCGAGATGATGCTGCATACTTTCGGCATTCGCCGCCGGCATAACCAGTGCCGAAGCCTTGCCCTCGGCAGGACAGGCCGCGCCAAACACATAGGCCGCCTCAAACTGCTGTTGCCGGATGACGCGGGGCGGCTGCCTTTGGGTGCCCACATGCGCGCCACCGTCCCCCGTTGCCCACACGGGCCTCGCCTTGGAACCATGCCTCAACCGCCCCCAGTCCCAGGTTATCTGGCACCAACCCCATCACCGCCTGGCGGAAGATTTTTTAAAGGCCTCTTGGCCCGCTTGACTTTAGTTTTGGATGTTTTAATCGAACCGTAACCCAAACCCAGTCGGGCCATCAGGTTATAAACGCTGCTGAGGCAACACGCTACCTGAAATTGTTCTGCCAGCAGGGGCAGGACATCGTGCCCTGTGGCCCTTCCACCTGACCGTTGCCCTTGAAGGTTCAGCACAGATGCCTTAAACGTGGCTTCCTGGCTCGCCCCTAATTTTCGTTGGTATTGTTAAAATAGTATAGATATTGGTATGATCGGTGTTTTCAATAGGGAGGGCGAGTGCGCCATGAATTACCCCAAATGTGGATCAACAGATTGTACCAAAGATGGCATAGTGAAAGGCAAGCAACGCCATAAGTGCAAGTCGTGCGGATACCGGCACACCGTCCAGCAGCGCGGGATAGCCGCGGCGACCAAACGCGAAGCCCTGCAACTGTACCTTGAGGGCCTGGGTTTCCGCTCCATTGGCCGATTCCTGAAGTGCAGCCATGTGGCCGTGTACAACTGGATCAGGGCGCACGGCGAGTCGATTGAGGCCATCCGCTCGGCTGCCGGCGTTGAGGTGGTTGAAATGGACGAGATGCACACCTACATAGGCTCCAAAAAAACTATTGCTGGATCTGGGTTGCTGTTGATCGAAATGGGAGGCGGTTCCTCAACTGCGAAGTGGGCTCCCGCGACACCGGCACGGGCCGAAAGCTTTGGGATTCAATCAAAAACAACGGCATAACCGATGTCATGAGCGACTACTGGAAGCCTTATGAAAACTTCATCCCGCCCGCGTTGCATACGCAATCAAAAGCCGAAACTTACACGGTCGAGGGTTACAACAGCTTGTTCCGGCATTTCCTGGCCAGGCTGCGTCGGAAGTCGAAGTGCTACAGCAAAAGCAAGGACATGCTTAAGTATTCCGTTATGCTGCTAATGCTCAAACGCAACGGAAACCTGGATACTATACTTTATTAACAATACCCTATCTTTAAGTAAAAACCCTCAAATTTCAGAGTACATTTTTGACGGGAATACGCACTAAGCCACAGTCATGTTTAAGTAAGGCTTGAATTTGCCTTGGAGAGTAAAAGAAACATCGATCTCGGCTTGCCATCGTTTTGCAATATCAAGCTCCGCAGGCCTTTCTGCGTCATCCAACAAGATAACGCTCCCGGATTTTAACCGATCCTTCATGACCGGGATTAACCCGAACCTTCCGCCTTTAGTCCTGCTTGGCGGGCCATCGCACACGACCAGGGAAAAACTGTCCGGCATTTTGGTCAACGGAACGTCGTACCAACAAAAACCGCCAAAGTCCTTTAGGGGGGTGGCCTGTATAAAAGTAGCCAATTGGTATTTATTCAAATAGCTTTGGACTTTCTGCGCCCATTCGAGTTTATGTTCGAGCGCCCAATGGCTTTGGTTTTGCATTTTGGCGACCGCGCCCAGCAATATAGTGCTCAGTCCCGTGCCGCATTCGAGTATCGGACTGCGGCTTGATAACGCCTGCCCAATGCAAGCCGCAAGATATTCGTCCATGGCGCTCCACGCTTCGTTCCCCCAACCGTAAATTAAATCCTTCAACACCGGATTTCCGGGATGGGCGCAAGCGCTAGGGTCTTTAAGGTATTCCCCCATCGCGCTTTGGAAGATTTCCTCCCTCCGACCTCCCTGGATAAGGCTACGGATCAGGCGAGGCACTGATTTATAGTAAGCCCTTTGTAGTTTATAGAGGAGTTCGGGTGTTAAAACCGGCTTTGCGGCTTTTTGCGGTCGGCTCATTATGGCACTGCCTTAATGCAACACCCGAATATTCATTTGTCGGTGTCATGAAACCTTACTTTATTCCCCTTCCGGTATTACGATCGCCTTCAAGGAACCGGTTTCCTTAACCTCGGCGGCATCCTTAAGGTAATATTGTTTTAAACGGTTGAACGCAGACCATAGCGTCTTGTCCATAACTACCCGGTTGCCGATGGCGACAATAACCCGGCTCAATTCAGGTATTTTGGTTTTGGTGGAAGTTAAATAGATGGGTTGGACGTATAACACGGTATTGCCCATCGGCAAGATAATCATCCGCCCCATTTCCACTGAGGAACCTGCCTGTCCCCACAGGGTGAAATTCGCCGATATTTCGGGGTCTTGATTGATCAGGGCTTCCACCTGGGAAGGGCCGTTAACCTGTACGTCTTTGCCCAATTTGTAAACGGTGATTCCCGGCTTGTAATCGGAAGTACATTTGGCTTTATCCATTACACCGGCAATGCCGATCATGCTCAAGTTGTCCCGGTTAACAGGGGTCATGGGGTTAATCATGACGAATTCTTCCTGGTCATTGCAATTACCGAAATCCATGGTTTGGTAATAGGGCATGATTTGTTTGTCCCTGACGGTTGCAAATTGCCAGGTTTCGCCTTGCTCGTAAAAGGCTTCGGGGGTTTGTTGATGGTATTTGGCAAATACATTCATTTGCAAGGAATAAAGGTCGCGCGGATACCGTAGATGTTGTCTTATCTCTACGGGCATTTCATCCAGGCTTTTAAAGAAGCCCGGATAAGCGCTGTCATGCGCTTGGATAAGGGGGTCGGTCGGGTCGGAAACATAGAAATCGACATCGCCGTCATATGCATCCACGACAACTTTCACCGAGTTGCGGATGTAATTAAAATCTTGCTTTCCTCCCGCAAACACGAAATTTTGGGGTTTGGAAAACGGGTATTTGTCCGATAAGGTATAGGCATCCAAAATCCAATAGAACCTGTCTTTGCCGGCTATAAGGTAGGGGTCGTTATCTAATTTTAAAAACGGTGATATTTTGTTGGTGCGGTCGACGATATTTCGGATAAGCTTAATTTTGCTCTCGGAAGTGATGTTGGTCGAAAAGAAAATTTTTTCTTCCTTAAGGTAGATGGACAGGAGCGCCTTTTTGAACAACGAATCGATTGGAATTCCCGCTTCGCCGTGATAAGACTTGGAAATCCCGACATCCGCATTTTGGTCTGTGCCTGAAATATCGACAATCTTTAGCTTATTCGGGACTATCGCATAGCCGTACTGGCCTTCGCCGTAATAGATATCAGGGTATTTGACATCCAGCCCGACGGTTGAAGACATATTCAAGTCGCGTAAATACCAGACCAGGGGTTTGTCCGCATCCTGTGCCGCCGAAGTGACAACGGCGCCATAACCGTGGGTATAACGTAAGTGGATATTCTCCCAGTTCTGCGCCTCATCCGGTAACTTTGAGGTATTGATTTCCCTCGCCGCAATATTGACTTGGCGGGTATGGTCGAGGATAAAGTAACGGTCCTCGTCGACATTGTTGATTTGGTAGTAAGGCCTTATTTCCTGAAGTTGCTTGTAACTGCTGATGAGATGGTCCCTATCCCAGACAGGTATGTTTTCGAAACGCTTTTGGCTGCTCCAGGTGGTAATGTCCTCGGCGGCGTTCAGTTTGATCGGCAAATCAACCGTATTGATATTTTTTAGGTCGTAGGCATCGAGAGTGGCGTTGATGTTATATTGGATAAACGGTTTTTCTGTCCTGACTGGATTCGGGTTAACGATATATTTCTGTATTAACTGTGGGATAAAATCGACTTTCGGCAATCCCAGGATACAAACGAATGCGGCAAGGGAGATCAAAAAGGGTGTCTTGGTCCGGTGTTTGTCCGAAAAAATAAATAACCCTGCCGTGACCGCTACCGCAAGAAAGGAAATAATCCCAAGCCAGATCAAGGGCAATTGGTATCGCATCTCGATAACGCCGGGGCCGTAAAAGACGGGCTCATGGGCATCGGTATACAACAAAGCAAACCGCTGTAGCAAAAAACCCCAAACGACAAATAAAACGACAAAGCCGATAAGAACAACCAAGTGTATCTTTGCACCTGGATGGAATTCCCTGTTTTGGTTGGGAACAAATATATGTTCCAGCCAATACAAGCCGCCGACCATAAAAAATATCAAGGTAGCCGTGCTTAATAGTTCCGGTTGGATCAGCAAATAGATAGGATACGACAGCAGATAAAAACCGATATCATTGCCGTAAACTGCCTCTGTCACCCCTGGGCGGCTGCCAAAGAAGAACAGTATGGCGGTTTCCCATTGGTCATAGAACGGTATGGCTATGAAAATGGCCAATACCAATGAGACAGGGGTGTAGATTTTTGCCGAGCCATACAGGAATTTTTCGGAAAACTTCTGAAATTTCACATTCTGGTCGAAATTGCTCAAGACTTCATCCTGGGGGTTTAAGCCGAGATAGCGGGACGCAATCCAAAAGTGGAAAAAGAAGATCGTGAAAAAAAACAGGGTAACCCCACCTGAGAAAAAAAACTTGTAAAGCAAGCGCAACCAGAAATAATGCTCAAGCCTCAGGGATTGAAACCACCATAAATCGACAAACAAATCGAGAAATATGAAATGGAAAGCAACAAACAAGACTATGGAAATAACCAGTGTCGCCAAAATGACTGCGGGTATAAGGTTTAAATTCCGCATAACATCCTCTAATGTAGTAAATACTGCTTTTTTTGTGTTGGGTCCAGGTTTATTGTCGTGGGCAGATTATTAGCATCCCGCACATTAAACGGTCAACCTGAAAAATTCGGTTTGGGACAATGGGGTTCCAAACCTTTTGCGATACTCTTGGAAAATAAATAGTCGTTTTATTGATTCGGCCTTGTGAAGTTTTAACTTCCGTTCGCCTTGAGCCCGTCGAAAGGCTTATGTGCTTCGACTCGCTCAGCACGAACGGTTCAAACATTAAAGGGCCGAATCAATAATAAAAGCCCTGTTATCCGAATTTTTTCAAATGCTGGGCTAAGGACGCCCCCAGCTTAGAAACCGCATCCTGCCTGTCGGTTTCAAGCAACCGCCCGTTTTCATGGAATGCCTTGTCTGCATTCGGTAAAGCCAATTGTCCGGGCAATACGAGAACGCCCATATTGGCCAGCAACATCCGCAAAAAAACCAACCCCCTTAAGCCGCCTAAAGCCCCGGGCGAGGCCGACATGATGACTGCAACCTTATCCCGAAAAGCCAACTGGTAGGTTTCGTCGCCTTCCTTCCTCGAAACCCAGTCAAGGGCATTTTTCAGCAATGGGCTGAAAGCGCTATTGTATTCGGGTGACGCAATAAGGAAACCATCATTGTCGGTAAATAAGGCCTTTAAAGCACGCGCTTGCTTTGGCAAACCTTCGGCCTTTTCCAAATCCTGGTTAAAGATAGGCATAGGGTAAGCCGCCAAATTAACAACCGTAACTTCAGCGCCTGCTTGGCGTGCGCCGAGCGCCGCGACTTGGACTAATTTTTGGTTAAAGGAACCGTTTCTGGCGCTGCCGGAAAAAGCGAGAATTTTTGGCATGGAATCCTTAGGTGAAATTACTGGGGTCAAGGCAATATATTCATTTCTTGAGGTTTTTCGTAATCGACACCGACGCTGACAATAAAACTGGTGGCTGCCTCTATGTCCATTTCCGAGTGGAAGATTTGGGACTTATCAACAATGATGGTAAAACCGGAAGTAGGGTTGGGCGATGTGGGGACAAAAACCACATATTTGTCCGCATAACGGTTCGTTACGTAACCCAACATCATCATCCCTTTTTTAGGGAACTCGACATAAACCACTTCCTTGGCAATCGTTTGGTCATGGCTGGCGAACATGGCGATCACTTTTTTCATAACCCGGTATATCGTGTTGAAAAACGGCAATCTCTCTATGACATGTTCTATGGCCGTTATGACTAGAGTCCTGCCTTTTTTGGCGATTTCCCGCCCGATTAACACTAGGATAAGGAAACTTATCAAAAAAAATACGGCGGTATAAAAATAGCTGTCGGCATAACCATAGACGAAACCGAAGGTATCGATCAGCCGGTCTTTCACAAAAATCATTATCTCCAACACGATAACAATCGGGATGACTGCAAATATTCCTATCAGGAAGTAATTAAGCAATTTTTTGGTCGATTCTTTCATGCTATCTCCATTGAAATGGTTTTTTAATTATTTAGGTTGCCCCGACAACTTGGCTTTCAGCATTTTGTTCACTTCGGTAGGGTTTGCCTTGCCCTGCATTTCTTTCATGACCTGGCCGACAAAAAATCCGAAAACCTTATCTTTGCCGCTAAGGTATTGCTCCACTTGGCCTGGGTTATCGGCAATAATTTTATCAATGATAGCCTCGATTGCGCCGGTATCGGTGATTTGCTTTAAACCTTTTTCGGCAATGATGTCATCGGCAGTGGCGTTGGATTGCCACATCAGGTCAAAGACTTGCTTGGCGATTTTACCGGAAATCGTGTTGTCATTTATGCGCCGTAATAATCCAGCAAGGCGTTGGGAGTCCACCGGGGATTCGGAAATATCCAAATCCGCCTTGTTAAGGGTTGCCAATAAATCCCCGGTCATCCAATTGGCGCACAGCTTGGCTTCGCAAGACGATTCCTTAACCAATGCCTCAAAATAATCACCGAGTTGCCGGGATGAGGTCAGGATAACCGCGTTCTCAATATCTAAGCCATAGTCTTCTGTAAAACGTTTTTTTCTGGCATCGGGTAATTCTGGTAGTTCATCATTAATAGATATTATTAATTCAGGTTCTATAGATATTGGTAGAAGATCAGGATCGGGAAAATAGCGGTAATCGTTGGCTTCTTCCTTGCTACGCATGGGGCGGGTTTCGTCTTTAACCGAATCATAAAGTCGGGTTTCCTGCACGACTTTACCGCCGTTTTCAATCAACTCAATCTGCCGCTCAACCTCATGGTTAATAGCTTTTTCGACAAATTTAAACGAGTTGATGTTTTTAATCTCAACACGAGTGCCGTATTCTTGTTGGCCTTTGGGTCTTACCGACACGTTGGCATCACAACGAAACGAGCCTTCCTGCATATTGCCGTCGCAAATCCCAATCCATCGCACCAGATTGTGCAGTTTACGCATATAAGCGACCGCTTCTTTTGCAGAACGCAAATCCGGTTCCGATACGATTTCCAGCAAAGGCATTCCGGCTCTGTTGAGGTCAATTCCTGTCATGCCATGAAAATCTTCATGTAAGGATTTACCGGCATCTTCTTCGAGGTGCGCGCGGGTAATACCGATGCGTTTGGTTTCGCCATCGACTTCGATATCAAGTTTCCCTGCACGAACTATCGGACGATCATATTGACTTATTTGATAACCTTTGGGCAAATCGGGATAAAAATAATTTTTACGGTCGAAAACAACATTTTCAGTACCAATTTCAGCGCCAATTGCTTGCCCAAACTTAACAGCCATGCGTACCGCTTCTTTATTTAATACCGGTAAAACGCCGGGCAAGCCTAGATCAACCGCACAGGCCTGGGTGTTGGGTTCTGCGCCATAAGCGGTGGCCGCGCCGGAAAATATTTTGGATTTCGTCGCAAGTTGGGTATGGATTTCTAACCCAATCACGGTTTCCCATTTATCTACTTGAGAGTGTTCCATGGTCCGTTCCTATTCAAAGCCTTGAGGTATTTGTTGGTGCCAATCGGTTACCAACTGATATTGATGGGCGACGTTCAATAACTTTTCCTCAGCAAAATAATTCCCAATCACTTGCAAACCTACAGGTTTTCCATCGGCAAAACCCGCTGGCACCGACATGGCGGGCAGGCCTGCCAAGTTGATGGCGATGGTATAGATGTCGGACAAATACATTTCTATCGGGTTGCCAATCTTCTCACCGATACCGAATGCGGTGGTGGGCGTAACCGGCCCCATGATGACATCAACGTCAGCCAAGGTTTCTTTGAAATCGACACTAATCTTGCGGCGAATTTGTTGTGCCTTAATGTAATAGGCATCGTAATAGCCTGCCGACAGGGCGTACGTCCCCATAAGGATGCGGCGCTTGACTTCCTTGCCGAAGCCTTCGCCACGGGAACGGGTGTATAAATCTGTCAAATCCTGCGGATTACCGCAACGATAACCGAAACGCACGCCGTCAAAACGCGACAAATTCGAGGAACATTCGGCGGGTGCAATCACGTAATAAGCCGGAATCGCCAACTTGAGGTTGGGCATGGACACTTCTTTAAAGACCGCGCCCAGCTTTTTGTATTCCTGGATAGCTTCGTCTATCGCAGTGGCAACTTTGTCGCTCAAACCGTCGCCAAAGAATTCTTTCGGCAACCCAATGGTCAAGCCTTTCAAGTTTGAGCCTAGTCCTGCCAGGTAATCGGGTACTGGCAAGTCCACGCTGGTGGAATCTTTGCCATCAAAACCCGCCATGGCTTGCAACAGGATGGCGCAATCTTCAGCGCTACGCGCCATGGGGCCGCCTTGGTCCAGGCTGGATGCATAGGCAATCATGCCGTAACGGGATACCCGTCCATAAGTCGGTTTCAAGCCGGTTATTCCGCAATGCGCCGCCGGTTGCCGGATTGATCCCCCGGTATCGGTGCCTGTGGCGCATACCGACAACCGTGCTGCCACGGCAGCCGCAGAACCGCCCGATGAGCCGCCGGGAACCAAATCCGTTTGCCAAGGATTTTTGACTGCACCGTAATAGCTGGTTTCATTAGATGAACCCATGGCGAATTCATCCATATTGAGCTTGCCCAACATAACCGCGCCCGCAGCATTTAATTTTTCGACCACTGTGGCATTGTAAGGTGCGATAAAATTATCCAATATTTTTGAGCCGCAAGTCGTCTTGACGCCTTGGGTACAAAAAATATCCTTTTGCGCGATGGGTATGCCGGTCAGTAAGGTTGCATTACCTTCGGCAATCCTATCATCCGCGTGTTTGGCTGCTTGTAAGGCTAAATCTTCGGTAACCGAAATATAGCAATTTAATGATTGGTGCTGTTTGATACGGGCCAAAAATGTTTTCGTCAGCTCAACGCTGGAATATTCTCCAGAATTAAGTCCTTTTGCTAATTCTTTGATTGATTTTTTATGCACGGCACATCCTGTTACTCAATGACTTTTGGAACCAAATAAAGGCCGTCTTCAACCAGGGGCGCAATAGCCTGAAAGTTATCGCGATTATCGCATTCTGTGATTTCATCCGCCCTTAACCGTTGTTGTTGGTCCATAGGATGGGCCATAGGCACAACATTATCGGTGTTTGTTTCGCCCATTTGCTGCATAAGGCCTAACATGCCAGAAAGGTCTTTTGTGTACGATCCTATGTCTTGTTGATCGATCCCTAGACGTGCCAAGTAGGCAATTTTTTTTACATCGTCCGCCGTTAACGCCATTTTTTATCCTATTATTAGCAAATATAAATTATGATACTTTATATCTTGCCCGAATACCCGCATGATTGATAAAGTATGCGGCTTTAATCCCCTTCTCTCTGGACGCAGGTAAAAAATGTTCAAAAGATTCCGCGGTCTTTTCTCAAACGATCTATCAATCGATCTTGGAACCGCCAACACCTTGATATACATACCGGGTCAAGGTATAGTCCTCAACGAACCTTCTGTTGTGGCAATCAAAGAAGATAAAGTTCGCGGCACCAAAACCATAGCCGCTGTGGGTCACGAAGCAAAAATGATGTTAGGCCGGACGCCAGGCAACATCACCGCAATCCGGCCATTAAAAGATGGCGTAATTGCCGACTTCGCAGTCACCGAAAGGATGCTGCGGTTTTTTATCGAAAAAGTCCACAAAAGTAAACTCCTTCGCCCCAGCCCGCGTATTTTGATTTGTGTCCCGTGCGGGTCAACCCAAGTAGAACGCCGGGCGATACGGGAATCGGCATCCATGGCGGGCGCAAGGGAAGTTTTCTTGATCGAAGAACCCATGTCTGCAGCCATTGGGGCCGGGCTTCCTGTAGATGAGCCCTGCGGCTCTATGGTGTTGGATATCGGCGGCGGCACATCGGAAGTCGCCATTATCTCGATCAACGGCATCGTTTATTCCAACTCAGTCCGAATTGGCGGCGACCGCTTCGATGAGGCGATTATCAATTATGTGCGCAGGAATTACGGCACCTTAATTGGGGAATCCACTGCCGAAAGGATAAAGCTGGAAATAGGCACGGCTTACCCTGGCAGTGAAGTCAAGGAGATAGAGGTCAGGGGGCGCAACCTTGCGGAAGGCGTGCCACGCAGTTTTGCCTTAAACAGCAACGAAATTCTCGAGGCTTTGCAGGATCCTTTGGCTGGGATCATCAGCGCAGTAAAATTCGCCCTTGAACAAACGCCGCCAGAACTTGGTTCTGATGTGGCCAGCCGGGGCATTTACCTGACTGGGGGCGGGGCATTGCTAACGGATATTGATCGGCTTATTACGGAAGAGACCGGATTGCCGGTGCACATCGCCGACGATCCTTTGACCTGCGTCGCTAGGGGCGGCGGTATGGTTTTGGAAATGATAGACAAAAAGGGGATGTCCGCTTATTCCTTTGAATGAAGTAAAAGCTAGCAAAAATAGATAAACCTTTCGGCAATAGATCGGTTTAGTTCGCCTTACAACCCCTTACGGTATTGCGGTTATCGCCAACCTGACAGCCCTTTAACTTAACTGATTAGAGACTTCTGCTATAAAATTGCTATTTGCTGAAGGCCCATCAATCCATGCACGCCTGTTTATTGCAGTCGTAGCTTCAATCGTGCTATTGACTATGGAGCATATCAGCGCTCGCCTAGATCCGGTCAGGGCCGTCTTATCCCATGCGGTTGATCCCATCCGGTATTTGGTCGACCTGCCATCGGACGTTACCAGCCGTATCGCTTTCACGTTGAAGTCCTATTCGGAACTTAAGGAAGACAACAAAAGGCTCCGCGAAACTGAAGCCGTCAACCAAATCCGGCTGCTCAAATATGAGGCGCTGGAACAAGAAAACATAAGGCTTAGGGCTTTATTGGAAAATTCGTTTAAACTGGGCGAGCAAGTGCTTATCGCTGAACTATTGTCAGTCAATATCGCCACGCCCTATGAAAACATCGTTGTCGTTAACAAGGGCGCCCAATTTGGCGTCCATGTCCAACAGCCCGTCGTCGATGCCAGTGGGGTCGTCGGCCAAGTCTTTAGGGCGCTGCCGCATAGCTCGGAAATCATGTTAATAACCGACCCAAACCATGCCATCCCTGTGCAAGTCAACCGTAATGGCCTGTTGACCATTGCCGTTGGCAGCGGTGAATTAAACCGCCTTAATTTGCCTTTTTTGCCGGACAACGCGGATATCCGCCCTGGGGATTTGTTAATCACATCGGGTTTAGGCGGCACTTTCCCGCAAGGCTACCCTGTTGGCATTGTCGACAAGTTCACGCCTCCTGCAAGTAAGCAAGTTACGGCGACCCCTAAAGCGACATTAGACCGCAATAGGGAGCTGATGATTGTCTGGAGCAGCACAAAACCAGTCTCTCTCACGCCCCCTGAACTACCCAAAAAAACCGGTGACGAGGGTCGCGGCAATGAATGACAGCTACGGTGTTGTCCGCATTATCATGACGATTATTTTTGCGATGTGCCTTAAGATCGCGCCATTGCCAGCATCTTTTGCGGTTTATAACCCGGATTGGGTACTGTTGACCCTTATTTACTGGTCACTGGCAATGCCGGAACGCGTCGGTATTTTTAATGCTTGGTCATTCGGCCTGCTTACCGATGTGCTGACCGGGCGTATGTTTGGCCAATATGCCCTGGCCTACTCCTTAGTGATATACATTTGTTTATCATTGCATAAGCGCTTGCGGCAATTTCCGGTTTTCCAGCAAGCGTTGTTCATCTTCTGTTGTTTGTTACTGGCCCAACTCTTATTGTTTTTTATTAAAAACATCCAATATACGGCCCAGTTAAAACCCACATTTTGGCTGCCCGTTTTTGTCGGCACCCTTTGTTGGCCTTTGGTCTATACCGTATTGCGTTTTGTCCGGCTGGCAAGACCCATTAAAACCGATTAAGGTTTGTTATTTAGGATAGCGCCAGCTTAACGATGTCCCGCAATTTAACCTACAAGGACAACCCGGAAGAGAGTTACCTGTTCCTAGGCCGCATTATTACGGCATTTCTTATCATTCTCTTATTGATGGCCGGCCTTATCGTACGGTTGGTATACCTTCAGGTATTGGGGCATCAACATTATACGACCAAAGCTAAAGAAAATAGCATTAAGCTCGAACCGACCGTGCCTTCGCGCGGCATTATCTACGACCGGCATGGAAACATCCTGGCTAAAAATATCCAGACTTACAGCCTGGAGCTTGTGCCGGAACAAATCAGCGACTTGGATGATACGCTGGTAAAGTTGCAAAAGCTGCTTGATATTCCTGAAGAGAAAATAGAGCAATTTCAAAAGCTTCGTAAAAGGCAAAAACGCTTTACAGGGATTCCGTTATTGGCCAATATGACCGATGAGGAAGTGGCAAAATTTGCGGTTGCCAGGCCTTTTTTCCATGGTGCGGATGTCCATATCCGCCAACAAAGGAATTATCCCTATGGTGAACTGGCTGCCCATGTTATCGGTTATGTGGGCCGAATTAACGAAGAAGAAATGAAGGAATTGCCTATCGCCGAGTACCGGGGGTCGACTTATATCGGGAAGCTCGGCATAGAAAGCTCGTATGAATCCGAACTGCACGGGGTAACGGGCTATTCCGAGATAGAGGTCAATGTCCAAGGGCGGCCACTGAAAACACTCAAGGAAGTCGATCCGGTGGCCGGGGCAAACCTCTATTTGTCCTTGGATATAGATTTGCAAAAAACGGCTTACGATGCCCTGGAAAATTACAATGGTGCGGTAGTCGCTATTGATATTGAGACCGGCGGTGTGTTGGTTTTTGTCAGTCGCCCCGGTTTCGACCCGAACCCGTTCGTGTTCGGCATAAGCAATGCTGCTTATCACGAACTGCAATCCTCCCCCGACCAGCCGCTATACAACCGTGCGTTACGCGGCCTGTACCCCCCAGGCTCCACGATCAAGCCTTTTATGGCAATGGCTGGGCTTGAATACAATGCAGTGGGGTTAAGGCAGCAACTTTTCTGCCCCGGTTACTATCAATTGCCTAATGATTCCCATCGCTACCGAGATTGGCGAAAAGGCGGGCACGGCTCTATCAATGTTTCCGAGGCGGTTACCCAGTCTTGCGATGTCTATTTTTACCGGTTGGCGAGTCTATTAGGGATAGACCGTATCCACAGCTTTCTGCAAAAATTTGGTTTTGGCGAAAAAACAGGCATAGACTTAATCGGCGAGAAATATGGCTTGTTGCCTTCCAGGGAATGGAAATTGCAAAAAAAGGGTCAAGCCTGGTATCCGGGGGAAACCGTCATTACCGGTATAGGCCAGGGTTATCATCTAGTTACCCCTTTACAGCTTGCCAGAGCCACTGCAACTTTAGCAAACAATGGGAAAGTCGTAGTCCCTCATTTGGTGGATAAGATAAATGCAGAAGCCGCCAAAATACCAAACCAAGATAATCCACAAGCTCTCATCCCCTTAAAATCCGCTAATATTGAGACCATTGTTGCCGCCATGATTAATGTCGTCCACAGTAACCGCGGGACAGCAAAAAGTATCAGCGGCGGCATCAATTACCACATCGCCGGAAAAACCGGAACCGCCCAGGTGATTAACATCAAGCAAAACGCCAGTTATAACGAAAATCAAATTGATTTCAAGCAACGAGACCACGCCTTGTTTATATCGTTCGCACCCGCAGAGAACCCTAAGATCGCGGTTGCCGTGATCGCCGAAAACGGCGGCCATGGCGGTTCCGTGGCCGCCCCCATCGCAGCAAAAGTGATCAAACAATACTTGCAGCAAACGGGACAGCCATGAATATCGAATCCAGGCGTGAACAATTCCGTACCCCGACCTTTACCGAACGGTTGCTCGGCAAGTTGCACATTGACTTGCCGTTGTTGTTTTGCCTTTTGCTTATTTCATTGCTGAGTTTCGTAATACTTTACAGCGCTGGAAGCCAGGATATGGGGTTGATCGTAAGGCAAGCCGCCCGTGTCGGTTTGGGTTTCCTGCTCATGGGGGTATTGGCGCACATCGACCCCTACCAGTTCAAACGATATTCAGCGCTGTTATTTGTCGTAGGCATTGCATTGCTCGTTGCGGTTTTGGTAATGGGGCATATTGGCAAGGGTGCGCAACGTTGGCTCGACCTTGGCGTTTTCCGCTTTCAGCCCTCCGAAATGATAAAGATCACCACCCCTATGATAATTGCTTGGTATCTTGCCGACTACGCCTTACCGCTAAAACCCCAGCAACTCATGGTTTCAGGTGTCTTGATTATGGTGCCTACCTTGTTGATAGCCAAACAGCCTGACTTGGGTACGGCGATACTGGTGGCAAGTTCAGGTGGGGCGGTTTTATTTTTTGCTGGATTGTCATGGCGTTTTATCGGGGCAATTTTCGCCGCGCTGTCAGCCGTAGCCCCTATCGTATGGCATTATTTTCTCCATGATTATCAGCGCGCCCGCATTATTACCTTACTCGACCCGGAAGCCGATCCCTTGGGTAAGGGCTATCATATAATCCAATCGAAAATAGCCATCGGCTCAGGTGGAATTTACGGCAGGGGTTGGCTGGGAAGCAAGCAATCGGAGCTGGAATTCCTGCCTGAAAGTTCGACCGATTTCATTTTTGCTGTGTTCGCGGAAGAATTTGGCTTATTTGGGTGTTTAGGGCTGCTGGCGCTATACCTTTTGGTTATAGCACGTTGTTTGTATATCGCCGCACAGGCCCAAGATACCTTCTGTCGGCTATTGGCCGGCAGTTTGGCTTTCACATTCTTTGTTTATGTTTTTGTCAATATAGGTATGGTCATCGGTATCTTACCGGTGGTGGGCGTCCCTTTGCCGCTGATTAGTTATGGCGGGACTTCTGTGGTCACATTATCGGCTGGATTCGGCATCCTTATGTCTATTCACACCCACAAGAAACTTATTTCCCGCTAAGGCCATGAAACCTAAAGGCTGTTTTTTAAGGTTGCAGGTTATTTTTGCATGTCTCGCCATGATAGCTTGCTCTGGCTTGGCCAAAAACAAAGAATCGGTTGATGGGTTTATCAAGCATATGGCAATCAAACACCGCTTAAATGAAGGGGGGCTCAGTGAGCTATTTGACAAGGTTGAACTGAACGAAGATGTCATCAAAAAAATTTCAAGGCCATCTGAAGGTTTGCCTTGGTACAAATACCGAAAAATATTCTTAAAAGTACCCCGAATCAAGGCAGGCGTACAATTTTGGCAAGAAAACGCCACTACCTTGGCATTAGTAGAGCAAGACACAGGGGTTCCTGCATCAATTATCGTTGCTATCATCGGTGTTGAAACGATGTACGGGCAGCACACGGGTTCTTATCGGGTCATTGAGGCTTTGTCCACGCTTGCTTTTGCCTATCCGCCGCGTAGCCAATTTTTTCGTAAAGAATTAGAAGAATTTTTATTGTTGTGCCGCGAAGAGCAAGCCGACCCCTTATCACCCATGGGTTCGTATGCGGGCGCGATGGGGATGCCACAATTCATGCCTAGCAGTTATAGGGATTATGCTATTGATTTCAATAAAGATAACCGTCGGGATATTTGGCACGACACCGATGATGTGATCGCGAGTATCGGTAATTATTTTGCCAAACATGGCTGGAAAAAGGGGCAACCTGTCATTATCCCACTACGTGAAAAAAGTCACAAAACTCCAAACCACCCTACTTTTCTTAAGGAAAATTTAAGGTTGATTGAGTCTAATGGAACAAACCCAAACATAAGTACACCTTTACTTTCAACCAAAAATGCGAAAATTATCGCATTTGAACAAGAGAATGGCGAAGAATTATGGGCTGCATTGGACAATTTTTACGTAATAACCCGCTACAACCAAAGTCCTTTATATGCGATGGCTGTTTATCAGCTAAGCCTCGCCATTGCTAATCAAAGAGATTCCTCCCTTTATGAAAAAAATCATAACCATACCTGCTATCCTGGTGCTTGCCAGTTGTTCTAGCCAGCAAATAAAAACCAACGAAGCCCAGAACCAGACCCCATTAATTTACCAGCAAGCCGAAATACCCAAGGTAAACCTTACGTTACCGACCGAAGCCAAACCAATAACTAGGCATCATTCAATCATCGAGATCGGCAAGCGTTTTTTCTCGGACGAAAAACCAGATAGTATCTTCAGTAAGGATGCTGCTTCAGGACAAGACCAAGAGGGGTTTATACCCCGTATAGCCCGCTACATAAAAAAAGGCATAGCTTCTTGGTACGGCCCAGGGTTTCATGGCAGAAAAACGGCTAACGGCGAAATTTTCGACATGTATGAGTTGACTGCAGCCCACAAAACCTTGCCGATACCATCCTATGCCCAAGTGACAAATCTGAAAAACAATAAGTCCGTTGTTGTACGGATCAACGACAGGGGGCCTTATATAGGCAACAGGGTGTTGGATCTGTCCTACGCTGCCGCTAAAAAAATAGGCATCCAAGGGGTAGGCAAGGTTGAAATCCAGGCTATTACGCCCCTGCAAGCCTTGCCGCACATTCAAAAAACAGCTGAGAGCCAGAATAAAAAAGTTTATTTTCAGGTGGGCAGTTTTGGCAGCCAAACTAGGGCTTTAAAATTGCAAGACAAAATCGCTGCCAACAACCTGCCAGAACCCACAATCCAGGCGACAAAAAACCATAAAAAGACCCAATACAAAGTGCAAATGGGGCCTTTAAAGTCCCCTGAAAGTGCTGAATTGCTGAGCCACCAACTCGCGAAAATCGGTATTAAAGATCCTGAAATTGTCGTTGCCAGCAGACAATATTAAATTAACGCATGTTACAATAACGCATTGTTGATATTGAAACCATGCTTACTAAATGAATTATTTGAAAAGTTTTGTTGCGCATCGTCTTTTAATCTTTCTCCTATTTTTTTTATTCCCGCCAGCTAACGCAGGAGAGGCCGAGTTAATTCTTGCGCCTTCGCCGCCAACCATAGCTGCCAGCAGCTATATCCTGCAAGATTACAATACCGGCAAAGTCATTGCGGAAAACAACGCTGATGCTAAGCTGGCACCTGCCAGCCTGACCAAAATAATGACCGTTTTTGTCGTTTTCAATGAAATCAAAAATGGCCATTTGAAACTGGACGATAAGGTAACTATCAGCCAGAATGCCTGGAAAACCAGTGGCTCTAAAATGTTTATCAAGGTTAACGACCAAGTCAAGGTCGAAGATTTGCTTAAAGGCGTCATTATTCAGTCCGGTAATGATGCAAGCGTTGCCTTAGCTGAGCATGTTGCAGGTAACGAAGCCACTTTTGCAGAAATGATGAACCAGCACGCTGCCCGATTGGGTATGGCAAACAGCCATTTTGAAAACAGCGACGGCTTGCCCAGTGATAGCCACTACACGTCAGCGAGGGATCTCGCCATACTAACCACTGCATTAATAAAGGAATTCCCTGAGTTTTACCCCTGGTTTTCCCAAAAGGAATTCACGTATAACAATATTACCCAGCAGAACCGGAACCTGTTGCTCTCACGGGATGAATCGGTGGACGGCGTCAAAACCGGCCATACCGACGAAGCCGGTTATTGCTTGGTTGCGTCAGCGCTCCGTAACGGTATGCGCCTAATTTCTGTGGTAATGGGTACGGAAAGTGAAAATGCACGTGCCAACGCCAACCAAACCCTGCTTAATTACGGGTTCCGTTTTTTTGAATCGCATCGCCTTTACCAAGGCAATACCTCAATCAGTGACACCAGGATCTGGAAAGGGGCCACTGATACCTTGCAACTGGGTTTGGCGGAGGATTTATATGTTACCATCCCGCGCCGCAGCTATAACGACCTGAAAGCGACCGTTACTATCAACAAGAAAATACTTGCCCCTGTAAAAGCGGGCGATAAGCTTGGTCTAGTGACAGTTGCCTTAAAAAATGAAACCGTGATCACCAAAGATTTAGTGGCGCTCAAGGCAGTTGAAGAAGGCGGTATTTTCAGGCGACTTTATGATAGCGTATTAATGTTGGTCAGGAAAAACGATGGGGAATGAAACCGTTTACCTTAATGGTCAGTACTTGCCGTTAGCGGATGCCAAGATCTCCGTCATGGACAGGGGGTTCCTTTTTGGGGATGGTGTCTATGAAGTTATTCCGGCTTATGCAGGCAGGTTATTCAGGCTGGAAAACCATCTGGAACGCCTGGACAATAGCCTTAGGTCTATCCGCCTAAAGAATCCGCATAGCCATGACCAATGGCGCACGATACTTACCGCATTGCTCAAAAAGGACTTGGACCAGTCTATTTATCTCCAGATAACCCGGGGAGCTGCGCCAAAACGTGACCATGCATTCCCGCAGGATGTCCCGCCTACCGTATTTGCCATGGTATCCGGGATTACGCCCCATTCCGATCCGGACAACGGGCTGAAAGCCATCAGCATGGAAGATAGCCGCTGGAAACTCTGCGATACCAAGGCCATTACCTTATTGGCGAATGTCCTGTTAAGGCAGGAAGCCGTTGATAAGGGTTGCGTAGAGGCTTTGTTGTTCAAGGACAATTATCTGACGGAAGGTGCGGCCAGTAATGTATTTGCTGTAATAGACGGCATTTTGTCGACACCGCCTAAAAGCCCGGCCATTTTGCCTGGCATTACTCGGGATGTCATATTAGAGATAGCCAGAAAAAACAACATCCCGTGTAGCGAACAAGCAATTTCGAGGAGTGAAATCAAGAAAGCAACGGAAATCTGGATAACCAGTTCCACCCGTGAAATCATCCCTATCGTTGAATTGGACTCGGAAAAAATCGGGGATGGAAAACCTGGACCGGTTTGGAAAACCCTTTATACGTTGTTTCAAGAATACAAACAATCGCTACGATGAGCGAGGAAACACTTTTAACTTTTCCCTGCCAATTTCCTGTTAAAGTAATGGGGAAGAACAACATTGAGTTTGATTTATTGGTTTTGGAAATCATCCGCCGTCACGCGCCCGACCTCCACGAGCAGGCAGTGACTACGAAAACCAGTAGGGATGCTAATTATATGTCTGTTACCGTCATGCTATGCGCAACCAGCAAGCAGCAATTGGATTCCATTTACCAGGACTTATCTAGCCATCCGCAAGTGTTAATGACTTTGTAAGGCTGCTAGTTAGCCTTAGACGGATTGAAAAGCTTGAAAAAAAAGCAACCTTAAATGCCAGCGAAACTCCGCGCCCTTGGCCTGCAACCATACGAAATAATCTGGAAGGATATGCAACGTTTTACCCAGGCACGAACAGAGGAAACGCCTGACGAAATCTGGGTTTTGGAGCATTTTCCTGTTTATACCTTAGGCTTGAATGGCAAAACGGAACACTTATTAGATACTGGTGGAATTCCTGTGATAAAGGCAGACCGCGGCGGTCAGGCAACTTACCACGGGCCTGGCCAATTGGTGGTTTATACCTTGCTTGACATCAAACGGCTGAAATTAGGGATACGGCAATTAGTTACAGCTTTGGAAGAATCGATGATCATTGCATTGGCTAAGTTCGGGGTAACGGCGGTTGCTAAACCTGAAGCCCCCGGCGTTTATGTCAATGATAAAAAGATTGGCTCGATTGGTATCCGGATCAAAAAAAACTGTAGCTATCACGGCATAAGCCTTAACAACGACATGGACTTAAAGCCTTTTGACCATATAAACACTTGCGGTTATAAAGATTTACAGGTCACTCAACTGAAGGATTTCGGCATAAACATCAGTACGGGCGACCTGGCCATTCCAGTTGTCAACGCGATTAACTCGACACTTAGCTTATGAACAATCGAGCGCCTTCGCGTTCCACCCCTGAATCCCACCAGCGCAACGCTGAAAAGCTGGCGCGCATACCGGTCAAGGTCGAACAACCCGAAACCGTGTTGCGTAAACCGGATTGGATACGCATCAAAATATCGGCCAGTGACGAAATTACCAGGGTCAAACAGTTGCTTCGCGACCATCAACTGCATACGGTCTGTGAAGAGGCGGCCTGCCCTAATCTAGCCGAATGTTTCCAGCATGGCACCGCCACCTTTATGATTATGGGCGATTTATGCACCCGCCGGTGCCCGTTTTGCGATGTCGCGCATGGTAAACCGCTGCCATTGGACAAAGACGAGCCGCAGCACCTGGCCAACGCCATCAAAGCGATGGGATTAAAATACGTAGTGATAACCTCGGTAGACCGGGATGATTTACGGGATGGCGGGGCAAGCCATTTTGCCGACTGTATCAAGCTTATCCGCCAGCAGACGCCGAATACCAAAATAGAAATACTTGTCCCGGATTTTCGTGGCCGAATAGACAAAGCCGTTGCCATCCTGGCAAATGAGCCTTGTGACGTGTTCAACCACAATCTGGAAACGGTACCTAGGTTATACAAACAGGTTCGTCCCGGTTCCGATTATCAAGGTTCTTTAAACCTGCTCAAACAATTCAACCTAGTCCAGCCAAATATACCTACCAAATCCGGTTTAATGCTCGGTGTGGGCGAAGGAAAAGAAGAAGTCCACCAAGTCATGCAGGATTTGCTGGCTCACGGCTGCTCCATGTTGACGTTGGGACAATATTTGCAGCCCAGCAAAGCCCATCTCCCGGTTAAGGCCTATATCACTCCGGGCGAGTTCGACGAGTACGGAAAGATAGCGAAGGTGATGGGTTTTAAGCAGGTCGCAAGCGCGCCGCTGGTAAGGTCGTCTTATCATGCCGATTTACAGGCAAAAGAAATAGTCCTTTAGGTTTAAGTAACACAGGTTAAGGAAACATAAGAATTCCATCAGCCCAAGTTTTCAAATTTTGGAGTCTGTAGCCAGCTATTGGACAGGCATTATTAACCTGATGAAAATTGCATTGATAAGTGATGCTTGGCATCCCCAAATAAATGGGGTCGTTACCACCTTGGCCAATACTGTTAAGGCGTTGGAACGGTTAGGTCACGTGGTTAAACTCATGACGCCTGACCTTTTTAAGAACTATCCGTGCCCGGGTTATCCGGATGTGAGGCTGGCTTTTCTTTGCGGGCCGAAGTTACGCCCACTCATCAAGTCGTTTAAACCGGATGCCTTGCACTTGGTTACAGAAGGGCCGGTCGGTTTTGCTGCGCGCCGTTACTGCCAGGAACTCGGTTACCGTTACACCAGCTCTTATCTCTCGCAATATCCTGATTATTTAAACATGCGTATCGGTTTCCCTAAACAAGTTAGCGCGGCTTATTTACGGTGGTTCCATAGCGACAGCGCCAGGGTCATGGTCGCTACGCCCACGCTGGAGCACGATTTGCGCAAAAAAGGCTACCAGCATTTGGTTAGGTGGTCGCGAGGGGTCGATACCGGCTTGTTTAAGCCGAGGCCTAAAGATTTTATCAACGACCAACGCCCGATTTTTATGTACACAGGCCGGGTGGCTATCGAAAAAAATATCGAGGCGTTCTTAAACCTTGACTTACCCGGAACCAAATACGTCGTCGGCGACGGCCCGCATAAAGAGATGTTGGAAAAAAAATATCCTTCCGCCCGTTTTACCGGTTATCAACAAGGGGAAAGGTTGGCGAGTTATATGGCGGCAGCGGATGTGTTTGTATTTCCTAGCCTTACCGATACCTTCGGGGTTGTCCTGCTGGAGGCTTTGGCTTGCGGTGTCCCTGTGGCGGCTTTTCCGGTGCAAGGGCCGAAGGATGTGATTAACGATAGCAAGGTCGGGATCTTAAACGATGACCTTCATTACGCGGCAATGAAGGCGCTGTCTTTAAGCCCAAATGACTGTTTACGCTATGCCATGGAATACACTTGGGAGAAGTCCGCACGGCAATTTCTGGATAATCTCGTCCCTTTGGTTTGATACGCGCCAGGGGGACAATGCATGGGTAAGTGCTATATCGCCCAATAAGGCGGGATATATAAAGTCTTGTAATGTATCTTGATCATAAATCAGTGACGGACGGGTCAGCCAAGCCCGTCCGGTGACAGCTTTCCCCAAAAACCTTGGCCGACAAGGGCTTTAGAACTTGGCGGCAGCGAAAACCCTGGAAACCGCATCCTTGGCATCAAACATAAGCTTCATTGTGTCTTTGGATGCGCTGCTTGCCACTGCTACGGCTTTTTCGGCGCTATGGGAATGCTCTTGGATACGTTCCAAAGCCGCTTGCACTTGGGCGCACAGGTTTTGCGCCTCATCACGCGCTTGCTCGGCTAACTGTTTGGCATCCTGGGCTTCCTTAAGCGCTTGCTGCACTTCGGACAGGAGATTTTCGGCTTGGCTGCGGATCTCCTGGACTTGGTTCATCGAAGCGCTCGATTCGTTTAGCTGTTGCTCAATTTCCCGGCAACGGTTAAAAGCCTGCTCGCTTAACTCGGCAGTTTTATTCACAAAATCATTCGATTGTTGGGAAAAATTTTGCGCCTCATTCATGGCTGAATAAGCCAGGTTTGATGTTTGCTCGATATCCCTTAGCGATGATAGCGCCCTGTTATGGGCATCAATAGTCGCACTGGCATATTGTTCCGTTTCGCTGGCCTGCGACCTGGACGTATCGGCATAAGCTTGGGCGGACTCTGCCGATTGACGGGCGCTATTGGCGGATTCACCCGCATTGATTTCAGACTCGCGTGCATAACGGGCGGATTGCTCGCAGGCTTCGGCATTTGCGGCAGCTTCCCGTGCCGCATTGTTCGCCCTTTCAGCATATCCATAAGCCTGGTCGGCATGGTTGGCGGATGTCCTGGCATAATCTTGGGACTGTCCGGCTGCAGATGCAGCGGATTCCGAATTCCTGTTCGCTTCCTGGCTCGCCGATTCTGCGTTTTGGGCGCAACGGTTGGCTTGTTCTGCGTAATAGGCCGCGTTGGCTGCATTTTGTTCCGCATTGCGTGAAGATTCTTCGCAACGGTTTGCAGATTGCAAGGCGCGTTCGTTTTCATTGCCGGCGTCCTCGGCTTGTCTACTTGCTGATTGTGCGGCGTTATTGGCACTTTCTGCATAAATACTTGCTTGTTCCGCGTAGTTTGCTGCTGCTTGGGCATTTTCACGTGCTTGACCGGCGGCAGAGCTTGCGGTTTCAGCGTTGCTTACTGCTTGTTGGCAGGCAGATTCAGACTGGTGAGTATATTGTCCCGCCTGTTCTGCGCATTGGGATGCGGTTAATGAATATTGCTCGGCGTTACGCTGAATTTGTTCGGCACTTTGGCAAAATTCTTCACAACGGCTTGCCGCCAGATGGGCACGTTCAAGATCTGCATTGGCAATTTCGACTGCTTCGGAAATATCTTCGCGCATGGGTTTCTCCTCTGTAAGTAGATTATTCTATTTTATTGTTATCTATTATCACTGATTGCTGGCTCGGATTCTATCAGCAAAAATATTGCCAGAACAGTTTCCTGATGAAAGTTTTATGAAGTAAGCCTATAAAACCTCTTTAGCAAAGGCTTTTTGTCACGGTTATTCAGGACTTACAGTTAATAATGAGGGCTTGGTTCAAAGATAAACCTTAACGCTGGTTTGGAAAAGCTGTTTTGCGTGAATGTCCTTTAGGGGATTTAAACCAGTTTCTACCGGATTCAGCTGCTTAATTAGCCTTATTTTTATCTTTGGACAACTTTATGCATTCAAACATAAAACTGTCCAAAGCCTCAACGACTGGGCAATCAACGTAATGGAGCCCTAATTCTGTGGGATCGAGTTGGTAGTGCTTAAGGATTCCGCTTATGGAAAAGGGGATGCCGGAATCCGGCAATAAAAATTCTATCCTAATCTTGAGGTCGTCACAGACAGGCATAACGGTCTTAAGCTTGATTTTGACGCCAGTATGGCTGATATCGACAACCTCGCCCTCAAGGTTTGTGGATTCAGATGGGGTATTAAGGAAAATATTGGCTTTTAGCCCGTGCGGATTAAACCTTGGATGCTGCCTTCTGTCTGCCTCAAGCATAGCCCTATACCTTAATAGTATTAACAAAATTTATTATAGACATTTTGCTGATAACAACAAGTTTGAGGTGGCTACCAGGCCTGTTAGCCGAATCCGCCTTTTTGGCCGATATGCCGTGATAAATTGTGCCTATGGCCCGGGGAACGGTATTGTCCGATGCCGCAGTTCAAGGGTGTTTTCCCTTTAACTTACGTTCCTGTTTTTTTGCGGCTTTTAATTGCCGGATTATCGCAAGTTCCGCCAATTCCTTTTCCATCATGTCAGGTGTTTCCAGGCTAATCCGGCCAAGCATGCCGGAACGCAGTTCAACCAAAAGGATTTTGGCAACCCTATCGACATCGACGAAGCCGCCTGAGCGTAGGCATCCCCGTTGTTTTCCAATTAAAACAAATAGTTCCTCTGTTTTAGTTGGCAATGAATTAAGCTGGAACCGTGTTTTCAGGGCGTCAGGATAGCTTTCAGATAAATATTCGAGCAGATAAAAGGCGATATCGTCATGGCTTAAGGCCGTGTCTTTGATGGCGCCTGTAGCCGCCAGACGATAACCGCTATTCCTGTTTTCCACATTCGGCCAAAGCATGCCCGGCGTGTCCAGCAAAACGACATTGTCCCCAATTGCGATGCGTTGTTGGCGTTTGGTGACGGCGGGTTCATCGCCGGTTTTTGCGATAGTCCTGCCAGCCAGGATATTGATTAAAGTCGATTTTCCTACGTTAGGAATGCCCATGATCAGGGCGTGTATCAGTCTGCCTTCACTTTTATCAGCCGGGGCAAGCTTACGGCATATATCAGTCAGTTGTTTGATTTTATCCGTTTGGACCATAGACAAAGCCAAGGTTTTAACGCCTTTATCCTGCTCTAAGTAAGCCTGCCAGCACCCAGTCACGTCAGGGTCGGCAAGGTCGCTTTTGTTTAATACCTTGATGCAGGGCTTATCCCCCCGCAGCCTTGACAATAACGGGTTTTCGCTGCTGAACGGAATCCGCGCATCCAGCATTTCAATCACGACATCGGTCTGCACGAGAGTTTCTTTTATCTCTCGACCGGCTTTGTGCATGTGGCCCGGATACCATTGAATGGTCATGGTCTATAACTCATGGTTAGGAAAAGGTAAGCCAGCAAAAGCGCTCCAGGTTGTTTCTATTCGTCGTTTTCATGCCCTTCTTCCAAGTCGGCGTCAGCCTCGAATTGGAATAAGCCCTTAAGGTAACGGTAAAGCAGCCGGGATGATTTGGGGGGGCTATTGGTATCGGTTTCCTTTTTGATATTCCTCAGTAATTGCCTAATATGTTGCAAATCGGCGGCGGGTTGCTCATCGACCAGTTCCGTCAAGGCTTCGTTACCCTCATTAATCAGCCTATCACGCCAATTTTCGAGAATGTGATGTTCCCTGACGGAGTGGGCGCTCTTGTTTTGGATCCGGGCGAGTTTTTCTTGAATGGCGGTTACGTCAATTTTATGGAGTTGGCCGGCTATATATTTTAACAAGCGTTTACGTGCCCCGGTATACGGCATACCTGAGACTTCGTTGACAGCGTTATGGATTTTTTGGGGCAGTTCCAGGCTATTTAGCTGTGGGGCAGATAGTTTTGACATGGTTTCGCCTAACGCAAAAAGCGCGGCGATCTCTTTTTTGATTTGCGTTTTGTTGGGTCGAACAGCGTAGTATTCGACATCTTCGCCAGTTTCTTCGTACTCGCCGTATTCACTCATCCTGGTTTTACCATTGAAATAAGGAACAAGACAAATAAGACGACCAACACTAAAGGGATGAGCAATCCGGGCCAGTCGGCCTTCGCGGTTTTGCTTTTTTCCATCGCTGCCTTAATGCCGGGCTTCATCCAGAAAATCAGCAGCAAAGCCACTGCACCCAATAACAGGTTTTCCCAGGTTGATAAGGGTTCCATCGGTACCTCAAACAAATAACGGTTACTTTATCACAGACTGTGGGGCAGTTTTGCGCGGTTTTTTGTGGTATCGAATTTACAGTTCGCATGTGTGATAATGCCGCTCCATTTTTGCTCAGGATACCTTTACATAATGTGGTTTAAAAATCTTAGCCTTTTTCGTTTTACTGAACCATTTGCTTTAAATGCCGATGAACTGGCGGAAAAACTCGAAGCCTTACGCTTTCGTCCGTGCGGGGCACACGAGGAATCGAGTTTTGGTTGGGCTGCGCCCATCACAAATACGGCGCAATCACTGGTTCACGCGACTAACGGTTACCTTATGTTGTGTGTCAAGAAACAGGAACGGGTCTTGCCTACGGCAGTCGTCAATGAACTGTTCCAGGAAAAAGCCGCTGAGGAAGAAGAAAAACTGGGGCGGCAATTATCAAAAAAAGAACGGGCTCGGCTTAAGGATGAGCTTATCTTTGACCTATTACCAAAAGCGTTCACGTTTTCCCGCAAAATTTATGCTTATGTCGACCCTAAAGGCGGCTGGCTGGTCGTGGATTCGGCATCGACAAAAAACGCCGAAGATTTGCTGACCTTATTGCGCAAGTGCTTGGGATCATTGCCCGCTGTGCCGGTTACTACGGCTAACAATCCGGTTGCGGTTATGACGCAATGGCTGGTAAGTAAGCAAACGCCCGCCGATATTGTGGTAGAGGATGAATGCGAACTGCGTTCGACAGGCGAGGACGCAAGCATTATCCGTTGTAAGCGGCACGATTTGGCGTTGCCGGAAATCCAAAATCACCTGGATTCAGGTAAGGAAGTGATTAAATTGGCAATGAATTGGGGCGGTCGTTTGGCTTTTATTTTGGACAAGAATTTTTCCATCAAACGGTTGCGGTTTCTGGATTTAGTGCAGGATCAATTGAAGGATATGGATATTGAAGATGAGGCCACCCACTTCGATGCGGATTTTGCGATTATGACTGCCGAACTGGCGAATTTTTTACCCTATATGCTTGAATACTTTGGCGGTATAGCCAAGCCGTAAAGTTAAGGGCGTAAAAAAACCCGGTGGTTTGGGGACACACCGGGTCTTTTTTTGTCTTACTTATAGCAATAATGATGATTATTTCATCATTGATTTCTTGAACATGTTATCCAATTTGCTGTTTGTGTCTTGTGCATATTGGGCAGCACGTTCTGCAGCGGCTTTTGCGTCAGCAGCGGCAGCTTGTGCGCTTGCAGCATCAGAAGATGCTTGGGCAACAGATGTTTTTAGGCCATCAATTTGGGTTTGCAAATTCTCTATATCTGAGTTGGTAGCACAGCCAACCATTAAGCTAGCCGCCAGAGCAATCATTGACATTTTAACTAATTTTTTCATGTGTATTTTCCTTATTTCCAAGTTATTGCTACAAAAAAAACGTATAGCCAATTAAATTCTAACACCGTTTCTAATATTTTCCACTTTTATTTTATTTTAACAAGCGTCCCTGTGTCGACCCATTGGCTTAAATGGTCAATCTGTTGGTTAGTCAATGCGATACACCCATGCGTCCAATTCATTGTCCGATGGATTTCCTCACTGGCATGCCCAAGCCCGTGAATGCCGATCCGCCCGCCCAAAGGCGTATTTTGCGGCGGGACTTGTTTGTATAAATGCGCATTAAGGATATCTTTGTAGGTGTATTGGTTAATTATCCCTTTACGGAGCGCATGGTCGGCGTCTTGTATGGATGGATAATTGAGGCCAAAAAATTTGTGGAATACGCTTTGTTGGCCAACCCAACCAATCCGGTATTCGCCGTAAGGTGTGATATTGTCGCCGCGATGCGTTTTTTGGCCCGCACCCGCTTGGCCTATCGCAATACCATCAATGATATCAACGGTTTGTTGTCCGCGTTTAATTTCAATTTTAAGCGCATTGGTGTCTACCAACAGCCAGATGCCGTCGTAAGCAATGGCGTTGATAGGGCAAACACTGCAAATTAGCAATAAAAAAATTCGTAACATATCGCAAGGTCTACACGAGCTAAGGAAATTAGTGTACTTTACCTGTTTATTACTATAACTATCGCACAGGATTAAGCATGCACGTCGAAACTATTGCCACCCTACCTTATGGCGACCAAAATCCAGGGACTTCTGGGTTGCGTAAAAAAGTTAAAACATTTCAACAACCCACTTACCTGGAAAATTTTGTCCAGGCAATTTTCGATTCCTTGGATGGGTTTTCCGGCCAAACCTTAGTATTAGGCGGCGATGGCCGTTATTTTAACCGAACCGCCATCCAAAGTATCATTAAAATTGCCGCTGCCAATGGTTTCGGCAAATTAATTATAGGCCAGGGCGGCTTATTATCAACCCCGGCAGCATCGCATATTATCAGGAAATACGGTGCATTTGGCGGTTTGGTTTTATCGGCCAGCCATAATCCCGGCGGTCCCGATGAAGATTTTGGTATCAAGTACAATGTCGGCAACGGCGGCCCAGCCCCGGAAAAATATACGGACGCATTTTATAAGCGCAGCCAAGTTATTGATAGTTATAAAATAGCTGTTATGGAAGATGTTGATTTAGACCAGGTTGGCACACATCAGTTGGATGGGTTTACGGTCACGATTATCGATCCGGTTACCGATTATGCGGAATTGATGCAATCGCTATTTGATTTTCCGCTGCTTAAACAGGGTATCGGTAGCGGTTATATCAGTTTGCTTTTCGATGCCATGCACGCGATTACCGGACCTTACGCAACGCGGATATTGGTCGAGTTGTTGGGTGCAAGCCCGGATTCCGTGATAAATGCCCAGCCGTTGGAAGATTTCGGCGGCCATCACCCTGACCCTAACCTTGCCCATGCCCACGAGCTTGCGGAAACCATGTTCAGCGATTCCGCGCCGACTTTCGGGGCGGCTTCCGATGGCGACGGTGACCGTAATATGATCACAGGCCAGCAAATTTTCGTCACCCCCAGCGACAGCCTGGCGATTATGGCGGCGAATGCCCATTTGATACCGGCTTATGCCAATGGTTTGGCCGGTGTGGCCCGTTCCATGCCGACCAGCCAGGCTGTGGACCGTGTAGCCGCCAAATACAATATCCCCTGTTACGAAACGCCAACAGGCTGGAAATTTTTCGGTAACCTGCTGGACGCAGGCAAAATTACCTTATGCGGCGAAGAAAGTTTTGGTACGGGTTCAGACCATGTACGTGAGAAAGACGGTGTGTGGGCGGTGCTGTTTTGGCTGAACCTGATCGCAAAAAGACGGCAGTCCGTTGCCGATATTGTCCATGAGCACTGGAAAACCTTTGGCCGCGACATTTACAGTCGCCATGATTATGAAGCCGTTGATTCCGCTATCGCAAAAGAGATTGTCGAACATTTGCGCAGCCTACTGCCAACCTTGCCAGGGCAAGTTTTTGGCGAGTATGAAGTCAAGTTTGCCGATGAATTCAGTTATACCGACCCTGTCGATGGCAGCATCAGCAGCAATCAGGGTATCCGAGTCGGGTTTACCAATGGTTCACGGATGGTGTTCCGTTTATCCGGCACAGGTACGGTCGGTGCGACGTTAAGGATCTACCTGGAACGTTTTGAGCCCGATGCCGCCAAACATAATCAAGACGCGCAAATGGCGCTCGCAGAATTGATTGAATTGGCAGAGCGGCTTTGTGAAGTTAAGAAACGGACTGGGAAAACGGAGCCGGATGTAATTACTTAAGCTATCTACTCAAAGTCTGATTTACCTAGCTCAACCAAAAATTCACGGCATTTGTTCTGGATGATGCGCGTGTTTTCCGCCCCCATACGGAGCATCTGTTTTTGGACAGGGTTGAGGGCTTCCAGGTTAGGGTCGGCAAACTTGTAAAACAAGGAAGGCCTCACCAGGGCGATTTGGCCTTCAATCACAGGGGCGGCAATAATCTCACTTGCCGCTTTTTTGACGATGGCTTCTAAAGTGATGTCTTTTGGATAGCCGAACTCGGCAAATACCTGCAACATTAACGGCCTGAATTTTTGGTATAAAGCGACGGCAGCCCTGGCATCGATGGCATTGATGGCTTGGGTAAGCAGGTCATAGCGGCGATAACCCTTAGGGGCAAATTGAAGTCCGTTTTCGCCTTGTTCCACGGTAAAAGGCTCTTCGAACCTAAGGAAGCTGACATGTTTATAAACCCGTATGCCTTGGGAAAAATCATTGACAATAACTACATACTTCCTGATCAGCAGGTTGGTGTTAAGCCACTGCATCAGTCCTGGCGAAAGTTTGATGACTGCTTTCCGGAACGCATCATCGCTGCTTAACAAATCGGGTAAGCCTGATTTCTGGCTTAAAGGTTCGTTGCCAGCAGAAATCTCAGGTTCCGCGGCAATGTCCAGGACTTCACCGCCATCATCTAAGACCAAGCCTTCACTTGGAAATTTTTCCTGAGTTAAGGTTTCATTCGATGGGACATCGCCCGAATGGTCGGTGTCGGCGATTTTTTGAAGGTTAAATTTTTGCACAACAAAATAGGTACCGCTAATCCCAATGAGCAGTGACGCAAGGATCATGATGATAAATGCTGCTTTACGGGACTGTTTGCCTCTGTCCCTGCCGTATCGACCCATGTGGTTGTAATACCTTATTTTCAGTTGTGGGTTACAATTAAAATAACTTTTTTTCCAAATGACAATATAAAATTTGTACAACGAATACTTTCATTTTAGCGAATTACCGTTCTCTATAGCTCCCGACCCGCATTTCATGTTCATGAGCGCCCGTCACCAGGAAGGTTTGGCGCATCTGTTGTATGGCATCAATCATGGCGGCGGCTTTGTCGCCTTAACCGGCGAAGTCGGTACTGGTAAGACCACATTATGTCATTGTTTGTTGCAACAGCTCCCAGAAAACATTGAGATTGCCCTAATCTTAAACCCAAAGCTCAATGCCATTGAGTTATTGGCCACTATTTGCGACGAGTTGCGCATAGGCTATGACGGTAACCCGCAGACGTTAAAAAACCTCGTCGATGCCCTGAACCAACACCTTATAGCCGCCCACGGCAATGGCAAGCGTACCGTCGTGGTGATTGACGAAGCCCAAAACCTGAGCCTTGAGGTTTTGGAACAAATCCGCCTGTTGACCAACCTTGAAACCACCAAGACAAAATTACTGCAAATCATCCTGGTCGGTCAACCTGAGTTAAAGGATTTATTGAACCGCAGGGACTTGCGCCAGCTAAACCAGCGCATCACCGCCCGTTACCATTTGCAGCCCCTCTCCCTGCCTGAAACCCGCAATTACATACGCCATCGCCTAATGGTTTGCAAGGGCGACCCGGATTTGTTTAAAGAAAGCGCAATCCAAAAAATTTTCCACTATTCAAAAGGCATTCCCCGGATTATCAACATCATTTGTCATTGCGCCTTATTGGGTGCGTATTCGACCGGTACCCACGCCATAACCCCGCACATCATAAAGCGCGCCGCAAAAGAAACACTGGCATTTACAAATGACGACCCGTCGCAATTAAAGCCTTTGCTGGCCATGTTGGCAATCAGTTGCCTTGCCGCCGTGGGTTTGTATTATCAAAGTCATTTGGTAACTGGCGAGGCGACATCCCAATCGAAAACCATCTTATCCGGCAAATTTCCTGAAAAAGTTGCCATAAAACCGCCAGCACCGGCCAAAAGTTTGCTGAATGCAGCGGCGGCGGCAAAACCGGAACCTACGATTGAAACCTTATCCTTTGCTGCATGGTTAGATAACCCATCATTGACTTTAAATGTAGCCCTGAACAACGCCCTTAAGGCTTGGGGGAAAGAAGCGCAAGCCGGGCAACAGATAGGATGTGAGTCAATGACGAATCGGGGCTTGAATTGTTTGGTCGATTGGGGAAACTGGAAAGACCTGTTGGCGTTTAATCGACCGGCTATTTTGGAGTTTTCTTTATCTCCGGAAAAAAAGCGCTATGCTTACCTAACAGCGATAAAGGATGGCCAACCCGTACTTGCTTTCGATCGAAACATTGCCTTTCCCTTAGCCGATGTCCTTAGTTTTTGGAATGGTTATTACCTATTGCTATGGCAATCGCCGATTCCCGGGATGAAGGTAATAACTCCCGGACAATCCTCCGCAAATGTAGAATGGTTGAGGCGGCAGTTGGCGGCGGTTGATGGCATAAACCAATTGGGCAAATCCCCCCAGTTTTTCGATGCGGAATTGAAAGCAAGGGTCATCAATTTTCAACGGGCGCACCGGTTAACGCCCGATGGTATAGCGGGCGAACAAACGATTTTCCATCTGGACACTGCAACCGGGGCAAAGGGTTCGCTTCACCTTAAACAGGACTGAGTCGGATAATGTCATATATTCTTGATGCCTTACGTAAATCTGAACAGGAACGGCAGACCACGAAACCTGGTACCGTCACTGAAAGGATAATGGTTAACCCGCCGCAACCCAAACAAAAGCCGATCCAGTGGATAATGATCCTGGCTATTGGCAATTTTCTGGTCATTGCTTACTTAGCCTGGTTTTTTGCCTACAAAAATGCTCCAGAAACCATCCCTAACGTCAAGATTGTTACTAACGCCCAGCAGCAACCTGTACCGCCCGCCTCAGAAAAAAAGGATCTACAGCCAGCCGTAATTGCCCAGGGCCGGAATACCCAAATGGCAGGGCCAACTATAGTGGGGCCGCCAAATCAAGAAACTTTGCCTTCCATTTCCCAATTGGTTGAGGCAAAGAAAGCGGTGGCGACCCAACGGCCAAACCCCAAAACCGTTGTAGAGAAGAAATCGGTTGCGGGAAAAAAAGAACCAGCAACACGTTATGTTCAAGCCGAACAAATACCGCATGAAATTCCAGGACAAATGGTTGAGGAACCGGTAAATATGCCTATAAACAACGGTACCCCTGACTTGAACGAATTGCCATACGGCATCCGTAATGGCTTGCCCAACCTGACTATCAATGTGTTTAGCTATACCGACGAACCTAAAGACCGCTTTGTTATCGTCGATATGGTCAAATACAAAACGGGCCAACTCATCAAAGGTTCCGTAAAACTCAAGGAAATTCGTCCGGATAGTATCGTTGTAGAGTATGGCGGCAATACCTTTAAGGTTGATAGGCCTTAAAACCCAATCCGTTAAGCAAACCCAAATGTGTTGCAGTTTGCGCTATCGCTACGCAAAATAACTGTCCAATTTTGTAATTGTTATGACACTTCTAGGGCGCGGAAATCCTGGTAAATTTTTTCTTTATTGAATTTGCCTTCTTTTTCAAGGTCTTCAATTAATTGTGCCATTGTTGATAATAGATTTTCTATATCTTGAAATGTATTATGCGTAGTTAAGCTCACTCGGATTCCAGCATTCTTTCTGGGTACCAACGGGTAATTACAGACCATAGTGAAAAAACCAGCATCAAGTAATTTTTTTACGATATGGTATGTATTGGTTTCACTCCCGCCCCCAAAAAAGAAAATAGGTGAAAAATTGTGATTTACTAATGGTAATTCATAAGCATAGGCTTTTTCTCTAAAAAATTTGATCAGGGCGTAGAGGACATTTTGCCTAACTTTTATTTCATCCGTTAAATGTAGTTTTGCAGAAGCGATACAAGCACCTAGTACTGGAGTGGGTATGGGTCCGCTGTAAATTAATGACGATCCCAAGCTTCGAATCAATTGCCTGGCTTCTGCGGTTGGAAATACCAAAGCGCCGCCGCAACAGCCAAATCCTTTTGCTAAGGATAGCGCCAATACCATCTGTGGGTGTAGTGGCCTTTTATGTAACGCCCAACCCTTGCCGTGCTTACCAATCCAACTAACACCATGCGCATCATCCACATAGCAATGAAAATTCGGGTAACGATCCATAAGATTATGTAGTTCTTCAATTGGACAACCGTCACCCAACATAGAATATACGCCATCGGCCATGTACCAAATTTTTTCATACTTATTTTGTTGTTTTTGGATCACATCTTCCAAAGATGCCATGTTGCTGTGCCGAACCATGCCCACTTTTGTGCCTTGGCTTTGAGCGATTTTAACTGCATTTTGGACACTGGCATGGACTTGATGATCCATCACGATCAGATCATTGGGAGTAATCATAACTGGTATGGCTGATATTGATCCTAACGTGGTGGACTGAGTCACCAAAGTATGATGCCCTGTGATTTGATCCAATAAAGCCTCCAGCTTTTCATTCAAGTCCAGTCCTATACATACGCGAGAACTAGAAAAAAGATTGCCGTATCGAGTGATTGCGTCTATCGCACCCAGTTTCAAGGATTCGCAAACATCGAGCCCTACATAACTACAGTTTCCAAAATGAATAATATCCTTGCCTTTAACTCTTATACTCCGGCCATCGTAAGAATCTGATTCAACTATGAGTTGATAAACGCCCTGATCACGGGCATGGGAAAAAAAATTCAGTGTACGCGTATAATCCAGAGTGACTTTATTTAAATTCATAAAAAGTTAATTTTTCAACATTACAAATGTTAAGAAGTTTAACTATAAATCAAAATTCTGCTGAAAATCTCTGATTCCAATTAGTAAATGCTAATTACAACTTTATAGAATCCAAATGTATAAGCAAAAAGTTAACAATCAAATGTCTCTAATAAATGCATTTAAACAAAAATAATCTATAGTTGATTAAATTATCTATGGAACGATGTGCCGTTTATGCTGTATCAAAGACAGAAAATCATTGCATTTAGAATTGCTATTATGCTTTTTCAACCCTTAGCTTATGCTTTGGATGAGTTTTCAGCATCAGAACCCCTAGAAAAAGGTAATGGTGCCCCATTATTTGAGGACATTCCTTCGGTTTACAGTGCGTCCAAGTACGAACAGAAAGTGACCAAAGCACCAGCTTCGATTAGCATCGTTACGGGTGATGAAATAAAAAAATACGGTTACCGTACGTTCGGTCAAATTCTTTCTAGTTTAAGGGGTTTTTATAATACTAGCGACCGTGCTTATGGATATGCGGGTGCACGCGGTTTTGGTTTGCCGTCTGATTATAATAGCCGTTTGCTTCTGTTAGTTGATGGTCATCGCTTCAACGATAATATGTTTGATGCATTTGATACTTCTGAGGGGTTTCCGGTCGATGTCGATATTATTGAACGGGTAGAAGTTGTGCGTGGCCCAAGTTCCTCATTGTATGGTACCAGTGCAGTGTTTGGTGTTATAAACGTGATAACCAAACGAGGACGCGATCAACACGGGGTTAATATTAAATCATCGTATGGTAGTAATAATACTCATAAAACCAGTTTAAATGTTGGCAACCGATTTAGTAACGGTTTTGAGGCTTTTGTGAGTGGTTCGTTTTACGAAAGCGAGGGATTTAATAAGCTTTTCTACAAAGAGTTTGATGAACCTGATACAAATAATGGCTTAAGTATTAATAACGATGCTGAAAAAGACAGGAAGCTGATGTTGAAGGCATCTTTTGAAGACTTTTCATTTCAAGGTTTACACGTCAACCGGAACAAAGACGTCCCTACGGCTTCTTTTGGTACGCCATTTAATAATCATGGCCAAACATATGCAGACCAAGCTACTTTTTTTGAGCTGAAGTATGACCATACGTTTGAAAACCAACTGAACGTCCAGTCACGGGTATCCTATAACAATTATCGATTTAAAGGTTATTTTCCTACTGGATCATCGAGTATTCTGTCATTTGTTAACAGTGACTGGTGGCGAATGGAGTTAGAAGCCAATAAGCTTATCTGGAATGACCATCATGTAACCATAGGTGGGCAATATCAGGATAATTTCAATCAAGTACAAGCGGCAACCTTTCCTCAAGACCCTAGATCAAATTCGATTTCCGATGTCAGTACCTATCAGTGGGCGTTGTTTATTCAGGATGACTATTCTATATCCAATGAACTCTCATTGAATGCTGGGTTGCGTTATGATTTCTATAGCATTTTTGGCAGTACCGTCAACCCGCGTGTTGGTTTAATCTATAATCCTTGGCAAAGTACAACCTTCAAGCTGCTATACGGTGAGGCTTTCAGAGCACCCAATCAAAACGAGTTAAATAATACAATAGGCGGTGCCCAAATCCCAAATCCAAATTTAAAACCGGAAAAACTTGATACCCTAGAATTCATTATCGAACACTATTTTGATCAACAACTACGTGCAGAACTTAACGTATTCCATACGACACTTTTGGATAATATTATTGTAACGGGAGTCAGTGATCAGAAAATAACAAGCTTAAATGGTCGAGATGTAGAGTCCGTAGGTGTAGAAGCTCAATTAGAAAATACATGGGGTGAAGGTTTTCAAGGGCGGCTTAGTTATTCTTGGCAGGATACGACCAATAAAAAAACCGGCGAACGCTTGAGCAATTCTCCGGAACACATGGTCAAATTTAACCTGATTGCTCCACTCTGGCAAGACAAGGTGTTTCTAGGATTTGAAACGCAATATATGAGTACCAGAAACATTCTACCTAAAAAAGCTAATAATAACTTAGGTGGCAAAGTTGACGATTATGTCATCAGCAACATTACAGTATTTACCCAAAACTGGGTAAAAGGACTCGAATTGTCTGCGGGCGTTTACAACCTGTTTGATGAACGCTATTTTGATCCGGCTTCAGCTGATCACAAGCAAAACGGCATACAACAAGACAGCCTAACGTTCAGGGTTAAGGGGAGTTTGGATTTTTGAGCAATTTTCATTAATCCATTCCTAAGTCCAATCAACACAAGAAAGACAAGTGATACTCGATCTAAAATCGAACCATTTTTGTGCACTAAGTATTTGTACTAATTGCAAAACTCAGGGGCTGGCCTTAACCTGTCCCTCCACAATTGGGTCACTGTATATTGGTTCTATGCTTTTTAGCTTTTTGGTGCGTAAAAGTTTGATCGTTTTCTTCATAGCTTTTTACGCATGGATTACCCCTGCCTTTGCCGATAAAACCAACCATATATTGATCGTCGCCAATTCGAACGATACCCCTTACCAGGAAGCGGTTGCCGGATTTAAAAAACAGGTTTCCCAACAAGGTAAGCTGAAATTTACTGAGTTGACACTTCCGCAAACCCAGCCGCCATCGGCTAAGCAAGTTGACAGCCTCAAGCCGGACTTAATTTATGCGTTGGGCAAAGACGCCATCAAATGGGCAAGCGCGCAGACGTCCAGTATTCCCATTGTTGCCACGATGGTGCTGAAAGACGATGTGTTCAGGCAGTCTTCCAATATTACCGGGGTTAGTCTCGGTTATTCGTTTAGCACACAGTTCCAATGGTTAAAAAAATTCTTTCCGCAGCAGAAAGCGGTTGCTGTCCTGTATAACCCTTCCGAAAATAGCGCTACTGTCCGGGAAATCACCAAAATAAGCCAACAATATGCCATAAAGCTGGTTGCCATACCGGTAGGGTCCCCCAAAGAATTGCCTTTTGCCCTAGAGCAACTTGCCAATAATATTGAATTGCTGTTGGCGATACCCGATGAAACGGTTATGTCCGTCAACACCGCAAAAGAGGTGCTATTGGCTTCGTTCAGGAATAAGGTGCCGATGATAGGGTTGTCAGATAACTGGGTTAAGTCAGGGGCTTTTTACTCCCTATCCTGGGATTATGTGGATTTGGGCGAACAGTCAGGCGTCTTGGCGCAAAAGGTGTTAAACGGCGCACCGGTAAATACAATTTCCCCTGAACATCCCCGTAAAGTCACCTATACTATAAATGCCAAGATTGCTGAACACATGAACATGGAACTGCCTGAAGAACTCCTTAAGAAGGCAAAAATGGTATTTAATTGAAAGTGTAAAGACTGCCGAGATAAATCGTTTGAGATCAATTGCCTCAAAATTTAATTTACTGACCATATTTTTAATCGCGCTGACGGCCATTCTCACAGCGGGGTATATCATTTGGCAGCACCAAGTCAGTGCTTATGAAAATTTTACCCAGCATGGTGAAGAAATCGCCACCATGCTTTCAAAGAATATCGACTATGGCATTTATACCGAAAACCAGGAGGCAATCGGGCAATCTTTACAAAGTTTAGAAGACAATAAAGATATCGCTTACATATTGGTCTATAACAAAAACTGGGAAATCCTAACACAAAAAAACCAACATGGCTTAGCCAAGCTTCCTATAATTAAAGTGGGGGAGCCTGCCATTAGGGAGAAACAAACAAGCGAATACCTTGGCTCGAAAGGTAAAAATTACATCAATATCGTCACCCCTGTCTATATTAAGTCTGGAATGCCTGGGAACAGTTTGGGCCTGGATTTTACCGTAGTACCTTCACCATCCAATAATCCGGAAATCATAGGCTATGTCCAACTCGGAGTTAGCCAGGACAGCATTTATAACAATACCAAAAAGTTTGTGTTCCAGACATTGGTAATAGCCCCATTTACGATCATCCTTGGGATGCTATTGACATTCTGGCAAACTCGGCGGATTACCCAGCCGATTAAATCCTTGGTTTCGGCGACACATGCCATTGCTAAGGGGGAGTTTGGTAAAAACTTGGCAGTCACCTCAAAAACTGAGGAAATTGACGAGCTTGCACATTCCTTCAATAAAATGTCCAAAGATTTGGAACTCTATCAGCAACAGGTTTTAAACCATCGGGAAATTTTGGAAGAAGAAGTTGCCCAGCGGACATTGGACTTACAACATAAGACCGACGAAGCTGTAGAGTTGGCCCACAAGGCGGAAGCCGCCAGTAAAGCCAAAAGCGAATTTTTGGCCACTATGAGCCATGAAATACGTACCCCTATGAACGGCGTACTCGGCATGACGGAGTTATTGCTTAATTCTTATCTTGATGCCCGGCAGCAGCAACTGGCGAGAACGGCATTCCGGTCTGCAAAATCCTTGCTCGGTATCATCAATAATATCCTTGATTTTTCTAAAATTGAATCCGGAAAATTCCAGCTATTGCCTAATGAGTTTGATTTACGCCAACTCCTAACGGAAACGGCGGAAATGTTGTCGACTCAGATAGAGCGTGAGAATCTCGAATTAATTTTAAACTTGCCCTTGGACTTGTCCGAGAGAGTGATTGCGGACGAGGAACGGCTCAGGCAAGTCCTGATAAATTTACTTGGCAATGCCTTAAAATTTACCGACCAAGGTCACATAGAACTCAAAATTAGCCGGATTAAAGGACTTAGTGCAGTCGGCCAAAGTGCGAAATTTTTATTTGAGGTCAAAGATACCGGTTGCGGGATTGCGCCTGAGCAACAAGCCAATATATTCGATAGTTTTACCCAAGCGGACAGTTCCAGCACCCGTATCCATGGGGGGACAGGTTTGGGCCTGGCGATTTCTAAACATTTAGTTTCGCTTATGGGCGGGGACTTGGCGGTGAAAAGCCGCTTAGGGCTAGGGTCGTGTTTTTTCTTTACCCTTAGCCTGGATGTTATCAAAGTTACGGCCCCTGATGTCGACGTCAGTGCGTTGAAAAACCGGACAGTCCTGATTGTCGATGATAACGAGACCAGCAGGGCGGTTGTCAACGACCAACTTACGGCCTGGGGAATGCGTTGCCATTGCCTGGGCAAAGGGGAGTCCGCAATCAAGGAATTAATCGAGGCTGCAAGGATCGAAAATCCTTACCCCTGCATAATATTGGATTACCAGATGCCTGGAATGGATGGGATTGCTTGCGCCCTGGCCATACGGGATGAACCCCGCATACCGCCATTGTCAGTTATTCTGTTGGGTACGGCAAACTTTAACTTGGATTACACACAATTCAGCCACAATGGCATCAACCATTTTATAAACAAACCTGTCACCCAACAAAATTTATACAATACTTTGCTCAACGTATTTGGCGCTGCGGATGCACAATCCTTGGCATCCCCGGAACCCTTTTTTAATGACGAGGATATTCGCTTACAGGGGAACATCTTGTTGGCTGAAGATAACCTTATCAACCAGGAAGTGGCCAAGGGAATACTTAAAGTTATCGGTTGCGAGGTCGATATTGCCCACAATGGCGTGGAAGCCTTGGACAAGTCGGCCAAGGGCGGTTACGACCTTATCCTTATGGATTGCCATATGCCGGTTATGGATGGCTTTGAGGCGGCATCTAAAATCAGGCAACGGGAACATTCGGATAACCTTACCCGAACCCCGATTATTGCCTTGACCGCCGATGTCCAAAAGGGGGTCATCGACCAATGCACCCAGGCTGGTATGGATGATTACCTTAGTAAGCCTTATACAAGGAAGCAGTTGCAACAAGTCCTGCAAGCTTGGTTGCCTTCCGGGCATATCCTTGGGCGTATTGGCTTGGCGGAAACCACTGGTACCCCCATAGAGACATCCAACGGGCTTTATGATAGCCACGTTATTTTAGATCAATCGGCGCTTGATAATTTACGCTCTTTGACAACACCCAGTGGCGAAAACTTATTGGACAAGGCCATAGAGCTATTTTTGGAGTCCGCGCCTCACGAATTCGAATTGTTGAGGCAGGCGGCGGTTACTAAGGATGCCGCGAATTTAGCAGGTGTCGCACACAATTTTAAGTCTTCCTGCAGCAACTTGGGCGCTGTCGCACTGGCAAAAAATGCCGCAACTTTAGAGACCATTGGCAGGCAAAAGCACACAGAAGGAGCTGAAGAGATCGTCTTGACCATGGGTAATGAATTGCCCTTGGTTATCAAAGCCTTAGAGAAACAGGTTTCAAGAAATATCGGGCCAAACCTGCAAATTGCAAAAAAAATAGAACCGCAAGAGGACTTATCCAAGAAAAATATCCTTCTTATTGATGATGATCCTGGTTATTTGTATATCACATGTTCTGCCTTGCATGCCGCAACATTTGTTGTCGATGAGGTGTCAAGCGGAGCCGAAGGGTTGAAACATATAAGGGAAAAATTGCCGGACCTAATTTTGCTGGATGCCATGATGCCGGATCTCGATGGCTTCGAAACCTGTAGGCTGTTAAGGGAGGAACCGTCTTTGACAGATATCCCTATCATCATGGTAACAGGCATGGATGACGTGGATTCCATCAATAAAGCTTTTGCTGCGGGCGCAACCGATTTTATCGCCAAACCGATTAACTACCCCATCCTTATACAGCGTATCAATTTTGGCTTGCGTACCGGAAAGGTCACTGCCGAACTGAGGAACAGCAAGCTCCAATTGAGTGTTGCCCAACGTATTGCCCGTTTGGGTTATTGGACATGGGATATTGAACACGATACCTTTACAATTTCAGATCAACTGGCGCATTTATGCGGCATCAACCTCAATGCTTTTGATGGCTCGCTAGCCGGTTTTCTTAAGCTGGTTCACCCCAAAGACCGGGAGTTTGTTAAAGATGTCATCAACGCGGCCGCCCACAGCAACGCTATCCAACACATCGAATATCGGATCAATGTAACATCAACAGAAGTCATTGAGGTCCAACAAGAAATTGAGGCATTAAACAGCCAGAACGTGCTTTTTATAACCGGCATAGTCCAGGACATTTCCCATAAAAAGCAAACCGAGAAGCAGATTCATCGGTTAGCCTATTTCGATCACCTGACAGGCTTGGCAAACCGGTCTTATTACCAGGAGCGCATGGAAGACATCATTAACTCAGCCTTGCAACGCAAAATCCAATTTGCCTTCTTGTTTATCGATATGGATGGTTTTAAAAGCATCAACGACACTTTCGGCCATCATATCGGCGACCAATACCTTCAGGAAATCGCCCAACGGTTAAAGCTTGTGGCGCGTGAAATAGACTTTATCGTCCGTCTTGGGGGTGATGAGTTTTGTATTATCCTGAACAATATTACCGATGAGGCCAGTGTGGCCGAAGTCGCCAAACGGTGCCTGCAAAAAATCAACCAGCCGCTAATGTTGAACAACCACCAGATCAAGCCTAAAGCTAGTATAGGCATTGCATTATTCCCTAAAGACGGCCATACCGAACCGGAATTGCTCAAAGCGGCGGATGCCGCTATGTACTTGGCAAAACAGACCGGGAAACAACGTTATATTTTCTATTCCCCGCACATGGCGAGCCAAGTTCAACAACGCCTGGAAAAGGAAAGTATGCTGCGTGAAGCCACCGCAAAGGAACAATTTGTCTTGCACTATCAGCCGCAGGTCTCATTGAATACTGGGAGGATTGTGGGGGTAGAGGCCCTGGCCCGGTGGCAGCATCCCGAGAAAGGGATTATCTCGCCTGTCGATTTTATTTCCCTGGCCGAGCAATTGGGCTTGATAACTGAATTGGGCCATTGGGCGCTCAAGACAGCTTGCGAACAGATTGCCGAATGGCATCGTTCAGGGTTGCCCTACATCCAAGTCGGTGTGAACATTTCACCCGCTTATTTCCAGGATCCAAGCCTGTTGGATACGATAAAAGAACTGCTTGAAAAAAACCAAATCCCCCCCCAGTACCTGCAACTGGAAATCACGGAAAATGGTTTGCAAACCGTTAGCCGTATAGAAATTTTCAATCAGTTGAGGAAACTTGGAGTAAAAATAGCGATAGACGATTTCGGTAGCGGTTTTTCCAGCTTGGCCTCGTTAAAGCAATTGCCTCTCGATGGCTTAAAAATTGACAAAATGTTTATCGAGGACCTGTTGACTAACCCGCATACTCCTCTGTTGTTAGGCACCATTATTGGTTTGGCGAACGCCCTGAATTTCACCTTGATTGCCGAAGGTGTGGAAAACAAGGAACAAGCGTCTGTTATGCTGAGCTTGGGCTGCCATGTCATGCAAGGTTATTTGTTCAGCCGACCTGTTGCCGGTAGTGAAATTCCAGCCCTTATGTCAGTGGGTTTTTCGTTAGATGAAAAGACCAAGGAACCCAAAAACATCACGTTGGGCGACTTGATCGAACCAACTTAAACCGATTCGAAGGTTTAAACCGATAGGAAAACATGGCGCAAATTGGATTCAATTGTATTGCCAAAAAATTGCAACCCAGCCTTGCATTAGGATAAAGCACACGAATAATCCTCCACAGGGAAAGTCGGCCTAATGTTTGGCCGTTAGGGAGCTATAAAGAACCTGGCGCTTTTGCGGTTTCTTCACGTCTCTCTTTAGGGTAAAGCTGCTTTTATTTTACAATCAAGCTGTTATTGACTTGCTTGACGCCCTTGACCCGTCGCGCCAAATCCACAGCCCTGGTGGCTGACTCGTTCGAATTAACAAAACCGCTCAATTGGACAACGCCTTTAAATGTCTCGACGCTGATTTGCAACGGTTTGATTTTGGGGTCCGCCAAAAATGAGGCCTTCACTTTTGTCGAAATGACGGAGTCATCAAAGTACTCCCCCGTGCTCTCATAAGTTCTTCCCCCTGCACAACCTATCAACGAAGGAACCAAAATTAAGCTTAATAAGAAAATGATTGTTAATTTAAATTTATGCATAGTATTTGTTTATAAAAGAAAGACAGGCTAAAAGCACCTGTTATAAATAGGGCAATTCATATGCCCTATATCGACTATGATTCCTAAACCAAAACTCACGAGCACCGAACAAAACGACCACTTGTAGATGACGCCACCATAATACAACAATATCAATTGATTGTTAATGGCAAGCGGATGACACTTTCGTCCCAATTTTAGATTCGCCCATCGGTGTTTTGTTAAGAAGAATGTTAGAATTTAATGTTTTATTGAATTGACCCCAATCCATGCCGACAGCTTTAATGCTCAATCCCGAAGACTTAAAATTGAATATCGATCTTACAGGGGTCGAAACCACTGACACAGCGGCCTTACAAGCCAACATTTTAGGCCAACCGAGGGCGCAAACCGCTTTGGAGTTTGGCATTGTGATGCCTAACCCAGGATATAACATCTATGTGATGGGTGAGCCTGGGTTGGGGCGCTTATCAATGATTACCAATCATCTGGATTGCTTGTCAAGAAACCTGTCCACGCCGCATACCTATGCTTACGTGGATAACTTTGCCAATCAACGGGAGCCCTACGCCGTTCGGTTGCCGCCCGAATATGGGTGGCGATTTTGTGCCGACATCGAAACCTTAATCGATAATATCCTGATTACCTTTCCTGCCGTCTTTGAAAGTCCTAGCTATCAGCAAAAAAAAATGGGCATCGAACGTTCTTTCACCCAACTGTACAACAATGCCATTGACATGGTGGAGAAACAGGCAAGGCAGTGTAATGTAGCCTTATTCCGTGAGGGCGAAACCATAACATTTGTGCCATTCGTCAATAATAAGTCCCTTGATGAGGACCAATTTATGGAATTGCCTCAGGGTGAACGCGACGCTTTTCATCGCAATGTCGAGGAGCTTGAGGAGTACCTGAACCAAGTGCTCTTGGATTTGCCGCAATGGCGTAGGGACACGGTGGAAAAAACTAAACAGCTCGATTATGAAACCATCAAACTCGCTATCGCGCCTTTATTTGCGGAGCTTGATGGAAAATATCAAGATATTGAAGATGCCTACCGGTATTTGTCCGCGATTAAGGAAAACCTCAAGAATACCGTTGCCGACTATCTAATGCCTAGCCGTAGCCTGGAGGCCAGCAATAACCCTTCAAAACGTTCTTTGCTGACAGAGTGCTATGTCCCGAATATCTTGGTCGATTACCAAGAAAGCAGCGGCGCACCGGTCATTTTTGAGCCGCACCCTACCTATCAGAATTTATTCGGCCGTATTGAATACTTCAGCGAACAAGGCACTTTGGTCACCAATTACCGAAAAATTTGTCCGGGTTCATTGCACAAAGCCAATGGCGGATACTTGATAGTCGATGCTGAAAAGGTGCTTACATACCCTTACGTATGGGAAGGGCTGAAACGCGCCTTGCAATCGGGACAAATTGAAATCGAGTCGCCTACTTCTGAATTGGGGATCAATACCGTCACTTTAAGGCCCGAGAACATCCCCTTAAATATCAAAATAATCCTAGTGGGTTCCAGGGATATTTATTACTTGCTTGAAGAGATGGATAGCGAATTTAACGAGATGTTCAAGGTGCTCGCCGACTTTGATAACTACATTCCGTTAAACCAGGAATCAACGCAACAGTTTGCCTTAAGGATGGTGAAACATGCCACGGATATACAATCGAAGCCGTTGACTAAGGCCGCAATCCAGCGGCTCATCGAGCATAGTTGCCGACAGTCCGAAAACCAACACCATCTTTCTGCGCATATCAACGATTCTTTGGATATCATTTCCGAAGCCCAATTGTTTGCTTGCCAAACCGGTAACGATTGCATAGACAAGCCGCATATAGAAAATGCTTTGACGGCAAGGGAATACCGCAATGGCAGGATACCCCAGACCATGTTGGAAGAAATGCTCGATGGCACTATCCTTATCGATACCGAGGGCGAGGCGGTTGGCAAGGTCAACGGCTTGACCGTCCTTGAGGTCGGCGGCAGCAGTTTCGGTGCGCCCGCCCGGATAACGGCGACGGTGTATCCAGGTTCCAGGGGTATTTTCGATATCGAACGGGAAGCCGAACTGGGACAAGCCATACATACCAAGGGTATCATGATATTGACCGGCTACTTGGGGCATTGTTACGCCCAACAATTTCCCCTGGCGATTTCGGCCAACATAGCCATCGAACAATCTTACGGTTATATAGACGGCGATAGTGCCGCTTTGGCGGAACTGTGCTGCCTTATTTCCGCCCTTACCAGGATCCCCATCAGGCAATATTTTGCGGTTACCGGCTCCATAAACCAATACGGCGAAGTCCAAGCGATAGGCGGCGTCAATGAAAAAATCGAAGGATTCTTCCGTTTATGCCAAGCGAGGGGGCTTAACGGGCATCATGCGGTAATCATTCCAGCCGCGAACAAACGTAACCTGATCCTTAAGCAAGAGGTCATTGAAGCTGTCACGCAAGGCTTATTCTCAATTTATACGGTGGCGACGGTTGACGAAGCACTGGAGTTATTGACAGGAAAAACTGTAGGTACTGCCGACAAGGACGGCAACTATCCGGAAGATAGCATCAATTTCAAAGCGATTTCGAGGCTGAAAGAAATCTCAGACTTGACTTCCGACGACGACAAAGAAGATGCCTTATGAACCAAAAACATATCGATTAGCTCGGGTTTACTGCGTGATATGTCGGGCCAATTTTCCGGATGGCTTGTAAGGCCTTAAGAAATTGAAAGGTTTGGATAATTTCAGCAATTTTTCAATGCTTATTTAATAGAATTCTTTTGTAGCGTTATAAAACTGTAGGTAAAGCTTACCTCTGGATCATCAACGACATTTTCACGTTCCAATTCAGCCCATTGGTTCCGGCCAAAATCCGGAAAAAACGTATCGCCTGGAAAGTCCCGGTTGATTTGTGTGATGTATAAGGCATCCGCCATCGGTAAAGTCGCTTCGTACAAAGTCGAACCGCCTATCACAAATACCTCCTCGGCCAATTGGCAACCATAACCGATGGCCGCTTCGACGCTATCAACCACTACACAGGCTTCTGCTTGATAAGCAGGGTTTCTGCTGACGATGATGTTGGTTCGCCCAGGTAAGGCTTTGCCGATGGCTTCGAATGTAAGCCTGCCCATGATGATAGGATGCCCCATTGTGATCTGCTTGAAGCGTTTGAGGTCGGCCGATAAATGCCAAGGCATCTGGTTATTAAGGCCGATGGCGCGGTTGCTGGCCATGGCGACGATGAGCGATATTTTCATTTGCTTGGTTAGGCGGCTTTGCTATGCTTTGCGGACATTAACTTTCAGGCCACATGATACTATGAAACACATCCTGGTTGTGTTTACCGGAGGGACGATCGGTTCCACAGCGACTGGCGGCACCATCGACACCAGCAGTAACGCTCCCTTTAAACTGCTGCAATTGTTTGCGCAGCACTACCCTAACCACGGAGCCATCCATTTCGATACCCTGCAACCGATCCAGATTTTAAGCGAAAACCTTGCCCCTGCTGCCTGGGGGGGCATCATCGAAGCTGTCGAATCCGTCCAGCCGGATAAGTATGATGGGATAATCGTTACCCACGGCACAGATACCTTGGCGTATTCCGCAGCGGCGTTAAGCTTCTATTTTCATGGGTTAGCCGTTCCGATGCTATTAGTTTCCAGCGACTATCCCTTGGATAACCCAAAAGGCAACGGTTTGTCTAACTTCATCTGTGCCGTCGAGTTTATCAAGCAAAATATTGCCAAGGGAGTTTATGTGCCTTACCGCAATGTCGGGCAAGCCATGCAAATTCACCGGGGTTCGTGCCTCACCTGCTCATTGCAGTTAAGCGGTGATTTTTTCAGCGTCCAGGGCAAAAGCTTAATGCAGTTTGATGGGCAGCATTTCTCATCAGATGGCGTGCAAACTATCGAATCCGGAAAGCCAGATATGAAAGACAATAATAATACTGGTTCGATGGGCAATTCCATCCCCCTTAAGCCCCAATTTTCTAACCGTATCCTGATGGTTAAACCTTATCCTGGGCTGGACTACGGACATTTTACCTTGGGTGCAGTCGATGCAGTCCTCCATGATTTGTACCATTCTGGCACCGCCTGCGCCACAGGGCAATGGGGTAAAAACCACTCCTTGATTGAATTCATCGAACGCTGCAATGAACAAGGGATACCGGTTTATCTCGCGCCTGCCTTCAAATCAGAAAACGCTTACCAAAGCACCCGTGAGCTCATCGGACACGGTGCAGCTATGGTCTGGAATATGTCGATTGAAGCGGCTTATGTCAAATTGGCGTTGGCTTATGGAAACTTTTCCGACAAACAGCAAATAAGCGACTTCATTGAAATGGATTTGGCTTTTGAACATATTGGCAGGCTTCCATCACCCTAAATGATTGGATAGCGCCTCAACAATTAAATAATATTCATCCGCCTTAGGCCTATACAAATACAAACCCAAAGCCGAAAGTCCCGTAAATATGTACAGGGTGTTGAAATCGTCGCCCAACATGAACATCACAAAGCCCAAAACCCCAATGCCATCAACCAACACCATCGAGACAATAATGGTCAGCAAATAACGGCTTTTAGCCGGTTTGTTGCCGGGCATGGTTTGGTTAAGCCTAAGTTGGATATGGCGAACCAAAGATGTGATCGGAAAAGCCACTATCGCAATCGCGTAAAAGACAGTCCTGATGAAAATTCTCCGCTCTTCCGGCAACGGTTCTTGCAAGTCATGCCCAAACCGGTGGCAGATAATCAGGTAAATAAACAACGTCACCAACATCATACCCAACACAAACCAATGGGGTAAAAGCTCGTTTTTTTCAGTTTTCAAAGGAATAATTCCCGATCAGTTATTTCATGCTTGAATTATATATGCTTATAGTCCTGTAATGATGTTTTGTTGGCTGGAAAGGTGTAACCCCCTGTTCAATCACAAGTCAATTATGCGGCAGCTTCCCTTAATGTTGGTGCTTGGCTATAGCCTCGGCTGTCTGTATTGCCAGCGCTTTAACCCCACGTTCCATTATCTTCGCATGATTTCCTTTAAGCTCGATATCGTATTTTGCCGACAGCGATTGATTTTTCACATTAATTAAATGCACCATCAGGTAAGAGAACAAAAAACTGGGTTTACTGTGTTGGCCAACAATTACCCATTCCGCGCCAGATTGTTTGCCTAAGCTTGCAGTCACTTCGTTGAAATGGAACAGATAACCAAAGCCGGCATTTGCCGAATGTTGTGCCTGGTTTTCAATATGAATGATTTCAAATTTTCCTAACTTTTCCAAGGCTTGCTCAAGTTGGAACTTAATCGAAGCAGTCCTTTTTATTTCCTCCGGCGTATTCGGTAATGAGGTAATGTCATTTAACTCGAAATCTAAAATGGCGATGCGTGGGGCGGCATTGATTGAAAAAGTTGTTGCCAGACATAGGATAAAGATAAAAATCTGGATGGTTAATATTATCGGCTTCATTAAGATGTCCTCTTGAATTTTTGGTTACTACGGTTGCAAGTCACTTTCGATGCCATCAATACCATCTGATAAGGCTTGGGTGAGAAATTGCATCAGCTCATCGCGCGCACGGTCATGGACGGTTATTTCTAACTCCAGCACCCAAGAGATTTTGCATTGGCCATTGCCGATGTCATTGACGGTAACCGTCCCCTCATAGTGGCTTGCCGGAAACGGGTGTTGGGTACGAAGGTAGCGTAACCGCCTGTCCTGGTGGTCGACCTCTTTAATACAATCCTTTATTACCGAGCCATCGGACAGCCCTAAAATTCGTATAGCCCCAACGCCTTCGCCTTCAACCCTACAGCTATCGATAACCGGAAACCAGCGATCCAAACCGCCTATGCTGCTGATGGCTTCCCAGGCCTTATCACTATCCACAGCCACTGTTTTGATGACCTTTAATTGCTCAAACACGTTTGCCTCCAGAAAATTATTTGGAGCCGTTAAAGTAACTGCAATCACCTAATCCGTAACCAAAGATTTGCCCGCAAAACTCGGGCAATTTGCCCGATATTGGCTGTGCTATTTCCATATTGGGAATTCACGCATAAAATCGCATTGCTAAGCCCTTCAGCGTCTATTTTGGTTAGTGGGTTATGAACCTGAAATTACAACTCATCTCTCGGATAGTCCTGATTGCCATAATTTGCTTAATGGCGATAGCCAGCTACGTGTTATATCAAACAAACCGGCAATCGAACGAAGCAACCCGGGAAATTGCAGAAGCCGTCGAGAAGCAATTGGAGCTACAACTGTGGCGAATTGAGGCGGGTTTTATGCAGCCTGGACGTTTCCCGGATTTCGACTTATGGAAGGAAACACGGCCTGTGCCTGGCGTCTGCTTGGATTTTGTATCGGCAGGCCAGAACCTCAAACGCAGCGTGTGCACAGGTACGCTGACCGTTGCCGAAACTTGCCCGGCTTGGTTTCAATACCTTTATCAGTCGGTGTTCAAACCCGGAGCAGAAGCGATAAGGCCAGTGGAATTCAACGGCAAAAAACAGGGGGCGGTTATCGTTACAGCCAGCGTTGATTTAGAAATCGCCACTGCTTGGCAGTATATCCAGGGGTTGTTGGGGTTGGCTGCAAGCATGACTGCCGTACTCTGCCTGTTGGTGTATTTCACCGTTAGCAGGCTTTTGCAACCGGCCCATAAGATAGTTGCGGCCTTGGAGAAAATGCAAAAAGGCGATTTGTCCGTCCGTTTGCCGTCTTTCCGACTGATGGAATGGCAGCAGACGGGATCGGCCATCAATCAATTGGCAGCAAACCAGGAAAAACTTCTGGATGACCGAAAGAAGCTATTGATGAAATTAATTTCCGTCCAGGAAGAAGAACGGCGACATTTAGCCCGTGAACTCCATGATGAATTCGGCCAATGCCTGGCCGCCATCAATGCGGTTTCCGCATCCATTGCTCAAACAGCAGAATCCGAGTGCCATTCGCTGGCGCAAGAAGCAAAAAAAATCGGCCGCATCAGTGCGCACATGATGGAACTGCTGCGTGGAATGTTGTTGCGTTTACGTCCAATAGGCCTCGATGAACTGGGGCTGACAGTCAGTTTGACCAACCTGATAGCGGAATGGAATACACGATGCGGCGGCAAAATCGTCTATCAAATGGTGATGTCGGGTGAATTTGACCGTTTGCCGGAGCCTTTAACTGTCACGATTTTCCGGATTGTCCAAGAATGCCTTACAAACATAGCCAAACATTCCGGCGCTAGCCGCGCACAAGTGAAATTAGAGATAATTACCGATCCTGGAACACAACGACCCTTAATCGAACTGATTATTGAGGATGACGGCATCATGGCTAAGCTTCCTTTTACAGACAATCAAGGCCTGGGGTTGCTGGGCATAACCGAAAGGGTCGCAATGCTGGATGGTCGTGTGGAGTTGCATACAAAAGAGCCGAGTGGTCTGGTTGTCCGCATAAGTCTCCCGTTCGATAGCAATGGGATTGGCAATAACTTACGATGAGTGGACGGATTAAAATTTTATTGGTAGACGATCACGCCATTGTCAGGGAGGGCTACCGGTCACTGTTGGAAAAGCAAAAAGATATGGAAGTGGTGGCAGAGGCTGTAGATGGCAACGAGGCTTATTCCCTGTTTAAGGAATGCGCCTCTGATCTCGTCATAATGGATATTTCATTGCCTGGGCAAGGCGGCTTATCGGCCATTGCCCGCATCAAACAACGTAGCCCTGATGCCAAGATACTTGTTTTCAGTATGCACCTGCATCCCAGCTTTGCGATTCAGGCGATGCGAGCTGGGGCGTTGGGTTATGTAACCAAAAGCAGTGAACCGGATGTGTTAATCCGTGCTATCCGTGATGTCTACAAAGGCCGTCTTTTCCTGAGCGCCGATATCGCCCAAGCCTTGGCGATGCAAAAACTTGCAGGCGAGAAGTTGGCTCTGGATGAACTAACGGTAAGGGAGTTTGAAATTTTACGCATGCTAGTCGAAGCCAAATCAACGGAAGTGATCGGCGCGACCCTTAACATCAGCCCCAAAACGGTATCAAATTGCCATTACCTTATCAAAAGCAAATTGGGCGTTAGCAGCGATATTGAGCTGACTCGCTTGGCTATCCGGATGGACATCATCAATCTCCTGGAATTATCGGGTTTGCCTTAACCCGACGATTCTAGATGCATGCCCAAGTCGGACAGGGGGGCTTGGGTATACAAGGGGGCATCCTATGTCAATTAATCTGGTTAGCCGGAATTCAAAAAATCGAATGACGATATATAGCAGCAAATTTGGTTGTAATGCACCGGATGTCTTGGTTTATATGAACCATCGCTATTTAAGGCAGTAGTGGCCGGTTATGGTTTATGGACAAATAAACCAATTAAATTAGTGGGTTACTAATTTTTAAATTTGTTGGCATGCACGTTGCTATTTATCAATTCAGATTTGATGGTTTGTTTCAGGAGAAGTGCATGTCCGACCCCGTATCGTTAACTGTGCCCAAAACCGGCATCCCCGGCCTTATTGAAAATTGGCGCAGCGACTTGTTGTCCGGTTTTTTGGTGTTCCTCATTGCCTTGCCGTTATGCCTTGGGATTGCCATGGCCTCCGGGTTCCCGCCTATGGCGGGAATCATTACTGCCATTATCGGCGGCTTGGTGGTCTCCCGGCTTAACGGTTCTTTTGTTACCATCAACGGCCCTGCCGCCGGGCTGATCGTGGTTATCGTCGATGCGGTGCAATCGTTGGGGCAGGGCGATGCCATGGCGGGCTACCGTTACACCTTGGCGGCCATAGTTGTGGCCAGCGTATTGCAAGTACTGCTGGGGGTATTCAAGGCCGGGAAGCTTAGCGCGTTTTTCCCCTCTTCAGTAGTCCACGGCATGTTGGCGGCGATCGGTATCATCATCATGGCGAAGCAAATCCATACCCTGCTGGGGGCGAAACCTGAGGCAAAATCGTTGTTCGGGATTATTGGGGAGATTCCGCATTCCCTTGTTGAAATGAATCCGGAAGTGTCGATTATTGGGGCTTCAGGTTTGGTCCTATTGGTTATCTGGTCATTTATTAAAAATCCTACCTTAAAAATGATCCCGGCACCCTTACTGGTGGTACTGTTAGGCTTGGGTTTGGAACGCTATTTCGACCTGGATCATATCCATAAGTACCTATTTTTACCGGATTTCCCATTTTTGCCGCACCATGAGTTTACCATCGGGCCTGCTTTCCTGGTGACAGTGCCGGAACACTTTATGTCGGGATTTTATTTCCCCGATTTTTCCAAAGTCCCTACCCTGGAATTTTGGGAAGCGGTAATCAGCATCTGGTTGGTCGGCAGCCTGGAAAGCCTGTTGAGTGCGTCCGCTGTCGATAAGCTGGATCCTTACAAGCGTAATTCCAACTTGAACCGTGACCTGGCAGCAGTCGGCATCGGCAATATCATTTCCGGCATGATTGGCGGATTGCCGATGATTGCGGAAATTGTTCGTAGTTCAGCCAATGTTAACAATGGGGCGAAAACGGCTTGGGCCAATTTTTTCCATGGTGCGTTCCTGCTTATTTTTGTGGCAATGTTCCCAATGCTTATCCATGAGATCCCACTCGCTTGTTTGGCGGCATTGCTGGTATTCACCGGTTTCCGGCTGGCATCGCCCAAGGAATTCGCGAAGACGATGGCGATCGGCCTGGATAATTTTGTCTTGTTTATCGTGACGATTGTTGGCATTTTGGCAACGGACCTATTGGTGGGCGTGTTTATCGGTATCGCCGTTAAACTCCTGATCCATATTAGCCGTGGCGTGAAATTGAAGAACCTTTTTTCGATGGCTTACCACGTCAAGCAAACTGACGAGAATACCTACCATATTGCGATCAGCGGCGCGGCGGTATTTTCCAATTTCATTTCCTTGAAAAGCCTGCTGGCCGAATTACCCGAAAAAAAGGCAATCGTCTTTGATTTGTCCGAAGCCGAATTGATCGACCATACGGTGATGGAGTTTATCCATGACTTTGGCAATGAATATACCCACAACGGTGGAAAGTGCGAAATTGTAGGTTTAGACCAACATCAACCGTTTTCTAACCATCATCTTGCGGGGCGGCGCAAAAAGCTTACTGGGCAAACTTAAGCCATGCTGGCAAATTGTTCAACCGTACTAAAAACCGACATATCTGTCTGACCGTTGGGGGCTTATTTTTAAAATAAGTCTCCTTTTTCTTTTAGGGGTTGTTACAATGCAAATATTTTTTATTTATTTTTAATAAGTTGGTATTTTTACAGGGATCAGCTAGATGGTTGCAACCACCCGAATAGGGAACATTTTTTCTAAATCGCGCTACGCGATAATTTTACTTTTTTTATCGGTTTGCCTCATTGTGTTTGCGGCCTTGAGGTTAGGGTTGCTGATAAAGCAGTCCAGCGATATCGATGCGCCGGTTTATGAAATCCTTCAGGCTTTCACCTTGGGCATTGTCCACGACTTGGCGTTTTACAGTTACTTGTTGATTCCATTCGTGTTGTATTTGCTGGTTGTCCCCAATGTTATTTATCGAAGCAAGTTACATCAACTATTTTGCCAGTTGTTTTTCTTTGTAAGCCTTTACTTGTTGTTATTCATGGAACTGTCCGAATGGACGTTCTGGGATGAGTTTGGCGTCAGGTTCAATTTTATTGCGGTCGACTACCTGATTTATACCCATGAGGTGATCAACAATATCATTGAATCTTACCCAATAACGTGGTTATTGGTTGCGGTTTTCATGGTTGCCTTGTTAATCTTCATGTTGGTCAGGAAGCGGCTGCTGCAAACTTTTTATGCTAGTGAAACATTCTTGGAACGGCTGAAAATAACGGCGGTTTTGTTGCTCTTACCCCTGGTTAGTTTTTTTGCGGTTAAGCCAGCCTGGTACCAGTTTTCCCATAATACCTATGTCAACGAACTTGCCACCAATGGCGGTTACCAAATATTCTCGGCATTTAGGAACAGTGAACTGGATTACCGCCATTTTTATAAACTGGGTGAAGACCGCCAAGTGTCATCTCTCATCCAGAAAACATTAGGCGCGGGCACGGCAACAAATACCCAAAAAGGGCTTTATGACATCAAGCATTATGTAAAAGCCTCCGGTGAAGAACGGCGGATGAATGTTGTCTTGATTACGGTTGAAAGTTTAAGCGCGGAGTTTTTCAAAACTTTTGGTGGTAAGGAAAATATTACGCCATTTATGGACCAATGGTTTAAGGAAGGGCTGTTGTTCACCGACTTTTATGCTGTCGGCACCCGCACCATTCGCGGGTTGGAAGCCTTGACCTTGTCCATTCCGCCTACGCCAGGGCAATCCATCGTCAAACGTCCCGACAACCAAAATTTGTTTACCTTGGGCTATGTGTTCCAGCAAAAGGGTTACGATACGGCGTTTTTGTATGGGGGGCGCGGGTTCTTCGACAATATGAATGCATTCTACTCCGGTAATGGCTACCGGATTGTTGACCAGACCGACCTTAGCGATGAAGAAATTACTTTCGCCAATGCTTGGGGGGTTTCCGACGACATCATTTTTAACCGTACCTTGAAAGAAGCAGACCAGGATTACCAAAACCACAAGCCGTTCTTTTTTCAAATCATGACCACCAGCAACCACCGGCCGTTTACTTATCCAGAAGGCAAGATCGATATTCCTTCAGGCAAAGGACGTTCAGGCGGCGTAAAGTATACCGATTACGCCATCGGTCAGTTTATCCGTGAAGCCAAGGCCAAGCCCTGGTTTCAAGATACGGTATTTGTGCTGGTTGCCGACCATTGCGCCGGCAGCGCCCACAAGAATGAGTTGCCGATTGCTAACTATCACATCCCGCTGTTTATCTATGCGCCTGGCTATGTCGCTGCGGGAAGGAATGATACCTTGTCCAGCCAGATTGATGTGGCGCCTACCGTACTGGGATTGTTGAACATCAGCTATGAAAGCCAGTTTTACGGGCAGGATATAATGAAGATGGCAAAAGCTGATGGCCGGGCGTTAATCAGCAATTACCAGAAACTGGGCTTGTTCAAAAATAATAAACTGGTTTATTTCTCACCCCGGCAACAAGTGGATATTTTCGATGACCCCTTAGGTATTCATGCCGCGTTCGATGGCAAGAAAGCTGCCGGGCTGGTGCTGGAAAACATGGCTTATTACCAGTCGGCGGATTATATCTGGCGGCACCGGTTAAGCCGCCATTTGTGAAAGGGGAAGGGTACAAGGGTTTCCTTATAGGGGGTTCATTTTTTATCCATCCAAAACGGATAATCGGTATAACCCCTCTCGCCCCCGCCATAATAAGTCGCACTGTCCGGCGTGTTTAATGGCAAGTTGTTGGCAAAACGGTAAGGCAAATCGGGGTTGGCGATAAACCATTTGCCGAAGGCCACCATATCGGCGCGTCCTTCTTCAATGGCAGCCTTTGCGGACTCCAAACCGTAGCCGTTATTGGCCATGTAATAGCCGTTGAAGTGCTTCCTTAATTCGACATAATCAAGCAGGCGTTCGCCGGTCATCATGTCGCCTTCCAGGATATGCAGGTAAGCCAAAGGGAAGTCAGATAAGCGCTTGGCAATGGCATTGAAAGTCTGTTGCGGATTACTGTCTTTCATGTCGTTAAAGGAGTTTTCCGGCGACAAGCGGATTCCCACAAGGTGCTTGCCCCAGACCGCCACGACTGCTTCCGTGACTTCGACCAACAAGCGCATACGGTTGTCTATGCCGCCGCCGTATCGATCCTTGCGTTGGTTAGTGCAGTCCCTGATGAACTGGTCCAGCAAATAGCCGTTTGCCGAGTGGATTTCCACCCCATCGAATCCTGCGCGTTTGGCATTTTGCGCCGCAGCGACATAATCGGCAATAATGCTTGGGATTTCCTCGCTCGTTAAGGCACGAGGCGTTTCAAAATCCTGCAGGCCAGTGTAAGTAAAAATTTGCCCATTGGGCTTGAGCGCGGAGGGTGCAACGGGTAATTCTCCGTTGATTTGTAAGGAAGTGTGGGAAATCCTTCCCACATGCCAAAGTTGGCAAAAAATAAGGCCGCCAGCCTTATGGACGGCATCCGTCACCGTTAGCCAACCTTTGACCTGGGCTTCGGAATGGATTCCCGGCGTACCCGGATAGCCTAAGCCCTGTGGGGAAATTTGGCTGCCTTCGGAAATAATCAAGCCTGCGCTGGCGCGTTGCCGGTAATAGTCGACATTCATGTCTTGGGGGACATTGCCTTCTGCCGCCCGGTTCCGGGTCAACGGCGCCATGACGATGCGGTTAGCGAGTTCGAGATCGCCGAATTTTATGGGTGAAAAGAGGCCGGTCTTGCTTTCCTGAAATTGCGGCATCGGTTACCCCTTTCTAAATTTTTCGGTTAGTAAGCGATCAACTGAATAACTGCCGCCACCCATGATGGATAAGGAGATAGCGGCGGATGTTAACGCTAAGGCATATTCGATGCCGTGCGTAGTTAGAAAGAAACCGTTCCCCCAATGCACTGAAAATAGTGCTACTAGTAAGGTAATGGCGCTAATTGCAGCCGCAGGTCGTGTTAATAGCCCTAACATCAATAAGATGCCGCCAAAAAACTCAGCGCTGCCCGCCAATAAGGCCATCAGGAAACCCGGGTGCAAGCCGATGGATCCCATAAATTGCGCGGTGCCCTCAAGCCCATGCCCGCCAAACCAGGCAAATAATTTTTGGCTGCCATGCGCTGCAAGGATTAATCCTATGGGCAACCGTAATGCCGGCGCTTCCAGCCCTGCTGTTGTAAAAAGCATTTTGTGTATTAAGTTTTCCATATCGACTCCAAGATACAATCGTTAATAAAGTGATATCAGGTTGGTTCCGGTATTGTAAGTTTCGTTCAAAGCAGCTTCTCAAAATTTCCCTTTACTAAGGATGCTGATTTTAATAACCGGCCAAATTCCAGCAAATCTACTACAAAGTGGTTATGGGCCAAAATATTCCTAATGTGGAGCTGATAGTCCCAAAGACAATTTTTGTGGATTAAAACAATGTTTGTAAATTACGGCATGGATTGCCGAAACCCGGAAGCTAAGGATAACATGATATTTTGAGCGGTTTCCGCAGAATTAATTTCCAAAGCCCCGAGTTCGACATTGTGGTAAAGCGCCGCAATTAACCTGGCTTGGTCCACCATTCCGACTAATCGTCTTTCGTCGTTGATTATGGGAATTTGGCGATAGCCCTGGGCCAACATCAATGGAATTAGTTCAGCAATGTGGGCGTTTTCTGTCAGCACCTTGGCTGGGAAAGCCATTAAGTGGCCAACCGATTCCGGTTTATTCGTTGTGATATCGGGCGTACGCCTGATGAAAGCCAGGAATTTACCCTTAAAAGATTCATTAGCGTCAACGTCTATGAATTTAAAAAAATCCTGCCAAGTAATAATACCTATAACACGGCTGGATTTGTCGATAACCGGCAGCGCCTTAAGGTTTTTACATTGCATGATTTTCCATGCTTCCTCTACCTCTGTCCCATATTCCACCGTTAAGACATTGCCAACCATAATATCGGCACAGGTAATAGCGTTACTTGAACGGATAAAGCTATATTTTTGGGCAGCCGTCAACAATTTGCTTAGGTCGCCGATAGAAATATCCATAAAGGCATCTGTATTTTGCAGGGCGCTTTCTAAATCTTGCTCGGAAATTCCGGTAAGCTGTTCGAGTTCAACCATGTCGTGATTGTTGTTTTTTATGTATGACTGCCTTGTCTTGATAGGGTATTCATGACGTAACAACCAACGGTTGATAACAAGCGCCAAAAGCAGCAAAATCGCGGCATTTAAACCGACTGGGAATAACACGAAGCCATAGCCAAATGACCCGATTGGATCGCCTGACAAGACGGGCGCCAATGCGGTAGCTGCACCTGGCGGATGGAGGCAACGGAGCAACAACATGAAAAGGACGCTGCCGCCGACGGCATAAGCCGGTGCGAGAGCCGTATCGGAAATGAACTGGGCGCAAACAACACCTACTACTGTAGACACCAATTGTCCGCCGACCAGGGGCCATGGTTGTGCGAGCGGGCTGTTAGGGATAATAAACACAATCACGGCTGAAGCCCCCATCGAGGCTACCAACATCGGATGGGTATGGGTTAGGCTAAAAAGCTGCGATATCCAAGCAACGAGCAGTATTGCGCTAAAACAGGAAAAGGCGGAAAGAAGTTTGCCTTTAAAGCTTAAATTTACCGGGTCGACCGGAATGATATGCATGGTAACGCAGTTATCGCTTAGCGATGCGAAACCAAAAAAGCATCGGCATAAATATCGGCGATTGCGGCACCTTTTAAAAAGGTTTGTTTTTTCATCTGGTTGACCATTTCCGGATGGCCGCACAAAAACACACGCCAACTTTTAAGGTCAGGAACCTTGGAAAAAATAACGTCGTTCACCCTGCCCGCCGCAAACCCTTCAGGCACCTTGCTACCTGACAGGCATGGGGTGTAGTGAAAGTTTGAATGTTGCTTAACAAGCTGGCGCATTTCGTCGATCCTGTAGAGGTCTTCGTGATCACGGCTGCCATGGAATAGATGGATCGGCCCGGAATGACCGTGGGACAATGCGTCGGTCAGGATACCAGCGAGCGGCGCCAGGCCTGTACCCGTACCGACAAGCAATATCCCTTCTTCACGTCGTTCCGGAATATAAAAGCAATGGCCGCGCGGTTCCGACACCGCAATGGAATCGCCAACGCCAACTTCATCATGTAGCCACTCACTGAACTTGCCCCCGGGTAAGCGTCGGATATGGAATTCCAAGGTATTCGATTGCTGCGGGATGTTGGCAATCGAGTAGCTCCGCGTTAAACCGTCGCTACGCTGCAAATTAACAAACTGCCCGGCATTGAATTCAAAGGCATCCTCAAACGCAACAATCAACAGGATAGTATTCCTGTTGAGCAATTTATTGACGACCACTGTACCCATCCGATAAAACTCCGATTGGTCGGGAAGCCTTAGCTGCATGTCCTGTTCCGGGTAGCATTGGCAGGCAAGAAAATAATTTTGCTTTATTAACGTGTTTTTTAACCCGGACTGGGCGGCTTTTGGCGGTGGTACATTTGCGCTGCGTATCATGCAGCTATGGCATGTGCCTTTTTTACAGGCGAAGGAAAGGTTAATATTTTCCCTTAATAGGGTATCGAGGACGGACTCACCGGTTTTGCAATCATAATTATTTTGATCTATCGTTAACGTAACCATTGTGTATGCCTGTAGTGCCCGAACTCAAGGGCGAACTGAGTTGATCGCCCTTGCGGTTAGCGACTTGGGGTTTGCTTAGTTGCCCAAAACATCATTGCGTGTGCTTTCCGCTATGGCGGCAGCTTCAGCAATCAGTTCCCCAGGCACTTTTAATTCAGTTAGGGTTGCACCCAAATGCTCCATGACTGCATTGAAATGGTCTTCATTCAGCCCCAACTTCACTAAGTTGGCATGGGCATTGCGCATGTCTTTGCCGCTATAGTTGTTTGGCCCGCCGAATGCCATGGTAAAGAAGGCTTTTTGTTTGGCTATTTGTTTGTCCATATCCGCATTGTCAAAAAAACGATTGATACGGTAATCGTTTAGGACTTTGCGGTAAAAAATGTCCACAGCCGCATTAACGGCTGGTTCCCCGCCGATTCTTTCGTAAAGTGTGTCGCCCATAAGTGTCTCCTGATTTTAAGTTTTAAGCGCTAATTCAACAGTCTTAATAAATAATGCAACCCGCAAAAGCCGGTCACGAAAAATTATATCGAATAGATATAATTTATACAATAAAAATATGTTAAAACTTATATAATTGGCGAATGACAAGAATCTTTCCCGAATTGCTGTTATGCTAAAAATTAATTTCCTTAAGGAAAATATATGGTTGATCAAATAGGTTCAAGGCAGCGCCAAATTTTAGAATTGTTGCTCGAGCATAAAGAGGGGCTTTGCATAGATGAAATTGCAAAGGCATTAAGCATATCGCGCAATGCGGTGCAGCAACATATTTCCGTATTGGAACTTGAGGGCTACCTAAAAGTAGGCGAGCTAAGTAAAACGGCGGGGCGGCCAGTGCGGAGCTATATTTTGACCGAAGCAGGCATTAACAGTTTTCCAAAGCAATATGCCTGGTTTTCAAAACTCATGCTGACAGACCTAAAAAATGAAATCGGCCCTGAAGCATTCCAGCGATACATGCGCAAGCTTGGGACTAACTTATCGCAAAGCTATTTATATCGGTTTGCAGGGAAACAGGCCGATGAACGTAGGGAAGAATTATTAAAGATAATGGACGAATTGGGTTTTAAGACTGCCAAGCCGAACGTTGAAAATCATGGGTCCACTACCATTAAAGCCTACAATTGCGTTTTCCATGACTTGGCGCAAGAGCATAATGAGATCTGTCAGTTCGACATTGCACTTATGGCTGCCTTGCTGAAAATCGATGTCGAGCTAACGGAATGTATGGCAAAAGGCAACGGGATTTGTTGCTTTAAAATCATCAAAAAATAACGCTACTTTCGGACAGATAGCCATAGCCAGCCCCGACATAAAATTTGTAAATCAGGCAGTTGGAATACATGCCGTTGCTATTTTTAATGCCTATCCACTTTCGGCTTGATTCCATTAATCGGCCAGCTTTTTATTTATTTGCCAGTACAGCGAATAGACTAAGACGATTAAGCAATAAACAACTATTTCAGTCACAAGTTCATTTTGGTATTCCTCGGCGACTTGTGCTTCTGTTGTAATAGAAGACGTGGCATATGGCCTAGTAAATTTTTGTGAATGTTGTTCGTTTAAAGCGTAATTCTGAACCTGGGTGTGCTGCTGTTGGGAATATCCCTTTGAAATGTTAGCGTTTTCAAAGGCAAACACTTCAAAAGTAAGTGCCATGATGAATAAAAAAAGTGTAACTGTTTTCATCGGTTTCTCCCAAGATATCCAAAGAGCATGCTAATAATTTCGATACGATATTATAATGCCTTTTCTTACCAAGAAAGCAACTGCTTTTTTACATAAAAAGCATTGTTTGCCAAGAACGATCAATACACTTGAAAATTATTAGCGGGGCATCTATTAAAATAACTACATCTTATGGTTTTGATTCGATATAATTAGGCTGTACGATAAATACTCGAGGGGGATGTTATGAAAAGAACATGGTTTTGTTTCCTGGTCATGCTTACGCTATGCCTGAATTGGCAATCTGCTTGGGCCGAAAAACCCGACTTCGAACAAGTCAAAAAAAACTACTACGATACCCATCCAGGCAAAGGCAGCCATGCTGACTATTGGCAGCCGATTCCCATCCAAAAGTATTGGAACCCCAAGGATTTCTATACCCCGCCGAAAACAATTGCAGGCGAATTCAGCCAGGAAAATTGCGTTGCTTGTCATCAGGCCACCACGCCCGGTGCTTATCACGCCTGGAAAAAAAGCGTCCACAGCAATCTGGCGGCAATCCGCAACATCCCCGATACCGACGTGCGCGCTTATAAACAGGCAAAATTAACAGAGGTCGAAAACAACCTGCACGAACTCGGCTTGCTGGAACAAGGCCAACAACTTGGGCAAGTCGGCTGTATCGACTGCCACGGCGGCGTTGGCAAAAAGACTATCGACCATGCTAAAGACCTGATCATGCCGGACCGCGCTGCTTGCGGCACCTGCCACCAAAACGAATTTGCCGAGGCGGAATCCGAAAAAAACCAGGAATGGCCGCAAAAGCAATGGGGTAAAGGCCATCCTTCCCATGCAGTCGATTGGGAAGCCAACGTTGAGAATGCCGTTTGGGCAGCCATGCCGGAAAGGGAAGTCGCCCAAGGCTGCGACTCCTGCCATTACCAGCAGAACAAATGCGACGGTTGCCATACCCGGCATACCTTTTCGGTGGCGGAAGCGCGCCAACCGGAAGCTTGCTCCACTTGCCACAATGGCGCCGACCATAATGAGTTTGAAAATTTCATGCTGTCCAAGCACGGCACACAGTTCCTGACGATGGGCAAAAGCCAATGGAATTTTGAAGCCCCTCTCAAAGACGCGCTGACCAAGGGCGGTTACACCGCACCGACCTGCCAGCTCTGCCATTTCGAATACCACGGCGAATATTCCCATAACTTAGTGCGGAAAGTGCGTTGGGCATTCAACCCGACACCTGAAATAGCGAATAACCTTAACCATCCGTGGTTTGAAGACCGTAAGCAAGCCTGGGTCCAAACCTGTACATTGTGCCATTCGGAAAGCTTTGCCAAAGCCTATCTGGATACCGCCGACAAAGGCACCATCCAAGGGATAAAAGTGGAACAGGAAGCCAAAAGCGTCATCAATAACTTATTTAAGGATGGGTTGCTGACCGGCCAAAGCACTAACCGCCCAGCACCGCCTAAACCTGAAAAAGACGCGGCGGGCGGGTTTTTCCAACTGTTTTGGGCGAAAGGCAACAACCCCAGCCGCGTCGAACGGATTTATGCGGACATGTGGGAGCACGACTTGATCAAGCATTACAAAGGCATATTCCACGCTAATCCAGGCGGGTACACCTATACCGAAGGCTGGTCTTCGCTCTTGCGCGATTATTCCGAAATTATGGACGAAGACACGAAATTGCGGGAGGCAGCCAGAAATAATCCGGTAGTCAAATCCGCTACGACGACTGCAAGCGGCAGCGGCAAGACCGATTTCGGTACCTTATTGGCCTCGTTGGTCTTGATAATGCTCGGCCTTTACGTAGGCTACGTTATCCTCAAGTCCAAAAAAGAAGGGCATTAAACTTGTGGATTGGCCTGTCAAAAAAGCCTTGTTATCCTTGTTATGCGGAGCGCTGCTGTTCACCGGCAGCGCGATGCTGTTCCAACAAATCAGGGTCGCCGTAGTTGATGGCGTGGAGGATTCGCAAACAAATCCACCACCCCTGAAATTTACCCTTCTCCAAGGGCAAGCATCTGATCTACAGGGAGCTTTTTCGGTAGATTCCGTCGATGACTATACTATCGAACGGGATGGCAGGGATGCTTTCAGTCTTTTGCTGGCGCATTATAAAGATCGCCAGGGCCGAGAACACCGTGCCGTGCTTTTCCCCAAAAACAAACAAACGGAAAGCGTATTGCCAAGCGCGACAGGGCTTCGGCAATCCATTTGGCAGGAAGCGGCTAACGCCATCAGCCGAAACACACCCCAAGACGCACTGATATTGAGCTGGTGGGACGACGGGCAAAGGGTCCACTTTTTGAGCGGTCGGGACGCTTGGATAAGTAAACCGGCGGCGCAAACTTTCGTCAGCCCGGTATGGAAACACTTGCAGGACAACCTGCTGGGGGCCTCGGAATCCGAACGCGAACGCTTATCGACCATGGCGCGCTGGTTGACGATGGATAGCGATAAGGCTTTAGCGGAAATGCGCCAAATGTTCGGGGCATCGCGGCCGATCTATTTGCTGGTCACCAACGACCTGCTGATGCGTCTTGGTGAAATGGTCGATTACGGCGGCGCACCTTTAGGGTTTGCCTCAAAGACTTTCCAAGCCCATGACAACCTGCACGGCGACATCGCCCAGATCAAACAATGGGCAGTTGAGGAAGGCGACAGCAATTACCTAGTCCAAAAAGAAGGCCTTAACTACCATGTTTGGGCTACCACCAAGGGATCGACTGCAGAAAAAAATACCCTTATCGTTAGGTTGTTGCCTTTCGTCGATTCACTAAAAAAACTCCCTGAAAACGTCAAATTGGTCTATCAAAGCAATTGGGGCGCTTACTTGTCTATTTACAGGGTTGATTTCCCTGATTAACCATAAGCTTCTACAAATTCCAAAAGGCGGCTAAGCTAAGGGATATCTGTACTAAACTTAAGTAAAGCGTGACGGCAACTTTTCCGGATTGGGGTTTTAAAATTGACAGCAATGGCTGTCAATCAATATAGTGTTCTTGAACTTTAAATTAAGAATGCTATTCCGACCTTAACCATCCGTAACTTACCTGAACACATACATGCCGCCTTGCACCTACAAGCAGCGCAACACGGCTTGAGCATGGAGGCCGAAGCCAGAAAAATACTCACGGAAGCTTGCAAGATCGATAAAAAAACCGGCGACCGGATTCCAAGTTGTCTCATGCAGGTTACTTGTTTATTATTAGTCAGCAGGATTTACAAATACGTTAATTTTTATTAAATGAAGCCTTTCAAAGCATTAGCCTCCAACCGTGAAGCAATCCGGCAAGCTGTACAGCGTTACCATGCCGTTAATCTGCGCGTCTTTGGTTCTGTTCTTCATGGTAAAGATAACGACGGTAGCGATTTAGATTTGTTGGTTGATGCCTCGCCGGAGACAACTTTGTTTGATTTAGGCGGCTTACAAATCGAATTGGAAGAATTGTTAGGCGTCCCGGTTGATGTCTCAACGCCTAGCGATTTGCCGTTGAAGTTCCGTGCCCAGGTACTTGCCCAAGCTTGTCCGGTATGAATGAAAATCGGTTGCCGGATTACCTCGACCATATGATCGGAGCAACAAAATTGGCTTGTAACTATATTGAGGGAATGGATAAGGAAAACTTTTTGGAAGACACCCGCACCCAGCAGGCCGTGATATTAAACTTAATCATCATAGGAGAAGCCGCGACCAAGCTGTTGAAAGACTACGCGAATTCCTCGATCAACATCCTCAAGTACCTTGGAGGAGTATGAAAGGCATGCGAAATCGAATTGCTCACGGTTACTTTGACATTAACCTCGATGTCGTTTGGGAAACTGTTAAAACAGCTTTGCCGCAATTATTAGAACAGTTGACCGACATACGTTTAGCTGTTGATTAGAACTCAGTAATAGGTTGCCCTTGAGCAATGCGCATTGCCTTGTTCAGCCTATCCCGTCGGGTTCATACATAAATCTAACTAGAATTATTTAACAATGAACTTTGAATATCCCGATCACATTGAATCAGCGATAGTGCAAACTGGTTGGGATATAAAGCCAAATAAGCCTCCAATAACTGATGATTTCAGTTCAATCATCGCAAATTTCCCCAAAACCCGCTACTACGGAAGCAAACGGCGTTTGTTAGGCTGGATTTATCATGCCTTGAAAGATTTACCGTTTAATAACGTTCTCGATGGCCTTGGGGGAACTGCCAGCGTCTCACTCTTGTTCAAGGCGATGGGCAAGGAAGTCAGTTTTCATGATGGACTACTTTGCAACACGATTGCAGCGCAAGCATTATTGGCTAATGCCTTCCCTTTTGCTGATATTAATGAAGCACATTTCTTTATTGACCAAATAAAGCCGAAAAATGGGTTTATCAGTAAAACTTTTTCCGGCATGTATTTTACAGACATTGAAAACTGTTGGTTGGATGGCGCAGCCACGGCGATACATCAAATAGCTGATCCTATTAAAAAGAGTGTTTATCTCTACTGCCTATTTCAAGCCTGCTTAATAAAACGGCCATTTAATCTGTTCCATCGCGCGAATTTAAACCTGCGTTTAAACAAAGCTGTCTCGCGTTCATTTGGCAATTGGGTTACCTGGGAAAGGCCTTTTTCAACACTGATGAAAAATAGCTTACTTGAAATACAATCAGCCATTAAACCGACAAACCAATCGATTCATGTTTTACCGCCTGGAGATGTTAATCGATTGGATGCTGGCTACGATCTTGTATATCTTGATCCACCTTATGTAAGCAATTCAAAATCAGGTGACGATTATCTTCGTAGATACCATTTTTTAGAGGGACTGAGCATTTATAACGACTGGATAGCTAACATCAATGCAGATTCACCTATTAGGTCTCTCAATCAAATTCCACATATTAACGCTTGGCAAAATAAACGTGAATTCCGTGATCTGCTCTTTTGCTTCATTACTAAGCATAGTCAATCCATAGTTGTATTGTCCTATGTCGCTGGGGCTTATCCTTCTGAAGACGATATCGCTGAGTTTTTTGAGAGAATATTTCGATATGTAAAAATTTTAAGAAAAGATTTTTGCCATGCTTTAGCTAAAGAAAAAAAAGTTGAATTATTATTTATCGGGAGAAATAAATAAATGAGTGATTTTAATAAGATATTAAAAATTAAATTTATTCATGGAATAGTAATAGCATTAGCCTTGATCATAACACTTTTAATTTATTTCTTATTTTTTAATGATATATCAACTACACCAAAAGGTTCTGGAATAATAACGGGCTTACTTACTGGATTCATTATTGCAGCTTTTCAATTATGGCAATCTTGGTATCAAGCTGAAATTGTTGATGAATTTAAAGAATTAAAAATAAAAAGAATTCTAACTAACCGTAAAGATCAAAGTTATTACGGTGATTTAATATCTAAAGCTAAAAAAGAAATTAAACTTATAGGCATAACCGCATTTAGTTTTCTTGAAGATTTTGCAAATAAAAATCCACATGTATCAGAAAAGGAAAAAGTTTTATTAGTTGCATTATCAAACCCGAATTTAAAAGTCAAAATTTTAGTTGCGGACAAATCTGTTTTAGATGAAAGACATAAAAGTAAAGCTGTTGAAGCAGAAAAAAAACTGAAAGAGTTAAAATCGTACAAAAACTTTGAATACGCCTTTTATGATCAACATACCCCAACTCATAGCGTTTTAATAATAGATGATGAATTTATTGTTGGACCAATTTTTCCAAAGGTTAATAGTCGAGATACTCCAGCCATTCATTTACAACGAGACAGTCAATTAGCCAAATATTATGAAGCTTATTTCAATGATGAGTGGGAAGAATGTATCAAAAATCAAAAGGAAACAACGAATTAAAGATAGGGACACATTCCCGCCTACACTTAACGCTTCTTGCAATGCATAAAGACGAGTATCGCATGAATGGCGGTCTCGGTTTTGCTATCGATGACCCTAGCTGCGAATTAACCTTTTCAAGGGATACTGACTTTTCCATCACCGACAACCGATCCTATCCACTAGCAGATGACGAGCAAGAAAAATTAATAACCTTATTGCAAACCATCCGAACAAAGGACGGTTTTGCAAGCGCTGTTGGGATTGTTATTGATGGGAACATGATCCCGCATGCGGGATTCGGCTCCGGCACGGCGATAACCTTGGCTTGTATTGAAGCCTTGCATACACTAAACGGTTCAAATCCCTCGGCAGACTTCTTGATAAGGGAATCAAGGCGAGGCGGAACTTCCGGTGTCGGCATCCATACTTATTTCAATGGCGGTTGTGTTTTCGACCTTGGCAAGCCGATTGACGATAAAATTCATTCGCCTTCCAACCATGTAATTTCGCCAATCCTGCCTTTGTTGTTGACTCAACTGCCTATGCCAAATTGGGATTTTGGAGTTTGTATCCCCTTGGCAATTCCACGCAAAACCCAAGCCGAGGAGCGCGCTTTCTTTGAACGGACTTGTCCGTTAGCACCCGAAGCTGTTTATGAAGCCTTATATCACTCTTTGTATGGCTTATATGCAGCTATTCGCGAAGCAGACAAATCAACATTTTGCCGTGCATTGCGAACCATCCAAACTTGTGCCTGGAAACAAGCGGAACGGCAAGAGTACGGGGTTGCTTTGAGTGAAATCGAACAATCCCTCTATGAACAGGGAGCCGAAGCGGTTGGCATGTCCAGCTTAGGTCCAAGCCTTTTTTTCCTGTCCGATAATGTGCCTGATCTTCTAACGAAAATGCGAAGTAGGAGGCCGGATTGCGAGTGGCTGTTAACGAAGCCTACCAATCATGGACGTAAGTTAAGCCATGATTGAAATCGTTTTTTTTACTTCTAGTCCGGTGAAATTAGCGCATGCTCGTTACCTTTGCCGTGAGTACGATGTGCTGATAACCGGCTTTCGGGAAAAAACTTTTGGCGCAAATTATGAAGAACCGCGTATTTATGATCGGGAGGAATTGATTAAACAAAGCTATCAAGATGCATTGAAAAGATGGAAAAAAAATGTCACTGCCAGCGATGAGAGATTGTTCTTTATTGAAGATACTTCTGTTGCTATTGAGGCATTAAGCACAGAAGAACAGGAAATACCAGGGCTTGATGTGAAATATTGGATGGCACAAACGGAATTTGACACACTGGATAAGCAGTTAAAAACATTAGGCAATAATCGTCGCGCTTCGGTTCGTTCCGACTTAGTTTTACATCTTTCGAAAGACTTGCGCGAATTAGCGCAAAATAAGCCTTATCTCTGTTTTACCAGTTCCGTCAACGGAAGCATCGTCAAAAAAGAACGAATAATTGAAACCAATCCTCTTTATCCTTGGCTTGATAACAAAACCTTTAATAAATGGTTTGTTCCCAATGGTTGTAAAAAGCCAATTAGTATATTGCCAATAGCTGAAGCCGATAAATATGATTTTCGTGCTAATGCATTTAGAGAAATGCTGGCATTCTTGGAGCAAAGCCAAAAGATAAGCCGTCGATCCGAACCAAGTAAGCAACAAACTTTGGATGTTGAGGAGCCGCTTTTTATTATCTGTGGGCCTTCATGTGCTGGTAAAACGACACTAGCTGAACATCTAGCCGAAAAATTTGGTTATTACCACATTGAAGCCAGCGATTTTATGTACTTGAGCTATTACCAGCGTCATGGTGTTACCTCAACAGTAAAAATCGGCGATTTCGCCGAGCAAGCTTTAAAGGATCAACCGGAAATTGTTGCTCAACAAATTCTACAAAACATTCAAGAAAATAAGGCAAATTTGGTTGTTGTTACAGGCTTTCGATCGTCATTAGAAATAGAGTGGTTTCAAAATTATTACACGGGTGGGCACCCAATATCTGTTTGTTTTGTAACAGCGGATGCCAATATTCGTTTTGAACGATCTGTAAGCCGCAACCGAGATGAGACCGCATCCAATCGTGAAACATTTGACTCGACTGAAAAACAACAATTTGCGATGGGATTAGGTGAAATTGAAAAGCGCTTTTTTACTACACTTTTAAAAAACAATGAAAAGTTAGACAGTTATTTTTCTCATTTCGAAGAGCTTTATCTTAAAAATAAGCAGCTATCGCCCAGTAAACAGTTAGCAACCAGCGAACTAGAAAAGTTGATTTTATTGGCTCTATTTAAAGAATGGGCGGGCAAAAAATCTTTCACGACAACGGAAATTGCTTATTTGATTAATGCGTCAATCCCTGAAAAACCAAAAAGTAAAAATAATATCAGTAGATATTTTAATCAGAGATATTATCCGTATTACGATATCAAGCTTATTGATGGAAAAAGAAAGTACCGGCTTTCTAATACCGGTTATGGGAAAGCATGCTTGTTGAAAATATGAGTTGGCGAGAAATATTGGCTTATATCAGAGGTTAACTAAATGAAAGACGAATACGAGTTTTCTGCGGCTGAACAAGGTAAATTTTACGTTCCCGTAGAAGATATTCAATTACCGATTTATCTGGATAAGGACATTATCAATACTTAAATGAAAAAGGCATGACCAAGTAGGAGAGGCTGTAATCTTTAGTGAACGATTCATAACGCAAAGATATTGAAATCGCGAAGCGTGTAACTTTGTAGTACGGTTGGAGTTATCAATTCCCTCTTCAACCCCAAATCTTCGTATCTGTTATCATAAGCCTTTGAATGCGTAAGTTCGTCGGCATTCGTATTGCCTATTGAGCCTAAAGTGAACACTGCCGCCTTTTCTTCCTTACCTTTAAAACCCGCCCTGCTGGAAAATATCGAATCCTTGGGTTATACCCAACTGACGCCAATCCAGGCCGAAAGTTTGCCGCACATCCTTGAGGGTAAGGACGTGATTGCCCAGGCGAAAACCGGTAGCGGCAAGACCGCCTGTTTCGGCATCGGGATGTTATCGCGTCTGGATTTGGGCAATTTTAAGGTACAGGCGATGGTGGTTTGCCCGACCCGCGAACTGGCCGACCAAGTCGGTAAGGAAATCCGGCGTTTGGCGCGCTTTACCCAGAACATTAAGGTGTTGGCTTTGTGCGGCGGCGTGCCTTTCGGCCCGCAGGCGGATTCGTTGCAGCACGGCGTCCATATTGTCGTCGGCACGCCGGGACGTTTGCAGGAACACCTGCGCAAACGAAGCTTGCGCTTAAGCGACCTGAAAATCTTGGTGCTGGATGAAGCCGACCGCATGCTGGACATGGGCTTTGAAGAAGCTGTTACCGAGGTGATTTCCCAAGCGCCGACCCACCGGCAAACCTTGTTGTTCTCCGCCACGTTTCCCGACCCGATCCGGGAATTGAGCCGTAAATTCCAATATAAGCCGGTAACGGTCAGCGTCGATGAGCAACATCACGGCGATGTGATCGAACAGCTTTTTTATCAGGTTGAAAAAGGCCGTAGGACGAATGCCTTAGGCTATCTGTTATCTTATTTCCGCCCGGAATCGACGGTGATCTTCTGCAATACCAAAAAGGATTGCCACGACATTACCAATGAACTGGCGAACAGCGGCTTTTCCGTACAAGCCTTGCACGGCGACCTGGAGCAAAAAGACCGGGATCAGGTGCTGGTGCGCTTCGCCAATAAAAGTTGTTCCATCCTGGTGGCGACCGATGTCGCCGCACGCGGCCTGGATATTAAGGATTTACAGGCGGTGATCAATTACGAATTACCGTGGGACGCAGAAATATATGTCCACCGGATCGGACGCACCGGACGAGCGGGCAATAAAGGGCTGGCGCTAAGTTTATGCACCCAGCAGGAGCTGAGTCGAGTAAAAGCGATTGAAGAATACCAAAATTCTTCTGCCAAATGGGACGAAGTCGCGCCGTTCAAAATGGATAAGGAACACCGCTTTGAGCCGCCGATGACGACCTTATGGATCGGCGGCGGCCGCAAAGACAAAGTGCGCCCCGGCGATATTTTAGGGGCTTTGACTGGAGATGGCGGCATTCCCGGCAGCGAAGTCGGCAAAATCGACATCTTCGACAATCATGCCTTTGTCGCGTTAAAACGCGAGTTTTCCGATAAGGCGATAAGCTGCCTAAGAAACGGCAAAGTCAAAGGACGCAGTTTTAACGTCCGTAAATTTCAGTAAATTATTAAGTAATCTCTGGCAAGGCGGCGGTTTCATTCATGGTTCGACGACCGAAGGAAGCGCCTGTGGTGCAACTCACCACGAGCGCAATCACTCGCTTAGCGTTCGTCTTTATGCCCTTAAAGGTACTGGGCTTGTTTGTCGAAGGGCTTAATTTAGGGCCGGCTTAGGGAGATTGGTTTAGCAAGCGTCCACTTACCCCAAAAATCATCGTCAGAAAGGTTTGGGCGGAACCTGCATGGGTCGCATAACACTTCCTTTCTTCAGGGCTTTTTCCAAGTACCTAAGACATCCACGGCGGCGGTGTGTAGAAGCGGAGATGGGGTTATTACGGCGTGCATACGTAAAGGTCATGGAATCCTGAGGGATGGGGTTTGATGGCCATATTTTCGGTAACATAAATTTTGGGAAAAAGTATCCACGACAATCAGGATTATCTTTAGGAAAATAACCAGATTCGTTAATCTCGCTGGAACACGCTGATCTGATAGCGGATTATCCGCATATACATAAGGCTATCACTTCGACTTCCCTATGGGCGCTGTGTATCCCCATTGTATCAACTCAACTCCGTGGCCTTGTTTCTTCCATACTTCAGCTCATTGTTTTAGTTTAAGATCACACTAAGAATTTCTTTTGTAGGGTCTTCGTTAAAGCCAAATCCAGGGATTACGTCGGTTGCCCCAGTATAGGGAAAACGGCCGCCAATCCTTTGGTGATAAATTCCACTGCGATGGATAAAATAATCAAGCCAAAAACACGCGTAATCACATTTATACCGGTTCTCCCCAGTAAGTCGGCAATTTTTTCCGCCATCAACAAACAGAATAGCACCGCCAAAGAAACTGTAGCGATTACGCAACCCGCCAGCAAATCATGGTTCAAGGAAGGGTTCAGGTTATGGTAGACAATAACGCTACTCATGGCGCCGGGGCCGCTCAGCAGGGGAATCGCCATCGGCACGACGGCGATAGACTCTTTATCGACCGACTCTGCCCGTTCCTCCGGCGTATTTCGGGAGCGGTCATGCGAAGCCTTGAGCATGGAAATCCCCATTAACAGGATGACAATGCCGCCCGCAATTTGAAAGGAAGGGATACCAATACCGAAAAGTTCCAGTATAAACTTTCCGCCTGCCAGGGCAACCAGCAGCACAGCCGCAACCGACATGGCGCAAACCCAAGCGATATGCCGTCGCTCATCAAAGCTCCGATGTTCAGTCAGGCTAATGAAAAACGGGATGGCGCCGATAGGGTCCACCACCGACAGCAGCCCGGCCAGCAGTTTGAAGTATTCTTCTAATTCCACCATTATTGTTATTCCAGGGCAGTGTCATAAGCCCTTTAAGGCTTCATCGTAAGGGATATGATGGGCGGTAAGCCTGGTTATCATTGTCTGAAACTCGTTAAAAAGCGTTGCCGCCCCATCCTTCGATAAATCCACTAAGGGTTTTCGGCAGGATCCTACTTTCATGCCCGCATGGTTCATTATCGCTTTGATAGGAGCCGGATTTGAACCTGTTTGGAGTAAAGCGCGACAAAATCCATGGATAGTATGCATGATAATCCTGGACTTATTCAAATCCGAGCGCATGAAACTGGCCACCAGTTCGTCCATCACACGGGGCATAATGTTAGCTGCCACAGAAAACACACCGACCCCTCCTACTGAAAGAATGGGTAAAGTCAGCGAATCATCGCCGGAAAATACCGCAAAGGGCCTGTCAAGCCCGGAAGTTCGGTAGACAACCTCAGTAATTTGGTCAAGGTCGCCGTTAGATGCCTTTAACCCGGCTATAGAGGGACACTTTTCGCATAGTTCCATGATGAGGTCGACCCCAAGATTGATTCCGGTACGGCTGGGTATATTGTAAAGGATAAGCGGGATACCTACTTTATCCAGTTCCTGGAAATGCGCCAGTACACCTTCAGGGCTTGGCCTATTGTAATACGGTGTTACCACCAGGCAGGCATCGGCGCCAAGTTCGGCTGCACGCTCTGTCAATCTAAGCGCTTCCCGCGTACTGTTCGAACCGGTTCCGGGAATCACTTTGAGATTTGTATTTCGGGCCGACTCGATCACCGTTGAAACGACCGTTTCCCACTCCTCATCAAGCAGGGTCGGCGATTCACCGGTAGTGCCGCATGGTACAATTGCCGCCGTGTTGCTGTCGGCGTGCAGTTTGACTAGTTCAGCAAGTTTTTCCTTGTTGACGGATTGCTCAGCATCGTCGATAAAGGGAGTAACAAGCGCTGCAATAGAACCTTTCAATAATTTCATGGTATTTTCCATACCGGATAAACGGTATTGATGAAACCGCAAGTGCGTAAGATTTAAATGGTTGCGGTTGCCTGACTGGCTGATCCCCATAAACCATCCTGATAATTTCCCTTTTTGCTTCCAGCCAGTCGCGAAGCTCATTTCCAGGCGTAAAAGCGCGTTTTTCCGCCTTATAATAAGCTGCTTCGGCAATCATCGCTTTAAGGTTTAAATCTAGTTCGTATACCGGCACTGGCGCTGGATTTGCCTGGGTAAAGCCGAATTTTACCAGACCTACTACGGTTTGCGGCGAGCTATTTTTAATGCCGATTTCCAGAGGCTCCCGTTCTGTGAACGTGCCGAACAAACGATCCCATATTGAAAACACCGCGCCGTAGTTGGCGTCATGCTCATTACGCTCCGTCGAGTGGTGCGTACGATGCAAATACGGCGTGATGATAACCCGTCCTAAGCGTTTTTCGCCAGGAAATGAAATATTGGCGTGGTGAAACATGACGAACAAGGTCAATAAGGTTTCATTGATCAGCACCATCGTCTTGTCTACGCCAAGCAGGACAATGTAAGCCGATTTCAGCACGGTGATGATTATCAGCTCCACTATATGCAGCCGGAACGCGGTTGAGACATTCAAATAAGGATCGTTGTGATGCACTTTATGGAACATCCACAGGCCATCGAAGCTGTGACAGATCCTATGCCAGCAATAAAGCAGCAAATCCAGCAACAGAAACGAAAGCAGGGCTTTCCAGGCAGGATTGGCGATATAACTTAGCAGCCCCCGGTCTGAATAACGGTCGGCCACGACCAACAAAGGTGCCACCGACACTGAGATAATGAGGCTGTTAAAAATAAACAGGCTGACATTGGTATGATAAGACTGAAACAACTGCGTAAGGGGCAATCCTCGTTTGGGGAAGCTAAACTCAAGGGTCGACAGTACGACAAAAGCAATGGGCAGGATATATGCCGCCAATTCTTCCGAAATGCTTGAAAGCCATGTTAAATTGGATTCAACAAAGGGGATTAGTGAGGTAATTTCGCTAGACATTGACTTTTCCTCGGTACAAAACTAAGCAAACTTAGTGCAAGTAACAGGCGTTAACAATTTGATTCAACATGATTGGCCAAAGAGCCAAGCAGTTGCAACGGCTCTTTGGTAATTGAGTTACAGGACTGCACTGCTTAGATCATACGTTCAGCGCAATTGGCTAGCATCTCTGCCTCACAGAATGTTGCTTTAGAATTTCCCGCAATGCTTTTCGGCAAACAGGTTCGGTACTGTTTAAATCCCGCCTCCGAAACAAACATGACCTCAATGTCAGGAATGCCGCAGAGATATTTCAAAAGACTCAGTGCAGCAGAACCAGTCGATTTAATGTAGATTCTTGGCTTTTCGCACTGGTTTTTTATAAACTTCGAAAGCTCACCGAGTCCCTCCATCGTATTATTGAATCGCCGAAAAAATACGGTTTTTCCCTCGCGACGCTGAACGAGCAGCCATGCGTTTTCATCATTATCAAGACCAAAATAGGTTTGAGACGTCATACAGTTTTTTTCACCTTGTTGTAAAGACGAGCATATCCTAATGAAATTCGCATAAATTTTATGTAAAGAATTATGGTTACTACGTAAAAATTGCATAAAGACAATACAACCGGAGAGAGTAAGGCCAGCATAGACAATCGGGTAATTTTGGCCTTTTGGGGATCGCAGTAACCCCTTCTTCCTTCGCTTTAAAGCCATGCCAATGGCTAAAACCATGAAAAGAATTGGATTCAAGCAAAATAATCGGTAGCGCCGAACCAATCTATCGTATTTTGATTCGCTGGAGTCGGCTTTTCACTGACCAGCTCGTCAAGGACATATTCCATGCCATAAAATTTGCCATTATCGAAAGCCTGGTTCATCGATTCGATAATATTACTGTACTGAGTATCGGGGTTTTGGTTAGCCATCGTTTACCTTCCTCTTTCGTGGATTGATTTACAGAACTGATGTTACGCAGGAAAACGAAAAATCATTAACTTACGAAGCAACAATGGGTGTAAGTTATTGATAGTTTTTAATATGCATTCAACATCAGTTGCTAATACAAGTCTATCTTATTAAATTACCCATAAAATTTTGGTAAAGAGTTACAGTAAACCTATAAAGATTCCATAAAAAATCGGATGACGAGAGTAATGCCTGAGTGCAGATAAACGTGATATTTTGATAGTTTGTGGGATTAATAACTGAATCTGAATTCGATGCTACACATTGTAGCGCCGTATAAACATTGATGCCTGCAACCAATCGATTACATTTGCGCACACCAAATCGTCAACCAGAATTGTCGGGGGCTTGTGATTGAGAGCCGGATCCATGCTAGACTTCCGCAAAGTTGCCCCTCGATATTGGAGCACTTTAGGCGGCAACGCCTTCTATTCTTCCGTTGGGGCGGCATAGGTCTTACCTACACCTCCCATCGCACCAAAAAATATTTCCATCCAAACGCGGAGCCTTGGCCCTATCCCTTGCATGTTGAATGAGCAAATCATTAGGAACAGGGCATTCGCAATTCATGGTGATTATTTCTCACATCGTGTGCATTTTAAATTTACAGCCAACCAGTCCTTTTCAAGCGCAAATACAGTAACAAACTGCCCAATGCCACACCCCCAACCACTAAAGGATAACTGTATTCCCAATCTAGCTCCGGCATGTGCCTGAAATTCATCCCGTACCAGCTAAATATCATCGTAGGTATCGCCAGTATCGCTCCCCAGCCGGCCAGCCGTTTGACGACTTCGTTTTGCCGCACCGTTTCAAAGTTCAGATGCACTTGCATCGCCGCGACCAACATCTCACGCATGCCGTGGATCGTCCGGTCGATGCGTTTAATGTGATCGGCAATATCGCGGAAATAGACCCGCACATCCTTAGGGATAACCGCGTTATGAAGCCGCATCAGCTCATTGCAGATATCCATTACCGGCGTAATGGCACCTTCCAGCAGCAGCAACTCGCGCTTCAGCCCGTAAAGGTCTTCCATGGTCTGACGGCTGGGGCGGAATTGAAAAATTGCCGACTCCAGCACATCGAACCGCGTCTGCAAACCGTCTATGACCGGCACATAATTATCGACGATAAAGTCCATGATGGTATACAAGGCAAACCCTGGCCCTTTGGCCAGTTTCTGCGGCATGGACTCGCAACGTTTTCTGACATTGCTGTGGCTGCTCGAATAACCATGCCTAACCGTTACCAGGAACCGCGACCCCAGGAAAAAATGGGTTTCACCGAACTCGACCTGACTACCCGCAATATGGGCGGTATGCATCACTATGAACAGGGAGTCGCCGTATTCCTCGATTTTCGGACGCTGATGCGCAGAGCAGGCATCTTCTATTGCCAAGTCATGCAGCCCGAATTCCTGCTGGATCTTAGCCAACAGCCTGCTATCCGCCTCCCGTAACCCCAGCCAGACAAAGGTGTTTTCACGTTTTAGTACTTCGCTAATCCCATCAATCGTCACATCGCCTATACTGAGGCCATTTTGGTAAGCAACGCATCTCATAATCATGCGGTTATCGATTTTATCTGACAAAAATGCCTCCCTCTTTATGGCCAGGGCTTCGCCAATAATTTCTTGAGTTAATTAAGTGGATGTCCAAGGCAGGTCTTGCTCCTGGCTTAATACGACCTGTGTTTGTAATGGTCGGTCCCCCCCTGATTTTGATGTAACTATTCCCCTGAACATCCAAGTTTCGGCTGATTAGTTGGCACCGAAACTTGGGGGGCGAACAGCGAAAAATTATGCCTGCCCAAACAAAAACTAGCGCCTCTGCGAACAAAACACTAACAAGGTGTTAGGAACTTCGTCGGCATAACCCACAGGTATTATCTTTATCCAGATGGTCACAATACCGTCGGAAGGGATAATATATCAGGATCGATCAGGGAAGAAATCAATCCTATAGCTAAAATAGCCATAATTGCAAGCAAGACCAGAAAGCCCAGATTCTTGACTTTAACAAAACATGGGGCTGTGGGACTGGCTCTATGGCTCTCATTTTTCTTCTGCCTTGATATGGTATTCTTTTCGAGTGGCGTAGGGAGAGTATCCGATGATCCATGTGGATTTTGGCGACGACAGCTAACAAGCTGTCCTTCTCAAATCAAGCCCTATTTATTCCAATGGCTTGAACCACGGGTGTATTTAAGCAACGACATAAATTCCATAGATTTTATGCCATATCGCGCTGCCGTGTTTTTAACCAATCAGTCCGATATCCTCCGTTTTTCCAATTCGCAGGCCAGGGAAAGCGCATTCCATAGAGTTAACTTTTCACTCTTTAAGGCGATAACCGACACCTGACTCGGTCAGTAAAAATTTCGGTTGGGTTGGGTCGGCTTCCAATTTCTGGCGAAGTTGGCTCATATAGATACGCAGGTAATGGGCATTTTCCTGATAGGAAGGCCCCCAGACTTCCTTGAGGATTTGCTGATGGGTCAAGACCTTACCGGCATGCTTAACCAACACCGAAAGTAGACGGTACTGAATTGGCGTAAGGTGGATTTCTTGGTCGTCGACGCTGACTAACCGATTATGTAAATCCACTTTTAGGTTGGCGGTTACAAACACTTCGCCTTGTATTTGTTCCGACGACCTGGCCGAATGCCGGAGCGCTACCCGAATCCGTGCCAGTAGCTCGCCGAAACTGAAGGGCTTAGTCAGGTAATCGTCAGCACCGGCATCCAATGCTTCGATTTTTTGTTGCTCGCTGCTGCGTGCTGAGAGAATGATAATCGGCAGTTCAGACCAACTGCGAATTGCCTTGATTACATCGATGCCGTCCATATCCGGTAAACCCAGGTCGAGTATAATCAAATCCGGCTTTCTTGTATTGATTTCAACGATGCCCTGCTTGCCGGTTTCAGCTTCATAGACGGAAAAACTCTGGGAACTGAGGCCGGTGCGCAGAAACCGCCGGATGGAAAGGTCGTCTTCGATGACAATGATCACGGGATCGGTTTTAGCCATGGTCGAGTATAGGCCGGTTTTGTATCATTCTTCCAGTTCCATAACTGGTTGCGGTTGATCTAGTGGCAACATGAATGTGAACTCTGCACCGCCGCCATGCCTGTTCTGGGCATGAATATGACCGCCGTGGATTTCGACAATAGCGCGGCAGATCGACAGGCCCAGGCCGACACCACTTTGTGCAGCTTCGTGGTGAGTTTGATAAAACTTATCGAACAGGCGGTCTTCTAAGCCTTTCGGGATGCCCGGCCCGTGATCGGCGACTGCAATTTCAACGGCATTCTCAGATGATACGGCGGTTATCTCCAATTCACTTCCGGTTGGCGTGTAGCGTACGGCATTTTCCAGTAGATTAACCAGCACCTGTTCTATCATCACCGGGTCTGCATAGACCATCGGTATTCCAGGTGGTATTTTGACCTTGAGTGGCCGACCGGCCAGCTTTTTTTGCAAACGGTTCAGGACTGTGCCGATGATTTCATCCAACGGCACCCACTGTTTGTTCAGTTCAACCATACCGGCGTCGAGCCGAGCCATGTCCAGGATGTTATTGACAAGGTTCGACATGCGCACAGCTTCATCGACAATAGCGCGGCTCAAGTCGAGTTTATCTTGCGGTTGCAACTGTCCTTCGTCTTCGGCTAAGGTACTTGCCGAGCCGATGATAGTCGCCAGTGGAGTGCGTAAATCGTGGGATATCGCACTGAGCAGGGTATTATGCAATCGTTCAGCCTCAATTTGTAAATGAGTGATTTTAGCCTGTTCCGCAAGGCGAACCCTTGCCACCGCTTGGCCGATCTGCCGCAAAAAGGTTTCCAGCAGTTTCTGCTGTTCCGGCAGGTATACTCGGCGCAGGTTGACCGGCAACAATGCCAGTACTCCCAGTACTTTTTCTTCGCTATAGATGGGGAAATAGATGGCCGCAGCGCCCGGCAAGGTATTCGTGCCTTGGCCGGCCATTTCGTTGTGATCGAAAACCCATTGTGCGACGCTTAGGTCGGCGCCATGTAACGATTCGGCTATGGCCTTTTGCTTGGGATAAACCACCCGTCCATTGCTGTCTGGGAACAGTATGACATTGCGGCTGCTGAATTCCGAATGCAGGTGGCGAACAGCCGTGTGGACGATTTCTTCCTCGTTTTGGCTATTGGACAGCTCCTTGCTCATCGCATAAAGTGCCGCAGCACGCCTTTCCCGATGTGAAGACACCCTGGCCTGAGACCGAACATTGACCATCAAATTACTGATTACCATGCCGATTACTAACATCGCCAGCAGTGTGATCAAATACTGGCTGTCGGCTACCGAAAAGCTGTAATAGGGTTGCACGAACAGAAAATCGAAGAGACCGGCACTCAACACCGAAGCAAAAATCGACGCCCCTCTCCCGAAGCGCGTGGCGATAAACACCACACCGAGTAAAAACACCATCACCAGATTGACAAGTTCCAGGTGACCGGACAAGAGATGGGCGATAAAAGCGCAGAATAGGGTGATCAGGGCAGCCCAGCCATAACCCTGGTAATAACCTTTCTTTTTAGCCACCGAACGCTGCCGCAAGCCCGGCAATGGCCCCAACTGCTCCAATTTGACACTTTCCGCCGACTTTGGGCTGCCGAGTAGGTAAATGCTTATATTATGCGCCTGGCTGATCAAAGCATCGACCACCGATCCTAACAGCCAACGTTTCCAGCCACGACGCATGGGTTTGCCGACCAAAATTTTGTTGATATTGCGTTCACGGGAAAAACGGATAATCGCTTCGCTCATCTCCGGTGCGCTGAGGGTTACGGTTTCCGCACCGAGCTGTTCAGCCAACCTTAATATCCGCAATATTGAGTCGCGTTTTTCCGCCGGTAACCGTTGCAATTTCGGGGTTTCGACATAAGCTACAATCCATTCGGCGCGTAAGCTGGCGGACAGGCGCTTGCCGGCCCGTACCAAACGTTCTGCCATGGCGTTATTAGGGCCGATGCATACCAGAAGCCGTTCGCTGACCTGCCAGATTTCGCGGATTGCATTGTCTTCCCGGTAATCCTGCATTTGTGCATCGACGCGGTAGGCGGTTTGCCGCAATGCGAGTTCCCGCAAGGCAATTAGGTTGCCTTTGCGAAAAAAATGGTTGACCGCTTCCTGGGCTTGTTGCGGTAGATATATCTTGCCTTCCTTGAGGCGAATCAATAACTCATCGGGTGGCAAATCCACCAGTTCAACTTCATCTGCATCTTCAAACACGGTATCCGGTACCGTTTCCCAAACCCGTATCCCGGAAATCTGGCCGACGTCGTCGTTGAGGCTTTCCAGGTGCTGGACATTCAAGGCGGTATAGACATCGATGCCGGCATCGAGCAATTCTTGCACATCCTGCCAACGTTTAGGATGCCTGCAACCCGGCGCATTTGTATGCGCCAGTTCGTCTACCAGAATGATCGTCGGTCGCCGTTTGAGAGCGGCATCGATATCAAACTCATGCAGGATGGTGCCTTTGTAGTCGATTTTCCTGGTGGGGAGCACCTCTAATCCTTCCAACAGGGCCAAGGTTTCCTTGCGGCCATGGGTTTCTACCAGGCCGACGACTACATCAAGGTTTTCCGCCCGGCGTTCCCTTGCCGCCAGCAGCATCGCATAGCTTTTGCCGACCCCAGCCGCCGCGCCGAAAAAAATCTTCAGTCGGCCGCGCTTGGCCTTGGCGCTGTCGCGCTCGACACGGGCAAGAAGTTCGTCTGGATTGGGGCGTTCGTTATTCATGATGATTGTTTCACCTATCGTGTACGCATTTTAAATGTGTCACCAGTCGAATCCAATATCGGTCAGATGTGCGGTTACAGATTACCCTTCAACTAACGAATTTGATTCTATAAGAAGGTTGTAAGGATATTACACTACCACTAATCGACAATTGCACTATTTCAGTCATAATTAGCTTTTGTGGAACATGATCCAATCGGTACGGATTTTGTCCCAATCTTGGATTGCTAAACCAAATGAGGTAAAAAGCTCTCTAATCTGATGCGAATCCCACTTCAGGACATCTTCAAGAATTGGCACCAATACGCTGACCGCACTGTCGCAGAGTACGGTTCGGTTGGCGATGCGGCCAATTGATTTCGTCTCCGACACGGCAATGGTTTGCCCGTCGCGGCTATTCACGTCGTGCATGACATAAAGGTCAGAGCTGCCATCACCGACGTAGATGACCCGATCCGGACTCATCTGGAGCTTGAGTTCCAACTCCTGTAGGACGGCGACTTTGCCGTAGCCCGCTGGTACGCGAAGTACCGAGGATATTTCACCTGTTTCAGGATCGAACTCCAATTGGGTACCAAACACGTTCTCCGGCGGAACGATACCTTCAAGCGCTGAACACACGACTTCTCTAGGTCCGGCAGAGATCACGAAGAAATGAAAGCGGTTTCCGGCCAAACCTTCGTTCAAGATTTCGGCTAACAATTTGACATCGTCTTTTAACCGGACGCGTTTGCCCGCTTCAATGAGGTGTTCGCGACGGACACTGCGGAATGCAGGGTCGTGCCGCAACAAATACGCCAGCTCGGCACCCTGATGAACAAGGGTAGCACACGCGAGCCCCGTGACTTTCTCCTTGTAGTCGGAAATGTCCAGCATCTCTGCCAGTACATAACCTGAATCGTTGAAACTTAACGTCTGGTCGAAGTCGCTGGCCACAAGGTATTCCGTTATTGTATCGGGCTTGTTAGTTGTCAAATTCATGTTGCTTATGCCTTTATGAAGAAAAGATGGCTTTTTTTGAATTGTAATATCGTCAACATGGTGTTTCGCCTATAGATAAAGAGATGCTATGTCGTCAACCCCCCATGGATGCGTTCATCCTATGGCTTCTTTATACGTGGATACAGCTTTTCTTACCTCGTCGCTTTGGATTGCCGGGCTTGAACTGACTCCTGTAGGGTAGCCAGGATTTCCTGGCATTGTGAAGAAATCATTCTTTGCTTTCCCAAGGATAGTTCTGACGACTTGATATTCGTATTCATCCGTGAAAGCCTTAAAACTTCTCCAGTCAGGTTCATGAATTGTAAGTAAGCCTGCTCGGTATTCTTCAAATCCTCACGGTCACTAGGGTCGGCATTACGGTTAAGCGCTGCAAGAGCATCCTTGGCTGATCCGTCATAAGATTTTATGCGTTGTTCTATTTTATCCATCGCGTGATCGTCCGTTTCCTCTATATGAGGCTTATGCAGAGCGTAGATGTTCAGACTGGCGGTGAGCGCTTCATATGCATACATCGCGATTTCACTGCACTGCTTGCCCTTTTTGTTGTGTTGGATTATACGGTTCAAGCTTTCTTCAAACCACGCTATTTCCTGGGCGCATTGGGTTGAGGATATTTTTTGGGCTTTGAGGTTGGTGTTTTGGACCGCTAGGTTCAGGATCGTTTCGTCTAATTTTCTGTATTGCGTCCAGCAAGCATTGAACTCATTTAACAGCTCTGTCTCACGTTGAAATTCGTCCTTATGGATGATGGTTTCGATTTCCTTCCGGTTTTTTTCCACGCTATCGGTCGCTTGGCGGGCTTTGGCGGCAAACGATTCCGATTCCTCATCGGTTATGGCCATGACAGCGTTTTTTTCGGACTCAATGGCTTCCAGAAGATGGATTCGCATCGAGGATAATAAATTGCCTTTAATAGACTTTATTTCAAATGGATTGTAATCCACCTTATAAACGGCGCTATAGAGCGTGAATCCCCCCAGGACAGAAAACGTTATTAACCAGGGCAATAACGCATAAAATCTATTGGTCTTTTGTTCCACAATTCAGCCTATCACTTTATTTAACCCCCGGTTTATACGGGCTCTTTGATCGATGACAACTGTTTCTCCAGTGCTTCTATGTGTTCTTGCAGTCGAGCCAACTCAGCGAGAATCCGGTCTTCTCCGGTTTGAATGCGACCTGCCTCCAATTCGACATGCCGCATGCCTTCCCCTAAGGCATCCATATTTCTGCCGATCAAGGACACCGAAACCAGGGCGGTGAACAGTGAAAAAAACAACAATCCAAATAAAATAAGCCCCGCCGCCAGCAACCGCCCAAAAAAGGAAACCGGGACCACGTCGCCGAAACCCACATGGGTCATCGTCACCCAGGCAGACCAAATGCCATCGAAAGGCGAATTGATATTGGGGTCGATCAAGAAAAGTATCAGTCCGACAGCTAAGGTCACTAGGATGGCGAGCAAGACCAAATACCCGAGGTTTTTGGACTTGAAGAGATCGACCCTGAGGTTGTTTCCCCATTTGATCGCATTGTGGCATTCCACCAGCCAACTCATAGGCTCTGTCCTCATATATAGTTTTTTTTGATCTGAAACATTAACTTATCCCCTCTCTGCTTGGTACAAAAGGCATTTTAGCGGCTGATCCGAGTCAACTTTTGGAAAATTCATCAGAATTCGTCATCGATCAGCCTTTGCTCACGGTTAACCTTTCCGGTGCTCAAGTCGCATAGTACCAACCACTCCGAACCGTCACGCGCCCGAACCACATATTCCACCCAAGAATTTCCATGCCGATATAGCATTCGTTCTTTGTCAATCAATCCCGGATGCAGGATCAGGGCTTCCTTTTTGCAGGGCTCTAAATAAACCTTGCTGGGTGGCAGCGTGTAACGGTCGGTGGCTTTCGTATCTGCGGTAGCAACCTGAAGGGAGGTTACGAATATCAATAGGCAGCGTCCAAATTCCATAACAAATCCATCCGGCTAGTGCATGGCATCCAATGCCAGGTTTAACTCAAGGACATTAACCCGAGGTTCACCGAGCACACCCCATTGACGGCTTTCGGTATGAACCTTTAGTAATTCCCGTAGTTTTTCCGGATCGATATTCCGCATCTTAGCGATACGACCGACTTGATAGTCTGCCGCCGCAGGGCTGATGTGCGGATCCAGGCCGCTACCCGAAGCGGTGACCAAGTCGACCGGAATGGGCGTCTTATTGTCTGAGTCGGCCGCTTGCAAAGCTGCGATTCGGGTCTTAACCGCTTCCACTAAAGCGGGATTGGTCGGCCCCAAGTTAGAACCACTGGATGCAGCGGCGTTGTAGGAGTAGGGGGAAGTCGCTGAAGCCCGTCCCCAAAAATATTTTGGGTCGCTAAATGTTTGCCCTATCAACTGAGAACCAAGAAGAGCGCCTTGCTGATCTTTAATAAGGCTGCCGTTGGCTTTGTCGGCATAAAAAACCTGGGCGAAAACGGTGACCAAGGCTGGGTATATTACGCCGGTCAGCAGGGTCAACAACAGCAGCATCATTACAGCGGGTTTTAAGTTACTGAACATATCCAATCTCCTTTACGCCAGTTTCATTGCAACAAGAAGCAAATCAATAGCTTTAATACCGATAAACGGCACAATCAGTCCGCCGATGCCATAAATCAACAAATTGTTTTGCAATAGTTTCTCTGCACCAACTGGGCTGTAGCGGATACCTTTCAAAGCCAAGGGAATCAAGGCAATGATAATCAGGGCGTTGAAAATCACCGCCGATAAGATAGCGCTGGCCGGTGTTGCCAAGCCCATCACGTTCAACACATTCAGGGCCGGATAAGTGGTGGCGAAAGCCGCCGGGATAATGGCGAAATACTTGGCGACATCGTTGGCGATACTGAAAGTAGTCAGTGCGCCACGTGTCATCAGCATCTGTTTGCCGGTTTCGACGATTTCAATCAACTTGGTGGGATTGGAATCCAAATCTACCATGTTGCCTGCTTCCTTGGCGGCCTGGGTGCCGCTATTCATCGCCACGGCAACATCGGCTTGCGCAAGGGCAGGGGCATCGTTAGTGCCATCGCCAGTCATCGCCACTAATCGGCCATCGGTTTGGTGCTGCCGAATCAGTTTGAGTTTGGCTTCGGGTGTGGCTTCGGCCAGAAAGTCGTCGACACCGGCTTCGGCGGCAATCGCGGCGGCTGTCAGGCGGTTGTCGCCGGTGATCATGATGGTCTTGATGCCCATTTGCCGCAGTTCGGCAAAACGTTCCTTGATTCCGCCTTTGACGATGTCTTTCAGCTCGATCACTCCTAATGCCCGCGAACCATCAGCCACCACTAGCGGCGTACTGCCCCGACGAGCCACATCATCGACCATCGTTTTTAGTTCATTTGGAAATTGGCTTCCCTGTTCTTCGATAAAGGAGCGGATGGCATCCGCAGCCCCCTTACGAATCTGGCGGCCTTCCAGATTGACGCCGCTCATCCGCGTCTGGGCACTGAAATGCACGAAAGTTGCACCCAGGGAATGTACGTCCCGCTCGCGGAAACCGAATTTCTGTTTCGCCAGTACAACGATGCTCCGGCCTTCCGGTGTTTCATCAGCCAGGGAAGCCAGTTGCGCGGCATCGGCCAAATCCTTTTCACTAACGCCCTTGACCGGTATTAAGGCCGAAGCCTGCCGGTTGCCCAGCGTGATAGTTCCGGTCTTGTCCAGCAACAGCACATCAACGTCGCCAGCCGCTTCTACCGCCCGGCCGGAGGTGGCGATCACATTCTTTTGCATCATCCGGCCTATGCCTGCCACACCAATAGCCGACAGCAAGCCGCCGATCGTAGTGGGGATCAGGCACACCAACAGTGCTACCAGTACAGTAACCGTGATCGGATGACCGATGCCAGAGGTTTGGACGCTATATAAGGAAAACGGCAACAAGGTCACCGTCGCAAACAAAAACACCAGCGTTAAGGCCACCAGCAAGATGGTGAGAGCAATTTCGTTGGGAGTTTTTTGGCGTTTGGCGCTTTCCACCATCGAAATCATCCGATCCAAGAAAGACTCGCCAGGGTTGGCCGAAATACGCACCACTAGCCAGTCGGACAGCACCCGGGTACCGCCGGTGACCGAACTGAAGTCGCCGCCGGATTCGCGGATAACCGGTGCGCTTTCGCCGGTGATGGCGCTTTCGTCGACTGAGGCGACGCCTTCGATCACTTCGCCGTCGCCCGGCACAAAATCGCCCGCTTCGATCAGTACCACATCGCCCTTACGCAATGTCGAACCGGGCACTTTGGAATAATTGCTGCCGTAGCGAGGCTCATCCAATTTTTTGGCGGATATATCACGTTTGGCACTGCGCAAAAACGCCGCTTGAGCTTTGCTGCGTCCCTCAGCCACCGCCTCGGCGAAGTTGGCGAACAACACGGTAAACCATAGCCATATCGTAACGGCCAAGATAAAACCGGACGGTTCTTCGCCCTGTCCGCCCAGTGCTTGAAGCCATAATATGGTGGTGAGCAGGCTGCCGAGATAGACGACAAACATCACCGGATTTTTCCATTGCTGCTGTGGGGTCAGCTTTAAGAAAGAGTCAATCGCCGCTTGTTGCAGGATTTCCGGGTCAAAAAGGGAAGTAGAAACGGGTTTAGTAGTCATAATGTGTTTCCTTAATCCTAATTATTTGTGGCCGATCATTTGCAGATGTTCAACGACGGGACCCAAGGCCAAGGCGGGAACAAAAGTCAGCGCGCCTACCATCAACACAGTTCCGATCAATAACATCACAAACAGCGGCGTATGGGTTGACAAGGTGCCTGGGCCGGTCGGCACGGTCTTTTTTGCAGCCAAGGAACCTGCAATCGCCAATACCGGGATCATCAGCCAATAGCGGGAAAACAGCATCGCCAATCCCAACATGAAATTGTAGAACGGGACGTTGGCCGAGATGCCGCCAAAGGCGCTGCCGTTGTTGTTACCGGCCGATGAGAAGGCGTACAGTACTTCACTGAAACCATGTGCGCCGGGATTAAATATCGAGGCCTTGCCGACATCCATCATCAGGGCAATCGCAGTGCCTGCCAGTACCATCAAAGGCGGGATCAGGATAACAATACCGGACATTTTCACCTCGAAGGCTTCGACTTTTTTGCCTAGATATTCCGGGGTACGGCCTATCATAAGCCCTGCGATAAATACCGCGATCAAGGCGTAGACGATCATGCCGTACAGGCCGGAGCCGACACCTCCATAAATCACTTCACCCAACTGCATCAACCACATCGGCACCATACCGCCTATCGGCGTAAACGAGTCGTGCATAGCGTTAACCGAACCGTTCGATGCGGCCGTGGTCGCTACCGCCCACAGTGCCGAGTTAACGACACCGAACCGGGCTTCTTTGCCTTCCATATTGCCCCCAGCTTGCTCATTGGATGCGGTTTGGTCAATGCCCAATGCCGGAAATGCCGGATTGCCGCTTTGTTCAGCAGGCACCGTGACGGCTATCAGCGCCACAAACACCAAGGTCATAGCCGCCAATATCGCCCAACCCTGACGGGCATCGCCTATCATTACACCAAAGGTGTAACACAGCGCTGCCGGTATCAACAAGATCGCCAACATCTCCAGAAAATTGGTCAGCGGCGTCGGGTTTTCAAAAGGGTGCGCCGAATTAACGTTGAAAAAACCGCCGCCATTGGTTCCCAATTGCTTGATGGCGACTTGCGATGCCGCAGGCCCCAAGGCTAGGGTTTGCTCCTTGATCTCGACGGTTTCGGTCACCGGCTTGCCCTCGGCATCGGTCACGGCCTTGCCGTCTGCATCCATTTTTGGCGCTTGATAGCTGACCGTTTCCTGCAAATTAACCGTTTGATACGGTTTAAAGGTCTGCACCACGCCTTGCCCGACCAGCACTAAAGCCAAAATTAACGACAAAGGCATCAAAATATACAAGGTGCTACGAGTCATATCCACCCAAAAATTGCCGATAGTCCCGGTATTGCGGCGGATAAATCCCCGTATCAGCGCGACCAATACCGCCATGCCGCTGGCGGCAGAGACAAAGTTTTGCACCGTCAAACCCAGCATTTGGGTCAGGTAGCTCATCGTGGCTTCGCCGCTATAGCCCTGCCAGTTGGTGTTGGTGGCGAAACTGACGGCGGTATTGAATGACGAATCGGGGCTGACAGACGGCAGCGCTTGGGGATTGAGAGGCAAAATATCCTGGAAGCGTTGCAGCGCATAGACCGCCAATAAGCCCAGCAAGTTAAACACCAGCATGGCTATGGCATATTGCGTCCAGCGCATTTCAAGTTCGGGTTTAACGCCGCTGAACCGATAAAGTAATTTCTCGACCCAAGCAAACCAGCGGTTCAAACCCACCGGCTCATCCTGATACACCCGCGCCATATAGCTGCCCAGCGGCTTCGCCAACAACAGTAGCGTAATGATATAAAGTGCAATTTGCAAAAAACCTTGGGATGTCATCAGAATTTCTCCGGATAAAACAGTGCCACGACCAGATAGACAAAAACGGCTATCGCCATGATGCCGCTTAACATATAAATCCAACTCATGATTGCCCCCTTAACGACTCGCAGCCCAAAATCAGTAAACCGGTTGCCACAAAAAAGATTGCCGTCAATATCAAATAACCAATATCCATCTGCAACTCCACTTGGAAATTTCGTAAATAATTGCGCCTTTAACAAAAAGACTCTAATTAACAGACGCTCAATATACTGAATAAAATGTAAAAAAGTCGTAAAAAATGAACTGTGAAATGTAAAGATAATATAAAAAATGCTACATCGCCGTGAATGAAATAGGGTGTCTTTGAGTTTATGCCATGGCCCTAATTCATTCGGACTTTTTGGATAGAATTGAAAGTTTTCAACAATAATTTAAAGGTCACATGGCTTTTTAGTTTGGCCTTATAACGGTCTAATTACCATATTCTTTCTATCCGAAAACTGGTTTTCACGTTAAACGGTGTTAATTTACAGGGGTATAAATTATGTTTCTTGATTAAGATCAAAAATACGTCAAAGAATATGGCTATTAAAATTTTGAATAGGAATAGCCCTTATGCCGCGTGCCCTTGAACAAACACAAGAACAGGGTTTTAACAATCTGAACTATTGATTCGGCCTTTTAATGTCCGAACCGTTCGTGCTGAGCTTGTCGAAGCACACACCGCTTTTCGACAAGCTCAATACCCAATGGGCACAAGGGCGAACGGAAATTTAATGCTTCACAAGGCCGAATCTATAATTGAAAATTCTCAACAAATAAGGTTACATTCATGTTTACGGTTTCACACGGCCACGTAAATCCAACCAGCGCTAGGGCTATCGCTTGACTTAAATATATGAAAGCAACAATAAACAGTCGATTACATTGCTGCATTGTGTCAATTCTGAATGTGGCCAACGCTAGGGATTCATTATAAGCCCACCAAATATTGACTATCCTCAATATATAAGGGAATTCAGAGGTGGCGGGCTTGCTTCGCTAAAAACAGAAAATTATGGCATCTCACAAACTCAGTTGTTTTAAACTATGGGGCTACTTATCCATCATCGGGATCGTACACCTAACAGATGACATACAACCCTACAAGGGAAACAACCCCAGGCATTGGGTTAATATTGGGGCGTAATTAGAACAATATTTTCATATCAGATGGTTGATAAGGATTAAAAATACGGGGAAATTCATCATGACGAACATTCACAACCAGATACTACCTGTAGGCACTAAACTCGGCGTCTACGAAATCAAAGAAGCCTCAAAAATTGATGCATTCGATATTACTTATCACGCCTTGAACCATCATCTTAAGGAACGGGTAGAAATACTGGAATATTTCCCCCACGATTTCGCCATTCGCGCAAACGATGGCATTGGGATCGAATTCAAGTCCCCAAACGACAAAGAAAATTTTGATTACGGGTTAAAGGCGTTTTTGGGTCAGGCCGAGATTCTCACAGAAATCGAACATCCCAATATAGTCAAAGTTGAGAACATTTTGCTGTTCAATGGGACAGCTTACCTTATCATGGCTTACCAAGAAGGCGTGCCGCTTTCCAGGCTAGTAGGGTCTCAGGCTTCATTTGCCGAAACGGAACTGAAATTCATCCTGTTATCAATCCTGGATGCTTTAAAAACGGTCCACAAGCATGAAATTGTGCATGGCGGCATCCAACCGGAAGGGATTGTTCTGGGCAAGAACGGCGAACCGCTGTTGACCGGTTTCGCCAACGCCCGATTGGCAATTGCAACGCAAACGGGTAAGCTCGCAGACATATTAGCCCCCGGTTACGCACCCCCAGAACTCTACGGGCACGCTAACGCCCCGGCGCCCGCCAGCGATTTTTATGGGTTGGGCGCAACGATGTATTATTGTATTACGCATGAGCAACCAATCGCCGCCCTGGATCGGATAAGCGCCTTAAATAAAGGGGAACCCGATCCGATTGCTTCTCTCTCTAGAACTCTAGGCACAACGTATAGTCCGGAGTTATTGCAGGCAATAGATTGGATGCTACGGCCCAAAACCAGTAATCGGCCACGTTCAGTGAGCGAGATTATAACGCTACTACATTCTGCACCTACCAGCGACCAAGATAGGCAAATAACTTCCAAGCAAGATGCCATAGTGGTTCCCGATAGTGGTGCGATTGTTAAGGATTCCCTATCGATAGGTGCCATGGTCGGGATAATTGGGTTGGTTATTGCTGTATTATGGTTTGTTACAAAGCCTCCGGAAATAACTGGCGACAAAGCTAGAACAGCCACTGCCCAGCCATCAATACAAGGCAAACCCGACAATAGCACTGCCTTATCGGCAAAAAAGGAAGACCAAACCGTTGCCCAGTCTGACGCCAAATTAAGCCAAGTACCTGAACCAGACAAAGTAACCGAAACTGCGAAAATGGACATTGTCACGACCGAAAAACTGCCAAAGCCATCAGAAGAAGAAATACAGCTGAAAACGAATGCTGACGACAAGTCGCCCAAAGAAAACATAGCTACGGAAAAACCGTCTTCCCCAGCAAGCAAACCACGATCAAAACCAGAGGCTAAAGTCGAAACTACAACCAAGAAGGACTCTGGCGTAAGCCAAAAGATGCCTGTGGTTGACAACCCACAGCTAAAAAAACAGAAATTGCCTGCAAAACCAATCCAGGAAGGTTCAATTAACGGATACTTGGCTGCTGCCAAAAAGGCGATGAAAGAGGTGCGTTTCACCACTCCGCCGGGAGACAATGCCTATCAATACTACCAATTGGTTCTTGTCAAAGAACCAGACAATGCCGAAGCGCTTGCTGGGTTACAAAAAATAGTTGATCGCTATGCCTGGTTTATAAGGAAATCAAAAGCTGAAGGCAAAGTAGACATGGCTAAGCGGGTTTTGGAAAAGGCTGAGTCTGTTTTGCCGAATGATCCCAAGCTACATAAAATCCGTGAGGAATTAGCTAATTCTAAAGAATAATTTTGTAGTCGTTTGTTGCATTTATCGTCCGTGCCGATGGTTGGTTGACCCTGTTTGTCGCACTTAACTGTCTAAAGCATATTTATTGCACTGGCGTCAAGACACCTAAGGCAAGCCAGTGTCAACCCGCAGTGCTGAATCGGTTTACCGCGATATCTCCAATAATTTTGCCTACCTACCTGCCGGGGCGTGTGAAAGTATCTTATTGATTCGGCTCTTTAATGTTTGAACCGTTCGTGCTGAGCGAGTCGAAGCACATAAGCCTTTCGACAGGTTCAAGGCGAACGGAAGTTAAAACTTCACAAGGCCGAATCAATAAGGGACTGGATTGCTTCGCCTCGCCTCGCCCCGGCATATAACGTCTAACGCCAGTTATTGCCGGATTATTCAAACCGAAAAATTATCTTGCCACAACCATCAAACGGGGTATAAATAACGAAATAAAAAGAAACAAAGTATTTCTCCTAACAACCTAAATCAGGAGATGATGTGGCAAGGCGATATCGTGCATTTTGGTCGTTAATTATCCTCAGCATGTTAGTGCTTGCTGGTTTGATATTGCCGCAATCGGCGCTTTTTGCCGGAAAAAACGCCAATCCATCCTTGAACAAATCCGCAGTCGGTCCGGATACGCCATTTATCGTCCTGGGCATGGGCTGTTTTTGGGGTTCGGAAAAACGCATGCAAGCCTTGGCAGGCGTTTTGGATGTCGAAGCCGGTTATGCCGGCGGCGATATTGCCAACCCCAGCTACGAAACGCTGCATGACACCGAAGCGGCAATACAGGAAGGGAAGGCCGTCAAAAACCATGCCGAAGTGGTTAAGGTTTATTACGATCCCAAACAAACCAGCCTTGAACACGTGTTGATCCAGTTCTGGGAAAACCACAACCCTACCCAGGTCAACCGCCAAGGCAACGACATCGGCAGCAATTACCGCAGCGCTGTTTTTTACCGGACCGACGAAGAACGCCGCTTGGCGGAACTGACGCGTGACATTTACCAAACCAGCTTAAAGGCGGCGGGGGTTAACGATCCCATTACCACAGAAATCGCCCCGCTGATTAACTACACCTCAGCCGAAGATTATCACCAGGATTATCTTGAGAAAAATCCGCTGGGCTATTGCGGCTTGGGCGGCATCGGCGTGGCTTATGTCGATCCCAACCTCGGCGAACAGCACCACAGCACACCTTTAACAACGAAACAGGCGGAAGTGGAAAATTGGGAACAAGTTAAGCTTAACAGCAAAGAACAACTGATAGCCTTTGAAGCTGTCGATTGCGGCTATTGCCGCAAATTCGACAAAGACGTGTTAGCCGCCTGGAAACATCCCATCCCCATCCATCCCACCAACTCAACCACGCCGCCCACCGGCTGGAAGCTAAACCAAAGCTTATTCGCCACGCCAACGATTGTGTTATTTCGTGAGCAAAATGAAGTGGCACGTTATACCGGCTATCAAGGCGCAGATATGTTTTGGCAGTGGTTGGATACCGAAACAACGAGTAAAAAAGTTAAATTCTGAAAACACTTAGGCTGTTTTTAGGAACGCCTTATGAATTAAGGGCAGAAATAAACTCATCAACGGAAACACCGGCCTGTTTGAGCAATCCGGCTAACGTACCTGTTTTAAGTTCCCGATGATTCGGTACGACACATCCTTGTGAACCTTTACGCAGAACGATATGGCTTCCTTTTTGACGAACGACAATAAAGCCAAGCCGTTGCAATGTCTTTATCGTTTCGCTACCCGTAACAACAGGTAAGCTAGGCGGCATGTTCTGAGATATGAAAAGTGGTCAACAATGAACGTCCGGTAACAGTTAAGGGAAATTCTTGCAAATAAAGTTCGGTGGCTTCTTTAAGGTTAGCCATTGCCTCTTCAATGTTTTCCCCTTGAGTTGTTGTGCCTGTTTCAGGATTTAAAGCAACATAACCGCCTTCAACAGCGGGGGTTAATACAGCGGAGAGTTCCATAATCATACCTATTATAATAATTAACGTAGTAAGCCATTATACTAACTTATTGATTTACATCTATAGGGAAGAGAATTTTAGATTATTGACGTACTTCACTTTGTGAAGCACATACTATTGAACTAATAATCATTGTTTGAGGCATTCTCCAATCCCAAGTAATAATAACTATCACGATAGCTGACAATGCGTTGATGGGGCAGGATATCCAGGTCGGCCAGATAAATGATCGCTTGGGTCTTGATCAGGCAATAAATCTCTTGGCCTTCCATCAAAGCCATCTGCTGGCATGCGCCACGGGTAATTTCCGCCAGGATAGTCCAGCCACAGTCTATTTGTACAATGATGCTGTCATTGTTGTCAATTAAGGCGCAGATTCGTCCCTTGGCCTGATTTTGGATGGAAATGCCTGCAATATAGGTGCGTGACAATGCCACATCGTTCGCCCGTATGACGACTTTGCATTGGCTGTTGACCGGCAATTCAGGCCGAATCCGCAATGCCAAATGTAAGCCATTGCAATGGGCTAACGTTGTCCCTGCCGACGGGTCATGGCAAATGACAGTCGCCGGAATGATGTTGTCGACCTGGCGGACACCCAAATGACGCAATACCCCCGTATGCTTCGCAATTTCTCCGATGGAGCCGCTACGCAGCACCTGTCCCTTGTCCATGACAATCAATTGTTCGGTCAGCCCCAGGATTTCGCCCAAGGACTGGCTGGCATATAAGATCGGTAAATCCAGTTCGTCCTGGGAACGCCTTAAGAGGGGCAATAATTGCGAACGGTAATTCTCGCCTAGGGCGGCAAAGGTTTCATCCAATAGCAAAAGGCGGGGCGACTTGAGCAATGCCCTTGCCAAGGTGACCCGCTTGCGTTCATTGGCGGACAACTGGATTAACGGACAGTTGAGGATAGATTCCAACTCTAAGATTTCAATGAGGAACTCAAGCTTTAAACGGCGCGGCGCAAAGGTCCGGTTAAACGCAGAGGTTAACGTCCCATAAACGCTTTCGGTTGAACGCGTGATGTCGGTTTGGAATACGGCGCTGATGGGGCGTTGCTCACGCGGCACCGTGATCCCTTTACGGCTGTCGAACAATAGCTTGCCGTCCAGGACGATCCTGCCGCTTTGGGGTTGGATAGTGCCGGCAATCAACCCCAAGATCGTGCTCTTGCCGGCGCCGGTCTTGCCGAACAAGCCGGTATTGGTGTCATCCAGCGCCAATTGGCTATTCAGCACGAAATTGCCGCGCCTCAGCCTTACATTCATCTCTAATAACATGGCTACCTTATTCCCCTAGAAAGAACCCGGTTGATGTTAGTTGCCTATAACCAACCGGGTTTAGGCTGCTAACCTGCAACCGCCAAAATTACCGCGCCTGCCTTGAATACTGCCGTAACGGCCTGGCCTTTTTTTAAGCCCAAGTTTTCCACGCTGTCATTGGTGACCGTGGCGGCAACCAGGTCGCCGCCCTTCAATTGGATATCCACCTCGGCATTCACCGCGCCGGGCTTGACAAGGGTCACTTCCCCCGGCAACTGGTTGCGGGCGGACAGTTTATAGCCGCCGAAATCGGTTACGAGGATGATCTGCGGCGCTTTGATCAAGGCGATGACTTTTTTGCCTTCCGTAAGCCCTAGGTTTTCGACCGAATCTTTGGTGATTGAGGAGATGATGGTCTCGCCTCCTGATAGGCCGATTTCTATTTCGGCATTCACGGCGCCGATGTGGACGGCTTTGACGGTGCCTGGGAATTGGTTGCGTGCGCTGGTAAGCATGGGATTCTCCGTTGGTTAATGTAAAAGTGAGGTGCCTTTGATTTGGGCAAAGGCAGGTAAACCGATTTTTAACGCCAATAGCTGCGCTGATTTGCGGGTGACATGCGACAGCAAGGTCAGCTGGCCGACCTGTAACTGCACAACGGTTTGGCCGTCAAGGTCATCCACTATTCCGGTGATTGTCGCCGGCAACACATTGAGTATACTGGTCTGGCTAGGCGCTTGCAAAGTCAGGCTGACATCGCGGGCGTGAATCTGTACCCGCAGCTTGGTTCCGGGCCCTGCATCAATCATCGGCAGGCTCAGGCTACCGCCATGGAAGTCAACATGGGTCAGCTTGAACTCCGGTTCATGGCCGGTGATGACAGCTTGCCAAACGATAGCGGCCTGCTTATCTTTCGCTAGCGGCAGATCAATCCGCCCTAAGGTTTCGCTTACGTTGCCAAACGCTTGGACATGGCCGTTTTCCAGCAGCACCAGGTAATCCGCCAATTGCGCGGCTTCTTGTTGGGAATGGGTGACATAGACGATGGGAAGGTTGAAGTCTTGTTGCAATTTGAGTAGATAAGGCATGACTTCTTGCTTGCGCCCTGAATCCAGGGAGGCCAAAGGTTCATCCATCAACAGGATAGAGGGATTTAGCACCAACGCCCTGGCGATGGCGACCCGTTGTTTTTCGCCGCCGGATAAACGATCCGGCATCCTGTCCAGCAGAAGGTTTATGCCTAACAACTCGGTGATTGCCGTCAACTTGTCATTGATGAAAGGTTGTTTGCCGACGCGCTTCAAACCGAAACGTAAATTATCAAGCACCGTAAGATGTGTAAATAGGTTTGCTTCTTGGAACACATAACCCAAGCTGCGTTTATAAGTCGGCACGAACAAGTCCTTTTCGCTGTCCTGCCAGACGTTGCCATTAATACTGAACTTACCTTGCGGCGAATGTTCCAGTCCGGCCATACACCGTAATAAGGTCGTTTTACCGCACCCTGATGCGCCCAGTAAGACCGTCACGCCTGAACCGGGCAATGCCAAATCGACATCAAACCGGAAATCGCCATAATTCAGTTGAAAGCGAGCGCTGATTGCCCCTGTGTTCATTTGAAAGGCTGGGCTGAGGGTTGGGTTTTCAAGACGCTGTACAGGATCAACAGCACGGTAAAGGAAAATACCAGCAGGCCGCCTGCCAGCCAGTGCGCCTGCGGGTATTCCAGGGCTTCGACATGGTTGTAGATTTGCACCGACACCACGCGGGTAACGCCTGGGATATTGCCGCCCACCATCAGCACGACGCCGAATTCGCCGACGGTATGGGTAAAGCCCAAGATGGTGGCCGTCAAAAAGCCGGGCTTTGCCAGCGGCAGGACCACGCTAAAAAACGTATCCAGCGGACTGGCACGCAAGGTGGCTGCGGCTTCCAAGGGTTGTCGTCCTATCGAACTGAACGACGCCTGTAACGGCTGCACCACAAACGGCATGGAATATAACACCGAGGCGACCACCAAGCCGCCGAAGGTAAAGGGCAATGTGCCTAAGCCCAGTTTTTCCGTGAGTTGCCCGACCACGCCATTCGGCCCCATCAAGATGAGCAGGTAAAAGCCCAGCACAGTCGGCGGCAATACCAATGGCATGGCAACCAATGCGTTGCAGATGCCCTTTAACCTGGACTGTGTCCGTGCCAGCCACCAAGCCAATGGCGTACCCAGCAGCAACATGAGTGCTGTTGAGAGGCTGGCAATTTTAAAGGTCAGCCATAAGGCGGCGAGGTCTGCGGCGTTCAGCATGGCTAAGTGTTATTGGGGCAAGTCATAGCCGTATTTTTTGATGATCGCTAACGCTTCCGGTGATTTTAAGAACACCAGTAAAGCTGGGGCCGCCGGGTTCGGTTCGCCTTTCTTTAGTAGGATGGCATCTTGCCTAATGGGATTGTGTAAGGTGTCCGGTACAATCCAGCCGGAACCTTCGCTAATCTTGCCATCCTTGCCGATGACTTGCGACAACGCGATAAAGCCCAATTCGGCATTGCCGCTGCTGACGAATTGCTGGGTTTGCGAGATATTGTCGCCCAGCACGAACAAGGGTTGCAACTTGTCGAGCAGGCTTAAGTTTTTCAACGCTTCTTCCGCCGCCAGCCCGTAAGGCGCGAGTTTGGGGTCGGCCAGCGCCAAGTGTTTGAAGCCGCCTTTGCTGAGGATTTGGCCTTGTCCATCCACCAAACCGGGCTTTGCGGACCACAGCACCAGTTTGCCGATGGCATAAGTGAAACGGCTATTGGGGACGCCTTTACCGGATTCTTCCAGTTTCTTGGGGTTTTTTTCGTCCGCCGACAAAAACACCTCAAACGGCGCATCGTTTTCGATTTGGGCGACAAATTTACCGGAGGAGCCGAACGACAGGTTGGCTTCATGGCCAGTCGCCTTCTTGAAAGCCTCGGCAATGTCGTTCATCGGCTTGGTGAAGTTGGACGCGACCGCCACCAGTGTTGTTCCAGCCAAAACAAAGGGAGGGATCGAAATTAGCCATGTGGCACAAAGTATATGGAAAAAACGCGAACGCAACATAAAATTCTCCAAAGCTTAAAAAATATTAAAAATTACTTATTGGCAATAGTCTTGTTAGGCAAATTTAAACATGCCTCCAAACTTTAATGGCGGAAACAACCAATATCGCAGACAGCATGGGTAGCAATATTGTCCCCGGAACGGATCTTAATAACTGAGCGCCTAAGAAAGTGCCAAGTATCGATCCAGCAGCCATTATCAACAAAAACTCCTTGTTTTGACCAATTACGGTAAAACTCAGGTCAGAACTGTAACGTAAAAAACCAGTGAGCATAGTAGGCAGGCTGATGGCTAGCGATAAACTGCCTGCAAGCTTAATGTCGGTACCAAAAAGCAAAACCAGCGTGGGAATCAGTAATTCCCCGCCCGCGACGCCTAGTAATGAGGCAACAACGCCGATGACGAAGCCTGAGACAATACCTGCAAGAACCAGATTTATTTCCGAAAGTGCAACTGGAGTAGAATCAGCGAGGTTATGTCCGAATAACAGCAACAAGGCCATGCAAAATAATAACAATGCTATTACCTTGTAAAAGGTTTGCGCCTTTAAGCGGACAGCCCAACTCGCACCAGACCATGCTCCTAACAAACTCCCACCTAGCAAATTGAGGATGATGTCCCCATGTTCGATCAAAGAGTGGACAGGAACAGCGCTTAGACGAAACGGCAAGGCTGAACTTACTACAATGAGGCTCATCGTTTTATTCAAGATGACTGCTTCTAAAGCGCCAAAGCCGAAAATTCCGATCAGTAGCGGTAACCGGAATTCCGCGCCACCTAAACCAATTAGGCCGCCAAGGAGACCAATCATTGCACCACTACTAAAAACGGCTGCCTCATTTTTCCGCATTTTGCTTTTTCCGTAGCTTGTTATCTAAATAGTTTGTTCACTACCATTGGCATCTAAAAACGTAACATACTTTGTACGTAGAAGTAATCGATATCCTTGCCAGCGGGAGCATTGGGCGCATCTTTTGCAAAGTCGCCTTTAAATAAATGCGTCCAGCCGGTTTCCAAATTCAGGCTGCTGTTGAAATCGTAGCGGGCGGTCAGTTCCAGTTGTTGGCCGATATAATTGCTGGTCTTGCCGGTCTTGTCGCGCAACGCATTGGTGCCTGTGGTTGTCCAGGCATCCGTATCGGACGCTAGCCAAAACGCCCGGTGGCTGACCCCCAATTGCACATCGGGACGCGGATTCACGGTGATCCGATAACCGGGTGTGTTGATGTTGCTGCGGGCGAACGCGCCGTAAATGCCGGTCGGTCCGAAATCGAATCGGCGGGCCCCGAATAAGGTATCGAAACGCTGGTCTTGGTTATCGTTCGGGTTTTCATCGCCGCTGGCATAATCGTATTCAAAGGCCAAACGCGGTGTCCAGGGATGGTCGAAGGTATAACCGACATCGGCGTGCTGCATCCAGGCGGCATGGTCGAGGTCTTTGCCGTCTGTCGCGTCTGTGCTGCCCCGGACAGTCCCGAATTGGCCAATAGTTTCTGCCTGAAAATCCAACTCCCCGGCGGCGGGTTTAATATAGAAGCGGAAACCAGGGGTGAAATAACGGCGATTGCGGGTTTGGTTGTCCCGACTATCGCCTTCGTCCAGATGATAGAGATAAAGCTCGGCATTAATGTTCCAGGCAATATCGAAGACTTCCAAAAATGCCCCGGAAAACCAAGTGCGGGTATCTTCTTCGTCCCATTCCTGGCGGTTATCCAGCAATTGGTCGGTTTCATTTGGTAACCTAAGGATCGGCATCGTCGCAAACACGTTCAACTGCCAGTTATTATAATCGAGCAAATGCACACGCGCTCCGGTAAAACTGTTGATGGTATTACGGAACACGTTACGCGCAACCAGGCGGCGACTACCGAAATTCAGGGTTTGTCGCCCGACGATCACCTCACCGCCGATACCGCTGTAATTGATATTCTGGTCGGCATAAGCCAGATAACCTTGGATGAAATCCGCGTCGTCGACCGACGTGGTATTGATTCCGGAACCTTTATCCGAGCCGAATTCACGTGCATCCAGGAATTCTCCGCCCAGCCTGAAACCATTCCAGCGGGCTTCCAAGGCGACATCGGTCTGTAAAGGGATTTGCTGGTCGCCGCCCTTACAGCCGCCCCTAAAACAACCATCCAGGGTTTCATAACGGGTGCGTTGTTCCAAGGAGAGGGATAGCCACTCGGGAAGTTGCAAGGCATCGTGCAGGTTCCAAACCGGCTTTTCATATTTGCCGCCCCCGCTTAAGCCGTCGGTCATTTGGCTTGAAAAAACGGCAAAGGGCGGTTTGGTGTAATTAATCTTGTCGGCGGCGATAACTAGGTTAGCGTTCAAGGCAATCCCTAAAAAAATAAAATTTAACAAGTACTTGAGTTTTGCAATGGCCAATGATTTTTTTGTAAAGTACATTTAAGGCATCCTTTGCTGAAAGTATTAGGATTGTAAATATTATGTATTCAATGAATAATCATTTACTTTTGATGGCAACCGATGATTTATTTGCAAAGTACATAGGACGCACCCATAAATTGATTCAAAAAAATACAAATTCATTATATATCGTTATATATTTAAATACATAACGAAAAATGTAAACAATCTGTCACCTTTCAAGCAATAAGCTCTAAAATTGTTATTATTGATTCGGCCTTTTAATGTTTGAACCGTTCGTACCCTAAAGGGCATAAATGCTGAGCTTGTCGAAGTACACAAGCCTTTCGACAGGCTCAATACCCAATGGGCACAAGGGCGGACGCTTCATAAGGACGAATCAATAACACTTTCTGCAACTTAACGGCCTAACGAAAATATGGTTCAATCCAGTAAGACCACCCCAAGATGGGTGGAAGGCAATTTAAGGCTCGCCGGGATCGACAGCCGGATGATAGCCCTCCTAAAAAGCATTGACCAATGCGGTTCCATTAGCCAAGCCGCAAAGCAATGCGGATTAAGTTACAAGGGTGCTTGGCAAATCATTGAACGCGCCAATAACAGCTCGCCGAAGATTTTGGTCAGCACCGCCACAGGCGGCAGCAAAGGCGGCGGCACTTACTTAACCGAAGCGGGATTTTCACTGCTTACCTTGTTTTTCAAATTGGAGAAGGAACACAATCAATTTCTGGGCCAACTTAACCAAAATCTTGCGAAAAATCCGGATGCCTGCCTGTTACTCCAACACTTGGCTGTTAAAACCAGCGTACGCAACCAGCTTTTCGGCACGGTCAGCGCTATTGCCATCGGTGTGGTTAATGCTCACGTGACTGTCGAGTTAGCGGGAGGCGATAGCATTATCGTCGCTATCAGCATGGAAATGCTCAATACATCCGGTTTGGCTCTCGGAACCGATGCCGTGCTATTAATCAACAGTACCGATATAGCCTTAGCGGTCGATAATGGGAACTTGAGCTTTTCGGCATCCAACCGCTTAACTTGCAAAATTATTCGCCTCCAGCAGGATGAAGTTAATTGTGAAGCCAGTGTTTTGTTGCCAGGCGGCGAAATATTGACGAGCGTCATCACAACACAAAGCCTGGAGAAAATGGCGCTTAACATGGGGAAGCCCGTTTTAGCCATTTTTAAAGCTAACGCGCCTATTTTGGGTGTTCTGTGACGGCTGTCGTGATAGAAAATTGTCCTTATTCCGTCTTGGCGACAATCTGCGGTTTGCAACAATAATGCATCAGCAAAATAGCCTGAATGCGATGAATAAAATAAAACGATAAAAGCAGCGCCGAAATCGCAATCACCGGAAGCCAGTAATCGACTAAAACTGCCGGAAGCGGGTTATTGGGCAAGATGACCGCCGAAATCATAACCGGTAACGGCAGTAAATATAACAAAAACGAGAGCTTAATAGCAGTTGCGAATCATCAACCTAAAATGCTCTTTTTAGGATCAATATCCACAATCACAGTATCGCCAAGGGGAGCTTCCGTCCTTTTGGCAACACTCGATATCCCTATCGTGTCCCTTACGGCGGCTATTCCTCATAAATGTTCCAATAGTCGTCGCTGCATAACGGGGGATTGTTGCAACTACAGTGCTAAAGGCAGCGCACGCTTACGTTGCCATTACTTAAAGGGGTGACCTAACCGTGGTTTGGGGTTATTTGGGGCTTAATAAACCCTTTCCGACGCCTTAACTTAATATTTTAAATATCTATTGTTAATATATAAACAATCGATTATACAAATAGTTATTTTTTCTCTAAAGTATTACCCAAGCCGAATGAAACTAAAGATTTATTAAACTTAAGGGGTATCCGGCGAGTCTAATCGATTGATACACGAGAGGAGAAAAAATTATGAAAACACAATCTAAAAAATTAATGGTCATGTCAGCATTGGTTGCTGGCTTTATTAATATGGGTAATGTCCAAGCCGCAGACACAGATGAGGTTGGCACGTTACATTACGACAACCGCGGTTATATCCAGGCTATTTTTGGTATGCCCAATCCGGTTGGCGACACGAAATCCGTTTTTGCGAAAATAGCGTATGCGGATAAGGCGAAAGGGCCGGCCATCTATAGCTACCCAAGCGCAGTTGCGTTCCAGGAAACCGACTTTAATGTTGAGTATGTCGATATGGCCCACGGCCCTGCGATATACAGCTATCCCAGCAATAATCTGGTGAAACCTCACTTGGAATTGAGTGAGGCAACGCAACAACCGAAAGACCAAGAAATCGTGCCCGTGGCCTTGACTAAAAGCATCGCCCCCGCCACAACGGTTAGCCCTTAAGGCTGTAAGCGTATAACAAATAGAGGGAATACTATCTATGATGATCAAAACGGGCGGGCTTAAAAAACCCGCCTTTTTTTGCGAATCTCTTTTATCCCAACCCCGAACAAATTAAGCCCTCTGCCGAGCTTCATTGGACAAAAAAACACAATCTTTATCCTTCCTTCCTGGAAAAAACCTGAATAGCCTCGTATCCCTAATTCAACCAATTATCTATTGATTCGGCGCTTTAATGTCTGAACCCTTCGTGCTGAGCGAGCCGAAGCACATAAGCCTTTCGACAGGTTCAATACCCAAAGGGTACAAGGCCGAGCCAATAGAACCGTCATATGCGGTGGATGCAGGTAACGGGTTGTTTGATGGTGATAATGACGTGGCCGATGTTGTGTTTGGAAAGTATTTGCCTCGCCATCCATCTTCCCCACGAAGTTTATCGGTTGGCTTTAAGTATTCCCTGGTTGGGATTAAGGATTGTTGATCTGGCTAGGTGGCTTAAGGTAGCCATAAATTAATGTCAGCGTTTAAGCGGTAATGGATTCTTTCAATCCCCTTTTACTTATCGTTAGGAACTGGGGTAAAATCCCTACCAGAAGGGAGTTTTTATATGAGTGAATTGTTACTATCAATCTTTGTTTTCTACCTTATTTATCTTTATATCACTATGAAAAAGCCAAAAACACCAGCGGAAAAACCAGCACCAAAAACCAAGATAGAACAGCCTGCGGCAGTAGTTGCAACGGCAACAAAACCTAAAAAACCAAACCCTGAAAAGGTCGCCATCCCCAAAAAACCGAAAGCCGAGACTCCAAAGGCTGTAACAGCGGTGCCGGAGATCGCTATGCCTGAACGTGTCGGGTTAACGGCAGGCAGTGTTTGGCATTACCTGTCTGAGAATGGCGCCACATCGGTAGCAAAATTGGTTAAAGAACTTCCGGAAGATGAAAAAACCATCCAACGCAGTATTGGTTGGTTAGCGCAGGAAGGCAAAGTTACCCTTGACACCATTGACCGAGTAGAAACCATTTCTTTGAAATAGGGGTATGTACAATGTTGCAAATACGAGTAATATTCCATTACCGTTATTGCGCTTTTTTGGAATGACCAATGACCATTGGATTGCCAAATCATAATGATGGCTATGTGATGTTAAGCAACCCTAACCCATTATTATGAGCCGCCATGCAAGCCTGCTAAAAGCAATCTTCCAGGAACCGGTCAGCGCCAATGTCCATTGGCGGGAAATTGAATCCTTGCTGCATCACTTGGGCGCCAAAATAGAACCCACCCATGGCGCCCGGTTTCGGGTGGCACTGAATAATTTTGAATTTATTCTGCACCACCCGCATCACGGCAACGAACTATCAAAGCATGACATTAAACAATTACGGGAATATCTAAGCCAAGCTGGCATCAGTCCTTCGGGTAATGAAACCGAATAACCCCTTTGGGCCATGAATCGCGATTTACTGCCCAAAATAGTCGCCAGTATTCCTGTTAAGCCATATTCCTTAAAGGGTTTTTGGGATGGTTGTAAGGGGTGTAATCATCACGAATTAATTTACTGAAGAAGGTTGATAGTAAGTTAGTGGCTAAGCGATTGGCTTACAATGCTTTTTGACGATTCGGCATTTGGGTTTACCCCCACTTTAAATCGTTACTGTCAGGAGTAAACATGTCGATTTCCATGTATGAAGCCTCCATTCCCCATTTTATCCGTATGCTGGGAAATTTATCATCGATACTCGATAAGGCCAGCGCCCACGCCCAAACTAAAAATATCGAAGAGTTTGTTTTTACCAATGCACGTTTAGCGCCGGATATGTATACATTAAGCCAGCAAATTTGGATGGTAACCGACATGGCACGGGCTTGCGCCGCCCGTCTTGCCGGTTTGGAGATACCGCGTTACGAGAATAATGAAGTGACCTTTCAAGACTATAAGGCCCGTATTGCCAAAAGCATCGAATTTTTGCAAGGGATTGAAAGCGAACAAATCGACAACAGCTATGACCGAACCATCACCATTAAACTGGGTGACAAAGCAGTTGTCTATACGGGCCAATCCTATTTGTTGGATGTGATTATTCCCCACTTCTATTTCCATGTCACAACAGCCTACGCCATATTAAGGCATCATGGCGTCGAACTAGGTAAAAAAGACTACATCGACAATGAGTGACGAAAGATGCGCCCCGATGCGTTTGGGGCAATCATGGATAAAGTTGAAATGGATCAAATACAGCTATTCCTTGAATCCGCGTGTTGTCCATAAGAAGGGAATAGTAAAAAGGTTCTAGATTATCAATGGCCCCCAACGGTAACAAAAAAAGGGGTATGGTATTTTGGTAAAATCGCTAATTGTTTGGCCGGATGCCAAACGATAAGATAAATACGGCCAATTGAGCAATGAACCTAAAAAGAGCATTTGAACAAGTGGAATTCCGTTCGTGCTGAGCCTAGTCGAAGCATGTGCTTAATTCCACTTATTCACCCATTCGGTGATCTGTCAAAAATCCGTTCACCCTTCGACTGGGCTCAGGCCGAACGGATTTTTGACAGATCAACTGCTCTTTATAGGATGAATAAGAATGGATAGGGAAAATGTTGCGGAGGAAAATATTATCGGCTACTAACCGGTAGATGTCGATCTAGCGCCTGGGTAACGTGAAAAGGTATGCTAGGTTACGATTTGGCGGTGAAGCTTGGCTAAATACAATCGCGCCTATGCGCCAGGAAAGATCCCAGGTTTTATTGGGAGCTTTGCTTAGATAATGGCGCAGAAAGCTGTGTTTTTATACTACTTTATCCCATTCGATTTTCCCCGGGGATGATTCCTCTTTAGGCGAATCGATTTTTTCTTTTTGTGCATTGGCTTCAGGGTTGTCTAGTACTGTCAAACACTGGCCTTGGGGTTTGGTCTCGTTTACTAAATAATTTTTTGCTTCCATGGTGCCAAAAGAATTTTTGTGCCTGGTAGGGTCAAGATCGGCATATGTAGTCTTGCCTGCAATACCCCATAAGGCGAATAACATCAGGGTCATCGACAAAAAGGGCGCCGCCATCATTATGGTTTTGATGAATCTTGTAAAAAAAAGCCTAGCCATTGTCTTACTCCCTATTCCGTTGTCAGAAAATGTTCCACCTCAATGAATATAAAAAAACCTGTTCTTCCACTTAGTAACATCTATTTCTTGGTGCATACCAGAAAATAGAATCGAAGTCATCTAACTTATAATGCAAAACTAATGTAAATTCTGTGAATTAGTTCATAAATTTTAGTAGAGATAAATTCTTATCGATTCTTTTGTTAACTAAGGAATCAACCATCATTAACTTCTCTTTGGTAAACAAGATACACTGAAAATTTTTTTTGTACATTCGTATAAATACCTATGCCATTTTTTTGCAATTTATTTGAGGTCAGTCAATGAAAGTTGTACAACCGACAGAAAGCGAGGAATTCAGGCCTAGTGAGGAAAATCCAAATTGTTAGGACAAACGGTTTCCTATATTTTCCTTTTAGGTTATCGGCACCCGGGTATACATAAAACTTTCATTAGTGCATTATCGCGTAACAGGCTCAAGAGGCTGTTCATAAGCTATATTAATGAAATGAAAACCAATTATTGATTCGGCCTTTAAATGTCTGAACCGTACGTGCTGAGCTTGTCGAAGCACACACCGCCTTTCGACAGGCTCAATACCCAATGGGCACAAGGGCGAACGGAAACTTAATACTTCACAGGGTCGAATCTATAGTACGCAAAAAGTGCTGCTCTATGGAAAAGGCAAAACTGTTTCGTCCTTAAGAGGCAAAAGTAAATGCATAATAAAAATAATTTTTTTATTCAGTTCCTAAAGTTGGCGGGGCCTTTTTGGAACTCTAAAAACCGGTTTGTGATTTGGACGGAAACTATTATTTTCATTGTCCTAACCGTGCTGCAAATCGGATTGGCCGTTTATATAACAAAATGGAATGCGGCCCTTTTCGATGCGCTTGAACAACAGTCGATGGCAGGAGTTAAAGCCCAGATTGTAGTGTTATTGCTTATTTTCGTTGCCAGTATTACGATCGCCACAATCCATTTAGTCATTAAACGGCGTTTAATGATAGGTTGGCGGACATGGCTTACTGAAAAAGTCATTACCAAATGGATGCACAAAGGTAGCCAGTACCAGGTGACCTTTATGGCGCAGAGCGACCACGATAATCCGGATGGCCGTATCGCCGAGGATATCCAAATAGCAACCGAAGACGCCTTTGGTTTAATCCATTCCTTGTTTTACTGCCTTATGATGTTGGGCAGCTTTACTAAAATACTCTGGGACTTATCTGGAAAAGTGGTGTTTGATTTTGGATTTGTGTCGATTCCGGTGACCGGATATTTAGTGTGGATCTCAGTCAGCTACTCGCTCTGTGCGTCAATTTTAGGTTGGTGGATGGGCAAACCGATGACAGAAGCTACTCATGCCCGACAAACGAGTGAAGCTAATTTTCGGCATGAACTCATCGATGCCCAAGCGAATGCCCAAGCGATTGCCTTAATCCGTGGCGAAACTAAGGAACAAGAACGGTTGTTGGATTCATTTAAGTCGGTTTTTATCACTTACGGCCAACAAACCGCTGCATGGAAACAGATTCAGATATTTTCATCCGGGTATTCAGTCGCATCGATGGCGTTGCCGATTTTAGTCGGGTCGCCCCGTTATATTGCCGGGGCGATTTCTTTGGGGATGTTGATCCAATCCGTGCAGGCTTTTCAGCATATGGTTTCGGCCTTATCCTGGCCGGTGGATAATATGGCCCTAATCGCTAAATGGCGGGCATCGGCTGAGCGGGTTTTAGCGCTGATGAATTCCCTCGATACTCTAGAGAACGATGTTTCCTCTTTAAGTTCACATCGGATCTGCGTTAAAAAAACTGATGAACCGATGCTTAAGTTGAATGATGTGGTCATCAAAAGCTTGGAAGGTGAAAATCTTTCATTGACGATAAATGATGAAATCAAAGCAGGCGAACATGTGCTGGTTTCAGACCAATCCGGTACTGGCGCAAAGTTATTCAAGGCGATAGCCGGTTTATGGCCGTGGGGCACTGGGATTATTGAAGTGCCGGATGGCGAAGCACTGTTTTTTATGCCCCCCAAACCATATTTGCCGACTGCGTCATTGCTTGAAGCCATTTGTTACCCAAAAGCCAAAAGCCTTTTTGACCGGGGCCATGTTGAAAATTTACTGCTCAAAATAGGCCAGAATGACTTTATTAAGCAACTGGATCGAGTTGATTCTTGGGAACAGTTACTGTCCAGCGAACAACAGCAATACCTGGGCTTGGTGCGCGTTTTGCTGCATCGTCCGCAATGGATTTTTATCCAGGAGGCATTGGATTCCCTGAACCCGAATGACGAGGTGCAGATGCTTGAGTTATTGGCTAAGGAATTACCCAATTCCGGAATTTTGGCTATTACCCACCAGCCCGCCGCCGAAGCTTTTCATCAACGCCAACTGAAAATCTAAAAACCGGCAAGATGCAACAGGATCGCCCCCACAACCTGATTCCCCGGATTTCGGTAATGGCTTTGAAAAGGCGGTTCATTCACATTCCTATTGATTCGGCCTTGTGAAGTTTTAACTTCCGTTCGCCTTGAGCCTGTCGAAAGGCTTATGTGCTTCGACTCGCTCAGCACGAACGGTTCAAACATTAAAGGGCCGAATCAATAAGTTTAAGCCTGATTTAACCGAGATACCTATATCCTATAAAGAGCATTTGAACAAGTGGAATTCCGTTCGTGCTGAACCCAGTCGAAGCATGTGCGTAATTCCACTTGTTCACCCATTCTATGAGCTATCAAAAATCCGTTCACCTTTCGACTGGGTTCAGGCCGAACGGATTTTTGACAACTCAACTGCCCTTTTTAGGTTAGTACACCTCACGAAGATAAATCTGGCTGTCATTGCCTTTATAAATACCAAAAGTAACGCGTCCTGAAGGCGATTCATCGCCTGCCGTCGCGGCATTCCAGTCGAATTTGAGCCAATCGGGTGCAACAATATTCAGGTCGAAATAACCATCGTTACCGCTGCCGGGAGCGGAAAATTTAAGTTGGGCATCGCCCGACACCAGTTTACCAGTGGCGCTGACGGTGGCCGTGGTTTCTGCCGAACTCAAGTGATTGCCTTGCGCGCCGGATGCAACTTCCGGGTAAAAGGTCAGGCCAGAGCCGCTGGTCGGCGCTGAGATTGCCGTGCAACTATCATCGGTATTCAGCACAAAAGCAGCGCCATTCCAGTATTGTGCGGTCAATGATACGGACAACGGCAATAATTCGGAACCGTGGGCATTTTGCAAGTTTAACCGCCCATAGCGTAAGGGAGTGCCCGGTGCAACCGCTGTCGCCGCCGTAGTCACGCCATCGGAATCCGTCGGCGCCGCCTTAACGATAACACTGGTTTCCCCCGTTAATGCCGTCGGCCTGCTGGCCCGATGTTTGGCGACGACATTGGTAAGGCCAAGATTCCAAACACCCGTTGGCGCCGTGGAACTTGCCGATAATGCCGAACCTGTCGGTAAACTGGCGGAACTGAAATTAAATCCGTTCCATGCCGTCAGGTCGAGTTTGGCGAAACCACCTTGATAGTTTTGTGTTGTAGTGTTGGCGGTATTCTGCGCGTTCAGGGTGAACAACGTACTAAAACCGTCTTGTCCAAAATAAGTGAAAGCCGTATAAGGTGAAGATGGAACGCAGGCTGCTGTAGCCGAACCTTGCGTTATTGCAAAATGATCGGGAATGAACCGGCCAAAATAAGCGGTGGCGGATAGGTTACCGAATTTACAGCCATACTGGCCGCCGACCAATGCATTGGAAAAATCATTGCCGCAATCATTGGCCGCCGAATCCACGGCGGTGAAAGCGGCATCGTAAACCCCGTATGGCGCAAGCCCGAAATAGCCGACCTCGGTATAAACGAACGTTGCGCCAGTCGCTGTCCCCGTGGTTGGGTCGGCGGCGGAAAAACTGCCGCTCAACGTCCCGTTTTGGCTGGCGCCGGTGTGTGCGGAAAGTTTGCTGGCGTCGATTTGCGGGGTGCCGTTATAACCTGCCACCCCACTTGCCGCGCTTAGGGTAAAATTCCCCCCGGCCTTAATAGTAGGCGTAGCGCTGGTGCCCGTTCCGCTGGCATCGGCGTTTATGTTGGACGTGACTGCAAATCCGGTAGGCCGAACGGCAAAGTTATCCGTTGAACAAGCCACGACGCTGGGCGATTGGTTAGCATCCGTTACCCGGCAACGTAAGTTGGCATAGGCGTTGTTGACTGACATGGGGGCGCTTGCCTTAAGTCCCTGGTTTCCGGAAGCGAAGGCCAAGGTTTGCGAAACGGTTGGCGACAAGGCTGCCCTGCTGGCGCAGGCTGTGCTCCCCGATCCGTCGACCAGTTCGACCATGACATTTTTATTGGCGCCGACAACATAATTGGTTTCCACGCTGCCGTCCGATTTAAGGGCAACAACATCGAATGTAAATGCAGTTCCGACCAATTTCGTGTACAAATGCCCGGTTGAAGCAGTCGCGCCTGTTTCCACACAGTTGAAATTTGCCGGGAGGCTGGCGGCGCTGTAAGTGCTTGGCGAACCCAAGGTTGCGGTCGTTAGCGACCATTCGATGTCGTCGATCAGGAACCAGCTCCTATAATCCAGTACGTAAGACGTGCTGATTTCCAAGGTCAATGTCTGCCCGGCGACCGAGGCAAGGCTGGCTGAGCAAGTGATCCAGAGTTCATTGCCCCTGTTGTAAGTGGAGGAGAGACCTAAGGTATGGTTATTGCTGGAACTCCCGTTATCCCAGTAGTTATAAAGGCCATAGCCCGGCACAGTTGAAGTTATGGCGGTAGAGTTAGTGTTATAGTTAGGGCTGAATGGGCAGGCGGTGTAATTGTTGAGCAATGGGCCGACGACATTGAGCCGTACTGTGGTACCGCTTAACAGCCGTACCTGGATATAATCGTATTGGGTAGTGTTTCCGTTCCGTGCGCTGTCCCAACCTTCAGGCCTAATGCTGATGCTGATGTTGCCGGGATTGCTGGCAGGAATCGAGACCGTTTTGGTTAATACCACATTCCCCCCTACATCGGAATTTGACCTAAAACCTTGCAAATACGATGCGAGACCTGTTTTGGGGTTGCCGTTGGTCGCCTCCGTGGTCCTGTCGGTGACGGTAACGGTTTCTGCGGGACGGATTTGCGCCTGAAGGCTGTTAGTGGAGCGGGTCGCATTAAGCCAGCCCGGCGGGATTTGGGGACTTGCACCGCCCACAGCGCCGAATTCGAAATTACCGTTAATGGGAACTTGGGGATTGGCGGCTTTTACGCCAGAGGCTGTGACATCGAAATACAGGTAATAAGTTGCGGGACCGGCATCTTCCAGGATAAAGCGGATTTCGCCCCGGCTATTGCCGGAAGCATCCGTTACCCCGGCATAAATGGTGTCCGTATATTGCTGGTTAGTGCTTAAGGCATCGTTAGGCCGCACCATTCGCGGGGAATTGGCATCGAAAATCCCCGACGCCCCTAAAGTTGTCAACAATGCCGCAAAGTCGACATCGACTTTTATCGTGCTATTAACCGCTGTCCCTGCCGGAATATTGACGGGGACGCGATATTGCCAGCTTGTATTGAACCAAGCGCCGTGTACGCAGTTTGGCGCAACCGCCGTAAACAAAAATACGGCCCAAAGCGGGAAAAACAAGGGAAATTTAGTAGTGCATGGGTGTTTGTGGATCCCTTGATTAAGTCCTTCGACAAGCCAAGGACTAACGGTAAGTGGTTGATTCCGTGCGTGGTGAGCTTGTTGAACTATGGACGGAATTAACTTGTCCAGCGGTTCCTTAAGCAAAGGCATTACCGGAGCGCCGACTCATTAACGCTAAAACACGGCTTATTGCCTAATTGTTTGGCAAATCGGACAAATATGCCGACCGTCCGGGGTACATATCCAACCATTGGCAATAGCGTTATTCAATTCACCTTCAATCCATGAGCGGCCGTCGCTGATGCGCCTGCCCCCGCGTTCGTTTGGCCGTGGCGCACGCCGGTACTCAATCGGCCTCATGCCTTGTGGATTGCAAATATCGCAAAATATGATTTTTCTTATGCTCATAAGGTTTCTGGGTGAAAAAAGGGATGATTAGCGGCATTAATCTCAAAACTTTTTTAAGTTTAGACTACAATTTGCAGAAAAGTATAGATTAATTATGTAGTAAACAGTTTATAGCCTTTACATTTAACCGTAGTTTTGCCCGAGATTCGAATAGCTGTGGATATAAGGACAAGCGCTAATTTCTGGGTTTGCCGCGCTTAAAACAAAACCTAACAAAATCACTTGCACCATCGTTATAGGAACATCTAAGCAAATGATGATTATTGAAAAATACCAGTATTTATTATTAACAGCACTAAAGGTGAAAAAATGAAAACAAGTACGCAACAAGGTTTTACATTGATTGAATTGATCATGGTGATTGTCATATTAGGCATTTTGGCGGCAACGGCGCTGCCGAGGTTTGCCAATATGCAACAGGATGCCCGTATTGCCACCCTAAACGGTATGCTTGGTGCGGTAAATTCTGCAATTTCAATTGTGCATGGCCAAGCCTTGGTGAATAACCAAACAGGGGCTACCGGCTCAGTTAATTTGGAAACCGGTGCGGTTGCTACAGTTTTTGGTTACCCAGCAGCCACAGCCGCAGGCATTCAAGCGGCGCTAACCACTTCTGCAGGTGACTTTACTTTTACCGCAGGAACAGGTACTTTGACCATCGACGTTACGGATGCGCCAACCCCTGCAACTTGCCGGATTACTTATACAGCTGCTACATCCGCGGCAGTTCCGGCATCAGCTGTGGTAACTAGTACTGCTGGTTGTTAAATCTTAGTCATGCATCAAAACCATTTACGGTAGGAATTAAGCGCTGATAAATGGCTTATCCGACCTGTCAATTACCGGTTAAACGTTCATTTAAATGGCATATTGATTTACAAGCGGGTTTTACCGTTATTGAGCTAGTTATGGTCATCGTGTTGCTGGGAATCCTCTCGGCAACCGCTTTGCCCAAATTCTTCGATGTGTCCAGCTACCGACAGCAAGTCTTTTTCGACGATACCCTGAGCGCCGTCCGCTATGCGCAAAAACTGGCTGTCGGTAGCGGTTGCAAGGTGCAAGTATCGGTCAGCGCCAATTCCTATGTGTTGAACCGACCGGCAAACCGCAGCCAATGTTCAGGCAATACGGCGGTGTTTTCCCTGCCCGTCCGCAATCCCGGCACCGGCACGGTTAGTTATTCAAACAGCGAATCCGGGGTGGCTTTGACATCCAGCCCTGCCGCATTTTATTTCGATGCCTTGGGGCGCGCCTCAGCCGATGCGCTGATAACGGTAGCGGGTTCAAAAACCATTTCTGTCGTCAGCGACACCGGTTTTGTTTACGCGCCTTAGCATGATAAAAATAAGGGACACGGATTTTTTGGTCAAGGTGGGGCTGTTTTTAGCGAACAGGCCGATCCATCAGCGATGCCCGGTACTTGGCGTTTTTCCTGAACCTCTCAAGAAGCGCGGCAAAATAACCGCTTACCGCCGCTACCAAACCGGGGTGACGTTGATTGAACTGATATTGTCCATGGTGATCATCAGCATTGCCGTAACCGGCGTTTTTTCGGTGATGAACCTTACCGTTAGGCATAGCGCCGACCCTGTCGTCGAGCATCAGGCGATCGCCATTGCCGAGGCTTACCTGGAAGAAATTATGCTGCAAGCCTATACCGACCCGAACGGGACGAATGCTGGCGAAACCCGCACCAGTTTCGATAACGTCGACGATTACAACGGCTTAAGCGATACTGGGGCGCATAACCAACAGGGCAGCTTGCTGGGCAACCTCTCGTCTTATAACGTTGCAGTTGCGGTGGCGGATCAAGCCGTATCGGGGCTGACCGGCAAAAAAGTCACTGTCACCGTCACGGGTCCCGGCGTATCGGGACTATCGCTGGTCGGTTACAAGTTTGCGTACTGAGTATATGGCTTGGCGTCAATCGCAAGGGTTTTCCTTAATCGAACTGATTACGGTCATCGTCATCGTCGGCATTTTGGCGACGATGACGACCAAACTCATTACCCTGCCGGTCAGCAGCTACGTCGACCTGCAACGCCGCACGGCCTTGGTGGACACTGCAGAAATGACTTTAAGGCGAATGCAACGCGACATCCGTCGGGCATTGCCTAACAGCATACGTATAACCGGCGGTGGGACTGTGCTTGAATTGCTGCACGTCGAAGACGGCGGACGCTACCGCGCCAGACAGGATGTTACCGCCGGGCCGACGGCAGGTAAATGCGCAAGCGATCCAACCGGTGATATATTGGATTTCACGACAACCGACAATTGTTTTGAAGTAACCGGTACCTTAAAAACCTTTAAACCCCAAGCAACCGCAGGGGAATACCTGGTCGTTTATAACCTCGGCGGGTTGTCCGCCGATGCCTATTCGTCGGGTGGCAACCGGACAACGGTCGTTAATTCAAGCAATGCTAGCAGCGTCAAATTTAACAACTTCAAATTTCCTTACAGTTCACCGCAACAGCGCTTTTTTATCGTCGATACACCGATTACTTACCTATGCCTCAATAACCGGTTGCTGCGTTATTCAGGTTACGGCATTACCGCGACGCAACCCAACCCGCCCTCAGGCGTTACCGGCCAAATCCAGGCAGACAAGATACTCAGTTGCCGGTTTACCTATGATCCCGGTTCACCCTTACGTTCAGGCTTGATTAGCCTGGAAATCACCCTGACGGATTCAGCGGGCGAGTCGACACAGCTTATGCAACAGGTGCATGTGGATAATATGCCATGAACCGCTATCCTCTTAACTTAAAGGACAAGCAACAGGGTTTCAGCATCGTCATGGCGATTTTTATCCTGGTGGTGCTGGGATTGCTCGGCGCATACATGGTACGGCTGGCCGGCGTCCAGCAAGCGACCGCCAATTACGCCTTGCAAGGGGCGAGGGCTTATCAGGCGGCAAGGGCGGGGCTAGGCTGGGGCGCAGCGAAGATCGGCGCGGGCGGTACTTGCGTTGATGTGAATGGGGCGGCATTAACTTTTGCGGACCTGTCCGGATTTACGGTTTCCTTAACGTGTACTTCAGCCACTTACCAGGAAGGCGGCGATACCCCAATCGTATACCAGATAAATGCCCATAGTGAATACGGCACTTACGGCGACCCAGACTATGTGTCACGGGAACTGGAATTATCGACAGTAAAATAGTTAAGTCCGGCCTAATGCATGACTTTCGACAAGTTCCACATCGGCAAAAAGATGCCCAAGGCAAGCACCAGCACCATGATGCCGATGATGACAATCAAGATGGGTTCGATCACGCTGGCTATGTTCCTTAATTCCGCATCGACCTCATTTTCGTAAAAATCGGCGACTTCCAACAGCATATCGGAGATATTCCCGGTTTCTTCGCCCACCATGATCATCTGGACAACCAATGGCGGGAATAACTGGGTGCTCCTTGCCATACGGCTGATGGAATCGCCTTTTTCGATGCCGATACGCATTTGCTCAAGCTTAGAGGCAATATAACTGTTGCCGATGGCGGCGGAAACGATGGTAAAGCCTTGGATCAAGGGTACGCCTGAGTTTAGGGTCATGGCGAATGAGCGCGAAAAGCGCTCCATGGTCGACCGTTCGACAATGCTGCCTACTGCCGGTAGGCGCAGCATTAACCAATCCCATTGCAAGCGCCCTTCACGGGTATTGATATATTTGACGGTCGACACGATTAACACAAAGAGGCCGCCGACGATATAAGGCCAATAGTGCACGGTAAAATCGGATATGCCCATCAATAGCTTGGTTTGCCAGGGCAATTCGGCCCGCATCCGGTCGAATACGCTTTTGAATGCGGGGATCACATAGATATTGATGACAATCATGGCGATGGAGATGGCGGCTATCACCATTGCCGGGTAACGCAAGGCCGATTTGATCCGGTTTTGCGTTTCCTTCTCCCGCTCGAGATAATTGGCGATTTGCTGGAACGCCTTGTCCAGGCCGCCGCTGGTTTCGCCGACATGGACGATGTTCGTAATCAGCGGGCTGAAGACCTTTTTGTGCTGGTTCATGGCCTGACTCAATGCGGAGCCGGACTCCAGGCGCTTGGTGATATCCTTAAGCGCACCGGCCAATGCCAGGTTCCGCGTTGACTCGGTCAGGCTGCGCAGTGCCCTGATCAGGGGAACGCCGGCTTTGGTCAGGCTGTACATTTGCCGACAGAACAGCATCATATCGTTAATGTTGAGGCTATCGAGCGCGCGCCATTGGTTAAATTGTTCGATTAAATCGGCATTGGCGGCTTCCTCGGTAATGGAAACCGGGGTCATGCCCCTGCCGTTGATGATCTGGGCGGCTAGCTGGCGGTTTTCGGCTTCAACGCTATGGACGACCAGTTTGCCTGATGCATTACGGGCGGTGCATTTGAACTGCGCCACGTTATTCCCCCGCGCCGGTAATCCGCAGCACTTCTTCTACGGTCGTGATTCCTTGTTCGGCATATTCGGCGGCGCAGTTGGAGAAGCGGACGAAGCCAGGGGTCTGCAATGCGGCTTGGGTAAATCCGGCGGAATCGTTTCGGCGTAAGGCGTCCAGTGTTTCCGAACCAAGCTCCAGCAATTCATAGACGCCAATCCTGCCCTTGTAGCCGGTATAGTTACATTGGACGCAACCGCGGCCATGCTGGAAACCGGTTTGGCTGCTAGCTTTATTCAGGAATTTTTCCAGCCAGATTAGCTGCCCGGGTTCAACAGGCGCCGGTTCGCTGCAATATTCACAAATTCGCCTTACCAAGCGCTGGGCGATAATGACCCGTAAGGCACTGGCCAATACATAGCCTTCCACGCCCATATCCAGTAATCGGGTAGCGGTTTCGATAGCGCCGTTGGTATGCAGGGTGGAAAAAACCAAATGGCCGGTAATGGAGGCGCGGATGGCAATTTCAGCCGTTTCGCTGTCGCGCATCTCACCAACCAGGATGATGTCTGGATCCTGCCGCAGAGCAGACCGTAGCACAGCCGCAAAGGTTAGCCCCACCTTGTCATTGACTTGTGCCTGGTTGATTCGGGCTAAGCTATATTCGACTGGGTCTTCCGCGGTAATTATTTTTGTTTCCGGCTTGTTGATTTCTGTCAGTGCGGCATAAAGCGTGGTGGTTTTACCGCTACCTGTGGGGCCGGTCACCAGGATCAATCCATGCGGGCTGTTAATGTGTTTCCTGAATCGGTTCAGTATATCTTCCGGTATGCCTAACTGGCTAAGGTCCAATAAGCCTTGCGAATGGTCCAGCAAGCGCATGACGACCGATTCGCCGTGTTGCACCGGTAAGGTCGAAATCCGCACATCCAGGGTACGGCTTTTAACCCGGATGTTAAATCGGCCATCCTGAGGCAGCCGTTTTTCGGAAATGTTAAGTCCGGCTATCAATTTGAGCCGGATGACCACCGCAGGGGCGATATTGGCTTCGTCCAGCACCTGTTCGACCAGTACGCCATCCACGCGTTGGCGGATACGCAGCACTTTTTCATCAGGCTCGATATGGATGTCCGACGCTTTTGCTTGCACGGCATCCTCAAATAAGGATTGCAACAATTTGACGACCGGCGCATCGGTGACCTCTTCCGAAGTCAAGAGCGAATCGAGGTCGACATCATTACCGGAAAGTTCATTACGGAGCTTTTCGGCCAACGCCCCGATCTCTTCTGTGCGGCGGTAGGACTGGTCGATGGCCGCCAATAAGTCTGATTCCCTGACCACAGCGGCGCGGATGGTTTTTTTCAGCACCCGGGTCAGTTCGTCCACAGCCATCAGGTCGGTGGGGTCGGCCATAGCCAGCAGTACATCGTTGGCGTTGTTTTCCAGGAGCATGACCCGAAACCGGCGGGCCAAGCTTTCCGGCAGCATCTTGACAGTCTCAGGGCTCCTTGGGTGCCGGGATATATCCAAGAACGGGATTTGTAATTGCCGGGACAGGAAATTAAGCAAATCGGTTTCTTTGATAAAGTTCAGGTCGATCAGCGTCCGGCCTAGTTTCCTGCCGGTTTTTTTCTGTTCGGCGAGCGCTGCCAATAACTGTTCATGCGTGATGACCCGGTTTTGGATCAATAAATCACCGATACGAATTTTTTTGGTAACTTCCATAACTAGGTAAGTGCGGAACTAAAGGAACCTAAACCCAAATTGCTATTGCCAGCGGGGGGTTGAGTCGAGCGTCCTGCTACGCCGCTCCGCAGCGTCGATATCGTTTTGCCAGTCGGCGTCGCTATTGATCATTGTGGCTTTCAGCAGGATAACCAATTCTGTTTTTTGGCGGGTACCGGTATTAACCCGGAACAGGTTGCCCAATATGGGTATCCTGGAAAATCCGGTAACGCCCTCTTTGTTCTCGTTGCTGTTGTCTTGCATTAAGCCCCCCAAAACAACGATCTGGCCGTCTTTCGCCTTCACTATGCTATCCGACTCCCTGATAGTGCTAAGCGCTGTAGGGACAACCGATTGGGTGCCGCTGCTGTCTATCGTATATTCCCGGTCTTGGCTGGTGACATCGGTGATGGAAGGATGGATATGCAGCGTGATGTCGCCGTCATCGTTGATTTGCGGCGTGACGTCCAGGGCAATGCCGGAAAAAAACGAAGACAAAATAGGCGCCGGTTCAATTGCCGTGCCGCCGCTTATCCCGCCTGTTGCAATCCCAGGGGAGATGCCGGTAACGAAGGTTTCATCCCTGCCGACCTTGATGATGGCCTGCTGGTTGTTCAATGTTGAAATCCTGGGGCTGGACAGGACGTTGGTTTTGCCCTGCGATTCTAGCAGGGTTACCACAGCGGTAAAATCCCCGGCTCGGAAACTGCCCGCACGGGAAGCGAGGGTAAATACCCTGCCTGCGGCTGCGGCGGCTGGATTAGCCATGACAGGGGCAATTTGTAATCCCTCTCGGATAATGCTTTTCCATTCCACGCCGTCTTGATGGCTGTCGTTAAGCACGACTTCCAAAATTTTGGCTTCAAGGATGACTTGTCGGCTGATTTGGTTCTGGGTTGCATTTAAAAAATTCTCAATTTCCCGTAATTGCATGGGTTTAGCACGGGCGACGACCACGCCTGACTGACGGTTTACGACGACGGTTGCCTCCTTGTCGACAGAAATCAAGGTGCGTAAACCGTCTTCAACTTCCTTCCAGAAGTCTGTCTGTGTGGTGGTGCTGATTGAGCTGCCTGATGTCCTGGTGCCGGTGTAGTTAAAGTTGCCGCTCGCTGAACCGCCGGGTTGGTTCATGTTATAGGGTTGCATTACATTCGGGTTTTGTTGATTGCCGTAACCTTGGTTTAAATTACCGGTTTGCCCTGAAGAGACATAGGTATTGGATTTGCCTTCGCGCAATAAATCCAAGCGGTCAATTTTGAAAGTTTTAGTTTGCAGGGTAGCCGGATAGATGATGTAACCAACATTAGTTTTCTTGTAGTCGTAGCCATAGACTTTTTGTACCGCCTCCAGCACCTGGGGAACGGTGACATTTTTTAATTCCAGTGAAATCAACCCCTTGACATCGGGATGCACGACTATGTTTTCATCCGAATCAACCACTAAACCCATAAAAAATTCGCGCGCATCAACCTCATGTACCGACACGTAAAACGGGCGTCTGGTGGTGTACCTTGAAGGTGCTGTTGGTCGGTTAAAATCAGGGTTAACACTTTCCGGTATAACAGGCGACGAAGGCTTTTGGATTGACGTTGCGGATTTCTCCGAAAAAACTCGGGTAACATTGCTCGATGGCGGTTGTTTGAGGTATGAACAGGATGACAGCAGCAACGATAACACGATATTAATTGGGGACTTGTATTTAATCATTTTGCATGTCCATGGCATTTATTGGGTTTGGTAAGGTCGCTGTAATAATTGCAAGGTCTTGATGGTGCCATTTTGATTAATCGTGACCGTGTTTTTATGGATTTCGAGAATCCTGATGTTTCCAGGGATAGTCTTGCCTTGTTTTGCCCTGATACCGTTGATGGTTGCCCATCTGGATCTAGGATAAATCCAGATTGCCGATAGTTTTGGTTCCCCATCGGGAATTACGGCCGAGGTTTGCGGGTTAACCGGGTAAGCGGGTCGAGTGGGATCGGGAAGTCCTGATTGGCCTGTATACGGCATCGCGGCCAGGAAAATAACGCCTAAGGCCCTTTTAAACACCAAGCCACCCCTTTTCAAAACTGAGGGTTACGGCACGAATTTTGATTTCGGCCAAGGGGTAATTTTTAACCTGGTAATCTAAAGTTTCCCACACAATCGCCCAGGGTAAAGTTTCCAAGGCTTCAAGATAATTCACGGTGTCGACGTAATTGCCTGAAAAAGTAATGGCCAGTCCATGCTTGTAGATAGGTTGGTGCTGTTGTTTGGCATCCAGCAAAGTCGTGGGCGGCAATGACTCCAACTTTATTAACGTCAATCCCTGGTTTTCTTTTAGCATGTCGCTTAAGGCTTTTGCCATTAATTGCGGGGGGACGAATTTTTTGTCGCCGAACATGACCTGTTCTTGCAAGCGGCTGTATTGCGCTTTCAATTCGGCGAGTTTAAGCCGGTTGCCTATATTGGGGTCGATGTTCCCGGTATTTTCCAGTAGGGTAGCTGTTTCCCGTTGGCTAGCAATTTGGTTGTTAATCGACTGGAGTTGTTGTTTGAGAATTTTTTGTTTCGCCGCTATCGGTTGGTACAAAAAACTATCCCAACTGCTCCACAAAACCACAAACAGGGTCGCTATTAAGATAACTTTCTCACGGTTAGTCAGGGTTTCAAGCCGTTCTAGGATATTATTGGGCATGGCCTTTTTCGTTAGCGGGCGGCTCGGAACTGCTCAAGGTAAAGTCCATTTGTCCCGGTACTTTGTCGGACTGCTGCATTATCAGCTTAGCGAAAGTCAGGCCTTTTAATGCGGATTTATTTTGCAATTGCTGCAAGGCTTGCGGGAGTTGTTGGGGTTTAAATGTGCTGCCTTCAAGCTTTATTTCTTGGTTTTGTCCGTCAATATGGATAGCCGTTAACCAGACTTCCGGGTTGGATTGATCGGCCAGGGCGCGCAAATAAAATGAAAACCCTTTTAATAGGATAGTCCCTTCGCCAGCAAGCATTTGCAGGGCTTGGGCGGCTTCATTCACATTGTTTTGCCATTGCTCGATTTCGGACAGTATTTGGTCGTTCGGCAGCCGGTTGGTCCTTTTTGATAAAAGCTCGTTGACCCTGGCTTGTTGTTGGCTAAGCGATTTTTGCGCCTCCTTAAGCGCTTTTTCGGTCGTGAAGTTGTCCCATAAGACATAACTGCTTACGGTTACGAACAATAAGGCTATCGTCCCCAAACCCATAGAAGCCAGTTTGATGCCTGACTTCTGCTGCTGTTGCTTGAGGATATCGCTGTATAAGTTGACTTGTTGCATCATCGAGCTTCAACCGCGTAACGTAATGTCGCGCCAATCACCGGCGAACACCGGGACTGGGTGGTGTCGTCCAGCAAAATATCAGAGTCGACAATCGCCGTGAGATCCATAATCCTTGCCGTAATGCCATGGTTACTGTTGAGGATATTCAATAAATCCTGGGTGTTTTGCGCCAGGGGAATTACCGCCAACCCGGAAATCGGCGGAATACCGTAATAACTTTCCACATAATCCAAAGACCGTTGTATTTCCAAGGCAAGGTTGTTTTGTTCATTGATGTGTTCATTGTCATCGCTACTATCAATTAGGGACAGCCCTAATTCACGGTAGCCGATATCGAAATTGCGCGACAGGTAAATGATGTTTTCTTTTTGCACCAGGATGGTCCCGCTTGACTCTTGCAGGTATAGGACAGCCACCCCACGCTTGTTTTCTGGAAGCAGGATGGCCAAGTTACGCAAAACGGTTTCTAGGATATCGATTACCCTGACTTGCAAACCTACTTGTTTGGAGGTGTCGGCTATTTCCTTGATCAAGTCGCCGGGACATGCAACGACCTCCAGCATTTTGCTGCTGTTGGCGCGCGTGGAGGCAGGGAGCGAATAATAGTCGATAGCCGCCTTCTCGGCCGGAAAGTCGATAAGGTCGGTAATTTTCCAACGAATGGCTTCGTTCATTTCATTCTCAGCGACTTTTGGTTCTTCGATATTCACCCTACGGTAATTGTCGGTAGCCAACACCAAATGGCAGTCGTAATCATCAAGCCGGTTCCTAACAACAAGTTGGCGTAGGACTGTTGCTTGCTCAGCAGTATTTAAGGTTGGTATATATTCGCAATAATTAAGCCTTAACTTGCCATTGTCGATATAACTGGCAGCGGCAATCGCAATGCCATGGGGCAGGTAGCTAATCCCAACAATACCTTTATGTTGTTTTTGTTTTCGAAATAATTTTTGAAACAACAAAATGAGCAAACCCAAATCAAATTTGTTTAGTGGCGTATCTTTAGTGTAGCCAAAAATTGCATTTTTTTATGGTTTCTTTAAAAAAAATTGATAAATAAAAAATAGTTACACGCTTTTTTTAATAAATTTTATCAGCAATTTCTGTTGCGCTTTAGGCATCCGATATTGGCTTCAACGAAGGCGAATATTTTATAAGCCATCGCAAAAATACCGCTATCTTGGTTTGTTTGCCGAAAGTAGGGGGCTTAAGGGCATTATATTTGGTTAGGCGACTCCCTTAATTTTTTTCTAGGCCATTGGATAACACTTCTATCCAGTGCCTGACCGGTACCGAAGCCATTGTCCTAAGGTGTAACAGGCAGCCGATGTTGGCGGTAACAATTTCTTCCGGTTGGCCTTTTTCTAATGATGCAATTTTGTCCGCTAACAAACGTTGAGATAATTCTGGCTGCAACAACGAATAAGTCCCAGCCGAACCGCAGCATAAATGCGGGTTTGCTGTCGGCGTTAACTTAAACCCTAACGCGCTTAACAAGCTTTCGACATTGCCGTTCAGTTTTTGGCCGTGTTGCAAGGTACAGGGTGATTGGAAAGCCAACGATTTCGTTGACTGGTTTTTCAATAAAGCTAACTCTTCGTTTTCTAAGATTTCTACAATATCTTTGGTTGCCGATGAAATTTGTTCCGCTTTGTCTTTATAAGCCGCATCGTGTTTTAATAGGCTGCCGTATTCTTTGGCTGTTACCCCGCAACCGCTAGCCGTTGTTACGATAGCTTCAATACCTTCGTCCAGATAGGGCAGCCAGGCATCGATATTGCGGCGCATGAAATCCAATCCTTGCTCCTGGTAGGATAAGTGGAAACTTACTGCACCGCAGCATCCTGCCTCCGGTGCTTTTACAACGCTGATACCCAATTTAGCCAAAACAAGTTCGGTAGCCCTATTAATTTCAGGGGCTAGGGCGGGTTGGACGCAACCTTCAAGGATCAACATTTTTCGTTTATGTGCTGGAGCCTTATCAGGCAAAGGATTGGGTTGGTATTTTGGAATTTTTCGCTGTAACGATGCCCGTAAAATCGGGGACAGTAGCCTTCCCAAACCAATCAAGTTGGCAAATCGCTTGGGATAAGGTAATACCGAACAAAGTAACCGTCTTTTGATGGCTTCTTTCCAAGTCCGTCCGACTTGATGCTCGACGATATCCCTGCCGATATCCAGCAAGTTGCCGTATTGGACACCGGACGGACAGGCGGTTTCGCAGGCACGGCAAGTTAAGCATCGATCCAAGTGGGTTTGGGTTTTTCCTGTGGCTGTTGCCCCCTCCAACACTTGCTTGATTAAGTAAATGCGCCCGCGCGGCCCGTCGCATTCGTCTCCGAGCAGTTGATAAGTCGGGCAAGTGGCGTTACAAAAACCGCAATGGACGCAAGCCCGAATGACGGCTTCCGCCCTTTGGCTTTGTTCTGGATCGGTTAAAGCGATGAAAGGCTGGGTTTGCATGGGCTACCAATCGGGATACATCCGTCCGGGATTAAAAATAGCGTGGGGATCGAATGCCGCTTTCAGCCTGCGATGCAATTTCTCCAAATTGGGCGATAAGGGTTGAAACGCGCCGCCTTGAGGCGACCTGAACCGACAGGCGTGTCCACCCAATGCTTTGGCTTGCGCAAAAACCGTTTCCGGCGTTTCGTTTGTTTTTAACCACCGTAACGCACCGCCCCAATCGATGAACCAGGAGCCTGAAAGTTGCGGTTGCGGGGCAGCCGACGCCAGAGATAAGCGCCATAATGGCGTTTCGTCCTGAAAATACGCCAACTTTTGGTCGCGTAAATCCGACCAAAAAAGTTTGCCTTCTTCAAGCGGCATGATATCCCCTCCCAATTGCTTTGTTGCGGCTTCGATGGCTGTTTCCTCACCGGAAAGCCGGATTCGAAGGTATTCACCGTCATGGCAGGCAGCCGATAAAGGCCAATTCTGCCTCGCCTGACGTTTCATTTGTTCAAGGGCGTCAGTGATATCCAGCTTATAAATTAACGTCTGTTCCGTTAACGGCAATGGGTGTACTTTGATTGAAATCTCCAGCAATACGCCCAGCGTCCCTAATGCCCCGGCCATCAGGCGGGAGACATCGAATCCGGCCACATTCTTCATGACTTCGCCGCCGAACTTAAGGATTTCACCGCGACCGTCCAATAGTTTGACGCCTAAAACCGCATCCCGCGCCGATCCGGCGTAAGGCCGCCTCGGGCCGGACAACCCGGTTGCAATGGCACCGCCTATCGTGGCATCCCCTGCAAAATAAGGCGGTTCAAACGGGAGCATTTGCCCGTTTTCGTTTAATGCTGCCGTTATATCGGCTAAACGGGTTCCGCACCGAGCAGTGATAACCAGTTCTGTCGGCTCGTAATTGATGATCCCTGAGTGTTTGTTGACGACCAACGGGCGACCCAGCGCAGGTCTTCCATAAAACGATTTGCTGTTGCTGCCGACAATATTGAGGGGTGTTTTACTATTGGCCGCCGCCAAGACTTGCCCGCGCAACTCATCACTGTCATCGTGGGCTAGGTTTATCGTCAAGTTAAAACCTTTCAAGGTCGGGAAATGGCATTTGCCCGCGATGCACATGTAAGCCGCCGAATTCGGCGCAGCGGCGCAGGCTAGGGATGGCCTTGCCCGGATTCAGCAAACCGTCCGGATCGAAAGCGGCTTTGATGGCATGAAACTGGGCCAATTCAGGTTCGCTGAATTGTACGCACATTTGGTTGATTTTTTCCAAGCCGACGCCATGTTCGCCGGTTATCGTCCCGCCGACGCTGATGCAAAGTTCCAGGATTTTGCCGCCCAGGAATTCCGCTTTTTGCAGTTCGTCGGGCTTATTGGCATCGTAGAGGATTAAGGGGTGCAAATTCCCGTCGCCGGCATGGAAAACATTGGCAACGCCTAAGCCGAAGCTTTTCGCCAATTCCGAGATTCCTTTAAGGACGTACGCTAAACATTTCCTGGGAATTGTCCCATCCATGCAATAGTAGTCCGGCGAAATGCGGCCGACGGCTGGGAAAGCGGCTTTGCGGCCCGCCCAGAATTTTTTTCGTTGGCTTTCGTCCTCGGCTTGTCTGACATCAACGGCTCCCGTACGGTTAAAAACCTCTTTTGCAATTGCTAGGTCGGCTAAGACTTGGTCTTTCATGCCATCGAATTCGCACAGGAGAATGGCTTCGGCAGCCACCGGATAACCGGCATGGGCGAAGGCCTCCGAAGCGCGTATCGCCGGATTGTCCATCATCTCCAAACCGGCGGGCAACAATCCCGCCGCGATAATGGCGGCGACTGCCGTTCCGGCTTGTCCGATATCGTTAAATATCGCTAGTAAGGTTGCGGTTGTTTCCGGCAAAGGCAGCAGTTTTAAGGACACTTCCACTATCACGCCTAACAAGCCTTCCGAACCGGTTAATAGAGCCAAAAAGTCATAACCAGCGCTATCCAGTCCAGACGAGCCTATTTCGACCATTTCGCCTTCCATGGTTAAAAACTTGATTGCCAGGACGTTATGGACAGTCAATCCGTACTTTAGGCAATGTACGCCTCCGGAATTTTCCGCCACGTTGCCGCCGATGGTGCAAGCGATTTGCGATGAAGGATCGGGGGCATAGAATAAACCGTAAGGAGCTGCGGCTTCCGAAACCGCCAAATTGCGGGCGCCGGGTTGCACTCGCGCAATTCGGTTATCGGGGTCGATTTCCAGGATTCGGTTAAATTTCGCCATGCTTAACAAAACCCCGTCTTTTACCGGTAAAGCGCCGCCGGAAAGCCCTGTCCCTGCGCCTCGCGCCACTACGGGTATGCCCGACCGGTGGCAAAGTTGTAAAACCTTTTGTACTTCTTCGACGGTTTCCGGCATAACGACCAGCCAAGGCAAGACCTTATAAGCGGACAAGGCATCGCATTCATAGGGTTTCATGTCTTCAACCTCGGAAAGGATATTTCCAGGCTTCAGGAAAGTTTTCAATTGCCTTAGAAATATCGCTTTATCGGGAAGATCCGTTGAAGGACTTGAAGATAATTCTGACTGGTTCATAAGCAACGCCGATCTGGTTTTGCCTTATTTTTGTTCATGGGGAAATTAATTTTGTTGCCGTATAGATAGGTTTGTTACCCGGTAAATAGGGTTTCCGAAGGCTTAAAAGCAAAGTTAACCCTAGCTTGGTTTATAGGTCACCAGCTACCCGTATTCGGCATGGACAGCCACGGTTCTTGCGCAGGTAAGGGTTTGCCTTTTTGTAAAAATTCGATGGAAATTTGGTCGGGTGAACGCACAAACGCCATGCAACCGTCGCGGGGAGGGCGATTGATCAATACGCCCGCATCCATAAGCCTTTGGCAGGTCTGGTAAATATCATCGACCTCGAATGCCATATGGCCGAAATTCCGGCCGCCGGTATAATCCTCCGTATCCCAATTAAAGGTCAGCTCGATTAATGGCGATTGCGTACGGACAGCCAAATTCTCGTCCAAGGGGGCGTACAAATAAACCAAAGTAAACCGCCCCGTTTCATTTTCCATGCGGTGGCTTTCTTTCAAGCCGAGTTTGTTGCAATAAAAATCCAGGGATTCTTCTAGGTTATGAACCCTGATCATCGTGTGTAAATAACGTAAAGACATATTCTTCTCCGGACCTCTTGGCCTAATAGGTGTAGTTGTGTTGTGTCGGCCAGCAAGTGTGCGCCAACATTGCTTAGCCCAAACCTAATCGTACAGGGTTTCATGGTAATCAATCTGGTGGTTAAAAACCAGGGGTGATTGCGTCGCCTAAGCGGACGTTGCGAAATTTGCTGCTGTTGCGGCGGGTAGGTAAGTGCTTGGCCCTATTGGAAGTTAATGTTGATGCCAATAACTTTTATCGGATCCGGTTATTCAATTTTAAAATCAATTCATTAATAGATTTTTCAGCACCGCGGAAATCGAAGTAGTCTATTAGGTCCTTAATGTTGTGGAACGTAGTGTGCGGTAATTTTGATTTAAGCTCCCGTAAAAACGGTTCGGCTGCCGAAGGATTATTTTGTTCAAGGGTTTGCACCAGTTGCCTTAATAAGCCAATCAATTCATCGATTATGTTCTCAGCCACTTCTTCCGCTGCCAGACCCGTATCCGCATTTGGGGCATTTGCCTTGAGGCGGTCGATTTCTTGGCAAGCTTCCTCTAATGCTTGCTGCAATGCAGTCGTCCCGTCGGCTGCGGTACATCCCGGCAACAGCTTTTCCTCAAGCGCTTTTACAAGGGTAAAGACAGCTTTTAGGCTTAGATTGCCTGCCACGCCTTTCAACTTATGGACTAATGATGAAGCCGCATTTAAATCGCCAGATTGGATCTGTTGGGCGATTTCATCACCCGCCTGAGAATAGGAGTCGCTGAATTTCCCTAAATACAGGTAGTAAGCGGCTTTATCGCCAAAACGGGCTATCCCGTCATTCACATCAATGATATTTATATCGGGCACACCGTGGTTTGGCCCAAAGTCGTCGAATTGAGTATTTTGATTGTCGACAGCTTGTTTTTTTGGGGTAGGTTCAGGTTTGCCGTTAGCGTAATGTTGAATCGTCTTTATCAGTTGTTCGACGTTAAACGGTTTGCTGATAAAATCGTTCATGCCCGAATTTCGGGCGGCCTCTTGTTCAACGGTAAAAGCCCCTGCCGTAAGGGCGATTATGGGTAAGTCCGACCAGTGATAATACTGGCGAAGGATGCGGGTTGTCTCGTAACCATCCATGCCCGGCATTTGCACATCCATCAACACAACATCTGTGCCGTCAGGATGCGCCGTCAGCCAATCGATGGCTTGCTGTCCACTTTCCGCACTAACCACTGTAGCCCCATGCATCTTGAGTATCCTTTCGGCAATTTCACGGTTAATGTCACTGTCATCAACAACTAATATGCGGATATCCATCAAGTCATGTTTTTGTTGGCCATCCTTCGGATCCAGTCTAATTTTTTGTATTGGGTCGCGCTTGTTCATTGCTTCAATGATAACGTTGTATAGGGCGGATGGGGTAACAGGTTTGCCCAAAATTGAATCAACGTATTCAATTCCGGGCTGGTTAAGCAATTCCTCACGTGAAAAGGCCGAAACCATGATCACTATGGGCGGCATGGCTTGTTTATCGTCCTCAGGCCTGGCTGTTGTTTTAATGATTTGGGCGGTTGCCAAGCCGTCCAGTCCCGGCATTTTCCAGTCTAGGAGCACCACATCGTAAGGCTTGCCTGTTTCTGCACGCTGTAAAGTTTGGTTTAAGGCTGCTTGCCCAGATGCTACTGCAACGGTTGTCCAACCGAATGCGTTTGAGGTATTGGCCAAGGCCGTTCGGGCAGTTTCACAGTCATCTGCAACCAACAAGTCAATGTGCGTGAATTTATATAGGTTATGCCCATCTTTGCGGTCACGTTCCAAGGTTAATTCAAACCAAAAAGAGCTCCCTTTTCCCAACCTGCTTTCCACTTTCAGGGAACCGCCCATCAAACTGACCAACTGCTGGCTGATCGCCAAACCTAAGCCAGTACCGCCAAAGCGCCTACCGATGGTCGAATCGGCCTGGGTAAAGGCGGTGAAAATTTCGGCTTGCTTATCCTTGGATATGCCGATACCGGTGTCGCGCACGGCAAAATGCAAGGTTATAAAATTTTCTTCATGTTCCCCGACTACAGTTATGGACAATTCCACTTCCCCGTGGCGGGTAAATTTAATGGCATTACTGGTCAGGTTAACCAATACTTGCTGTAGCCTTAAGCCATCACCGATCAAGTGGTCGGCATAAGACGGGCTGGGGTTGATTATTAACTCCAGGTTTTTTTCGCCCGCAGAAGTGGACATCAACGCCGCAATTTGGTCGAGAATATCAGATAAACGGAACGGGATGTTTTCAATTTCCAGGCGTCCCGATTCAATCTTGGAAAAATCGAGGATATCATTGATGATTGCCAACAGCGATTGTCCGGCATAGCGCACTTTGCGGATCAATCCCCGTGCTTCTTCTTCCAGCGGGCGCTGTTCCAAAAGGTAAAAATAGCCCATCATCGCGTTCATGGGCGAGCGGATTTCATGGCTCATATTGGCTAGAAAAGCCGACTTGACCTGGGATAAGCGTACCGCCTCTTCCCTGGCTTCGTTTAATTCTAGGGTCCGGTTTTGCACTAATTGTTCCAAATGGTCTTGGTAGCGTTCAAGTTCAGCCTCGTTTTGTTTGCGCAAAGTGATGTCTTGTTTGATCGCAATATAATGTTGTATCGCGCCTTGTTCGTTAAAGACTGGGGTAATCGTTTGTTCTTCATTATAAAAAGAACCGTCCTTACGCTGATAAACGATTTCGCCATGCCAAATTTGCCCTTTGCTGATTGTTGTCCATACTTCTTCGTGGACATCAGGATGCCGCACATTGCATTTGAACAACCGGTCTGTATCGCTACCGATAGCATCCTCTTTGGTGTAACCGGTGAGCTTGGTAAATGCGGGATTAACCCATTCGATCACGCCCTTGGGGTCGGCAATCATGATGGCGTTGGCGGCTGCCTCCAGTGCCTTGCTTTGCAAGAGTAATTGCGCTTGCGCTTGATGGCGTTCAGAAATGTCGCGAACCAAGGCGATATAATAGCGTTGGCCTTTTTCCTCCAATAGGCCGAACCGGACTTCCACCGGAAATTTGCTGCCGTCCCGCCTACGGTGATGCCCGTACAGGGTTTTAGCTACGCCTGGTTGGATGCTGCTCCAAACAGCCTGGACTTTAGGTAAGTCAAAATCGTTCTCCACATCGAGCACGTTCATTTTAAGCAGTTCTTCCCGGCTGTAGCCATCCCATTCGCAGGCTTTCTGGTTGACTTCGATAAAATTTCCCTCGTGGTCATGGACATAGAATGCATCCGGCGCCGCTTGGTCGACCAAGGCCCGGTAGCGGGCTTCAATATGCCGCCTTTCATCTTCGATCCTTTTGCGTTCGGTTATGTCTTGGGAGGTTCCGATCATCCGCAGTGGCCGGCCTTCGGCATCCTTCTCTAGTTGGCCGCAACCGTATACCCAGCGAATTGCCCCGTCCTTCGTCTGGATGCGAAACTCTAGGCATTCCGGTCGTTTGCCGGTTCGGCAATCATCGATCCACTGTTCCATGGCGGGGCGGTCATCGGGATGCAACAATAACAAAAATTGTTCATAAGTTGGGACGCTATCGGTATCCGGCGACAAGCCAAAGAGTCGGAAGTGTTCATCGCTCCATACGATCAAGCCGGTATTGACATCCATTTTCCAACTGCCGACATGGGCGATGGCTTGGCTATCCGCAAGTAGGCGCCCCTTTTCCCTTACTATAAGTTCCAGCCCTTTGCGTTTGGAAATATCCTGGACGGTAGCTACCCGGTAAAGGATTTGGTTTTCGGGATTCTTAACGCTGACCAAATCAATCTGGACTTCAAATGTTGTCCCATTTTTGTGTCTATATAACGATTCGTACTGAGTTTTACCCTGCCGGTCGGCTTCTTGAATGTAGCCTTTAACTCGTTCATGCATTTCGGGGGTGTAGATCTGTAGAATCGGTATGCCGATAACCTCACCGGGATGGTCGTAACCCAACATCTCTGAGAACGAAGGATTACAAAAACTAATGCAGTTATTGTTAGGGTCGCCAATGGCAATTCCATGTGCGCAATAACGAAAAGCATCCGCCCAACGTTGTAATTCGTTAGCCATTTGTTTGGTTTCGGTAATATCCTGAATGATGCCCGCAAATTTTGGTAAGGGATTGCCAAAAGAATCGTGCTTTTGCTGTCCTTTACCGTGAATCCATCGGATTTCCCCGTCTACCCGTCGAATTCGGCACTCAACAGTCCAGTTTGTTTGGTTGGCTATGGCTTGTTGAAGGGTTTGGTTAACAATATCCCTATCTTCAGGAAGGATATGCTCAAGCGCTATTTCGAAAGACCAGTTGTCCAGCAGTTCGGGATAACCGAAAATCTGGTCGTGCAGTAAAGTGCGGTGAACTTGATGGGTGTCTAAATCCAATTCCCATGCACCTACATTGAGCGTGGATAAGGCGAAATCAAGCCGTTGCCCTTTTTCCTGAAGCGTGGTTTCCATTTTCTTCCGCTCTGTCACATCGATGACAATGCCGCGATATAAAACCGGCTTGCCGCTGGAATCCAGTTCCGGTTTTCCTTTTGCCATTAACCAGCGGCTGCGGTCTTTTAGCCGCCATTCGACCAGGATTTCACCTCCAGTTTGGGCGGCCTTGTTCACAACGGCGGCAGCCTCGGCCTTATCATCGGGATGGATAATGTCCAGCCAGGCTTCATAAGAAGGATCACGGCTGTTGGTCTCCAGGCCGTACAGATCCCAAAGCGATTCCGACCATTCGTTCGTATTATCGTCTAAATTCCATTCCCACATGCCGGCGTTCGCAGCTTCCAACGCCATCTGTAACCGTGTTTGGCTGACTTCAGCAAGCTTGATGCTTAGGCGATTGATCTTGTCCTGGGCTAGCTGATGGCGTTCGTGAAACAGGCTCATAATGAATCCCATCCCCAGAAATATCAGGATGGAGTTGTAATTACGGGGATCATGGATTTCAAAGGATAACTGAGGCTCGATAAAGAAATAAATCCCCAGGGCAGCCGCAATTAGTGTTGCGACTAAGCCGCCACAAAATCCGCCGATCCAGGCGCTTAAAAAAATTGCCGGGTAAAAGAGTATCCAAGTCGCAGGGGGGAGGTAAGGCCACACCAGCCATTGCAGGGCGGCCGCCGCCACTGGGATTGCAATTGCATAGGCCAAAAGCTCCCAGTTTTGCCTGAGGAGGATCGGGCAAAACAATTCTAAGAGTTTTTTGTAAAGGGATTTCTTGTCTGCCACGATATTTGTCCTTTTTTAGTTATAGCAGAATTTGGCCTAAATTCATTGGAATATTACAGTTATCCCTAGAAATTAAGGAAGTTCTGGTTTAGCCTTTCGGCATGCCCAGGACGAACTTTAAGTGTTTGAATGAATTATTTTTATCCTGTTTGGCCAGAAACAGGCGCAACTCGTTGAAGGCTTCCAATAAATAAGGTGAATTCAAATTATAGCAGTTTGATACAAATCTTGATCAGCTTTGCAGCATAGGTAATACACTAGACAAAAATCAGTGGGATTTCAATTTTTTATATTGAGGATTTAGGGATATGCCGCAGGATATGGATTCTTGATTTTCGGAGGTTGGGAGGGGATTTTTGCCAAATTGCCTTCGCTTTGGAAACCTTCGGTTGGCCATCTTGGAATTAAGCGCGCAATAAAAAGCGAAATGCTTATCAGGAATCAAGCCAACCTCTGTTTCAAGCCTTAAGGAAAAATTTACCTTATCAATATCATGGCGGTATTTTTAGAAAGGGATATCGTCATCGTAAGAGTCGTCAAAGTTGTCTTGGCTGCCGCCCTGAGGCGCTGACGATTGGGATGACGATGGCTGGTAGGTTTGCTGACCTTGGCTGCTTTCGTTGCGTTTGCCTATCAAATCGATAATATTGGCGTTAAGTTCCAGGCTGGTTTTCATGCTGCCGTCGTTGGCTTTGTACTCATTTTGGGTTAATTCGCCGGAGACAAACACTTGCTGGCCTTTTTTCAAGTAATTCTGCAATCCGCCTTCGGCACGTTTGCCGAACAAAGCTACGCGCACCCATAAGGTTTGCTGCTTATCGCCAAAGCCGATATTGTTGGCGACCGTCACGCTTAATACCGCCAAGCCCGATGGTGTATACCTGACTTCCGCATCGCGACCGACCGTCCCGGTAAAACTGAACACATTACTCATTTGTTTCTCGTCAGTAAGTTATTAACCCCGATATTATCACCCATTTGAACTAACTGAGTATCCACAAATAAAAGTTTCGGCAATTGAATGATATCGTTTGAAAGTATATAGTTAAACAACCTAATAACCAGAAGGGAAAAAAGTCCATGCTGAACATCATCCTTTTCTTAATTGTCATTGCCATCCTTGTAATTTTTGTACTTGCATCCAGGCAACCAGATAATTTCCGCATAACCCGTACAGGCAAAATATCCGCCCCGGCTTCAGCGATATTCCCTCATGTAAACGATTTGCACAAATGGGATGCTTGGTCGCCCTGGGCGAAACTCGATCCCAATGCTAAAAATTTATTCGAAGGGCCATCCGAAGGGGTCGGTTCCAAGATGAGCTGGGCTGGCAACAATAAGGTGGGCGTAGGCAGTATGACCATCACCGAAAGCCGCCTTAACGAATTAATCCAATTCAAATTAGAATTCCTGAAGCCGATGAAAGCCACTAACATCGCGGAGTTCACTTTCACACCGGAAGGCGACCAAACCGCGGTAACCTGGAGCATGAGCGGAACCAATGACTTCATGGGCAAAGTTATGGGGTTGGTCATGAACTGCGACAAAATGGTCGGCGGGCAATTTGAAAAGGGCTTGGCGGATTTGAAGGCAGTTGTGGAAGCCAGTAAATAAATTGACGGTAGCCTATAAATTGAGAAATACGGGTTTTAGTGGCTCGGATACACCGATTCTTAACACACCATGGGTTACTGCTTAATCCATGGTTTCAAAAATAACTGGCATTAATCCAAAAGTGTGTGGCGATACTGGCGATATAGCCCAGCAAAATAATCGGCATCCAGCGCATGTGGTAGCCAAAGGAATAGCCCTCTTTGATTTGACCCAGCAATCCAACTCCTGGCGCCGAACCAATCGCCAACAAGCTGCCCCCAACACCCAGAGTTAGGGTTAGCAGCAACCATTGACCGGGCGCAAGATCGGGATGCATACTCAACACGGCAAACATCAGCGTGCCGTTATCGACAAAGGCGGACGATAGCCCAATTATAATATTGGCCTCTGTGGGAGAATGCTGCCCGAACAAAAAAAGCGCAACGGCATCAAGATAGCCGATAAAGCTCAATGCTCCGATAATCATCATGGCACCATAAAAGAACAGCAAGGTATCCCATTCAATATTGGACACATTCTTGTAAATGTCGAAGTCTTGTTTTTCGTTCCCGATGGGAACATCCACCCCAAAAAATTTATAAGCGTAGGCAAAATGGCTTTCTTGGTTTTTGACTGTCTTGGTCAGATAATAACTAAAGAACTGCAACATCGCCAAGCCCGCCATCATTCCGGCGGCAGGTGGGAGCAGAAGATAGACATTGGCCCAAACAGTAATAATTAGCGTCAACGCGAAGAGGAACATAATCCTTTTGCTCCCCCGTCTAAGCATAATTGCACGGCTTGAAACGGCTGGTGTTTCTTTAGGCACACAAAAATGCATGACGGTAGCCGGGACGAGGAAGTTGATCAGGCACGGTATGGCCAAGGCAAAGAACTCCCTGAAATGCAGGATATTTCGTTGCCAAACAAACAACGTCGAAATTCCCCCCAAGGGACAGAATGTACCTCCGGCATTGACCGCCACAACGATATTTACACACGCCAAACCGATGAATTTCGGATTTTTTTTGCCGACAGCCGCCGCCACCGCCCCCATTAACAAACCGACTGCAAGTCCGCTGACTACAGTGGACAGCCCAAATGCCAGGAAGCCGGTAATCCAAAACAGTTGCCGATAGCTGAATTGCTTATTCAAGAGCCAAATCCGTAGTCCGTCGAAAATACCGCGTTCTTCCATGGCGTTAAGGTAAGTCATGGAAACCAGGATAAACAAAAGCAATTCGATGTACGCCAGCAAATTGCTTTCAAACGCTACTGCCGCCACCTTGGCTTCGCCGTGCAGGGCATAGTAAATACAGATCGCAAACCAGACTAAAGCCGATCCCAATACCATCGGTTTTGACTTGCGCAGATCGATTACGTCCTCCGACATGGCTGCCACGTAAGCCGAGACCGTAATAAGGATAGATAGATAACCGACGATATGATGGGTTAAATTTAAGGAAGCGGCATTCCCTGTCCCCGAAACTTCACCTGCGAAAACGCTACTGGGCAAAAACAATAGCATTATGATTAACTGTATGCCTTTCAATGGATTTCCTTAATAAAAATAGGCCTCAGAAAAACTTCCTGATTATTATTACCCAAAGGCAGCAAAATCGCCACTGTTAAGTCTATAGCCATGTGTTATCACTTGAATAAACCCCAGCCTTGCCCGGAGATGGATGTACCATACCGCCAGGGATGGCGAAAGTGCGGCGACTGGCAATGAATTATTGCTGCCGACGACTTGGGATGGTGGAAGTACGGTGACTGGTAGCGAATTATTGCTGCCACAATTTAAGAACTACAATTCAACCCGAATGCCAATCTCAATTACCCGATCCACGGGAATACTGAAAAACTGGATGGCGCTGGAGGAGTTCTGGAATAAAAACCGGGAAATCGCCCTGCGCCAAACCGGCATAGTGCTTCTGCGCTTGAAGGTAATAAATTCCCTGCCGACGAAGAACGATGCTTTTTTTAGGTCGATAAGCAAGCCGTAATGTTCGTGCAACTCATGGGCGCATAATTCGAGCGCCCGCCTCACATCTTGCTGCTGTTGGAATCCGAAGTAAAACTTCACGCGGTAAAACCGACTGTTTTCCCCATATGATCGGACTTTCACCCGGTGCGCCTCATCGACATAAGGCTCGTCTTTGGTGACGATTGTTAACACAATGATCTGTTCATGCAAAGCATGGTTGTGTTCTAAATTATGCAGGAATACCTGTGGTACGCCGTGCAAACTGCGGGTCAAATAAATCGCCGTACCTTTTACAGTTACGGGTGGGTTTTCTTTCAGTTCGGATTCAAGTTCTTCAAATAGCACCCGCTTTTCGTCCTGGTGCGCCGTTAACATTTCGCGGCCTTTAATCCATGTGGTGATAATCAGGAAAATGATTGTCGCAACAACTAATGGCAGCCAGCCGCCCGTGGGAATTTTAAGGCTATTGGAAGAGAAAAACAGGAAATCGACCAGTAGGAAAGTTAACAAAAAAATTACGCTAGTCGGCCTCTTCCATTTCCATAGTTTGCGGATGACAATAAATGCCAGCACAGTATCGATAATCATGGTGCCGGTAACTGCGATGCCGTAGGCGGAAGCCAGCGCCGATGAGGATTTAAAGCTTAACACCAACACGAAAACCGAGAACATCAACATCCAATTGATGGCAGGAACATAGACCTGTCCCATTTCATCGCCGGAAGTGTGGAAGATAGCCATGCGCGGGCAATAGCCAAGCTGTATCGCTTGCCGTGTTACGGAAAAAGACCCCGAAATAACGGCTTGAGACGCGATGACCGTCGCAAATGTGGCTAAGATAAGCAGCGGATACAATAACCAAGCTGGTGCGAGTAAATAGAATGGGTTCTGTATGGCTTCCGGGTGGGCGATCAATAACGCCCCTTGTCCGAAATAATTGAGTAACAGTGCTGGAAACACGAAGCCTAACCAAGCATAACGGATAGGTTTCAGGCCGAAATGCCCCATATCGGCGTATAAAGCCTCTGCGCCGGTGATCGCCAAGACTACGGCGCCCATAATCAAAAATCCGCGCCAACCTGTTTCCCAAAGAAAATGCGCCGCATAGTATGGGTTAACAGCCATCAATACTCTTGGGTCATGGATAACATTCACCAAGCCCATTACCGCCAGCGAAACGAACCAAAGGCACATGACGGGGGCAAAAATTTTACCGACAGCCCCTGTGCCCTTAGCTTGCATGATAAACAACACGCTCAACACTACCATTGTTATTGGCACCACAAAATCTTCCAAGGTAGGTGCGATGACCCTTAGGCCCTCCACGGCGCTAAGTACGGAAATTGCCGGGGTGATCATACTATCGCCATAAAACAGGGTAGCCCCCAATAAGCCGATAGTTAGGATAAACCGCATTCGTTTAGGATTGTCGCGCGACCCGTGTAGCGCCAATGTCATCAAGGCCATAATACCGCCTTCGCCTTTATTGTCGGCGCGCATGATGAATATCGCATATTTTACCGTCACCACTAGCGTCAACGACCAAAAGACCAACGAAAGTACGCCTAACACATGGTCGTGGTCGATCGGTATTCCGCCGTGGAAAACTTCTTTTAGTGCATAAAGTGGGCTAGTGCCGATGTCCCCGAAAACAACGCCAATCGCACCTAAGATAGGCCCCGTCATTTGTTGCTTGGAATGATTTTCTGTATTTGTGGGCATTTAGCTGTTTGGGTAGGCTAGGAAGAAAGTGTATGCCGGTAGGCCAATAACAAGGTTTGTCTATCTTAACCTTAGCAATACAATACCTTAATGTAGTGAAAATTGTCGGTTAAGTAATGAGGCGGTAGCACGGCGAATATTTCTTTCCTGGCAGTTTCATCCGATGTTGCGACACAAAAGATGCCAGTAAGGTATCCATTAATTTCATGATGTAGCTGTCGCCATGGATCTCAAAATGCCCGTATTGCTCGATGGCGCGGATACCGGAATCTTTGACATTGCCTGCAACGATGCCGGAAAAGGCGCGGCGAAGGTTGGCGGCAAGCAAGTGCTTTTCTTGGTCGGTATGTAATTCTAACGCCTTCATATTACCGTGGGTAGGATTGAACGGCTCTTGAAAAACCGGATCGATATTAAGCAGCCAATTGAAGTAATACGCATCCCCGTGTTCCTTCCGAAAAGCCCTGACTTGGCCGATACCGGCTTGCATTTCTCGGGCAACCTGGGCGGGGTCGTTAATAATGATCTGGTACCTGCACTGCGCTTCTTTTCCCAGTATAGTTGAGATAAATTGGTCGATTTGTTCAAAGTAATCCTTGGCGCTGTCCGGCCCGGAAAAAATCAACGGAAACGGCATTTCATTATTGTCCGGGTGCAGCAGGATGCCCAAGATGTAGAGGATTTCCTCCGCTGTGCCCGCGCCGCCAGGAAACACCACGATGCCATGCCCGGTTCGGACAAAGGCTTCCAGGCGCTTTTCGATATCAGGCAAAATAACCAAGTCGTTGACAATCGGATTGGGCGATTCGGCTGCGATAATCCCCGGTTCTGTGATGCCAAGGTATTGGCCGTTTTTAATCCGTTGCTTGGCGTGGCCGATGGTTGCGCCTTTCATGGGCCCTTTCATCGCGCCTGGGCCACAGCCGGTACAAATGTCCAACCCGCGTAAACCCATCTCATGACCGACCAGCTTGGTATAGTCGTATTCTTTGCGGCTGATTGAATGCCCCCCCCAACAGACGACCAGTTTGGGGTTAGTCATCGGACGCAAGATATTGGCATTACGAAGGATATGGAATACGGCATTGCTGATGCCGCCGGATGTCTCGAGGTCGAAGTGCGGGTTATTGTTGATTTCGTTATTTACATAGATGATATCCCGGACTACCGCAAACAGGTGTTCGTTGATGCCCTTGATCATGTGCCCGTCGACAAAGGCTTGCGCAGGCGCGTTTTTTAATTCCAGTTTAAACCCCCGCTGTTCTTGGACTACACGTATGGCAAAATCGGGATAACGCTCCAGCAGCTCCTTGCCGTCATCCGTTGAGCTCCCGCAGTTCAAAACCGCTAGCGAACAATTTCGGAAGGTTTGGTACAGGCCGCCTTGGCTACTGTCCAACAGTTTGCTGACTTCTTGCTTGGATAAGATCTCCAGCCTGCCATCAGGGGATATTTGAGCGTCTATCACATCATGTTTCATGTGCTTTGGTTGAGTTATGTTGTTCAAAAGTGTAATTTTCTAACAAAAAAATTGGTTATTGATTGTTGTTAAGTATCCGCCTTACCAACCGCTTTCCCTGATCAACGCCACTATGCTTATCCGCAGCAACCAACCGGCAATACTTTCCGGCGCGGTTGTTAAGGACAATCTACCTCGGACTGAGTTGGTTGATTCGAGAGCTTCAGTTTGCATCAGGATCCGGTAAATACCTTGTTCTGGCACCAAGGTATTTTCCTTTTCTTTATCAGCCCTTGCCGCGATGCCGCCACCGTAAGTTGATGCCAGTTCCACTATTTTAAGCTCACGTGTCCCGGTACTGTCGATGGCCGTAATTTTTACCGGGAACGGCGATAAATCGCCGCCTTCAGGATAAAAGCGGCCTTCACTGCCGATTTGAAGTTTCGATAAATCCGCCTCTTCAACATAGGCAGTGACAGTAGCCGTTGGGCTTTGGATAATTCCAATCGGTTCGTCTTTGGCTAACCATTCCTTTGGCTTTAATGCATCGGACAAATCACGGACACGCCCAGGGAAGGTTGCCCTAACCGATAGTTTCTCCTTTATTGCAAGCAAGCCTTGTAATTCGGCTCGGGTCGATTGGTATTCTTCATAATCGACAGGATTTTTCCGGGCCAGTTTTAATTCCAGGCTTTGTGACGCCAACCTTTGCGTCAATTCCTCCCATTTTAACTGGGCCGCGCGAATTTTGTAATTCAAATCCGGGGATTCCAGTTTCACAAGCAATTGGTTGCTTGCCACCAAGTCGCCCTCTTTTACTAACACTTCTTGCACCTGTGCAGCTTCGATGCAATAAAAAGTATATTCTGCTTCGGCCTTTAAAAGGCCGGGCACAAAGAGGCGCGACTGCCAGGGAATAAACAATAAAGCCAATAATACCAGCGGTATAAGCCATGAGGGTCGAGGGTACAAGGGCGTATTTCGGGCTGCGATTAATTCCCGCCAAACCGAAATTTCCTTGGCGATAGGACGGATAATGAACCATCCGATTTCTACGGCGAACAACGCTAAGCCCAAGGCTTTAAAAAAGAAGTAATAGACTAACCAAGCTATGCCGGTGAACAAGATCAATCGATAAACCCAAACACAGTAAGCATAAGCTATCAGGAATTGCCGCCGCCCATTGGGTAAATGTTCCGGTATCGGGATGCGGAACCCAAAGAAACATTCCCTGAGCCGCCATTGCGCTAAAGCGAAAGCGCGGCCTTGCAAATTGGGGATATCCAGCGCATCGGCCAGCAGATAGTAGCCGTCAAAACGCATGAACGGGTTAAGGTTGATGCCAAGGGTTATTATCCAAGCGGTGCTTGCCAATAAGTAGCTGCCGCTGCGCAAGGGGCCGTCGGGTAGCATTGTCCATAATATCGTTGCCAGCACTGCCAGGGCCAATTCGGCGATCATGCCTGCTGCATCGATAATAAGCCGGTCAGTTCGTCGGGGTAACTTCCAGGCATCGGTGACATCCGTCCACAACACCGGTATGCCCAGCAACAGCGCCACGCCCATTGCTGGAACCCGGCAACCGAAATGGCTGGCGGCAGAGGCGTGGCCTAATTCGTGGATTACTTTGGAAATGGACATCATTCCTGCCGTAGCCAATAAGCCTTCCGGCGTGAACGAATACAAGAAGCTATGGCTAAACTCACTCCAGCGCTGTGCCACTAAGGCAACCGCGACACCAGCGCCCAATAAAAGCACCGCCATAAAGCCACGACGGAAAAAGAAATCAATTAAAGGCAAGGCTTTTTGTAAGTAACGGTCCGGCTTTATCAAGGGAATACGCAGGAACAAATAGTTATGCAGCAACCAGGTCCAGAATCCAGGCTTGGAAGCATGTCGGATGTAGGCAAACCGGCCGCTGGATTCTTTACCTAAAGGCTTAGTCAACTGGTTCTTGACAAGAAACTCAGAAAATTGCGCTATATCGCTGACATCGACATCTAGTGGTGTTTCTGTTTGAATTGCTGAAGCGATATGTTCGGCATTCGCCATGCCCCAATGGTGCAGGCATTCAAATTCTAGCCATCCGATCCGATAATAACGATGTACGGCAGGATCGTATAAAGTCCACGTGGGCGAACCGTCATAAGCACGTGGGCCTTTTAGCAGTGCTAAATCCTCGCGTAGGCTTGGCCAAACCACAACCTTTTCAGGAACATCGCCGACTACCAAGTCAGCCATAAGCGAACGGTCTGGATTGGTTTGCGTAGTAACCACAGTATGAAAGGCCGTCTTGTGCCATAAAGCTTGGCGGTGCCGTGATACCCCAAGCGCGGCTTGTCATCATTTTCTGTAAAATTTGCTTTAAGCCGATAAGCCATTAGATCGGCAGGTGTGGGCGTGGCGCGGTAGCTAAAATAATTTAGGCGGGCCTCGAGAGGCTTATGGGGAGTTATATTTGAAAAAAACAAGACTTCTGATCCCGGTTCCAAAACGATCAAGTCTTCCATAGGAAGTCGGATTTCGAGCTCTACGGCGTTGGGATCGGCGACGGCGAGGATTTTTTCGCCTTGCTTAACCGGGCGCCCCAGCCAATCATTCGGGTCGTCGAATACGGTCACTCCTGGAATGGTGGCCGCGACATCACAACGCTGCAACAAGGTCTGGACATAATCGACTTCTTCCGACTCTTGTTGCCATTTGCTTTTCAAACCGGCCAATTTAAATTTGACGGTGGGATCCAACATGGCTTCTTGCGTGGTTTGCATGTATTCCGTCTGGGCGCTGTCACGTTTTTCTTTGGCGATTTCCAGGCGGCTACGCAATTCGGTCTTGTCCAACGAAAACAATTTCTGGCCGACTTCGACCGTTTCATTTGGTTTGATATAAAACGTCTCTACTATACCTTCAAGCGGGGCACGGACAAGATTGGGGTGTTGCGGGATGACTTCGGCTTCCGCCAGCACATATTGCCGCACGGGGGAAAATAGCGCCAATAATAACAAACCGGCAACGCTGAATTGCGTTTTCCGTTGCTTGATCCTGTCCTGCCAAGGGATGGCTGGATTAGCCGCTTCAACTAACGAAAAGGCATGGCCGTAGGCTTCAGAAAGATAGGACAGCATGTGTATTTCCGCATCGCCCCAATTGCTTTCGCGGAATAAGGCCAGTACATATTTGTTGCCGGAAGCGCCGGGCAAGGGTATCCAAAGCCCATGTTCCGGCAGCCATTCAGCCCAATCCTTAGCAAGCTCGGGACTTAGGTCATTGGCGGTGAACGGTTTGATTTGTAAGGAATTATAAGAAACGCCGAGATATTTTAAAGACGGTTTCACCCAAAGGGAATACGGGCTATTTGGCTCCGGTTTGGCAACGCCGGAAACTGCTTCTATCCGGCCAATATCTTTGCGCCATAATACTGCTTGCCGGTAAGGTATCAGTTCCGCAGTTTCATTCACTAAAACATAAGGGAGTTCTTTGCCTGGCGCTTGCCTCGCCCTACGCTCAAGCTGTAGGAGCAGTGTCAGCCGCAATAACTGTTGGTTTAAGTGTTCACTCACTCGGAAGGGGCTAGTTCTATGGCACCGCTCATGCCGGGCAATAATTCAACCGAACTGTCGGTAATACGCCCATAGACTTTGATGGTTTGGCTGACCGGATCAACCCGGCCGCCTAACCTGACAATCTCGGCTTTATAGGTCTTGGCGGTTTCATCTAACGTCACATTAAACGCCTTGCCCGGCTTCAGTCGGGGCAATGTTTTTGAAGGCGCGATAAATTCAATTTCAAGGTCTTTTTCATTGATAATTTCCAACAACGGGTCACCTTCACGAACTGATTGGTAGGCCCTGGCAGTCACGTCAACGACTTTTCCTGAAAATGGCGCCTTAATGGTACATCGTTCAAGGGCGGCCTGCGACACCCTGACGTCCGCCCGGGCTTCTTCTTCTTCGGCCTTAGAAACATCAAGTTCTAGAGTACTGATGGATTTTAACCTTTCCAGTTTTTTATTGACTTCATAAGTCTTCTGTTTCTTTTCTAAAGTTGCTTTGGCTTTGCTTAGCTGCGCTTCCTCCATAGAACAGTGAAAGCCGACTAAAATCTGCCCGGCATTGAATCGTTGGCCATCCCGAATTTTTAATTGGCTGATACGGCCTGACATTTCACTTGAAATCTGGGTGCTTTCCTGCGCTTTTACTTGGGCCCTTAACAGTTGATCGGAATTGGCATTAATCTGCCCCATAGGATAGTCTTCGACCTTAGTGGTGGCAGTTTCTTTGCCAATGGGGACTAACGGTAGTTCTGCAAGCACTTTCGCAGGTTGTAACAAAACCAGGGATAGGGTAATGGCTAGGGTTTTTATGGCCATCACCCTTCCGGATTTTCCGGTTGTGCGGTCTTGGCGGGGGTAGGCAACTTGGGCAGGTCGCCCTTGTACCAACTGTCCAAGGTCCTCTCCAATTGGGCGGCCAAGGCGCGTACGGTGACGTGCTCTATCCCGCCGGTCACGGGATCCAGGCCGACGGAGGCGTAGATGTTGCCCAACGCGCCGTAGACGTCGGCTAGGCTCTGTTCCTTTTCAAGCTGGGAGGCTAAGGCGGAGGTGGCGGCATGGATGCGCTCGAGCTCTGAGCCGGCGTCGCTGGCGGCGCTGTTGGCGGTGGCGGTGTAGATACCTTTGTCGACTTTGTTGAGTTCCTTGGCGTTCTTGTAGCTGTCCAATGCCTTAAGGTATTGCTGGTAGCCGACGTTGACCTGGACGACGGCGGCGACACTGAGCGCCTTGCGGCGGGTGCGGGCGACTTCGACCTGGGTCTCGGCGGATTTCCAGATCTTGGGTGCGGCGATGAGGTTGAGGAGGTTTATGCTGGTTCTGGCGCCGGCTTCGAACCAAAAGTTGTCGACGAGGAAATGGTTGGAGTCAAAGTTCAGCCCTAACGGAATTGTTAGGCCAGGCATGACCTTGAGCATTTCTTTCCAGACATCGGCGCGACTGATGCGTTCCTGGTAAATTTCTTCACGCAGGTCGCCGCGGTAGAACAGGCCGAGGTTTTCGAGTTCGGCGACGTTGGCCTTGAGTTCTGGGGGTTCGGGGGTGACCGCCGGTTGCGCCAAGCTGAAGCTGGTGTGCAGTGGGGCGTTGATGAGCCCGGCGAGCTTGGGCTTGGCGACGAGGAGGTCGCCCTTGAGCTTCTTTAGTTGGTCAATGATACGCAAGAGGCTGCGCTGGTATTCAAGTACGCTGAGGACGGGTTGCAGGCGGTCGCTTTCGATGGACCTGCTGACGTCAAGGGCATGTTCGGCTTCGGTCAGGACAGGCTCAAGCCCGGGCAGCAGGCGTTCGGCGATGCTGGCGCTCCAGTAGGCCTGGAGGACTTCCTTGATAAGGTTGTTGACGACCTTGCGGCGGCGCTCCTGGGCGATGAGGACGCGGTCGGACTGTTGTTTGGCCTGGTAGTAGCTGACCCCGAAGTCGAGGATGTTCCAGGCGAAGGTGAGGTCGGCAAGGCCGCGGCTGGCGTCCTGAGAGGTGGCGAACTGCCCTTGCCTGAAGACGTTCTGCCCGGGGTTGTAGAAGTCCTCGCTGGAGGAGCCGAGCTTGCGCTCCCGGAAGGTATAACCGGCGCTCGCAGTCAGCTTGGGCAGCATGTTGAGGGTGGCGACCTCGAGCTGGGTATCCTGGAGCACGGCTTCCATCATGGTGAGCCGGTGGTCGTAGTTGTACTTGAGGGCGCGGGCCAGGGCGTCATAAAAGGACAGCGGTCGGGTAATCGGCTCTTGTTTGTCGTACATCTCGGCTTGGTCTTGCATCATTCCCGACAGTCGTTCCTCCGCCGTGACCGGCACGGGATTCAGATTGCAGCCGGACAGAAGGATTACAGTTATAAACGCAGGAGTAAAAATTTTTGAAAATTTCACAGCAATCTCCCTTAGAATTGATCAGTTACTGAGCCAAAATAGTTCGTTGGTATTATTTTTTGGTGCAAACGCAAACAGTTTTAAGGAAAACTGAAATTTATTTGCATAATATTTTCGACTTCAAAATCTAGTTTTCTGCTGGATAAAGCCCAATTAATTCATAAGATTATCGGGCATAAACCCTTATTGCTTTAGCTGCATTGCCAAACCCGCACAACAAAAGAATACCTGCCCACAATGGGATGCCAGTAATTGCGCAGCCTTACCTGATATATCGACGTATTGCCGTACCACTGGGTTGTCGGCAATAACGCCCAAACCGACTTCATTTTGCACAAACACCATTTCAACAGGTAGCCCTAACACGGTAGCCAATTCTTGCAAAATAAGGTCTTCTGAAACTTGGCGATAAAGCAAATTGTTAAGCCACATGGAAATACATTCGATTAACACTGGGCCGGGGCAATCCTCTAGGGCTTGCAGTAATCGGACTGGTTCTTCGAGAGTGATAAAACGGCCATTACGGCGTTGCCGATGAACAGCAATACGGTCGCGCATTTCATCATCTATAAACTCCGTGGTCGCCAAATAATAAGGTTTTACCTTGGCCTTATCCAGGATATAGGCTTCTGCAAGTCGTGATTTGCCGCTTTTGATGCCGCCGATAAACAAGGTTTTCATTTTGTTTAAGCATAGAAGTTATTTAAATTTAACGCAAGTTATTAGTCGAGCCAATAAATTCTAAATTCATGTCAGCGCACTAATGACTGGGCTAAGCGGTTTCAGTAATTGATATGATGGATGTAAGTATATTGGTTAATGTGTTGGAGCTTATGGACAGAACCTACATCGACGCAAAATTTAAAAGCATTGGCTGGCGGTATTTGCAATATATGTGCAAACAAGGCGCGAATGACGCCTGCGTGGGTAATAAGCAAAATTTGTTCGGTAGGCTTTATTTCGACTAGCTCATCCCAAAAATTGCCGGTTCGACGGCATAGGTCGGTAAAACTTTCACCATTAGGGGGAGGCATGGTCACAAAGTTTTCTGTCCATTTTTTCAAATGCCCTGCATCTATGTCTTCAAAACGCTGGTTTTCCCAAGTACCGAAATGAATTTCCTGCAATCTCTCATCGGTTTCAATCGGCCTATCAAAAATTTCGGCAAGCCTTAAACAACGCGCTAACGGACTGCTTATAATCCGGCAATCCGCCGATAAAGTAGGGAGTTTTTCCCTTATTCGGTAGGCTTCATCGGCAAAGCTTTCAGCCAACGGGACGTCGCTTCGGCCATAACATAAGCCATTCACGGTATCTGTCTTGGTGTGGCGGATCAGGTATATGTCCACAATGCGCTTATGACCAGATAAAAAACAACTTCCGCCACTTGTTGGCTGGCGCCAAGGCAGTCGCCGGTGTACCCGCCGATATGGCAATAAAAAAAACAACCTAACTTCCAGTTAACCAATAACACAAAGGGGATAGCTAAGCTAAATAGTGCTGGCAGTAATAATAAAGGCACTAAGGAAATCGTCCCTGCAAATAGCAATTCCGTAATGGTAGGCTTGAATACTGCCGATTGGCTTTTGCTATTGTCAGTCCTTGCATAATCATAATGCCGCATGAGGATTAAGGGTTGAAAGCGGCTTACGCTATGTCCGGCAAATAAGATGAAAGGCAAATGCCTTTCCGGTAACGAATTTAGCAAACCGATTTTTAGTGACATCAACAATATCATGCCCAACGCGCCATATACGCCAATTTGAGGATCTTTCATGATCTCCAGGATGCGTTGTTTGCCGTATCCGCCGCCGAACCCGTCGCAGGTATCGGCAAAACCGTCTTCATGGAAGGCCCCGGTCAACAAGACCCCAAAAATAATCGATAAGGTGGCCGCAACAGTTTGCGGCCAGAGGAAGCTTGTTAAATAAAAACACAATCCTGTTAGCCCGCCTATGATCCAGCCAACCAGGGGAAGAAAAACACCGGCCCTGGGCAATTGGTAATAATCCAGGTCTTTAGGGCAAGGCAATCGAGTATAAAAACTTAGCGCCAAGAAGAATAGCTTCGAGTAAGCCATTGCTAATTGATGGCTTGCCGATCAACCCCGGCATCTGCGAACGTTGCCATCTCATTTAAAAACAAGATTGCCGATTGAATGATAGGATAAGCTAGGGCTATACCGGAACCCTCGCCTAATCTTAGGTCCAGATCCAGTAGCGGTATGGCGTTAAAGTGTGACAATAAGGCTTGATGCCCTTGTTCTGAAGAAACATGGCTGAACACGCAATAATCCAGTATATGGGGCTTAAGTTGGTAAGCCACCAACAATGCAGCGCTGGCAATGAAACCATCCACCATAATCAGCATACCCAACTCTGCGGCTCTTAGGTAAGCGCCAACCATCATGGCGATTTCAAATCCGCCAAATGTCGCCAAGGATTCGAGGGGTTCCTTTACGCCAGCATGCTTATCCAAGACTTGCTGTAACACGGCATGTTTGTGTTGTAACTGTTGGTTATCCAATCCAGCGCCGCGGCCAACGGATTGCGCCAATGGAATCTCGGATAAACAATGGACTAGTAGCGAAGCGGAAGAAGTATTGCCTATGCCCATTTCCCCAAAACCAATACAGTTGCAACCTTTATCATGCTGTTGCCTTACCAGTCCTGCTCCTGAATGGATGGCTAAGCTACATAGCTTTTCAGGCATGGCCGGTTGGTGTAGGTAGCTTACTGTCCCCATCCCTATCTTTGCATCAATCAAATTGGGATGCGCATCCAGGACGGCATTGACACCCGCATCGACGACAAAGAGTTCCATCTGGTGTTGCTTGGCAAAAACGCTAATCGCTGCACCGCCCGCCAAAAAATTTGCTACCATTTGTGCGGTGACGGTTTGCGGGTAGGCGCTTACGCCCGCTTCGACAATACCGTGGTCGCCCGCAAAAATAAGGATAGTTGGCCTTATTAAGCGGGGCGATAACGTATTTTGGATCAAACCGATTTTTAATGCCAATGATTCTAATTGCCCTAAAGCGCCAAGCGGTTTGGTTTTTTGGTCGATTTTGGCCTGTAATTGGGAAGCCAGTAAGGCAGGGACGGGGTTAATTTTGAATTCTAGCGGCACTGCTGTTTCCAGGTAAGGTGCATTGGTTGAATCAATCGAAGAATAAAATCCAATCGACGGATGAGGAACCTGTCCAAATTTTTAGCTTAATTTTTGGCGATCAAAGATGATAAGGATGCGCAGCCTCAAACCCATGCACTTTTGCTTTGGTCGTAAACGGCGCTGGCGACCAGGCGGCCTGTTCTTGCCCTGCCAGATAATTGGCGAGCCATAAGGCCTGGCTTCGAATAGGCAAAATAAACGCATAAAGCTTGCCATCGGGTAATTCGGCGACATCGCCCAAAGCAAATATGGCTTCATCGTTCGTTTGTAAAAAACCGTCCACTTTTATGCCCCTGCCGATAGCCAGGCCGGCAGCTTCTGCCAATCCAGTGCGCGGTTTAAAGCCGCAAGCGACGATAACGGCATCGAATTCGGTATTCACATCGGTTTCTACGCACACTTTTCCGCCTTCTTCGGCGAAAGCATGTACGGCTTGATCCAATAAAACCTCAACGCCTGAGGATTGCAGGACTTTAAGTAAGGATGCGGAATCCTCGTCAACCAACTGCCTTTCCATCAGGCGATCCATGGCATGATATACAGTCACCTTGTCACCAGCGACCGCCAAATCCGAGGCGACTTCGCATCCGATCAAGCCACCACCGATAACCGCCCAGTGCGGGTGTTGGTTTTGGTTCAGGAAAGGTTGCCGGAATTTCCTCAACATTTTTAAATCGACAAGGCTGTTCAAACTGAAAAAGAGTTTTTCAAAAGGACGGAAAGGCGGAGGCACAAATGCAGCCGAGCCTTGGGCCAAAATTAATTTGTCATAAGATAATGATTTTTCCTGGCCTGGGCCCTCAATGGCCACAGTTTTGGCGCTACGGTCAATTGCGGTGACTTCTGAACCCGCGATCACATCAATAGCGTTCTCACGCAACCTGTCGAAGGTTTTGAGGATGATAGACTGTTCAATATCGGTTTTAGTAAACCCACGGGAAAGCAAAGGCCTGGAATAATAGCCGTCATGTTCCTGTGTAACGATAACTATCTCGGATTCGGGCGATAATGCCCGAAATTTTTCGGCGAAAGTGACGCCCGCGATGCCTGAGCCAACGATCACGATATTCATGCCGTCCACCGGTTTTTTCTGTTTGAAGGATGGTTAGGTCATTCCATTAATTCGTATTCACTTTTTTCCACACCGCATTCCGGACAACGCCAATCGTCAGGAACGTCTTCCCATAAAGTACCCGGCTCGATTCCCGAATCAGGGTCGCCCAAGGCTTCATCATATATATGGCCGCAAACGGTACATTCGTATTTTCTGTAATCTGGCATTTTATTCCCCTAGTAGTTAAGTAATGGTAAACATCAAAAATATAATTCCAAGTTGGTGTCCCATTTTACTATTCGCATCGACATTGTCAGTTATTTTTTGAAAGGTAAATAGTGCGACGCATCATCTTTGTAGGATCGGATTGCATTTTTTTCCCTGGCTAAAAACTGTTCTACGGCCTTGCCGAAACGTTCGTCGGCGAACCAATGGGCGGAATAAGTAGTGACCGGTTCAAAACCCCTGGCAATTTTGTGTTCTCCCTGCGCCCCGGAATCGAATCGTTGCAAACCGTTTGCGATACAGTAATCAAGCCCCTGATAATAACAGGCTTCAAAATGCAAGGCATCATATTCCTCAAGGCAACCCCAATAACGGCCGTATAAGGTATTGCTTCCGAAAAAGCTCAATGCCGCGCCTACATAGGCATTCCCTTTCAAGGCGAAAACCACCAACAGCTTGTGACCCATCGTAGCCGCACACTGTAGAAAAAATTCCAGGTTAAGGTAAGGAGGCATCCCATGTTTAAGGTAAGTTACCCTATAAAACTCATAAAACACCTGCCATTGGTGTTCCGTAACATCTTTACCCAATAACTGAATCATCTTGATCCCTTGTTCGGCGATTTTACGCCGCTCTTTTTTCAGCATTTTGCGCTTGCTGGAGCTGAATACGCCAAGAAAATCGTCGAATGACTTGTAGTCTCTATTAAACCACTGGAATTGCACACCTTCCCGGACGGCTAAGCCAAGGTGCCGAAATGTTTCCAGTTGGCCTTCGACCGGAAACAAACAATGCCAGGATGAAATGTTGCCTTGTTCGGATATCGCCTTGATGAAATCAAAAATGGCCATACAAGCTTTATGTTGGTCGGCTTTTTCATTGAAAGCTATGCGTAAGCCTTGGCAAGGCGTAAACGGTATCGCTGTCAGCCACTTAGGATAATAGCTAACCCCATTCTGTTCATACGCATAAACCCATTGATGGTCGAAAACGTACTCGCCACGGGAATGTGACTTGAGATACAACGGCATACAGGCCATTAATGCGTTGTTTTCGAAAGCCAGGATATGCATCGGTTGCCATCCCGTCTTCTCGGACACGCAACCGCTTTCTTCCAAAGCCGATAAAAACTCATGACGCATGAAGGGATAGCTTTCTCCAGCCAACTTATTCCAGGCTTGCCTATCAATCTGGCTAATGGCTGTGATTTGTTTTATCTCCATTTAAAATATGTAAACGCTCTATCTGTAGCCAAAGGCGATATGGATTGTGTTTTTCTGGCTATACGAAATTTCTATTTTTTTGGGAATGCAAGACATATGATGTAAAGACTAAAATAGCGCAGGGGGCAATTAAACTTAGTTGGTTCGATTTTAATTTGGCAAAAGTGTGTAAAAAAGACAACACCCAAGCAGTTTCTTTATTGTAGACTGAATACCTTAGCGGTGTCGGTAAATCCAAATGATATTTTGAATGGATCGCGCACAACAACTTGGCAGCTTATCGAGGCCTCTACATAACCTTGATGTGTCCTGCAACTTCGGCGAAAACAGGCTGATGCCATGATCCTTTGCGTCATCCGCTTAGCTGAATTACCAGGACTTATTAACCTTAGGAATTGACCAATGCCATCATTTGATGTTATTTCCGAATTTGATCCCCATGAAGTAAAAAACGCGGTTGACCAAGCCTGCAAAGAAGTCAGTACCCGCTTCGATTTTAAAGGTACGGATTCCAGTTTTGAACTGACCGATAACAAAATCATCATGGTTTCTCAATCCGCTTTTCAGCTTCAACAGATGTTTAGCATCGTCTGTGCCAAATTGAGTCGCCGAAGCGTGGATATTGCTTGTATGGAAGTCGGGGAAGCAAAAGGCAGTGGCAAGCTCATGAGGCAGGAAATTACCCTAAAACAGGGGCTTGATAGCGCATTTGCCAAAAAAATCGTCAAACTGATAAAAGACAAAAAATTAAAAGTACAAGCCGCTATCCAGGGCGATCAAGTCAGGGTAACTGGAAAAAAACGCGATGACTTACAAGAAGTCATTAAAATGCTTAGGGAGGAAAAACTTGAAATGCCGCTTCAGTTTGAAAATTTTAGGGATTAGGTAGACCCCGCGCCTTCCCTTTTTAGTCAAGTATGTAAACTATCAGGGACAAAGGTCAAGTTGTTGAATCGCTGATTTTCTTAGTTAGCCAGTAAAAATTGAGAATTGCTTTTGGTTTGGCGTTTAAAGTTTAATCATTGTACTTGCATAGATTCTGGGAATGCTTGGTACGTTCAATTGTAAACCATATAAGCGGGAACTGTATTTGGCTATAACCTATTGCATAATAAATGAAATTCAAGCATAATTTGCAGTTGATTTTAATTCCTTAAGCATAACTAATCGACATTGCTTATTGTTTTACCCTTTCCAGCGCTCAACTACTTTCGCTGAACATTTTAACATAGCGTAAACGCTGATTTCTTCTCGCAAAGATCTTTGGGAAAGGATTATTTACGCGCTCTGGCGGTTGTTAGGCTTTATAACTTTAGCTATAGGCTTCAAGGTGCCTTGAAACGAGTAGATGTTTCGGAAAATTTGACTACGGTCACAACAATAGGTTTCTTTGTTTCCGCTTGATCGAAGTATCATAGGCACATATTGCGCTAAAGCAAAAACGATAAGAAGAAGGGTCTTGAAATAAAAAAGTAATATCCAGCGGATATCATAAGTTGGATAAATAGCCCGTCCAAAATTCATGATAGTTTTTGTTGTAAATGTATTTAGGGGTTGTTCACAATTAAGATGTTTTTTGATAAAAATGAATGTGTTACAAAATAACCAGGATTATGAAAATTATTTAAATTCAATAAGTTATAGTTAATTGAGAACGCGCCCTAGTTGTCTACTTTAATTTCGGATATGTGACTTTGAATCAAGGAATAAAGGTTGTCATCCACAAAAAGTAGTTGTCTGTTATGAAAAATATGTGCTGAATTTGGATTTTTTAATGCCCTTAAACCGATCCTGGACCATTTTTGCGAACAAAAATGGTCGGATTGGTAGTGTTTTTTATAAAAACTAATACTATCAAATGCTAGTGAGAATATTCATATGATCAATAGGTAATATTACCTATATACATCGAAAACTAGTTTGATAAAGTACACACGAAGAGGGAGTAGTGAAAATAATTGCTCATTATAGGCCAGTGATATGATTATTGATATGCAAGCGAACAAAGACATCTTAACGCACGGATCAGCTAGATTGTCTACGACAGATGACTCGTCAAACTGTTGCAAGACTGAATTAGAGGGGATCTTCGATAAGCCTTGCTTTCTTGAGCAGCTTCGTGTTGAATGCTATCGTGCCCAGCGATCCGGTACTCCGTTATCTATCCTATTGTTAACCCAAGATAAATACAGTACCTCAAATATTAGGGAGCAATTAAAAATGCTTCGGACGATAATTCGTGAAACGGATATCGTCGGATACATAGATAATGCCACTTTGGGTGTGTTGTTGCCCTATACGGATCAGAAAGGGGCAAAAAAAATCATCTCGAAAATTCTGGGCAGCTACATAAAACCTCAGTTTTCGATCGCCACTTCGACTTTTCCTGACCAGGTTTTCGATAATTTGGTAACGATTGGCTGCGTGTCTTCGGACGTCCTGAAATTAATGCTTGAAGACTCAATCAAGCATTCGCCATTTAGCCTATTTATAAAGCGGGTATTTGACATTGTCGCTTCGATAATGGCATTGATAATCTTGTCCCCCGTTATGTTGGTCGTGGCAATACTTGTAAAGGCAACCTCTCCAGGGCCCGTGATTTTTAGGCAAAAACGTTTGGGCTCAAAAGGGACTCCATTCACCTTTTATAAGTTCAGGTCAATGCGTACCGATACCAATGACCAAATACATAGGGAATTTGTTCTAAAACTTATCGATGGTAAGCATTCGTCCATCAATAACGGAGATAGCCAAAACCCTTTGTATAAGATTAAATCTGACCCTAGGATTACTAAAGTCGGCAAATTTATTAGAAAAACCAGCATCGATGAGTTGCCGCAGCTTTTCAACGTTCTCAAAGGTGATATGAGTTTAGTTGGGCCGCGCCCTCCCCTTTCGTATGAAGCTGAAAAATATCAATCTTGGCATTTACGGCGTATTTTGGAAATGAAACCTGGGATCACAGGCCTTTGGCAAGTAGAAGGGCGTAGCAGGACTGGATTTGACGATGCGGTCAGGTTAGATGTTCGGTATCTACAAACGTGGTCACTTCTGCTGGATATCAAAATATTGTTCAAAACTGTCAAGGAAGTTTTGCAATGCAGGGGCGCGGTTTAAGTGAATGTTACGTAAATGTAATTAAGTTACAAATATCAGTCAAAGTATCGTTAATCAGGCCCTTTGGGCAATTCGTACCAGTTCCTGAAATTAAATCTCCATTGAGGGAAATGTTAATTTCAAGTATGTTCGTTGCTTTCAAAGCAATCTTACATAAAGCTGGAGCTAGTAAACCTATAGTGAGCGTAAGGTCATGAAAAATCTAAACCCTAGAATTAAATCTCTGGCTTGTTTAATTTTTACCATATTAATCGGACTGCTTTTTCTGCACCCAGAAAATAGTTCGGAATTGATAAAAAACGCAAGCGCAAAGCAGGCTTTCAAAAAGGCTTTGGATCCTAATGACTTGAATCTTGTCGATATTAGCCCAGAGGGTGATCGGGTGGCCTTTTTGGATGAGCAGGGGGCTATAATATTACGCGATGTCGCATCAGGTGAGACACTTTGGTTTCATTTTGACCAACAGAATGATGTTGTTACTGGGCTATCCTTTGGTCAGGGCGGGAAAATATTGGCCAGTGCTGGTAAAAACGCTATCAATTTATGGGATGCTGAATTAGGTCAAGTAAGCCTATCAATTCCTTTGCTGAATTCTTCTTCCGCGATCGTAAAACTTGCATATAGTCCTGACGGCAAGCGCGTTGCCGTGGTAAACCAAAATAACGATATCTTTTTATGGAATTTGGAACCAAGTGCGCCGAGGTCTATCCAATTGGGTCAAGGGGTAAATGCGGAAGCATTGGAGTTTAGTCCAGACGGTAAATTTTTGGTTGGGATAACAGGAGACCAAGCTTCAAGTTTATGGTTGTGGAATGCAGAAACTGGCCGCCTACGTTCGCAACTCGCCCCAAATATGCTGGTTTCTGATATTGCATTTAGCTCCGATAGTAAGTTATTGGCGTTTGCCGGCCAATCTGGGCGTTTATACTTTTGGGATGCCAATTCTGGGGTAGTTACACGAACTATTGAAACTAATGAAGAGGTTACAAGCCTAGCATTCAGTCCTGACAGTAAAATTCTTGCAAGTGGCAGTAAAGGTAACGATCCCAAAATTAAGTTTTGGAATACTCAAACAGGAAGTCTCGAATTTTCTCGTCAGACAGAAGGCGGGGTTGCAGTTACTGGTTTGTTCTTCGATAACAATGGTTCCCATTTGGCCAGCGTAGGGAAGGATAATCAAATCGGTATTTGGGGTTTTCCAAACGGGGAACTTCAACAACTGCTTAAAGGGTACAAAAACTCAATTGACAAAGTCGCTTTTAATGCTGGTCAAGATATGCTGGCGGCAATAGGAAAAGATGGCTTGACGGTTTGGGACTTGTCATCTGGCTCTGTAAAACAAGGCTTCCAAATTCCGGTTTTTGCCAATTCGAGCTTATTAGCTTCCCAAGGGCAACTTTCAAAGGGGTCAGTATCAAACGTCCCTCCCGCCACATCTCAGCCATCGGGTCTGAATGCGGGTAAAGTTGCCGCAAACCCAACTGTTTCCAGTGGGGTTGCTGAGTCTGCGAACCAAAAAAAATTAATTAAATTCAAGAAACGAAGCGCGAAGCCGTGGAAGGGCATCAAGGCCTTGGCTATCAGTGCGGATGGCACAGAAATGGGTGCCGGTAGTGTTGATGGTACGGTTCGGGTGTTTAAGAGAAATGGCAAGGAAAGGTGGAAAATCGCCGGACATCATGGCAGGGCGATAGCTGGAGTTGGTTTCCGTAGTAAGGCAAAACAATGGGTAACCATAGGCGTAGATACCGAGATAAAAATTTGGGACGACTTGGGCAACAACGTTAAAACTTTTTATGGCCCAGAGCATCCGCCTAAAACTGTTGCGGTAAGTTCAGATGGCCGGTTCATCGCAGTCGCAGGCGAAGACACAAGGATCTTTCTTTATGATGCCGTTGCAGGAAAATTAAGCCAGGTTTTTTATGGGCATAAGGATTTTATCAACGGTTTGGCTTTCAGCCCTGATGGCAAAACCTTGGTGAGTGCTGGTTCTGAAGGTCAAGTCCTTGTGTGGGACGTCCCAACGGCCAAACTAAAACAGACGCTTCTTGGCCATACGAATGAGGTCACTGCTGTTGCTATCAGTCCGGATGGGGGCTTGATGGCCAGCGCAAGCGCTGACGCCACGATAATTCTCTGGAATTTAACGACTGGCTCAAAGGTCAACACTCTTACAGGCCATCAAGGTGCCGTCAGGTCTGTTGCATTTAGCCCTAACAATAAAAAATTAGTCAGTACAGGGGATGATGGGCGGACGTTGGTTTGGAATCCAGCGACGGGGCAATTAAGGAGGCAATTGGCTGGAGCGCCCGCGGCAGTTAATGCATTGGCTTTTGACCCTCAAGGTAATTTGCATTCCGCGTCTGAAAGCGGTGAACTATCCGAGTATAATACTGACAATGGAGATAAGGTAGAAACTTTAAGCGTACCTATATCTTCTGCGCCAGAGCCTCAATCATCTAATTCTTGGGGTGCTTTCAGCCAATCCGTAAACGCATCTTCGCGTGTTGATGATAAAAGGTTAAGCGGAAAAAATGAAAATTCAAGCTTAGCGGCCGTAAGCGCCATAGCAACTAAATTACTGGATTGGCTTATCCCAGTAGCCAATGCCGATCCCAATCAAGGCGCAGGCGGTCCGATTTTAGTTATTACGCCAAGCGCTACTTCGGGTTTTGGGCATTATTACGCCGAGATATTAAGAACCGAGGGATTAACGGAATTTGCCGTTACCCCAATTGGTAGCGTTACGGCTGCAACTTTAAATTCATACGATGTAGTGATCCTCTCGGAAATGTCATTGACTGCGTCGCAGGTCTCCATGTTTACTACTTGGGTGAACAATGGCGGCAATTTGATCGCAATGCGGCCCGATTCGCAATTAGCTAGTCTACTTGGATTGACATCTGTCGGTACAACATTGGCAAATGGATATCTTTTGGTTGATACAAGCGCGTCCCCTGGTAGCGGGATCGTAGGCCAAACAATCCAGTACCATGGTGTAGCTGACCGTTATACACTAAGCGGGGCAACCAGTATCGCCACTTTGTACAGTAATGCCACGACGGCAACAGCCAATCCGGCGGTGACATTAAGGCCTGTCGGGAGTGCTGGTGGCCAAGCGGCGGCATTTACTTACGACTTGGCAAGGTCGGTCATTTACACTCGTCAAGGCAACCCCGCTTGGCCTGGTCAAAATCGTGATCGCGCAGTGTCTTCCGTTGCCGCTGCGGTTATACGCTCCAATGATTTGTACTATGGCGCTGACCCTCTCGATAATCAACCTGATTGGATCGATTTCAATAAGGTCATGATCCCCCAGGCAGATGAGCAACAGCGTTTGCTGGCCAACTTGATTATCGAAATGAACCGTGACAGGAAGCCCTTGCCCCGGTTCTGGTATTTCCCGGCTGGTGTCACTTCCGTCGTGCTAATGACCGGGGATGATCATGCGAACGGCGGCACGGTGGGTCGTTGGAACTCTTATATCTCCAGCAGCACCCCAGGCTGTTCCGTACAAAACTGGGAATGTATCCGCGGCACATCCTATGTGTATTTAGGGGCGGTAACCCAAACTCAAGCCACTAACTTTAACAGTCAAGGGTTTGAAGTGGGACTGCATATCAATACGGGCTGTACGGATTTTACGCCAGCTTCTTTAGAGGCAAATTATGCCCAGCAAATTGCTGATTTCAATGCTGCTTTTGGTAGTGCTTTCCCACCGGTGACCATGCGCCACCATTGCCTTGTTTGGAGCGATTGGGCTAATGGCGTGAAAACACAAATAAATCATGGCATACGGTTGGATACCTCTTATTACTTTTGGCCGCCGGAATGGGTACTAGACCGGCCCGGGCTTTTCACGGGTTCCGCCATGCCGATGCGCTTTGCGGATGCCGATGGTTCGCTCATCGACGGCTATCAGGCAACCAGCCAAATGACCGACGAATCTGGGCAAACCTATCCGTTTACAATTGACAGCTTATTGGCTAAAGCGGTTGGTGCTGAGGGCTATTATGGTGTTTATAATGTCAATGCACACACAGATTCCGCTACGAACCCTGTGTCAGATGCGGTTATTGCGGCTGCGGTTAGCAGGGGGATGCCTGTTGTAACAAGCAAGCAGGTGTTGAATTGGCTCGATTTCCGCAACGACGCCACATTCAGCGGAATGACATGGGGCGGTAATACCTTAAGTTTCACGGTAACACCGGCGGGTACAGGCAGCGCCAACGTTCCGGTCGACCGCTTGCAAGTGCTGCTGCCTAAAAAAGCGAGTGGTGGGTTAGTATTATCTGGCATAACCCGCAGTGGCAGTCCAGTAACGTATTCAAACACGAATATAAAAGGCGTCGATTATGCTGCATTTTCAAATAGCACCACTGTCTCCAGTTCTTATGTGGCAACCTATGCGGCGGATACCACGGCGCCGACAGTGACGACAAGATCACCAGCAGTCGGTGCTACCGGGGTCAGTACTTCGGTCGCAGTTACGGTGACATTTAGCGAATCGATCGACCCAGCCACCATTACAGCGTCGACCTTTGAATTACGAAACCCAAATAACAGCGTTGTCCCATCCACAGTCAGTTACAATCCAAGCACACTGACAGCTACGCTTACGCCAAACAGTTCATTGGCGCTTTCTACCGTTTATACAGTAACGGTCAAAGGCGGAACCACAGCGCCACAAGTTAAGGATTTGGCAGGGAATCCACTTGCCGCTAATGTGGTGTGGTCGTTTACAACCGCAGGGCAGGTTTGTTCTTCTTCTTGCAGTGCATGGTCCGATAGCACGGTACCGAGCACCCCATCGTTTTCGGACAATGGTGCGATCGAGTTAGGTGTCAAGTTCAGGGCTGATGTTGCCGGATATGTGACCGGCGTTCGGTTCTATAAGGGGTCACTCAATACCGGAACGCATATCGGTAACCTTTGGACAGCTTCTGGAACTCGGTTGGCTACAGCAACCTTCTCCAGCGAAACCGCAACAGGATGGCAACAAGTAACTTTTGCCTCGCCTGTAGCAGTCCAAGCCAACACAACCTATATTGTTTCGTACTATGCGCCAAATGGAGGCTATGCGCTTAGCAATTCGCCAGAGTTTTCCACCCAAGGTGTCGATAATCCGCCGATTCATTTGTTAATGTCCGGCGTAGATGGCGGCAATGGTGTTTATACTTATAGTTCAAGCAGCGCTTTTCCAATAAGTACCTTTAATTCCAGCAACTATTGGGTCGATGTATTGTTTACAACCACCAGCGGCCCTGATACCACTGCGCCGACGGTAACAGCGCAAAGCCCAGGAGCAGGGGCAACAGGTATCGCGACCAATTCGGCTTTGACTGCGACATTCAGCGAGCCGATGGATGCTGCGACGGTAACATCATCAACTTTTGAGCTGCGGAATACGGCCACCAGCGCGTTGGTCACGGCAACGGTCAGTTACAACGCCACGACGAATACGGCGACCTTGACCCCGAGCGCTTCGTTGTCGGCCACAACCCAATACACTGCCACAATAAAAGGAGGAACGGCGGATCCCCGCGTCAAAGATCTGGCTGGTAATGCCTTGGCATCGAATTTTACCTGGAACTTTACGACAGGTGCCGCAGGCGGTACGGGCTGTAGTGGCGGGACAAACAGTATCTGGCCCGCGAACCCCACGCCAACGACCCTTCAGGATCCCGACACCAACCCCGTTGAACTCGGAGTGAAGTTCAGGTCTAGCGTCAATGGCTATATTTGCGGCATTCGTTTCTACAAAGGTACGAACAACACCGGTACGCATGTCGGTAAACTCTGGAATGTTTCTGGTGGAACCCCATTAGCGACAGCAACGTTTACCAATGAGACAGCAACCGGTTGGCAGCAGGTGAACTTTGCAAGTCCTGTCGCGATTACGGCCAACACGGTGTATGTGGCGTCGTATTATGCCCCGAATGGAAGATATTCGACCAACAACAACTATTTCACAGCCGGCGTAACTAGCGGATCATTGTATGCATTAGCAGACGGGGAGAACGGCGGCAACGGCGTATATGGTTATTTGGCTGGCGGCGGTTTCCCGGCTAATACTTACCAGAAAGAAAACTACTGGGTGGATGTGCTATTCACTACCACTATCGGCCCTGATACCACTGCGCCGACGGTAACAGCGCAAAGCCCAGGAGCAGGGGCAACAGGTATCGCGACCAATTCGGCTTTGACTGCGACATTCAGCGAGCCGATGGATGCTGCGACGGTAACATCATCAACTTTTGAGCTGCGGAATACGGCCACCAGCGCGTTGGTCACGGCAACGGTCAGTTACAACGCCACGACGAATACGGCGACCTTGACCCCGAGCGCTTCGTTGTCGGCCACAACCCAATACACTGCCACAATAAAAGGAGGAACGGCGGATCCCCGCGTCAAAGATCTGGCTGGTAATGCCTTGGCATCGAATTTTACCTGGAACTTTACGACAGGTGCCGCAGGCGGTACGGGCTGTAGTGGCGGGACAAGCACTATATGGCCCAGCACTACAGTGCCGGCAATCAGTGCGGATTCCGATACGGCTTCAGTAGAACTTGGCGTTAAGTTTAGGGCTAATCAAAACGGTTACATCTGTGGGGTTCGCTTTTACAAGGACAGCACCAATACTGGAACCCATGTCGGTAAGCTTTGGAGCAGCACAGGAACCCTGCTTGCTAGCGCGACTTTCCAAAATGAAACTGCGTCCGGCTGGCAGCAAGTGAACTTTTCCAGCCCAGTACAGATTGTTTCTGGAACCCAGTATATAGCATCCTATTTGGCGCCAGCAGGACGTTACTCTGTCAATGGCAACTACTTTTCCGCTGGTGTGACCAACGGTTCCTTGTATGCCTTTAGCAGTGCCGAAAGCGGAGGTAATGGGGTTTATCTATACGGTGCTGGCGGGTTCCCTGTCAACACCTACCAAGCCGCCAACTATTGGGTTGACGTTTCATTTACGACCAGCCTTGGCCCTGACACAACAGCACCGACGGTTGGTTCAACGCTTCCGGCAAGCAATGCGACCGGTGTTGTCCCATCAAGCCCAATAGCAGTGACCTTCAGCGAGCCGATGGATGCTGCGACGATAACATCATCAACTTTTGAGCTGCGGAATACGGCCACCAGCGCGCTGGTTACGGCAACGGTCAGTTACAATGCCGCGACGAATACGGCAACCTTGACCCCAAGCGCATCATTGGCGGCATCAACCCAATATACTGCGAGAGTTATTGGAGGGACAGGTGGTGTAAAAGATGTAGCCGGTAATGCATTGGCTGCAACTTACACTTGGCAATTTACAACGGGTGCCGATCCTTGCTCCACCGGCGGGAACGCGATTGTCTGTGAAAACAGTCTGCCTGGCAATCCGCCCTCCGAATGGGATATAAGCGGTGCTGGCGACTTAAGCATTCAAGGCTACGCAACCGAAATCAGCGTCAATAGGGGGCAGACAGTTAACTTTAAGGTAGATACGCCATCAACTAACTATCGGCTTGATATTTATCGATTAGGGTATTATGGGGGGAATGGCGCCCGTCTGGTTGCAACTGTTCAGCCAAGTGCTTTCCCAATTCAACCGGCATGCTTTAATCATGCGGCTACGGGGTTAATCGATTGTGGTAATTGGAGCGTGACTGCATCTTGGGCTGTACCTTCAAATGCCACTTCCGGTATTTATGTGGCGAAAGCGACAAGGGAAGATGGAGCCAATACAGGTGCGAGCCATATCGTATTTATCGTACGTGATGATGCCAGTACATCCGATATTTTGTTCCAAACGTCGGATACCACTTGGCAGGCGTATAATGATTATGCTGGTAACAGTTTGTATGGCGGTAGCGGTCCCGGAGGTGGGTTAAGTGGTGTTGGACGGGCTTATAAAGTTAGTTATAACCGGCCATTCAATACACGGGTTGTAGATAACGGGCAGGATTGGCTATTCAATGCAGAGTATCCTATGGTACGCTGGCTGGAAGCTAACGGTTACAATGTCAGTTACACAACCGGCGTCGACAGCGACAGATTTGGTAGTTTGATCCGTAACCACAAGTTATTCATGTCGAATGCACATGATGAGTACTGGTCAGGTCAACAACGGGCCAATGTTGAGGCGGCACGGGATGCTGTAACGAACCCTGTGAATTTGGCCTTCTTTAGCGGTAATGAGGTATTCTGGAAAACACGTTGGGAAAACAATATCATAAACTCTAGCGGTACTTTAGGTACGAACGGTTACAGGACATTGGTTTGTTATAAGGAAACTCATGCAGGGGCTAAGATCGACCCGTTGCCTAATACATGGACTGGAACATGGCGTGATCCACGTTTTAGCCCTCCAGCTGACGGGGGACGCCCGGAAAGTGCGCTACTTGGCAATATCTTTATGGTTAACGATGGTGCAACTACCAACATTACTGTGCCGCAAGCGGATGGCCAAATGCGGTTCTGGCGGGGGACAAGCATTGCTAATCTTGCAGCCAATGGTACGGCGACATTGCCCAATTCCACTTTGGGTTACGAATGGGATGTCGACCTGGATAATGGTTTCAGGCCTGCTGGTGTAGTAAGGCTGTCAACCACTATAGTGCCTAATGCCCCTATATTGACTGATTACGGCTCTACTTTCGGTTCAGGGCTTGCGAACCATGCTTTGACCTTATACAAAGCGGCGAGTGGGGCGAAGGTATTTGGCGCGGGAACCGTTCAATGGGCATGGGGTCTAGATAGTAATCATGACCGCGGCAATACTCCTGCTAGTGTTGATATGCAACAGGCAACTGTCAATCTCTTCTATGATATGGGAGTGCAGCCGGGCACTATTCAAGCTGGGCTTTCGTTAATTACATTGCCGAATGACAGCACAGCCCCAACTTCGGTAATCACGAGTCCCACCGCAGGTGCAACCATACCATTAAACAGTTTGGTTGTGATAAGCGGAACAGCTAGCGATATTGGGGGTAAAGTTGGAGGGGTCGAAGTTTCTGTTGACGGCGGATTGACTTGGCATCCTGCCAGTGGCCGTACCAGTTGGACTTATTCCTGGAACACCCCATCTGTTAGCGGATCAGTTAACATAAAAACTCGCGCAGTTGACGATAGCCTTAATCTTGAAGCGCCGGGTGCAGGAATTACCGTCAATGTCGGTTCGGGTTCGGATGGCACGCCGCCCACAGTGTCGATGACCGCGCCCGCGAATGGGGCGACTGTAACGGGTACGGCGGTAACCGTTTCGGCCAATGCAAGCGACAATGTGGGCGTAACGAGCGTCCAGTTCTTGTTGGATGGCGCTTCGCTTGGGTCGCCTGATACGGCTGCCCCTTACAGTATGGCCTGGAATTCGACAACGGCTTCCAATGGCTCGCATACATTGAGCGCAAGGGCAAGCGACGCTGCTGGCAATAACACTACCGCAACCAGCGTTTCGGTTACGGTGTCGAATGGGGTTGTAGCCAATACCGGCTTGCTGAGCCCGACTGCAAATGCTGCGGTTACCAGCGGCTCTGGTGACAATAACGGTTTTGAGACAACCCCGACCAATGCCTATGCTGACGGCGGCGGAGTTGCATTGGACACGAATAGCGGCACGAATACGACTAATACTTCATGCACTAATAGTGGCAAGGATAGGCACATCTACAGCAATTACAATATCAACCTGCCAGTCGGCGCAACCATCAGGGGTGTTGAGGTTCGTTTGGATGCACGGGTTGACACTACTCTTCTGGTCGCAGCATCGCAGATGTGTGTGGATATTTCATGGAACGGCGGCACGACCTGGACGACTACTAAATCGACGACAAATTTAACTACGACCGAGGCAACTTATATGTTAGGCAGCGCTACTGATACTTGGGGGCGCACTTGGACGGTAAGTGATTTCACAAACGCCAATTTTAGGATCCGAATCCTGAACAGGTCAGCAAGCACCGCCCGCGATTTTTCGCTGGATTGGGCGGCAGTTCGCATAACCTATCAATGATTGTTGGGATGATTGGATAAATAAAAGCAGGTGTCGCCATTTTTTGCAAAAACTGTTGTACCATCAGTTTTTGCAAAACCTGTTGATACGGTCTAGTGCTGCGTTGCCAAACGCATCATCTCCCCATGCTTGAAAGGCGCTTGATACTCTTGGTATTAATAACTGATGTTACGCACCTTTATCCAAGGCGTATGAACTTAATTATTTGTGTCGCTAACGCGACGATTGCTTGAATGTGGGTTCTCCGTACCCACGGACAAGGTACTTTCTTTGGCTTCGCCAAAAGAAAGTACCCAAAGAAAAGGCGACCCGGATGCCGCTTGTTTCTTGCGCTCCGGCGTTTTTGTCTGGGTTTGCCAGAAGGGACTTCCTGTCCCTCCGGCAAAGCGCGGCTTCCTGCCGCGCCCCTTCGGGCTGTTCCCGACAAAAACGTCGGTGCTCGGCGCGGCATGACGGGAATTTCAACTCGCTGCTTAACATGAGTTAATAAGTATTTTTGCCTATAGTTGATCTTAAAATTATGTGGCATAGTAATCCGAACTGCTAAAGTCATACGGTTATTAAAATTTGTGATATGGTCGACTAAATCCAGACATTCGACTATATTGGAACCTTAATGAAATATATAATTTTGACCTCGGGAATAAATAATAAATGATAAGTGATAGTGTACAGTTAGGTGAAGACGTTTCCATATACCATCCAGATCTAGTCAATTTGTACGGTTGTAAAATAGGGGCAAATTCTAAGGTTGGTACATTTGTTGAAATACAAAAAGGCGCCACTATTGGCGCTAGATGTAAAATTTCAAGCCATACCTTTATTTGTGAAGGTGTAGATATAGAAGATGGTGTATTTATCGGTCACGGTGTGATGTTCACAAACGATATCTACCCCAAAGCGTTGGACGCTGAAGGTAATTTGCAAACAGAAGCCGATTGGGAGCTTATCAGGACCAGGATAAAAACTAGGGCTTCAATAGGTAGTAATGCGACCATTTTATGCGGTATTACCATAGGCGAGGGTGCTTTAGTCGGTGCCGGTGCCGTTGTGACCAAGGATGTTCCTGATTTTGCTATCGTAGCAGGCGTCCCTGCTCGAATTGTTGGCGATGTCCGTACAAAGCAACAAAGCGCATAAGGATTAAGTTAATCGGGGTTACAAAGCCCTTATATGGATTTAGTTATCAGCTTTGCGGCTGTTCGTCCTTGTTACTACTTTCAACAATATGGGCGGCTATTTTTCTAATAAATAATCATTGCTAGTTAAATAATGCTCCTCATATGCGAGGAGCTGCTACATCTGCCGATTGGCATAGTTTTATTTTAAAAAATGAAGCGCTATTGTGAAAATATACTATATTTTTACAAAATAAAGATTTGATATTCAGTTACTTAATAAGATGAAGGAATTGTTATGATTAATATCGGAGTTATAGGATATGGTTATTGGGGGCCAAATTTGGTAAGAAATTTTGCCGAAATACAAGGTCTTACGGTTGCTTGTGTTGCAGATTTGGATCCTAAAAAACTTGAGATAGTGCAAAAACGTTACCCTGGAATAAATACAACGACTAATTTCGAGGAGATGATTAACGATCCCGGAATAGATGCGATCGCGATAGCTACCCCAGTTAACACCCATTTCGAATTAGGGATGGCAGCGTTAAAGGCTGGTAAGCATTTGTGGTTGGAAAAACCGATGACTGAAACGTCTGCTCAAGCACGCCAACTCGTAGAGGAGGCAGAAAAACGGAAGCTTGTATTGATTGTTGACCATACCTTTATTTACACCGGTGCAGTACGCAAAATTGCCGAGATTATTAAGAAAGGCGATCTTGGCGAGATGTATTATTACGACTCTGTTCGAATCAACTTAGGGTTGTTTCAGCGCGATGTTAGCGTTATTTCAGATCTTGCAGTCCATGACTTTGCGATATTAGATTTTTTGTTAGGGGAGCAGCCGGAAGCGGTTTCTGCAGTAGGTACAAACCATTTCCCTGGTACGCCTGAGAACTTGGCTTATATATCACTCTTCTATAAGTCGGGGATGATCGCGCATTGCAATGTAAATTGGTTGGCGCCCGTTAAAGTAAGGCAGATTCTCATTGGCGGTAATAAGAAGATGATCACTTACGATGATCTTGAGCCAAGTGAAAAAATTAAAGTTTACGATAAAGGCATTAGCTTTACCGATGATCCTCAAAAGATTTACCAAATGCGGGTAGGATATCGTACTGGGGATATGTGGGCTCCCCAAATTGAAGGCAGCGAAGCATTAAAAGTTGAAGGTGAACACTTTGTTGACTGTATTGTAAATGGCAAGGTTCCCCAAACCGATGGCGTGCTTGGCATGCGTGTGGTGGAACTTATTGAAGCAGCAACCCGCTCAATGAATGAAAATGGGCGCTCTGTAAAACTTAATGGTGCGCCAATGTGGCGCGGGAGTGTGGTGGCATGATTCCATTTGTTGATCTTAAGGCTCAATACGCGGGAATTAAAGATGAAGTCAATACAGCAATTCAGCATGTATTGGATACTTGCCAATTTACTTTGGGGAGTGAGGTTGCAACATTTGAGCAGGAATTTGCCTCATACAGTAATGGTGAGCATGGCATAGGCGTAAACACAGGTACCAGCGCGCTACATCTCTCTTTATTGGCTGCAGGTATCGGCCCTGGCGATGAAGTTATTACAGTGCCATTTACTTTCGTTGCGACTGTTGCTTCGATTTACTATACCGGCGCCAAGGCTGTATTTGTCGATATAGATCCGCAAACATTCACTATGGATGTCAATGCAATAGAAGGCGCGATTACGGAAAGGACAAAAGCCATCATTCCAGTGCATCTGTACGGACAACCCGCGGATATGGATCCAATCCTTGAAATCGCCAAAAGGCATAACTTGGTTGTTATTGAAGATGCTTGCCAAGCCCATGGCGCAGAGTACAAAGGAAAACGAGTCGGAAGCATAGGAGATATGGGCTGTTTTAGTTTTTATCCCGGTAAAAACTTAGGCGCTTATGGTGAAGGCGGAATGGTGGTGACCAATAACCCAGAATATACACGTACTATTAAAATGCTGCGTGATTGGGGTGCGGAAAAAAAATATCACCACATACTCAAAGGTTACAACTTCCGTTTAGAAGGAATTCAAGGAGCCGTTCTTAGGGTTAAGTTAAAATACCTTGAGAAATGGACGGAAGGGAGAAGGACTGCGGCTCGGTACTATAACGAAAAATTAGCAGGTACCGGGATTCCGACACCTAAAGAAATGGATTATGCACGGCACGTCTACCATGTTTACGCAATCCGCACCAAAAACCGAAGCGAATGGATGGATGCCTTGAATGCCAAGGGTATTCAGACCGGAATCCATTACCCAATCCCTGTCCACTTGCTGCCTGCTTACTCAGATTTAGGATATGTTGCCGGAGATTTTCCTCACGCCGAACAGGCTGCTAATGAAGTGCTTTCGCTCCCCATGTTCCCTGAATTGACCCAGGCGCAATGTGATGAGGTGTGTCAGGCCGTTAAGTTGCTTGCGGGGTAATCTAGCGCTTAAAGGACACATCCTTAAGATATCTGGCGCATTTAAATGGTTTTGTGCGCCTATACCGATAAGGTAATTGCTCATTCGCTTATTTTATATTTCTATCCCTGATGGACATTTGCACGAATAATGCCATGAAAAGACCTAATATTTACGTATGCTGATTGACAAGCTATTTCGTACAGTAAAGGCACTTGGCCTGAACCTGAAAGGCAAGACAGTCCTCACTGAAGCTGCCAGTGGCCCTTATGTAGTGACACCTTTACTGGCAGCAATCGCTGGTGCCAGGGTATACGCTTTTACCCGAAACACCCGCTACGGCAGTGTAGAAGATATTTTCAATGAAACCCGCAAACTCATCGCTCAATGCCGTTCCATGGAATTGGATATACATTTGATTGACGACGTTTCGCCAGAAATTATTTCCCAGGCTGATTTGATCACCAATTCCGGTCACCTCAGGCCGCTTGGCGAAGATAAGTTAAAACACGCCAAAGAGGGGTTGGTTATTCCGCTTATGTATGAGGCCTGGGAATGGCGGGATGAGGATCTGGACTTAGCTTATGTACGTGAGCGCGGATTTCTTCTTGGGGCTACCAACGAGCGGCATCCGGACGTAGACGTATTCAATTATTTAGGCGATATGGCTTTGAAGCTCATCTTTGATGCCGGTATTTGTCCTTACAACAACAGGTTCATCCTGCTCTGCAACAATGATTTCGGCCCCTACATTGCTAAGGTGCTTAGCCGGAACTGCTCTGGGCTTCTGGTGATCGATGAAGATAGGCATAGGGATAAGTATTTGGATATGCCTGTGGATTGGGCTGGCGGATTCCCGGCAATTACCATACCGGAAACTTACCGGGATGCGGAGGCTGTGATATTTACAGCCTACCCCTTCAACCAAGAATGGATCGGCAATAACCATCCTGTTTTGCTTGATAGCATCAAAACTCAGCTTAGTGACCCTTATGTCCTCCGGTACTGTGGTGACCTGTCCGTAGCAGACCTTAGTCAAGCCGAAGTCCGTTATTTTCCAGCCCATGTAACAAGCGGCCATATGGGTGTGCTGCCATCTGCGGTGGGCTTTGATCCTATCATTCGGTTACAGGCCGGGGGCTTGAAAGCGGGCGAAGCATTGATGACTGGCAAGCATACCTATAAAGGCTTGCCGATAGTAGAGATAATATGACTTACGAAAAAAAATTGGTCGCGATCGGGCGCTCCCGTTTCCTTTATGATTCTATTAAATACCTTGTGGGACGAGGTTTTGAGTTCAAAGCCATAATTACGGAAGAAGCCTATGAAGAATATGATGTAAAACCGGGTGATTTCGAGGAACTTGCCAGAGAGATCGGTGCCGCCTGCTTTGTCACCAAAGATGTGATGCGGGATGACATTCGTAATCTCCTGATAGAAGGAAAAGTAAGGGTAGCAATCAGTGTTAATTGGAAATATACCCTCCCACAAGATTTTCTGGATCTTTTCGAGTGCGGGATATTGAATTTTCACTTGGGAAACCTTCCCGATTACAAAGGAAATGCCACTCCGAATTGGTCTATCATCAATGGTGAAGATCATATTTTTGGCAATATACACCGTATGGAACGGGAATTGGATGTAGGGGACGTTTTGTCCCGTAAATCTATCCCAATCACACCACAAACCTATGTTGGCGATATCCTTAAACAGGCAGAAAAAGACGTGCCTATGCTCTACGAAGAGGCACTTGAAAAAACTATGACCCAGCGGGATTTTTATGTGGTTAAGGGATCGTTGCAAGGGCTTAGGTGTTATCCGCGTCTTGCAGAAGACAGCCAGATAAACTGGCAGGAGAGCTTAGAAACCATACATAGGCTGATACGCGCTTCGGCTAAACCTTTTGGTGGGGCTTTCAGTTATCTGAATGGGCAAAAAGTGATAATTTGGAAGGCAGACCAGATAATTCCGGAAGAAAAATATCTGGCCATGCCAGGCCATATCATTGGCTTTGATAAAGAAAGCAAAAAAATAAGGGTAGCTTGCAGGGATGGCTTTCTTGAGGTCAGCGAGATTGAGGTGAATGGCAAGATAATGCCCCCTTATGATTTAATAAAAAGTATCCGCGTAAGGTTTAAAAATGTTTAACAAGGCGCTTAAGTTCTAAGAATATCAATCTAAAATAAGGTATATATTTGGTTATGGAAATTAACGATTCAAAAATTCTTGTGACAGGAGGTTGTGGCCTTGTAGGTTCAACAACAATCGACCTGCTATTACAGGATTATTCTCCGGCTCAGGTTGTGATCTTAGATGATTTGAGCAGAGGGACTTTGGCAAATGTAGAAAATGCATTGAAAGATCCTCGGGTCACTTTGGTGCGTGGCGATATTCGCGATGCGGATGTTGTTAGAAAAGCTACGGAAGGGATGGATGCAGTGATACATATGGCGGCCCTTCGCATAACTGCTTGTGCGGCTGAGCCGCGCGCGGCAATGGGGGTAATGTGTGACGGTAGTTTTAACGTCGTGGAATCCGCCCAAATTGCTGGGGTAAAAAAAGTTGTGGCCGCATCGACAGCCTCAATATATGGTTTGGCGGAGATTTTTCCCACCAAAGAAGATCATCACCCGTACAATAATCGCACTTGGTATGGTGCCAGCAAAATCATGTTGGAAGGATTATTGCGTTCTTTCAATGACATGTACGGATTGCCTTATGTGGCGTTACGTTATTTCAATGTTTATGGCCCACGCATGGACATCTATGGAAAATATACGGAAGTTCTTATCCGTTGGATGGAAAGGATAGCCACAGGGCAGTCGCCGCTAATTTTGGGTGATGGTAAACAAACCATGGATTTCGTATACATTGAAGATATCGCCCGTTCCAACATCTTAGCGCTGCAATCAGAAGCGAGCGATGAGGTATTTAACGTTGCTAGCGGCAAGGAAACAAGTCTCAATGATTTGGCAGCGACCTTGTTAAAGGTAATGGGTTCTGATTTAAAACCAGAATATGGCCCTGAGCGAACGATTAATTCTGTCTCGAGGCGTTTGGCGGATACTTCTAAAGCTAAAAATATGCTTGGTTTTGAAGCGGAAATTGGCCTCGAAGAAGGATTGGCCAAATTAGTTGAATGGTGGCAAGCAAACACAAAGGTTTCGCAAGAATGAATATACCAATTACTAAACCTGTTATGGGTGAGCCCGAAGCTGAGGCAGCGCGGCGTGTAATTCTAAGCGGCTGGACTACCCAAGGGCCTGAAGTTGCCGCATTTGAGAAGGAATTTGCCGAATTTGTTGGTGCCCCTTATGCTTGCGCGGTATCTAATTGTACGACCGCCTTGCATTTGGCCCTGCTGGCTGTAGGTGTGCAGCCAGGCGATGAAGTCATAACGGTAAGCCACTCGTTTATAGCGACAGCCAACACGATCCGTTATTGCGGAGCCAAGCCAGTTTTTGTAGATATCGAACCGGATACATACAATATGGATCCGAATTTAATAGAAGAAGCGCTAACTGAATGGACTCGTGCAATTCTCTGTGTACACCAAATCGGTATGCCTTGCGACCTCGCTGCAATCGTGGAAATCGCAAAACGGCATTCGCTCCCTGTGATAGAGGATGCCGCTTGCGCCATCGGTAGTGAGATTCTATGGCAGGGTCGATGGGAAAAAATCGGCAAGCCACAGGCAGATATCGCCTGTTTTTCATTCCATCCCCGTAAGGTAATAAGTACCGGCGACGGTGGCATGATCACGACAGCCAATTCCGAATGGGACAGCAAGTTTAGGTTGTTGCGCCAACATGCCATGAGCGTCCCGGATACAGTGCGCCATGGGGCAAGCCAAGTCATTTTCGAGTCTTACCCGATCATGGGTTACAATTTCCGTATGACGGACATCCAGGCTGCAGTCGGCAGGGAGCAGTTTAAGCGCTTGCCGGAGATTGTCGAAAAACGCAGGGGTCTGGCCGAGCGATATAACTCATTGTTGGTAACCATACCTGGCATTGGCTTGCCCAAGGAACCGGAATGGGCGCGTAGCACTTGGCAGAGCTATTGTATACGTCTTCCGGAAGGCGCAGATCAGAGGAAAGTCATGCAATCCATGCTGGATGCAGGTATAGCTACCCGCCGCGGCGTGATGTGCTCGCATCGAGAAGCGTCTTACCCGCCAGAAACATGGTCTTGCGCCGGCAGAAAAGAGGGTTGTAGTTGTGCTTCCTCAGGTCCTTGTCAGAAACTGAAGCATAGCGAAGAAGCGCAGGATAGGGCAATTATCTTGCCATTATTCCCGCAGATGAGCCACGAAGAGCAAGACTTTGTCGTAAATTCCCTACATGATGCCTTGTGTGCGTTAAACAAATAGAGGCATTAATTTAACGATCATGGCCCTAAACATTAAAACATTTGAAGACTGTGTTGGACTGGTCAAGCGGCGTAAATATTACATAATCATTCCTTGGGTGCTTTTGAGTGTAATAGCTGTAATTGTCGCCTATAACATGCCTAAAAAATTCCGTTCAACAGCGACTATGTTGTTCGAGGCGCCGCTTCCGACAAATCTTATAGAATCGTCATTATCCCAGTTTGCCGACGAACAAATACAATCGATCTATCAAAGGGTCACTACAACTGAAAATGCGCTTTTGATTATTGAATCTAACGGGCTATATGAAGACATTAAAGAAAACTTCACCGATCATGAACTTGTAGACATTTTTAGGGATGCTATAGAAGTCAATTTGACCACATCTACTTTAGCGCCTAAAGCTAGTTCTGGGATGGCAGAGGTTGCTTTTGACCTCTCATTTAGCAATGACGATGCAGTTAAAGCTAAGGAAGTGGCGAGTAAATTGGCTTCTTTGTTCATAGAACAAAATGATAAGGCACGAACACAACGCGCCACCAAAGCGACTGAATTCCTTATGGAAGAATCGGAAAAACTAAACCGGGAACTTAAAGAAATAGATGACCGGATAGCGATTTATAAAGAGCAAAATAATTTCAGTTTACCGGAACAAGCGCAAGGAAATCTTGCGGCTTTAGATAGGATTGAGAACGAACAGAGAGATACGGACAGCCAAATTAGGACGACCAAGGAGAGGATTGCCTTTTTGTCGGCAGAATTGGCAAGGGCGCAAGATGCGGCGTTTGTCGGGATCGACGATAAAGCGCCACAAAACAAAGAAGACACACTAAGTGCTATGCGGTCTCAATATCTTAAGTTTTCGGGTATTTATTCCCCTTCCCATCCGTCGCTAATCCGCCTTAAACGTGAAATAAAGTCCCTGGATCCTAGTTTTGAAGGGCAACCCGAAGAGGAAGATATACTCAAGCAACTGACCATAGCCAAGAATGAACTTAAACGTCTGGAAGAATCTTATTCCGGTAATCACCCCGATATAGCTAAACAAAAATTACAAATTGAAGCGCTCGAACTGCAATTAAATAAAGCTTCGCGAGATTCGACACCAGATAAGTCAGCTAACGTGCGTGTTACGAACCCAGCATATATAGGTGTCGAAGCACAGTATAAAGCCAGTCAGTCCGAGCTCCAGGCATTGATCCAGAAACAGGATTATTTGAGAGAAAAGCTAGACAAAATACACAACCTTGTGACGTTAGCCCCACAAGTTGAAAAAGGCTATAACGATTTACTGAGGGAGCGCGATAATACCGTAAAAAAATACACCCAGCTTAAAGAAAAGCTCCTGGACGCCAAATTGTTCCAAACTCAAGAGGAACAGCAGAAAGGACAAACCCTAACTATCATTGAAAAACCGATCGTACCGAGACATCCTGAAAAGGCAATCAGGAGAAAAGTGGCAATTGGCGGTTTCTTTGCAGGATTGCTCGCAGGTCTTGGGTTTGCATTGATTATTGAATTTATGGATCCAACATTAAGGGGATATCGTGCTGTCGCACAAGCCACTGGCCTTATGCCAATCGTTGTAATACCTTACATTGAGAACCCATCCGAAGAAGAGGAAAAATTTATAAGGCAACAAAAAGAAAAAAAAATCATTTTTTTGTTTGGATTGTTGGCAATCATTTTAGTGATTGCGGCCTTACTATTCTATTTTTTAGTTACAGCTGAAACTGGAGCTAATGTTTAAAGAGAATTTGACAAATGTTGAACAGTCTTAATTTTCATGGAGGGAAAAAGCATGGTCGATAGCTTAGGTAGCGATGAGTTTGACTCCATTAGATATACGAAAACACGCATAATGAACCTTGATTCGGAAGTCTTGGAAGATAACCGCATTGTGATGGGTCTTTATAAGGATCAGCGTGCAGATTTATTTCGGGTGCTTAGGACAAATGTCCTAAAACAACTCAGGGAAAATAACTGGAACAGTTTTTTTGTCACAAGCGCAACGCCAGGGGCAGGGAAATCCTGGGTGGCAACTAACTTGGCGATTGCGATTGCGATGGAAGGGAACCAAACCGTGCTTTTAGTTGATGCGGATCTCAGGCGTCCAAGTATCTGCCATCATTTAGGTTTGGAGTGTAAGTTTGGTTTAATTGATTATCTGTCTGGGGTAGTTGCTCTGGAACACATTTTGATACACCCACGAGTTGAGAATTTAGTTTTATTGCCCGGAAAAGAGTCAAAAATTAATTACTCAGAATTAATTTCATCTCCGAAAATGACTTCTTTCATTAAAGAAGTAAAATCTCGTTATGAATCTAGAATAATTATTTTTGATATTCCTCCACTTTTTGTTGCGGACGATGCCTTACTATATATGTCTTATTGTGATGCAGCATTGTTTGTAGTAGAGGATGAAAAAAATACGACTGTTGAGCTTCAAGATGCAATGCATATACTTGAAGAAACAAATCTTTTGGGTTTGGTGCTTAACAAGACAAGACAGAAGTTGGCTTCCCATAAGTATGGATATGAATATGGGAGCAAAAGTTATCAAATTTGATGGCATAATTTCACATTCATCTGTATATCGGCTAAATGTAAACACTGATTAATGTTACTCAGGTTTAATTAAGATTAAGCAATTAAAAACTAGATATTATCTAAATAGAAATTTAAGCTAACAAAGCAAGCTGTGTTCTGTTGGCATATAAAATATACTCTATTTACTGGAATTTGTTCGAATGCAACCTAGAACTTACAAAACTATTGTAATTTATGAAACCTGCCTATGTTTTAGTAACACCAGTACGCAATGAAGAATCGACTATCGGCATTACGCTTGAATCCGTCGTGCACCAGACCATCCTTCCGATAGAATGGGTAGTAGTAAGTGACGGGTCTACTGATAAAACGGATGAAATAATACAGGATTATGTGTCTAAGTACCCGTTTATAAAACTCTTGCGATTGGATCGGAGACCTCAACGTAGTTTTTCTTCCGTTGTTTTTGCAACAGAAGCGGGGATTAATGCCTTGTCATATAAGAATTATGATTTCATCGGGTTACTGGATGCAGATATTCGTTTTGATAAGACTTATTACGCTGATCTAATGCAAAAATTTGTGACAAATACTAAGCTAGGGATGGCGGGGGGCATAGTGGAAGATTGTGTTGGAGGGCGACGAATACGCAATACACAAACGTTGAAGGAAGTTGCTGGTGCCGTCCAGTTTTTTCGCCGTGAGTGTTTTAATTCGCTTGGCGGATTAATCGCGATTCCGGAGGGAGGTTGGGATGCCATCACTTGCATACAAGCACGTATGCATGGTTTTGTTACAGAAACTTTTCCCGATCTCCAGGTCGACCACTTGAAGCCGAGAAACGCATCTGAGGGAAATGTCACTAGGCGGTTTTTTCAACTCGGGGTGCGAGATTATGCCTTAGGCAATCATCCTGTATTTGAAACGTTAAAATGTATTTATCGTTTAATGGATCAACCTTACTTGGTGGGTGGGGTAATGCGGTTCATCGGTTATTTTTGGTGTTATTTAATTAGAAGGAAGCGTCTGTTGCCGATAGAAATTATCCGACAGGTTCGGGATGAGCAAATATCTCGTCTTTTTCCATTTCTGTTGAAGGAGTCGGCACCTTTAGAGGCGCCAAAGCGTTAATTTTGCAAACCAACGACCATTCTTACCCGTGAACCCCATAGGCTTAATATTCACATTGGTTGATGGTTTCTTCCTTTTTACTTTACCAAGGAACTTGGCAGCAATTCCTTTGCTGCTAGGGGCAACTTACATGACCCGAGGGCAAGAGTTTGAGATTGGTCCTGCCCATTTCCCAGTACTTCGGATTTTGGCTACAGTTGGGTTTCTCAGGGTGATAGCTAAAGGGGAAAAAATTTTCGGTGGTCTAAACGCAATCGATAAGTTGCTCATCCTATGGGCTGTTTGCTTATTTGGCACAAGCGCTTTTCATACTTCTGATGCCTGGGTCTTTCGGGCCGGGATGATTTGGACAGAAATAGGTTGTTATTTTTTGTTAAGGGTTTTTATCCAGAATGCTGAGGACATATTGCGTATCTACAAGATATTATGCGGAGCTTTAATCCCAGTTTCAATACTGATGCTTCTTGAAAAAATAACAGGGAAAAATTATTTTTTCGCATTAGGCGGGGTTAATCCAATGGCAGCTTTCCGTGATGGACATTTTCGTGCGCAGGGGCCGTTTGTCCATGCTATTCTTGCCGGTACTGTCGGAGCCGGATGCTTCCCGATGGCATTATACATATGCAAAAAATACCGTATTATCGGATTGTTGGGCTTATTTTCCGCAGGTGGTATCGTAGTTGCAGCCACCTCAAGCGGACCCATTATGATGGTTTTTTTCATACTTTTCGGTATGGGGCTTTGGCCGTTCCGAAAATATTTGTCTCTCGTGCGTTGGTGTTCCTTAATAGCTGTGGTCGTTTTAGACATCGTTATGAAGGATCCCGTTTATTACTTGATGGCTAGGATAGATCTGGGCGGGGGGAGCAAAGGCTACCATCGGGCGAGGTTGATAGAGTCATCTATCGAACACTTGCAGGAATGGTGGCTGGCAGGCACTGACTATACTCGCCATTGGATGCCGACTGGCGTTCATTCGAATCAAATCCATACAGACATCACTAACCATCTCTTGGCGATGGGAGTGCTGGGAGGATTGCCCCTTATGTTCTTGTTTATTGCAATCCTAGTTACGGCATTTCGGGCAGTGGGGGAGGCATTGTCGAAAAATGAAAACGCGCCGGAGGAGCAGCGATTTTTGATTTGGCTGTTGGGCGCCATTCTCTTTGGGCATGTCGCTAATTTCTTCTCAATTTCTTATTTTGACCAGTCAATCATCTATTTTTATTTGGTTTTGGCTGCTATTAGCACAGTTCAGCTTGCAAAATCATATTCGGGTTCTGAAGCTAAACAACCGCCCCAACTAAGCCGGAGTTTCAAACACTCACGCTATATCAGCGCGGGTTCGAAAAGCGAGAAAAAAATTACCGGTAGAAAGAAATCAGCTCAATTTTTTAAAGCCTTAAATTTAAGCTGCTTTCACTCGCCCTTCAATAGTTTGTCTGTCTCCCGACTTTGGCATAATCCTATTTCAGTTAAATTGTAAAAACACTAAATGCCTAGTTTTTTAATGTTATTAAATGCCGAAGTTTAAACATGAAATTTGTTTCCGTTATCATTGTTAGCTGGAATGCCCGCAATTATTTGCGGGATTGTTTGAATTCAATTCATCAGACTGGTGCATCCTGCGTACAAGAGGTAATTGTGGTGGATAATGCGTCGAATGATGGTTCACCGGAAATGGTGGAAAAAGAGTTTCCAGAAGTAACACTAATTCAAACAGGAGCAAATCTAGGGTTTGCGCGGGCGAATAACCTCGCCATGATGCGAGCAAAGGGGCCTTTTTTTGCTTTAGTGAATTCGGACGTAATCGTTCATCCTAACTGTTTACAGGCACTTGCTGGATTACTTGGTAACCATGAAAATGTGGCTTTGGTTGGGCCGAGAATTACCGGTGGCGACGGTAATTTGCAACGTACAATCCGAAAATTACCAACTGCTTGGAACACCTTGTGCCGGGTACTTGCAACAGATCGAATATTGCCCAATAATCCATTGTTTTCGGGTTTTGAAAAAACCGAGCAGGATCATAACGTTTTTGGAGAGGTTGAAGTATTAAGCGGCTGTTTTCTAATGGCGAGGAAAAAAGCAGTCGAGGAGGTCGGGGGGATGGATGAGCAATTTTTCTTTTATGGGGAGGACGTTGACTGGTGCAAACGCTTTAAGGATGCGGGCTGGAAACTAATGTTCTTGCCGGAGGCTACTGCAATACATTTTGGCGGTGGCAGTTCTGCAAACGCCCCTTTGCGTTATAGCATAGAGATTCTGCGTGCGACCTTAAAATACTGGCGGAAACATTACGGAATTTTTGGCCAGACTATTTGCTATTTGCTTATATTCGCCCATCATGGTCTTAGGTTATGTATTCGCGGGCTGAAACGAATTTTTGGTTTAGGGGCATCCGCCGAAAGCAAACACAAGCTACAGGAAGACTATATCTGTTTGCGTTGGTTATTGACAGGTATAGGGGTGTAATATCCTTGTATATACTAAAAGCTTTAAGCTTTTCTAATGGAATTTTCAGAGTGATGCCAAACGATGATTGAACTATTACAAATCCAAATTTCCCGAGGCCTTGAATTTCCACACGAATCGGAATTGCTTTCTATTTTAGAACGATTATTGCCTATTAAGTTTTTTGCAAATGGACAAAATCTGTCCGATATACATGGATTAATCGATAGTGCAATTGGCGATCAAGGCAATATTGTTGTTACCTGTCCCCATTTAAGTGTTCCGAACTTTTCGCATTTGCCGGACGACCTCCTGGAAATAGAAACCGAGGTAATGTTTGCGGACGATATAAGGGTACCGTTTCCTTTTCGAGGCCGTAAATTAAGGACAAGATTGTCGCAAAATGCCGCTCTCACAGTTGGAAACAGTGAAAAGGTTCTAGCAAGCAGCGATCAAGGCCCAATTTGGACAGTTTCTGAAAATGATGGGGCAAAATGTTTCAGATCAGCATTGCCCTTGCCGTACGTGTCTACAGAACAGAATTTCAACGATATCTTCAATGGTGAGCGCTTCCTGGAAATGCTCATCTTATTGGAATTTATTCGTATAATTAACCCAACCGCGGTTCATGGGAATGCCCCATTAAGGGCGAGTTTTATCATTGATGACCCTAATTTACATTGGCCTCGATATGGTTTTTTTGGTTATCGAGAGATGGTTGATCAAGCCAAAGCAGAAAACTTTCATCTTTCTTTTGCAACAATTCCACTTGATACTTGGTACACGCATTCTACAACTGCTGATATATTCCGTAAGAATTCGGAGAGAATTTCCCTATTGGTGCATGGTAATAACCATGCTAAAGGGGAGTTGGCGGTAAATTATACTAATGAAGCGCGAAGCGAATTGCTTAAACAGGCAATTGCCCGAATAACGCATTTAGAAAAAAAATCGGGCGTACCAGTCAGTAGGGTAATGGTGCCCCCGCATGGGGCTTGTTCCAATGAGATGTTGAGGGAAATGCCATTGCATGGTTTTGAATCAGCTTGCATTTCCTCCGGTTCATTACGGCATCATAATCCAGGCCAGCCATGGGTTAAAACGCTAGGTTTCTTCCCTTCTGAGTTAATAGAAGGATGTCCGGTCTTGCCACGATGGGGATTAACCGGAAATGTTGAAAATACTTTACTTATCGCTGCTTATTTGGGGCAACCCATGGTTCTGAGAGGTCATCATCAAGACCTTAAGAATGGCGGCGGAGAATTTATTAAATTTGCTAGGTTCATTAATAGCCTTGGGGATGTATTCTGGGGAAATATGACTGACCTAAGCAGGCTGAACTACCAATGGCGAATGGATGGTAATAAGGCTGTAATAAGGCCTTTAGGCCAAAATATCGTGTTCAAGCTTCCTGAACATGTGAATGCAGTTGTTATCGATCCGCCTAATGGGATTGAGGTCGATAATTGGGCTATTAAAACTGCAAACAGTGTTGTTCATGCGATAAGGTCTGGAGAAACCTTCCAAATAGCGAGTGATAAGGTAGACGAAATTTTTATTGGCCGAAATACTTCGCAGCAACCAAATAAAAAATCAGCCGCGATAAAACCAACATCCCCTAAACTTATTTTGCGTCGCTTGCTGACGGAGGCAAGGGATCGTTTATTGTTGTCGGATTGAATGTAGTTTTTAATATCAAGAATAATCTACCTGTTACGGCTTAATGGCTAACCTTTGTCGGCAATCAATCATTTTATGGTTAAGTAAAAAACCTATGGCTATAAAGGAGAGGTTATTTATGCCATCTGTGCAAGCTATTTTGTGGTGATTTGTCATCGTAACGGGACTTTTGGAAAAATGATGGTAATATATTATTTTATAACGTTTTTGTTGTTGCCAATAAATAATAATTAGGAAAAAGCTGGGCTTATCAAAAAATTATTTTTCTTTAAAATCAGATAATTGCAATATCACCATTAAAGCAATAGGTTCGGGAATAACATGGCATCTCAAAATAAAGTATTACTGCTCGTCGAAAACAACGAGTACCCTTTTGATTTTCGGGTAAAGAGGGAAGCTCATGTTTTACGTGATGCGGGATATCAAGTAAGCGTTATCAGCCCTAGGGGGCGTACCCAAAAGTGGGTAGAGGAAATTGATGGCATCAGTGTCTACCGTTTCCCTGCACCACCTGGGGGTGAGGGGGTTCTTGGTTATATCTTTGAATTCGGCTATGCGACCTTAGTTATGCTTTTTTGGTCCTTATGGGTTGCAATCCGTAAGGGGGTTGACGTAGTCCACGCGGCTAATCCTCCTGATACGCTTTGCGCCGTAGGTATTGTCTTTAAATTATTTGGCAAACGTTTTGTGTTTGACCAACATGATCTTGCGCCGGAGACTTACCTTTCCCGTTTTACCCAGCCGCGTGAAAACCTTATTTACAAAATTTTGTGTTTTGTGGAGAAACTTTCTTACGCGACAGCCGATGCGGTCATCGTAACTAATGAATCCTATAAGCAAATTGCAGTTAATCGCGGGAAGAAAAAGCCAGATAGGGTGTTTGTTGTCCGTAACGGGCCGCCCTTAAGCTATCAACCGGTTTCGCCAGATTCCGAATTGAAAGGGCGGGCAAAATATTTGATCGGTTATATCGGTACTATAGGTCCGCAAGACGGCTTGGATTATTGGATGCGCGCAATCAGGGAAATGGTTTTTACTTTCGGTCGTCGCGATTTTCTGGCCATCGTGATTGGAAGCGGGGATGCGTTGGCGGACGTGAAAGCCTTAGCCAAAGAATTACAAGTTGAGGATTACGTGCTGTTCACAGGCCGCCTTTCCGAACTTGAATCCCGCAAGTATCTTTCTGCCGTGGATGTGTGCGTCCAGCCAGACCCACTGAGCCCTTTGAATGATAAGTCTACGATGAATAAGCTTATGGAATATATGGCACTGGAGAAACCGACAGTGGCTTTCGACTTGGTTGAAACACGATACTCCGCCCAAGAAGCCGCATTGTATATTAAGCCAAATGATGAGCATGCTTTTGCCGAAAAGGTTTGTTGGTTGCTGGACAATCCGAACGAGTGTGCAAAAATGGGAAAGATAGGCCGTGAAAGGGTTGCGACCGCGCTAGCATGGGAGTTCTCGGCACCCGAAATTATTAAGGCTTACAGTGAAGGATTGGGATTGAGTTAAACTTGTAGATCTTGAGAGCCGGTCTAAATTCAGCTAATAGTTGCGATAGAAACAGTGGTTTCTCCAGCCTCATTCTTTTTTGTATACATTTGGGCAATTCAACTTTACATTACTCTTAAATCGTGTCGACCTTTACAAGCAATCATGATCAGCGAACTGGGTCGTTGCCGACATTGACGGTCAAATTTCTGCCTGATCAAAGATATAGTTACGTACTTTTTTTATCCCCAGCTGCATCTAGGACAGGTGCACCTACTGCACTCTTGCAATTGCTTCGATGGTTTAAAGCCCATACAGATCTTCGGTTTAAAATAATCCTCTATCAAGATGGGCCATTGGCGGCTGATTTTGCAGCCTTAGCTCCTACAGTGACCCTCACGGAAATAGGGGTTGGGCGATCTAAACTTGTGCGTTGGATAGGCAGGATTCCACTAATTGGGAAGCTTGCCAAATGGATATGGCATCGAATTATGACAACCCGTGTTGTGGAAGAGCAACCTTGTATGGTTTACGCAAATTCTGTAGCGGCCGCAAGCTTGCTTCGCCAAATTGTGCCACTAGGTTTGCCCCTAACGGTTCATGTTCATGAATTAGAGTATGCGATAAAAATTGCAGCTGGACCTCATGGCATGTCGACGATCAAAGCGCTCGCGCGTCGTTATGTGGCGATGTCATCCGCCGTTCGTCAAAATCTAGTGGCAAACCACGGTATTGAACCATCATTGATTGAGACTATTCCTTCGTTTATCCCGATAGACGAATCATTAGTGAATAGGAAAGATGAGTGCCGTCGGACAATGTGTAAGAATTTAAACATTCCAGATAATGCAATGGTCGTTGTTGGATGTGGAGCGACTGACTGGCGAAAAGGCGTAGATTTATTCGTCGAAATGGCTGAGTTTATCAATGAAAAATTAAAAGGTTATAACACCCATTTTGTTTGGGTAGGCAAGATATTCAATGATGAATTTACTAATTCTGTAAAGGGGAGGGTTCAGGAGCAGGGCTTGTCTTCTAAGTTCCATTTTGTGGGAGAGCAATCAAATCCTCTCGAACTTTTTTGCGGAAGCGATTTGTTCGTCCTTTCTTCGCGGGAAGAACCCATGGGCTTGGTTGCCCTTGAAGCGGCAAGCGTTGGTAAGCCCATTGTTTGTTTTGCGGATGTTGGAGGGATGCCAGATTTCGTTGCTGACGAATGCGGAAAATCAGTATCTCCTATGACAGGGGAAGCTCTCGGGCTTGCAGTTTTTGAGATACTTTCGTCGGAAGTGTTGCGCAATTCCATGGGACGCAGGGCATTTGAAAAGGTGCGGACAGAACATCATATCGATGTAATCGCCCCTAGAATATTGGGACTGATAAAAAACGAAGTCCAAAGGTGAGTAACAATCGGTTTTGGCATAAGACTGTTTTATAGCAATGATTCAAAAAAACAAGGCCAACATGGTATCGAAGTTAATACAGCCAACTACCGAGAGAGAAATGAAATTGGACTATCTTTCTGAAGTGGCCAATTGGTTTTTAGGCTTAGGCGATGTTTGTGTTCGGGAAGGTAATGTAAAGGACGGATTGCTTTATAATCATGTTGCCGCCAGAATACTAATAAAGCAGAATCGAGATCTTGTATCTGTTCGATTGGAATCAAATCTTCGTTTTTTCGCTGACCGACTTCCTGGGTCAAAAAAGCAGGAAAACACCTCAAATGACAATTCCCGTAAGGACGTTTGTCTTCATGTGCTCAATGAGGCGATGGGTTTTGGTGGAGTCATTGCTATGGCAACTAGATGGATTAAACACGATCAAAGTCGCATTCATCATGTTGCCATTCTTTCCGAGAGCGGTTTGCAACCAAAAGAATTGGTACAAACAGTTACCCAAAGCGGTGGGAAAATACACACGATTGACGCTAATAAGCCTATGCTTAGCAAAGCAGAATGGTTGAGGCGATTAGCGAATGACGTGGCAAGCTTCGTTGTTCTCCATACAGATGTAGATGATGTAATATCCGGTGTTGCTTTCGGAAGCAAGGGCGGTCCTCCGGTAATGCTAGTTAACCACGCCGCCCATATTTTTTGGGTAGGGGCTTCGATTGCTGATCTAGTCGTTAATTGTCGCGGATCGCAATTCGAGGAATTCTGGACGAAAACCTACCGCGGTATACCGAGATGCACCACAATTCCAATCCCTTTGTCGGAACATCATCCCGCAACACCTCAGCAGTATAAAGAAACTGCCGGAGATAACAAAGTGAAATTAGGGCTCGGTGTGCCCGAAGATGCAATTTTGATCCTCACAGTAGGCGCAGCTTACAAGTATACGCCATTCCAAGGGATTGATTTCTTAAGTGTGTGCGAGAGTATCTTAAGCGAAATCCCCAAAGGTTTTTTGGTGGCGGCTGGTGTTATCGAAGACGCCCGATGGCGAGAGATTTCAGAGCGATGCGGATTTAGAATAAAAGCAGTTGGTAGTGTTTCACAGGCTCAGCTTTCAGCAATACATAGTGCAGCCGACCTCTATATTGAAGGGTTTCCGTTTGGTTCAACAACTGCACTTCTTGAAGCAGGGTTACGAGGCATTCCGGTTGTGCTTGGTCCGGAAGAATGTCCGCCACCCTATTGTACGGATGGGATTGCGCTGGACGACTTATTGAGTCGTCCGAAGGATATCGCCGAATATAAAAGCCAGATCTTGCGGCTATGCAAAAGTCTAGAAGAACGTAGCTCTACTGGACAAAAAGTGAAGGAAGCAATAAAAAGATATCATACTGGAATCGGATGGTTACAACTGTTACAAGAAGGTGTTGCGCGATTGCCAATGGAGCACGGAGTTTACCCTGACATTATGCCTGTTCGTACTCCAGAAGAGCTCCATCAATACTGGGCGGAGTTCCTTTCCACGTGGTCTGCTGGGTACCAGAATATTTTAGAGGATAGCATATTGCATGCCTTTTCGATTGGTCTGAGGCCAAATGTTACACAGGATTTAAAGGATATCTGTCAACGTTTCAGTATGGTTCGGGTTGGGGAAACGATTCCCTTGCCGTGGTTAGCTTTAATATGCAACAAGCTTTTGCCCCTGTTTCCAATTTCGAAGGCTCATACAATTTTTAGGGTTGTTTCGTTTTTGTGCAAAGGTGGCTTACTCCAAAGGTTACGCAAACACGTTTTTAACAAAGGTCGTGTCCGGCCACCCCATGAGCAATATCGAGCCAACATTAATGACCAGAAAATTTGGCGCCCTAAGGGTAATAAAATAAATAAGCGTTCAGGTAAACCGTAAGTAATTTTGATTCGCAGTGGAAGTCATCGTGAAACAGGTGAAATATGAATCGAATAATCTGTTAATGACAAGCTGTTCTGTTTTTTGCTGTGGCTCATAGTTCAATAAGTATAGGGAGGCTTAGGGTTTGCTTGCAGTAAGGGCGTGACGAAAATGATTGTTAATGGTATGCCGGTGTATGATCGTTGTACCAGTATTGTGCTAATAATTTAAACTCTGATTGGAGGTACTGTAGTGGTGGATGATAGGATTTACACAATTGCTGTTGCAGTAAATAGTAGGGAAACCCTTAGTAAAAACCTCTTGTTGTCGCCAGGTTTGCAAGCAGCGCATAAGTACCAAATTCTTATTAAAGAAGGTTACACTTCGGCATCTGAAGCATACAATAGCGCCATTGATGAGGCAACCCACGAAATCATAATATTTATTCACCAAGACATTTATTTGCCGGAAACTTGGTTTTCGGATTTAGGAAGGGCTTTGTCCTATCTCGAAGAAAGGCAAATCAATTGGGGGGTGTTAGGGTGTTTTGGTACGACGGCAACTGAAATTGGAGTTGGGAACGTTTGCGACCCTTGGGGCGTACACGGCAGGAAACTAATAAATCCAGAGCCCGTTGAAACACTGGATGAAATAATTTTGATCATTAAAAAATCGTCTGCTCTCCGATTTGATCCTTTAATGCTGCATTTTCACCTTTATGGCACCGATTTGTGTATGTCGGCAAAAGAGAAAGGCATGGTTAATTTTGCATTCCAGGGGTTCTGCATACACAACACCCATCAGTTATTGGTTCTGCCGAAAGAATTTTACGACTGCTATTATTATGTCAAAAAAAAGTGGGTCAAGTACTTACCGATCCAAACATCTTGTATAAGAGTCACAAAGTTTAATGAAAAAGTATACTATAGAAAAATACGCGAATGGTTAGATAAGGTGCTAGGGATAAAGAAAGTGCCTAAACCCAGGCTTGACGATCCAAGGTCTGTTCTTGTTAATACACAAAAGGACGCGTAGGTATCGGCTTACTTTGCGGCAGGGCTGAAAACTGTTGTGTTTTACGACCCTCAAAATTAATTAGAACATCTTTGTTACACTTAGCATTTCCTTTGTCAATATAACACTATACTGATAGACGTTGCATTGTTTCACGGCCAATTAATAGCTAGAAACAAAAAATTAGCGAAATTACGATAACACTTTTAATATAGCTTATGAAATCTTACATCAAATTCAACTGGAATTTTTTTTACGAGATACCTAAATTGTTGCGCCAAGATCAGTGGGCAATGGAAGCGGCTAAGTTTGCCCATTGGCGAGCTTCGCTAGCATATACACAAATTCACGAATGTTTTGGGGTCGATTGGAGCGGAATGAATTTGCTTGAAATTGGTTGTGGACAGAAGTTGGCTTATACTTTGCCTTTCGCCCAAAAAAATAAGGTTACTGGCATTGACACAGAGCCGCCATTTCACCCTCCTTACCTTCAAAGTTTTATTGGCCTCCTCAAATATTCTGGGTTTTACAGGACGCTCAAAACAAGCGCGAATGCAATGCTTGGAACCAGGCGATCTTTTAAACATGCCTTGTCGGAGGTATCAGGTTTTAAAGGTTCCTATAACTATGAACTAATTAGGATGAACAGTTTGGATTTGCAATTCCCGGACAATCACTTTGATGGCGTGTTTTCATTCTCGGTGTTCGAGCACATATCTGACCCTGATAAGGCTTTGCAAGAAGTCAAGCGTGTCCTGAAACCTGGTGGGGTGTTTTATCTAGACCTTCACCTTTATACCGCGATTTATGGGGATCACGACCCCAGGGCTAATAGCAAAACGGTTATGGTTTCTCCTTGGAAACATATACGTCCAAGCTGCGTTTCGGAAAGGTTGGAAAGTTGTTATGTGAATAAAATTCGGCTTGCAGAATGGCGGCAAAAAATTGGGCAGGCTTTCGATACGGTTCAATTCCGGACGGTCGATGGTGAAGCCGATAGATGCCGACCACAACTTACTGATGAGATAAGGAAAGAACTGGCAGATTATGCGGATGAAGAATTGCTTACTACAACATTTATAGCCGTGGCCATGAAAGACTAGGATTGCGTCGCCATCAGTGATGGCGACGCAAAAAGTTAAGGCTGGAAGAATTTTAAGTAGCGATGTTATCTACTTTTAGGTGAAATAATGGTTGTCGATGTCACCAAATATACCTATAGATTCGGCCTTGTGAAGTATTAAATTTCCGTTCGCCTTGAGCCTGTCGAAAGGCGGTGTGTGCTTCGACAAGCTCAGCACGAACGGTTCGGACATTAAAAGGCCGAATCAATATACTATTGCTTATAAATCGATATCCTACGGAGACTTCTGTGTTATGCCAGCCCATTAGTTGCTTATTAAGATGATTTTTAGGAAGCCCTGACAGGTTGGTTTCATCTATCGTTCGTATGGAACCAACAAAATTTTGAATGTCTTTTGTTCAGGGCTTCCTTAACAATAACAAATTAATACCTTATTTAATTTCTTGAAAATTTGATGGGGGCAGGATCGTGGTAGTATTGCCAGAACCTGATCCAAAAGTGTTTGCGCCCATGTCTGAACCATCAGAAGCAGCTTTGTAGCCCTTAGAGCTGGATGCCAATTGATACCCTGCCCAAGTTGTGGGTTTTGAACCTCCTGTATAAGTGGGTGTTCCGCTAACCCCCCCAGTTCCTATAGCTGAACCACTAATGAGGTTATAACTTATTGACCCAAGGGCTGACTGGGTTTGGCCATACTGTAAATTTAAACTGCCAGTAATAATATTGTCCCGGATAGTCGCGTTAGTAACAGTTCCTAGCGAGTCTCCAAAACGCATATTGGCGCCGTTCGCAAAAGTATTGTGGGTTATGACATCCCCTGAAGTGCCAGCACGGACGATTTGGTCTGGGTATTCCCCATCTGTGACAAACAGGTTTTTCGTAATGGTGGCTTTTCCATCTCCCCCATTTAGCATCAACCCGGTTGAATTATCATGGAAGTAATTTCCCGTGATAGTGGAGTTAGAAGCCCCATAAAATTGGATAGGGTCGCAATGGACGGAACCGCAACCGCTCTGTTTGATGCCAACGAATTCATTGCCTGGGCCGATAACAGTACCATAAGCACCTGCTATAATTTGGACACCATCCGATGGGCCTGATCCTTTGAATAAATTATTAGATATAACAACACCGTTGACTGTATTATTGTTAAATCCACGAACTCCCAAACGCCCTTCGGTGACTCCTTGCCCGACATTGATAAAGGTATTGCCGTCTATTAAAATGTCCTGATTGACATTGCCCGGTGTTAATATATTTACGGCCTTAGTGAAGGCATTGTTTTTAAACTGGATATGCAAAGCGGCTGTACTGCTGGTACTGATTGTAGCCCCTCCGATAGTCATGCCCACAAACGCCAAATTTTGTGATGACCCGACATCGACTGATGAGATGGTTACCTGGGAATTGCTTAATCCTGGTGCCGCTGTGACTGTAGTTAGGCTTGTCTTTTTGATCGAGCCACTAAAGGCGGGGTATGAGCCTGCATTTAAGCAAATTGTTGCCCCGTTTGCCGCAGATGAAACAGCGCTAGAGACGCTGGCTCCAGAGCTCAACGTTTGGTCGCAAGCAGCAAATGAAATTTGTGATAACCCAATTAGGGTTGAAGATAAAACTAATTTTTTAAAATGATAAGTATTCATGGATATCTCTCAATTAAAGTTTGTTGGGTTAAATTGGAAGCTATATAAGTCCAATAAAATGTTCTGTAACGCTAAATTTAAGCATAGTTGGCCTAGGAGTGGGGCATACGCCCCACTACATTGAACCTTATTAGTTTAGATCAATAACCGGTTCCGTATGCGGACAGCGGGCCGCCGGTAGAGAATACTTGGCCTGTTGTCCATGTTTGCGGCAAACTGGTCAATGCTGTTGAGGAACTCGTTTCCGTTGGGTTGCTTGCGCCCCCTCTGGCACGAAATTTAACTTGTCCTTTTGACCCAAGGATTGCAATCCAATAGGAATTTCCTTGTGTAAGTTTGGCAGTTGTAATAGGTACATAATTCGTGGCTCCGGCCTTAGGTGAAACTTGCTTGCCTTGGGTAAGAAGAGTCCCTGGATGTCCGTTATTGTCGCTATATACGCCTGCCCACAGTTCTGTTGCTGTAGAACTGCCGTCCAAATAGACTTGAAGTTCCGTTAACATCGCCGTCTTTTGTGGTGTTGTTTTAAATGCTTCAGCTTGGCCTTGGGCGGTTGAGTCTACATTCGATTCAAGGGTCTTGTTACCCACGAAAAACTGTGGCGGGTTTGAAGCGCTTACAGATTTCAAGTAATCATATTTGACCTCATCACCCGTTAAAGCCCGATTATAGATTCTCACTTCATCGATTAGGCCTGTGAAATAGTTGCCCCAAATGCTGTTGCCACCGATCCGTAATGCGCCGCTGGAGGTTGGGATCAGGCCGGTCTGGGCGCGGGCGGCTACCTGGACGCCATTTACATAAACACGTTGATAACTACCATCATAGGTTGCCACCAGATGAGACCACTTATTCACAGGCAATGCTTGTGGGCCATTAGTAGAATTGTACGAACCATTATTATAAAAAGTAACGCCCGGTAGATTGGCATCAGTCGTGGCATTTAGGTTATAGACTGTACCCGTAGAGCTTTCCTTCATGATGGCAGTACTGTAGTCATTTGGCTGGGTTTGTGGATACAGCCATGCTTCGAGGGTCATGCCTTTCGTAAGATCTAATGAAGCGCTATCATTCACTGTCAACCAGTCTTCCACACCGTCAAATTTCATCGCCATGCCATCATAGCCGGAGTAAGATTTTACGGCTCCACTAATGACTGCGTGGTTGTCGTTTCCTGATGCATCGGCGGTCGTCGTGCCGTAATCTTGAAAGCTGTATGCTGCCACCAAACCAGCAGGGTTGGTTGTCACAGTAGTGGTAGGTGGTGGGGTTGTTACCACTGGGGCGCTTACAGTAATGGTTTTTGATGCGCTAGCACTGTTTGTAGTCCCTGCGTTTACCGTCAATTTGGCGACATAAGACCCCGCTACAGAATAAGTTTTTGAAGCGTTTTGGGCTGTACTTGCCGTACCGTCGCCGAAATCCCATTTCCAGCTACTGACGGTTCCGCCGGTTGCGCTACCTGAAAGTGTTGTCACCAAAGGCGCAGCCCCGCTGGTTGCGCTGGCTCCGATGCTGACCGTTATGGTCGAAGTAGCGGAAACCGTTGCACTGACTTCATTGGAATAACTGCTTTCAATGCTTTTAGCGGTATTGTAGGCTTTCAGGGCAAAGAAATAGGTGCCGCCATCTGTCAAACCCGATATGGTGTAGCTTGTTGTATTGCCTACATCGATGTTCGAACTATAGCTTTTGCTGGATTGGCCATAATAAAGTTTATAGCCACCGACACCTGACGATGTGCTGGCGTTCCAAGTAAATTTAACGTTTCCAGCCAATGCATTGGCACTGGCTAAAAAGAAAATAAATCCTAATCGTAAAAAGAATTTAATATTCCCCTGAGAGGGGCTAATTTTATTTAAGTAAGTATTCATGTGTGTACCTGTATTACTATATTTATAAAAATGACTAAAATTTAGGCAAAAAACGACCTGCCCGCCTGCGGGGAATTTTTAAATCCTATTTGGCGGTTAAACGTGCGCGATTGCTGTTCTGGAATTTGGTGTTGCTATTGACTTTGTATTAAGGCACTCTCAAGTTGCCTTCTGATATGCCGACTAGGACAAACAAAGAAAATTTAAAATATTTCAATTTACACAAATCTACCTCCCCGTTTTTTACTGCTGACAGGGGTTATTAAAAAATTGAATGGTTGAAGCATCGAACATCAATGCTGTTCTAAGCGTGACTAAGTAAAGTTTAAAATAGGCGCCTTTTCTGTGAGACTTGTCACGCTTTGGCGATAAAAACAAAACCAGTTTGTAATAGCGATAACCAAACATCTTGATGAATTTTTTGTAAACCGAACACTGTTTTTGGCAGTATTTTATTTTCGTAGTGTATTTTTAACTATAAATATCAATAAATTAAATAGCTATTGTAAAGGCTAGGCCAATAGCAATAAATGCCTGGCGAGGTTAACCTTGAATCCATGCTAACGGTCTATCCTTAATAACAACTTAAAGTTAAATTACATTTCGGTTACTTTAGGGGCATGATTGAAGCAGGAGTTTTTTAATTGGCCAATAGAATTACTAGACCCATTGTTTGCAGTAAACAACTATATTGCTGATTTATATTTGGCGAACTTTTAAGTTGCCTATCCCAAAGTATTCATCTGCGCCAGCTGTCGCTGGTCGTTTTTTCCTTCATATCGGGATATGATATAGATATATAACAAATTTCTCTCTCCTGAAATTGATGGCGATATGGTCGCTTAACAATCGTTTTGCCACCGTAGAGTTGCCGTACCATAAACTTCCTTACCTATTTTTTTAACATAGACAAATGAATCAGGACATCACAGATAAGCCTTCGAATCCTGTCGATAATCAAATCACTTCAACTCCCGCTACGCAAGACGGACAGCAAAAAGCGATCGCGGAAGCCAAACCTGAAAAGCATACTTACGGCCAAATTTTGAAGTCATCCGCCTTAATTGGCGGATCCACCATGGTCAACATTGGTATTCGGATGGTTCGTACCAAAGCGATGGCGATTTTGTTGGGGCCCTCAGGTGTCGGCTTAATGGGAATGTATGAATCCGTCATTGAGCTTACCCAAAGTGTCGTCGGAATGGGGATAAATAGCAGCGGTGTGCGGCAGATTGCAGAGGCTGTAGGATCGGAAGATAAAGCCCGGATAGCGAAAACAGCACAAGTACTGCAAAGGACATCGATTTTCCTGGGGCTTTTGGGCGCTGTTTTCCTATTCGGGTTTTCTTCCCGATTATCGGAAGTAACTTTCGGTAACGACCAGCATGCAGGCGGTGTTGCATTATTATCTATTGCGGTTTTTTTTAACCTTCTTTCGGCCGGTCAAGGGGCTTTGATCCAAGGCATGCGTCGAATATCAGACCTCGCCAAAATGGGTATCTTAGGTACCCTGATCGGGGCGATAATCAGCATTCCAACAGTATACTTCCTCCATGAAGAAGGGATTGTGCCTTCAATTATACTTGTTTCCGTCATGGGGCTGATTACCTCCTGGTGGTATAAAAGGAAAATACATCTTCCCTTAAGCCCAATAACCTCAACCGAAGCTGGACTGGAGCAAGCCGCCCTGTTAAAGCTAGGTTTTGCCTTTATGTCCAGTGGTTTAATGGTGGCGGGAGCCTCTTATATTATACGGATACTTATTGTCCGGATCGTTGGCGTTGATGCAGCCGGTCTATATCAATCGGCATGGGGGCTAGGTGGGTTGTACATCGGTTTTATTTTGCAGGCGATGGGGACGGATTTTTATCCCCGCTTAACAGGCGTTGCAAATGACAACATCGAATGCAATCGTTTGGTGAATGAACAGGCGCACGTCAGTTTGCTGTTGGCGGGGCCCGGGGTGATGGCTACTTTAACTCTTGCGCCTCTTGTCATTACTATCTTTTATACATCGAAGTTTGAAGGGGCAATAGAACTTTTACGTTGGTTGTGTTTGGGAATGACTTTAAGGGTAATTTCTTGGCCTATGGGTTTCATTATAGTGGCGAAAAACGCCCAAAAACTCTTTTTTTTCTCTGAGTTGGCGTGGATTTCTGTCTACCTCGGCCTCGCTTGGTTTTGCATAAATGCTTTCGGTTTGAACGGCGCCGGTATTGCATTCTTCGGGTCTTATATTTTTCATGTGTTGATGATCTATTTTATCGTCAGGCCGTTTACCGGATTTCGTTGGTCCGAGGCAAATATACGGACAAATATTTTATTCCTTCCGTTGATTGCTTGTGTTTTCATTAGCATATCTGTTTTGCCTACATTTTTTGCAATCGGGATTGGCATGTTGGCAACCTTGTTGTGTACGATTTATTCCGTTCGAGTTCTTGTTGACTTTGTTTCGCCGGAGCGGATTCCTCGGCGGCTATATAAGTTGCTCGCGTGGTTTCATTTAACAGCCCCCAAGACGCAACAACCAAAAGGAATTGGTAAAAGCACTAAGCTTCTAAGATATTTAATATGGTTTATCTTTGTTTTGATGATCTTTGGCGCAGTTTATCTCGGTGTACGCTACTACATAGATCCTCGCGATTGGTTTGCTGCGTTAGATTTGTTTACAGCCGAATTTAAAGCGGTTTTGTTCAGTTTAAAAAAGTGAACCTCGTGTCATCGGCATATCCGGCCTTAATGGTTTCTTGCGCGTTGGAAACGGTTGTCACGGCTTAGGGCTAGGCCGGATGAGTAATCCACTGGGGCGGCCTGGAACCCTTTCACAAACGGGGTTTTGATAGTCACTCCGGCTGTTTTATGTTATGTACCAAGGTATTCGACAAGGTCTTTTGTTGTGTAAGAGTTTGCGATAAACATGAATTTTATTTGAATGGATAGCTGTTTCTGGGTTACCATCAAAAAATGTCCGCTTTTTCTTACAAAGATGTTGTGTTACTGGTACATGTATGGATAACGTAAATGCAAAAAAAGCCAATTATATAAGGCGATTTAATGGCTTTTTGTTGATCGGATTTGCCCTCCTGCTGTTTGGAGGAAATGCCTTCGCCGGTCAATTAAAGTTTAGCTGGAAAGCCAGCAAGTCCCGTAATGTCGGGGGCTATAAAATCTTGTACGGACTAAGCAGAAAAAACTATATAGCTAGTATCGATGTCGGTAAAAGAACAACTTACAAGGTGTCAAGGTTAATGGATGGCGGTACTTATTATTTTGCTCTGAAGGCATATAATAAAGCCAGAAACAAAGAAAGTAAGTTTTCGAATGAGGTCAAGGCGACGGTTACTGGCGTGACGGTTGATTTCACGCCAAGTATAACTAGCGGCGCTGCACCTTTGATCGTAACTTTTACACCCAGGACGCTCGGGGTTGTTAAACGATGGCAATGGAAATTTGGCTCTAATTCTCTACCTACTGCTAAAAGCAAAATTCCGACAGTGACATTTTTGAGGGGTGGTACTTACACTGTGAGCCTAACCGCAACCGGGTCAAACGGGAGGGCCTTCACCAAAAAGAAGCGGATTGTTGTGTACCCGCCGCAAGCACAAGCGCAGGTTCAAGCGTTCGGTACAATCCAACCCAAAGTATCGGTAACAGCGCCAATGCAAGCGTTGGTAGCGGCTTTCAGTTTTGAAGAGGACAGCGGCAAAATTGTTAAAGACAATTCGGGCCAGGGTAACCACGGCGTTATCAACGAGGCTGTTAGATTTAAGGAAGGTCGTTACGGCAATGGGATGAAATTTGATGGCGTGAATGACTGGATTACTGTCCAAGATAGCGAATCGTTACAGCTATCAGGCGGATACACCCTCGAGGCATGGGTTAACCCGGGTTCTATCCGAAGAAGTACCGTAATGGCAAAGGAACAACCGCAAGGGACGGTTTACGACCTCTACGCTTATGAAGATCGCGACTTACCCTTTTCGTCGTTTAACGACGGTTTCGATTACAATCCCATTCCGGGTCAAGAACCGTTACCCACGGAGAAATGGACGCATTTGGCAGCCACTTTTGATGGGGCAAGCCAACGCCTATATATCAATGGCAACTTGGTCCGCACTGCCCAGGCGCAAAATCAGTTGATAAAGCCATCCAATGGGGTATTGCGGATTGGCGGCAACGGTGTTTGGGGGGATTTTTTCCAAGGCTACATTGACGAAGTGAGAATCTATAACCGTGCATTAAGCGATGGGGAAATCCAAAGGGACTTGAGGACAGCAATCAGCCCGCCTCGGTTATAATTTTCCAAAAATTGGCTGATATTTTTAAGGACTTTCATAAAGAATCATCCAATCGAATCCTGATTGCCAAAATGCTAACCCTCGCTTAAAAAATATACACAACCCTTAAACTGGCAATTGGTTCACTATATGTTCGCCGATTGCCAGTGAAGCTGTTGCGGCCGGGCTTGGGGCATTGAGCACATGGATTGCGTTGTCTCTCGTCACTAGGTGAAAATCATTGATTAAATCCCCGGCGGCATTCATCGCTTGGGCGCGTACGCCTGCATGGCCTGGAGTCAGGTCGTCTGCCTTTATGTCGGGAACCAGCCGTTGCAGGGTTTTACAAAAGTGATCTTTGCTAAGGGACTGTGCCAATTCGGTGAATGCCATGGACGGATATTTGCGGAGAAAACGCCATAGCCCCGGGAATAACATCGCATCCAACATATCGCGGATATTGATGTTACCCAAATGGTAACCCTCCCGGGCAAAAGCCAGCACGGCATTCGGGCCTGCTTCTACACCGCCCTGGATCATCCGGGTAAAATGAACGCCCAGGAATGGGAATTCCGGATTGGGTACGGGATAAACCAGGTTCCGTACCAAGTGTTGTGCGGAAGGTTTTAGGAGGTAATATTCGCCACGGAAAGGGACAATCCTGACATCACGCTTTTCACCCGCCAGTTCGGCCACTCGGTCGCAGTATAATCCGGCGCAATTGATTAAGAAATCGGCAGTAAATTCGGATGTTGAAGTTGAGGCAACCCAAGTGCCGTTTGCGCGGTTGATCTTGACGACTTTGGCATCAGTCACCAGTTGTCCGCCACGGTCTTGGATGATGGCAGCCAATCGGTCGCAGACTTGCCGATAATCGACTATCCCTTCTTCCGGGACATGCGCGGCCGCAATCGCATTGACGTTGGGTTCTATTTTTCGAATTTCATCCCCTTCTATCTTCCTTAACCCTTGCAACCCGTTTGCCGCACCGCGCCTGAGTAATTCGTCCAATCGCGGCAATTCATCCTGAGTAACGGCAACAACAAGTTTGCCGCAGATTTCATGGACGATATTTTCGGCGCGGCAGAAATTCACCATTTGCTTGATGCCCGATACGGCCAAATTAGCTTTGGCCGATCCGGGCGCATAGTAGAGGCCTGCATGCAAGACCCCGCTATTATGGGTGCTTTGGTGTTTGCCGACTGAGGATTCTTTTTCCAGTAAGGTGACTGTGGATGACGGAAATCGCGCCAGTAACTGGTAAGCGGTGGCCATACCCACTAACCCGCCGCCGACAATAAGAAAAGATTTTTGTTTGTTCATGGAATATTTCTCAATGATCCTTTTGGTAGACAACTGCACGAGAACATTGGCTCGACGTTAAGCTTAAAAGTATACAGTAGCCTTGGATTAATTGAAAAATCCGGCTAGAAATCCTTTTACCCCGGCTTTTGGCTGACAACCAGCCTTGCTGCTGCAAAAGATTGGGATTGTTGATTCCGCACAGCTGAATTACCGGTGAGATATTATGGGGAAGCACAAAGAATTCAGTAATAACCCAGGCTGAAATACAGGGCAGCCTTCCTTTTTTGTCCAATTACAAGTAACAGACCAAAAGTTAGGGATAAATTTTGTGAACGACCCGGATATTGCTACGTAAGGTCAGTAAACATCAGCCAGTGAAGCAAAACTACGCCCGCCTGAATAACTGTTCGTTAAGCAAGAATCAAGTAAGGAAATAACTTCCACGCAATCGATGATAGTTTTGGATTTATCAAGGATACATTGGGCAAGGGCCGAAATCGCAAGCCAATTTGGTTGTTCGTTGACAAAATTGAAAGCCGCCGTAAACAGTTCCGCCAGTTTACGTTCCCGTTCCGCCTGGTTGACAATGAAACATTCCATGTACTGGGAAATGATTTCAATGTCTGGACTGCCGCTGTAAAAATGCAACGCGCTAAGGTTAACCAAATGGGGGTTGAAGTCCTCGCAATCGCAAGACGCCAGATATTTGGCTTCAGCCAACGACCCGGCCAATAAGTTGATGACATCGGCTTCGAATGCGCATAAGTATTCTTCTTGTTGAGGCCAGGAAAAATACTGTGTGGCTTCTGTGTAAGACAAAGGCAAATTTTGGATTAACCGACCCCCTTCCACATAGGCTGTGTACTTGCCATGCTTACTTGAAAGTTTGTTCGATTGTTGCCCCTTTCGGCTTAGCGGTTTGATAATAATTTGAAAATAGGCTTCCGGTAATTGCTTTTGCTTGTTGCCAATATAAATTGCAACGGCATGTCCCGCTTGGTGATAAGCATTGCGCTTTTCAATTAAGTCGCTAAGGCCTTGTTGGCTATGCTGAATGGCTGTGTAATCTTGGTTCATAACGGCGGCCTCAGTAAAAGGTGCGGCTTAAGCCTAAGTCCGCATATGGGAGGGGAAATACTGACAGGTTAAGGTTCCATCCTAACGAAAGCAAATGAAAGTCTAACGCCTTTTCAGAGTCGTTGGAATGCGACAAATTGTCGCACCTTTTCTAGAAGGGTTATATTGTGTAAATCAATATCCTGGATGAATGACTTAATGTAATTATGTGAAAAAATTAACCTTCAACGAGTTTTTTTCGGTTGTGGAATCGATTTGCGCGCTTGAGACCCAGTTTAGTAGAAAAGCTATTTAAATTTATTGATGATTTTATAATCAATGACATAAGCCGTCTTAGCCTTATTTGGTGGCGGTACGCTTGACAAATTAAGACAACCGGTCGTATTATAAAAACATGTCGATTCCAAAAAAACAAATCAATAAAGAAATTCTTTTGACACAAGGCGTCCAGCTCTTAATGCAGCAGGGTTATCACGGCACGGGCCTTAAGGAGATCCTGGATGCCGTGCAAATACCTAAGGGTTCGTTTTATAACTATTTTGTGAGTAAAGAAAGTTACGCCGCCGAGGTTATCCAGCATTACATCGACCCTTTCATTGTCCAACTCAATAATTACTTAAAAAACCCTGAGACTGATGGGCTAAGCGCATTAAAAAACTATTTCAATGAATTGGTCATTGAGCTGGAAAAGGCCGAGTATAAGGGCGGCTGCTTACTCGGCAACTTGATGGGCGAAATCGGCGATACCAGCGAATTATGCAAAAAATCGTTGCAGTTGGCTGTCCACAGGTACCAAAGTTTGCTGGCAGAGGGATTGAAAAAAGCGCAAATGGAAGGCACAGTCCGACTCGATAAGTCGGCTGACGATATGGCTGACTTGTTGGTCAACGCTTGGCAAGGCGCTTTGCTAAGGATGAAGATCGAGCAATCAACCGAACCCCTAAAACAATGTTGCCACGATTTACTGGATGATTATTTTAGGAATTGATGTTATTTTATATAAGACGACTGGTCGTATATTTTAAAGCACGAGGAGAAAATGTTATGCCAAAGTACCTTATAGAAAGAGAAATTCCCGGCGCTGGCGCGTTGTCTGCAGAGCAACTTCAGGGGATCTCGCAAAAATCCTGTGGCGTCCTGAGTGTGATGGGGCCAAAAATCCAATGGCTGGAAAGTTATGTGACCGATGATAAGGTCTACTGTGTCTATATCGCCCCGGATGAGGCGACAGTAAAAGCCCATGCCGAACAAGGCGGTTTTCCGGCCAATAAAATTTCCCGGATACTTACCATTATCGACCCTACCACTGCCGAAAGTTAACGGCATATAAATTTTTTACCAATAGGGGGTGTGCTATGGAAGTTACATGGGATCAAAACAAATGTTGCCATACCGGGGTTTGTGTTAAGGCCTTACCCGACGTATTTAAGGTGGTAGATGGCCGCTTTATCATCGAACCATCGAAAGCCAGTGAGAAAGAAGTTGAAAACGTCGTTAGTCAATGCCCTTCTGGCGCACTGGCTTGCAAGGATTGAACTTATTCGGTTCGACCATTAATAAATAATTAAAAAATCAGAGAGGAAAACATGAAAGCAACTACACCAATGCTGAGCAACAGGTTGAAGACCTTATGCGCGGCGACTTTAACCACCGTCGCCTTAACAGGAATAACGGTTCATTCAGTGTATGCCGATGAAACCTGTACATCGCCTTATGCGCCGAAGATCACAGGCCAGGAAGATTTTGTCTATATCTGGACATTAGGTGTTGAAGGCTTGGGCGATGAACAAGATAAGCTTGTGACCGTCGATGTCCGGCCAACATCCAAAACTTACGGTAAAGTCATCAATGCCCTGCCAGTAGGGGGGCGCAACGAAGCGCACCATTCCGGGGTTAGCGACGACCGCCAATACTTGTGGGCGGGTGGTCTGGATACCAGCAAGCTCTTTGTGTTCGATATCCATACCGATCCGGCAAAACCGGCCTTAAGCAATACCATCACCAATTTTGTCGCTAAAAGCGGCGGTGTGGTCGGGCCGCATACCACCTATGCCTTGCCGGGGCGAATGATTATGACCGGGTTGTCCAATAACAAAGACCACGGCGGCCGCACCGGCTTGGTCGAATATACCAACGACGGCAACTATATCGGCACCCACTGGATGCCTACCGACAGCGATTTGGGCGGCGCGGTTAAAACCGGCAAATACGCCGACGGCTACGGTTACGATTTACGTGTCATGCCCCGGCATAATGTCATGTTTACTTCATCATTCACAGGCTGGTCGAATTACATGATGGATTTCGGCAAAATGCTCGCCGATCCTGAAGCCATGAAGCGCTTCGGCAATACCGTGGTGCAATGGGATTTGCACACCAAACAACCCAAAAAAGTGTTCGACGTGCCGGGTGCGCCCCTGGAAATCCGTTGCGCTTGGGATGAAAAACACGATTATTGCTTTACTAGTACGGCCTTAACCTCAAAAATCTGGCTGATTCACAAGGATAAGACAGGCGAATGGCAAGCGAAAGATGTCGCCGATATCGGCGAACCTGCCAAAATACCCTTGCCGGTCGACATTTCAATTTCAAGCGACGATAAAATGCTGTGGGTCAACACCTTCATGGACGGTTCGACCCGCGCTTTCGATATCACCGACCCGTTCAAACCCAAACAAGTGTACGAACATAAAATCGGCGCACAGGTCAACATGGTGTCTTCAAGCTGGGACGGCAAACGTGTTTACTATACCTCTTCCCTTCTCGCCAACTGGGACAAAAAGGGCAAGGACAACGAGCAGTATTTCAAAGCCTACGACTGGGACGGCAAGCAGCTAAAAGAGAAAATCGCCATCGACTTCACCAAAGAAAAACTGGGCCGTCCGCATCAAATGGTGTTTGGGGCTTATAGCCTTTATGGAGGAGATAAGGCGGCGCAGAAGGCTGAGAAATAACGCTTAGGGCTGATGAACTGTGGACGAACCCCAATGTTATTTGATTCTAGATAAGTTCACCAGCCCAGGCTTCGAGTTAAAATTTTTTCATAAACCTTTCTAAACCCGACAAATTTATTCAGTGTCAAATCTTGCTTTGATTTTTTCCAGGATTTAGGAACGCGCTAGTCTATAAATAAAGCTATGAAACTATCAAAAAATATAAAGTCTATTTGCATTATCGGAACTGGTGTTTCTGGGCTTGCTGCCGGAAGAATGCTTAATCAGGCGGGTTTTGATGTCGAACTTTTCGAAAAAGGTGATCGAGTTGGTGGTGTTTGGACGTCCGGCTATCATACGTTTGGATTGCAAACGCCAAAGTCGCTCTATGAGATTCCAGATTACCCTATGCCTGATAGTTATCCCCGCGTTCCCAGCGGCGAAGAATTGCAAGCTTATTTCGAGAATTACGCCAAAGATTTCAATATCTACGGCAAAATCCTGTTTAACGTCGAAATCAATAACCTTAAGCAAACAACCGATGGCCATTGGACAGTCAATTATACGGATCTTATAACATTAAAACCGAATAGCAAAACCTACGACTTTATTGTTGTCGCTAGCGGACTTTATTTTGATCCTTATCTGCCTGAATTTCCAAAACAGGAAAACTTCAAAGGCAAGGTCATACACTCATCGGAATATCGAACCCCATCGGAAGTTATCGGCAAAAAAGTAGCCGTTGTAGGTTTTGGTAAGAGTGCGCTTGATGTGGCTGGAGAAGTCGCCAAATTTGCCAAATCGACCACATTGATTTACCGAAAAGCACATTGGCCGATTCCTATGGATATTTTAGATTTTCTGGATGTCCGTCGAATCTACCTAACCCGTTTTATTTGCGCTTTTCTCCCGCTTTATCAAAGGCCGGGCCGTTTGGCAAAAAATTTACATAAGCTGGCGCCTTGGCTGGTTTCGGGTTTTTGGCGATTGACAGAAGCCATTATCAAATTCCAATATCCGCTTAAAGTGTGTGATGCGCTGCCGGATGAACCATTTGAAACGGATATCTTCAACCTCGATTTTTTGCCAAGAAAACAAGTTTACCAACTTATGAAGGAGGGTGTTATAAATAACCAAGTTTCCAGCATCAAAGAATATACCGACGATGGGATAATCCTCGAAAACGGCGAAAAAATCGATTGCGATGTTATCATTTTAGGGACTGGATACCGCGCCAATACCTCATTTTTACCAGATGCGTACCATAAAACCCAGGAAACCGATGGCGTTTATTTGTATCGGCACATTATTCATCCACATCTCGATAACTTGGCGTTTATTGGTCGCGCCGCGACTTTTTCCAATTGTTTAACCGCGCATTTGGCATCATTTTGGTTAGTTAACTTGTTGAAAAAAAATATAAAGCTTCCAGAAGAAGATGAAATGTTGGCAGAAGTTGAATCCATAAAACAATGGAAACGTGGTTTTATGCCGCATCTGATTAGCCGAAGCACCGTTGTTAAGCTTCATATGACACATTACCACGATGAATTATTAAAGGACGCGGGAATTAATCCTTATCGGAAAAACAACGCCTTTGCAGAGTGGTTCCAGGACTATCGGCCTAAGGATTATAGGGGAATTTTTACTGGCATCTAGACTGACGGTTTTGTGGGAGCCTTTTTTACTAGAACTAGGTTCAATTAACATCGGTTAACCAATATGCTTATAATTAATTCCTTACGATTAATAATAAGCCAATAATATGTTATATTTCAATAATATAGAAAAAAATCTCCGAATTCTTCCACCCAATCTCCAAGCCTCAGTCAAATCCAGCCTGGAAAACTGGCTAATCCTTATCAATCAACAAAGCCTAACCTTAAACCCAACCGACAAACTCACCCAGTCCATCCCCAACGTCTGGTGTTGCAGTGAATTCATCGCTGAAAGTTGTACCCGCAAGCCTGGACTTTTGGTTGACCTGGTCGATTCCGGCGACCTGGATAGCCTGTATTCCGAACAGGCCTATCAAACCAAGCTGGCAAACCTACAAATCACCGATGAAGCCGAGTTGATGACCCAACTGCGCCGTTTCCGCCGCCGCGAAATGGTCAGGATTGCCTGGCGCGATCTTGCAGGCTGGTCGGATTTGTCTGAAACCTTGATGGATTTGTCGCTGCTTGCCGATGCCTGCATCCAATATGCGCTGGCATTTTTGTATCAACAGGCTTGCGAATTACGCGGTGTGCCGATGCTCGCCGACGGCAGCCCTCAGCAAATCGTGGTCTTGGGCATGGGTAAACTAGGTGCTCATGAGTTGAATTATTCATCGGACATCGACCTGATCTTCGCTTATCCCGAAGAAGGCGAATTGCCCGACCGAAAGGCCACCAGCTATGGCGAATTTTTTACCCGCCTGTGCCAAAAACTGGTCAAGGTGCTGGATGACATTACGGTGGACGGCTTTGTGTTCCGGACGGATATACGCCTGCGTCCTTTTGGCGATAGCGGCGCGGTCATCATGAGTTTCGACGGGATGGAGAATTATTACCTTACCCAAGCCAGGGAGTGGGAACGCTACGCCATGATTAAGGCTAGGCAAGTCGCTGGCGATTTCAGGATGGGGGCGCAACTGATGGCGATGCTCAAACCCTTTGTGTACCGGCGTTACCTGGACTACGGCGCATTCGAGGAATTGCGCTCGTTAAAATTACAAATTACCCAGGAGCTTAAACGTAAAGACCGTATGGAGAATATCAAGCTGGGGCCGGGCGGCATCCGCGAGATTGAGTTCATCGGGCAGGCGTTCCAACTCATTCGCGGCGGCAACGAAAAAGCTTTGCAAACCCGGGGTATTCTCGATGTCCTGGCTATATTAGATAACAAAAATTTGCTTCCACACGCGGATGCGGAGCAACTGGGTGCGTCTTACCGCTTTCTGCGCCGCGTGGAAAACCATATCCAGCAATACCAGGACAGGCAAACCCATGACCTGCCGACATCAGAAAAAGCCCGGTCGATACTCGCCTATTCTTTAGGTTATGACGATTGGCAAAGTTTTAAAGCCGAGTTGGATCGGGTAAGGCATGCCATCCATGCCGTTTTTGATCAAGTTTTTGCTGTTTCAAAACAAAATGACAAAGACAAGTTGAGCCAGAAAATCTGGTCTTGCGTCGCCGAAGACGATGAATTGCGTGCTAATTTAGAAAGTTACGGTTTTACCGCCACCGATGAAACCTTGAAAGCCATCAAGAATTTCAAAAATTCGACTGCCTTAAGAAAAATGACAACAAAAGGCGCCGGCATCGTTGACCGTTTGATGCCGCAACTGATTGAGTCAGCAAATCTTGTTGATAATCCGGATGAAACCTTGGCTCGGCTGGTCAAACTTTTTGAAGCGGTCGCAGGCAGGAATGTTTATCTTGCCCTGCTATCGGAAAACCCGGGCGCCCTTGTCCAGTTAATCCGCCTTGCATTCGCAAGCGCTTGGATTTGCGACTATTTGGCGCTTTATCCGGTGCTTTTCGATGAATTGCTGGATACGCGGTCTTTATATGAGCCATTGAAACGGGAAGCGCTCAATCAACAACTTAAAGTGTTGCTCGAAGGCGTGGACATTGACGACCTGGAATCTGCGATGATTATGCTGCGGCAATTCAAGCATCTCAATGTCCTAAGGGTTGCCGCTGCCGATATTATGGGGGCAATCCCCATTATGGTGGTCAGCGATTATTTGACCTACATCGCCGAGAGTATTGTTGAGAATGTCATCGAACGTACTTGGTTGATGTTGGCCGAAAAACACGGCCTGCCTCCCGGTTTAAACAACGAAAACATCAATTTCGCCATTATCGGCTTTGGCAAGTTGGGCGGGATCGAACTAGGCTATGGTTCCGACCTTGACCTTGTGTTTTTGTACGATTGCCAGGACGGCAATGCCATGACCTTGGGCGAAAAACCGTTGTCCTGCTCGCAGTTTTACGGACGCTTAGGGTTGAAAATCCGCCATATACTCGATACCAAGATGTTGTCGGGAGTACTGTACGAGGTGGATATGCGTTTAAGGCCGAGCGGCGATTCTGGCTTATTGGTTACCCATATCGGCATTTATGAGGGTTACCTCAAAAACCAGGCTTGGACATGGGAACATCAGGCTTTGGTTCGGGGGCGTTTTATTGCCGGCGACCTGCGGCTAAAAACCGAATTTGAGGGCATCCGGCGCAGAATTTTGGGTTTACCAAGGGATGAAGCTACGCTTAAAACCGAAGTCCGCGAAATGCGGGAAAAAATGCGCGCCGCCCTCGATACCAAGGAAGCCAACAAATTTGATTTAAAACAAAGCAAAGGCGGTATTGCCGACATTGAGTTTATAGTACAATTTGGCGTTCTGGCGCGCGCTGCAAAACATACGGCATTAACGACTTATACCGATAACGTCAGGCTACTTGAAGGCTTGGCACAATATGGTTTTTTATCCCAGCATGAGGCGGACACCCTCAAAACCGCCTATTGTACTTATCGCGACACCGGCCACAAGCAGGTTTTGCAGGGCGATAAGGCGATCATCGACGAAAATGAAGTTGAAGGTTTGAGGGGGCAAGTCGAAGCAATTTGGCAAAAAATTCTGGGTTAATTTTAAACGAAAGAACATAATTTAATGAAAATTCTGGTTGGAGAAAAATGATGACGATGGACGATAGGGACGGCTTCATTTGGTTTGACGGGCAATGGGTAGACTGGCGGGATGCCAAAGTCCATGTGTTGACGCATACCCTGCATTACGGCTGCGGCGTGTTTGAAGGCTTGCGCGCTTATCATACCGACAAGGGTCCGGCGATTTTCAAGATGCGCGAACATACCGACCGCCTGTTCCGTTCCGCCCACATCATGAACATGACGTTGCCCTTCAATAAAGCTGAAATCGACCAGGCACAACGGGATGCCATTGTTAAAAACAATTTGGATAGCGCATATATCCGCACCATGTGTTTTTACGGTTCGGAGGGGATGGGTCTGCGTGCAGACAACTTGAAAGTCCATGTGATGGTCGCCGCTTGGACTTGGGGCGCTTATCTAGGCGCGGAAAATATGGAAAAAGGCATCCGTATCCGTACTTCGTCTTATACCCGCAATCACGTCAACAGCACGATGTGTAAAGCCAAGGCTAACGGCAATTACATCAATTCTATCCTGGCCTTGCAGGAAGCCTTATCCACCGGCTATGACGAAGCTTTACTGCTGGATCATGAAGGCTTTGCCGCCGAGGGCAGCGGAGAAAACTTGTTCATCGTCCGTAACGGTAAACTTTATACACCGGAAACCACCTCGGCATTGGAAGGCATTACCCGTGAAACCGTTATGACCATTGCAGAAGAACAAGGGTTGTCGGTCACGGTAAAACGCATTACCCGCGATGAAGTTTATGTCGCCGACGAAGCTTTCTTTACCGGTTCTGCCGCCGAAGTCACGCCCATCCGCGAATATGACGGGCGCAAAATCGGCAATGGCGGACGCGGCCCCATTACCCAAAAATTACAAGCGCTATATTTCGACTATGTCCATGGCCGCCGTACAGACCATGCCGAGTGGTTGGCTAACGTAAAATAACATTTTGAATTATCAGGCAAAAATCCTGATTGTCGGGCCATCATGGGTTGGCGATATGATGATGGCGCAAAGCCTTTTCATGTCCCTCAAGCGTTCCTATCCCGGTTGCCAAATAGATGTCCTGGCGCCCTCCTGGTCGTTGCCGCTTTTGGAACGGATGCCGGAAGTGTCAAAACCCATTGCCATGCCGTTACAACATAAGCAATTCGGTTTGATGGCCCGAGCCAAAATTGGTGTCCGGTTGCGGTCGGAACATTATGGCCAAGCCATTATCTTGCCAAACTCCTGGAAATCGGCGCTAATCCCATTTTTTGCAGGCATTCCCAAACGCACCGGCTTTGTCGGCGAATTCCGTTGGGGTTTGCTCAATGACCCTAGGCAACTGGATAAAAAGACGCTTTCGATGACAGTGCAGCGTTTTGTGGCTTTAGGCTTGCCCGAAAATGCACGGCATCCACCCGACTATGATTTCCCCAGGCTTTCAGTCTATAAAGCCGGTCAGGATGCGGTCATCCAGAAGTTTGGAATAAAGTTGACCGATAAAATTCTCGTCTTATGCCCAGGGGCGGAATACGGGCCATCCAAACGCTGGCCACCGGGTTATTTTGCTGAGGTTGCCCAGGCTAAAATTGGGCAAGGCTGGCAAGTTTGGTTGTTGGGATCCGAGAAAGATAGCGAAATGGCGACCCTTATCAGCCAACAAACTCAGGGTCAATGCCGGAATTTTATCGGACAGACCACATTGACCGAAGCAATAGACCTTATGTCGCTAGCCGACGTGGTCATAGCCAATGATTCTGGTCTCATGCATTTGGCGGCTGCGCTGGATAAAAAAGTCATTGCCATCTATGGCTCGACACCACCAGGCCTTGCCCTGCCTCTCTGCGCCAAAGCCCATATCGTGTCTTTAAACCTCCCCTGCGTCCCTTGCCGCAAGCGGGTTTGTCCTTTATATCCCGAGGGGCATCCTAACCATACCCAATGCCTTTCCGGAATAAAACCGGAACGTATCCTTGAACTTATCGACCTTTAACTAATCAATGCGCATAGCCATCGTCAAGCTTTCGGCTTTGGGCGACATAGTCCATGCTATGGTTGCCTTACAGTTCATAAAAAAACGGTTAGTCGAAGTTGAAATAGATTGGATAGTGGAAGAACGTTTCGCCGGGATTTTACAAAACAACCCTGATATTTCACAGGTACTTACCGTCAATATCAGGGATGTAAAAAAAAATAATCTGACAGTTTTTCGGGAGCTAAAAAAAATTCGCCGTTATGCCAAAAACAATTACGACCTTGTGATTGACGCCCAAGGCCTGATCAAGTCGGCTGTCGTTGCGCGTTTGCTTGGCAAGTGTGTCGCAGGCTTCGATAAAAATTCCATTAGGGAAAAAATAGCCTCCTGGTTCTACAATGTAAAAGTTGCTTGCGCCTATCATGAAAATACAATCGACCGGAATGCGCTTGTATTATCGTCGCCCCTCGGTTTTAAAATAGCCAGGGAGCAAATCCTCGGAAAAAAGCCGTTTTTATTTGCCGATAATACTTGTCCGCAGCTAGACGGATATTTTAAAAAAGAAGGTAATACCATCGTTTTTGTAATCGGGTCAACTTGGGAAAGCCGAAACTATCCTGCTGAAAAATATGTGAAAATTGCCAAAGGCTTGCAAGAAAACTGCCTCGTCCCCTGGGGCAATGAACAGGAAAAACTCAAAGCGGAATGGATGGCTGCACAATGTGCTAATATTAAAGTTATGCCCAAATTAGGCTTAAACGGTTTAAAATCGCTAATTGCCAAGGCGGATTTAGTGATAGGCAACGATACTGGGCCAACCCATATGGCGTGGGCCCTAAATAAACCTTCAATTACGATTTTCGGCCCAACTCCAATTACCAGGGTTTATGAAACGGTTATCAACAAGGCGGTCAAGTCCCGTTCGAGCGTTAATCCCTATAAGCTCAACAAGGAAGATTATTCCATCAGGGACATAGACGAAGGTGAAATTATTAAGCTGGCAAGAATTTTGTTATCCAACCAAACACGTTAAAGCACAACTTACATGACACAGCAAGCAGAACCCTACCAGGCTTTACTTGGGATTCTTAAGAAGCGGGAAAAATTGTCTGCCTCGGAATTGAAAAAAGTCGAACGCGTAAAAAAAACCTCGGTGGCGGAGGGCTTGCCCCAATTGTTGGTGAAACTCGGGTTGTGTTCAGAATTGGATGTCGCCGATGCTTTCGTCGAAGCGGGACAATTTGAAAAAGTTAAGCCGGAACAATATCCCCTGGAAATGCAGTTGCCGGAAAGCGTGTCCTTGCGTTTCCTCAAACAATACCATGTCATCGGTCTAAGCCAAGATGAGCAATCCATTACGGTCGCCATGATGGATCCCGAAGACCAGTTTGTTATCGATTCCTTAAAACTGGTAACAGGAAAAAATATCATCCCTAAAGTCGGCTTACTTTCAGAAATAGACGCTGCCTTGGAAGTCCAGTACGGTGAAGGCCGTTCGGCAATGGAAAAAACCATCGATGACCTGAATGTTGACGATATTGGCGAAGAAGACCTGGAACACCTAAAGGATTTGGCAAGCGAAGCGCCGGTCATCAAAATGGTCAATCTCATCATGCAACGGGCTATCGAGACCCGGGCATCCGATATCCATATCGAACCTTTTGAACAAACCTTGAAAGTCCGGCTACGTGTGGATGGCGTGTTAAAAGAAATCGACGCCCCTTCGGTCAAATCGACTGCGGCGGTGATTTCCCGTATCAAAATTATGGCGAAACTGAACATCGCGGAACGAAGGTTGCCGCAGGACGGCCGCATCAAAGTCCAAATGCTGGGTAAGGAGCTGGATTTGCGGGTTTCGACCATACCCACCATGCATGGGGAAAGTGTCGTTATCCGGCTCCTCGACAAGGAAAGTACCGTATTTGACTTTGCCGCGTTGGGTTTTGAGGGCAGGCACTTACAACAATTTATCGATGTTTTGTCCATGCCGCACGGGATAATCCTGATAACCGGGCCGACGGGTAGCGGAAAATCCACGACCATGTACGCGGCCCTGAAAGTTTTGAACACCTCGGAACGAAAAATCATCACCGTCGAAGACCCGGTGGAATACCAAATGGAAGGGGTTAACCAAATCCAGGCCAAACCCCAAATCGGCCTGACGTTTGCTTCGGCCTTGCGTTCCATTGTCCGGCAAGACCCGGACGTAATTATGATAGGCGAGATGCGCGACCTGGAAACGGCGCGGATCGCCGTGCAATCGGCGCTTACCGGCCACTTGGTGCTGTCGACCTTGCATACGAACGATGCGGCAGGCGGTGTGACCCGTTTACTGGATATGGGGCTGGAAGAATACCTGTTGACTTCAACCGTGAACGGTATCCTGGCGCAACGTTTGGTAAGGAAATTGTGCCCTGACTGTAAAAAGCCTTACCAAGCGACACCTGAATTGATTAAAGAGTTGCGCTTGCGCCGCTTTGCCCCTGATGGGGACATAACCTTATATAAACCCATAGGCTGTGCGTCATGCGGGGGCATGGGTTACCGAGGCCGTATGGCGATTATTGAATTCTTGCATATGACCGACCCTATCCGCAAACTGATCATGGCGCATGAAGAAGCGGGGACCATCCAAAAACTTGCTGTCGAAGAAGGGATGTCAACCATGTTTGAGAATGGTTTAACTAAAGCGATACAAGGCGTCACCACGATAGAAGAAGTCATGCGCGTTACCTCGGAAAACTTGGCCGAAACCTAAAATGCCCCTGTTCAAGTACAAAGCCATCAATAGTTCTGGCGAAACTGAGGAAAACATTCGGGATGCCAGCGACGAACAAGCCCTGATTTCGGCCTTACAATCCGAAGGCTATATACCGATTAGCGTTGCCCCGGCTACGAGCAGGTCGTTCCTGGGGCTAAGCCTCGGCGGAAATCAACATAAATTATCGCAAAAAGATATCGGTCTGTTTACCGGCGAATTGGCAACCTTGTTGGAATCGGGTTTGCCTTTGGACAAATCGTTATCGGTCTTGATCGACCTGACTGATGAGAACGAACGCTTAAGTAAGCTGATAGGAAAAGTCCTGGAAAAAGTCAAAGGCGGTTCGTCCCTGGCGGATGCTTTGGAAAAGCAGTCGGGCATTTTTACCAAGTTTTATTTGAATATGCTTCGTGCCGGCGAAGCGGGCGGAAATTTGGGCGAAGTGCTTGCACGTTTGTCGGATTACCTCGAACGTTCCCGTGAACTGAAGGAAACCGTCAGTACTGCCTTGATTTATCCGGCCATTTTATTGGTCATGTCGTTAGCCTCGTTGTTCGTGATGCTAATTTTTGTGGTGCCGCAATTCACCGAGATGTTTGAAAGCGCAGGTAAAGAGCTGCCGCTTTCTACCCAAATCGTCGTCGCATTGGCCGAATGGCTACAGAAATACTGGTGGATACTCATAGGGATGGTGCTGTTCGCATCCAGTTACATGAAATTCCAAATGGCGGACCCAGTCAGGAAGAAGGTCTGGGACGGCCTGTTTTTAAAGCTTCCGTTAGCCGGAAACATTATCCTGAATAAAGAGACCGCCAATATTAGCAGGACACTAGGAACTTTATTGGGCAACGGCGTTTCCATACTGTCTGCAATGGTCATTGTGCGTGAAACCGTTGACAATTTAGTGTTGGCGGACGCCATACAGGATACCGAGGAACAGCTAAAACAAGGAAAGCACATGTACGATGCTTTGCACGACAAAGGTATTTTCCCCAAAATGGCCATGCAAATGATCAAAATGGGCGAGGAAACGGGACGTCTAGAAGAAATGTTGCTGCGCGTCGCTACCATGTACGATAAACAGTTGAGGGTATCCATTTCTCGGTTGCTGGCTTTGCTCGAACCGGCTTTAATTATCACTTTAGGGCTTATGATTGCCGGAATTATTGTGTCGATACTGTTGGCAATATTGAGTGTTAACGATTTGGCTTTTTAACGGAAAATAACGATGAAAGATATAAAAATTCAAACACAAACAGGCTTTACTTTGTTGGAATTATTGGTTGTGCTCGGCATTATCGCCATGTTGGCCGGGCTGGTCGGGCCGCAAGTGATGAAGCATATGGGTGAATCCAAGGTCAAGGCCGCCAAAGTACAAATTGAAGATCTCGCCCAAACCTTGGATATGTATAAGCTGGATGTCGGGAGTTACCCCACTTCAGAACAAGGATTAAACGCCTTAATTGAAAGCCCTGGCGACATACAGCGTTGGAACGGCCCCTATTTGCGTAAATCCAAAGTGCCGCTGGATCCGTGGAATAACGAATACAAATATACGTCGCCCGGCGAACATGGCAAATTTGACATTGTTTCCCTTGGGGCGGATGGTAAGGAAGGCGGGGAAGGCGAGGATAAAGACCTGAATAGTTGGGAATAATTGAAAATTTCAAGGCAAGGGGCTGACAACATCCTTGGCTTTTGAAAAATTCCGGTCAGGTTAATATTTTTTCCAGTCCAGCATCTTTGCCATCGATATGCCCGAACATCCGATAAGCCTTGAGGTTTGTACTTACCATAAGCGTAGGGCGAATCTCTACATCGGCACTATCCCAGGCTTAAGCAAGGGCTTTACCTTGCTTGAATTGATGCTGGTAATGTTTATCGTCATCTTGGGGTTTTCCGTTATCGGGCTCAATATTTCATCGGGAAAAGACACCACGGAACATCAGTCGGTTGCACGGGACATGGTATCCGCATTGCGTTTTGCCAAAGGCCAGGCCCTCATCTCCAATAAGGAAACGACGCTAAACTTAGACTTGAACGAAAATACCTATACCGTCAGTGGCAGGGACAAAGTGTTCACTATCCCGGAAACCATCGCGGTTACAGTGGTTACCGCCCAAGACGAAATGGAAGGTGAAGGATTGGCGAATTTCCGCTTTTTTCCCGATGGTTCGTCAAGCGGAGGCAGGATTAAACTGGAGAGAAATGGAACTACTTGGCAAATTGACATTAACTGGTTAACAGGGCAGGTCGAGCTTGAGCACAAATAAGCAGCAGGGCTTTTCGTTATTGGAAATCCTGATTGCCTTCTCAATTTTGGCGTTATCGTTGGGTATTTTGCTCAAGATTTTTTCCGGCGGCGTCAATACGGCCATGGTTGCCGAAGACTATACGGTTGCCGTTCAAATTGCTGAATCCATTATCGCTAAAACGGGTACGGAAATACCGTTGGACGATCATCAAAGCTCAGGCGAAGAAAACAAAAAATACCGTTGGCAGTTGGCGATTAGCCCCTTTGCCGTTAATGCCGAAGGTTTTGACCCTAAAACCCTGCCTGCCCAGCTTTATAAGGTCCATGTCATTGTCGCTTGGGGAGATGGCGGCGGTGACGAGCGCCAAATGCAATTGACAACCTTAAAACTGGCTTCGAAGAATAATGTCGCCCCCCAGTAAATCAAGCTTCGGTTTTACCTTGATAGAGGTGCTCATTGCGATGACGTTGCTCGGCGTCATGGTGGTTTTATTGTTCAGCAGCATGAAAATTTGCGCGGAAAGTTGGCAAAAAGGGGAAGATAAAATCTCTGGCGTTAATGATATCGCTGTCGTCTATCAATTCTTCCAACATCACTTGGCCGCTGCGAAACCTGTTTGGGATGATTTTTCTCAGAAAGATGATGAAAATATTGAAAGTAATAAAGAGTTTGCCTTTCAGGGTAAAAGCCAAGAATTGCGTTTTGTGTCTGCATTTCCCGCGAGCGCCAAAAAATCCGGATCCCAGTTTTTTTCACTGAATTTAACCAAGGATGGGGACGAACAGGTTATACAAGTCTCAATCAAGCCTTTTTATCCGGTATCGGACGGGGAAGAATGGCGAATCGAAGAAGTGACTTTGTTGCGGCATGTCCGTAATTTTTCGCTAAGCTACTTTGGCAAAGACGAGGCTCAATCCGAGGATATGGATGTATGGCGGGAAGACTGGTTAGACCAGGAGACCCTGCCTCGCTTGGTTAAAGTCAAGATCGAGCGCGATGACGGCAGCTTTTGGCCTGAAATGGTTTTTGAGCTGAAATCCGAACCTATTTTGTCAAACCCCGATGACCAGGCGTTTGCAGATGAAACACAACCGGCAGAAGACCCTCCGACAGGAGAACAGTAAAGTTGGGCTTATTCTTGCCGCAAGAGTCTATGAATAGCAAAAACCCTTATTCTCGGGTAAAATCGCAGCAGCGGGGTTTTGCCCTAGTGCTTGTTTTATGGATATTAAGCTTGCTGACAATTATGGCAGGCAGTTTTGCCTTGACTATGCGCAGGGAATCGACTGTCGTTGCTGGCGTAAAGGACAATGCCGGGGCTGTTGCCGTTGCAGAAGCCGGTATTGCTTACGCCGAGATGATGTTGTTGCACCCGGAAGAAAACAAGCGATGGCGGGCTGATGGCAATATATATAGGGTTGATTTTGGCGGCACACAAGTCCGGTTACGGTTATTCTCGGAAGCCGGTAAAGTGGACATAAATCAGGCCGACCAGGCTTTGCTGCAAGCGATTATGGCGAAAGCGCCCGTGGAGGAGGAGCAACAAAACAAACTGGTTGCCGCAATCATGGATTGGCGCGACCAGGACGATTTGCTCAACATTGACGGGGCGGAAAAAAAAGAATACAAGGATGCCGGATTGAAGTATCAGCCACGCAATAAGCCTTTCCAAACATTGGAAGAACTCCAAATGGTTTTGGGTATGGATGAACGTGTGTACAACTGGCTTGAACCGCTCGTTACGGTTTATTCAGGGCAGCCGGGTGTTAACCTTAAATTGGCTTCGGCCAACGTCCTGAATTTAATGCCTGGCGTAGATGCCAGTTTGATTGAAACATACATCGCAAATAGGCTTGAAAATACAAAAAATGACCTGCCTCCACCAGAATTTCCATCCAGCCCGACCAGGGCGGCGGCTTCAGGCGCCAACGACGTGGTAACGATTGTTTCCGAAGCATTGATGGCTGATGAAACCGGTGCCTTGGTAACCGCGACCGTGTTAAAGTCGGGCGTTGGCCAATCGGAAGGATTGGAAGGTGGCAATAACCCCGTGCCCTTTAAGGTTTTAAGGTGGCAGCGCAATCCGGGGAATGAAAAGTCACTGTTTACCGACGAAATGAGCGAATTGATAGTTAAACGTTATGTTGAAACTGAACTCAGCGATTGACCTGGATTTTAAAAAATTCTTTCGTTGGTGGATACGTGAACTGGTTTTCCTTATTCCTGACAGGATTAAACAGTTAATCAGCGACCAGCGCGGCACAATTATTGTCCGCCCGGAAGGCAATCATTTTGTCTTGAGCTATTACCGCGAAGGCAGGGAGGAGCCACTTATAAAGGTAGACCGGGACGAGCTTGGGATAAGTAAATACAAGGAACTGCTGGCTTCCGATGAGAGGCTCCAAAAAGCCAACCTAATTTTGCGGCTGACCAAAAAATACGCCATCCAAAAAGAACTCTCCTTGCCCGCCGCCGCCAAGGAAAACCTATACCAGGTTGTTACCTATGAGTTGTCCAGGTACTCGCCATTCAACGCAGAAAACGCCTGTTACGCCGTTAAGGCACTGGATGTTGTCAATGAGCCGGGCCAAATCAGGGTCATGCTGATCCTGACCGCCCACGAAGTGCTTGATACTTTCTACAGGGATCTCAAATCTTTCGGCATGTCGCCAAAATTTGCCGATTACGAGGATTTGCCCAATGACCTGCAAGGGAACGGGGGACTTTATAACCTGCTGCCAGAAGCATTGCGGGAAAAAACGGACAAAACCGCACAATTGACCCATGGCTTATTGGCGGGAATGGTCGCATTGCTTGCGTTGGCTGCCCTGGCCTTACCGGTTTGGTTCGAGCATAGGGCGGTCAACGAATTACAGCAAAAAATTGCCGCCGTCGAACGGGACGCAAAAAGCACCAAGGCCTTACAAGCGGAGGTCGATGCTTTAGTCGATGAAACCAAGCAATTAATTGATATAAAGACAGAAAAACCGCCGGTTGTGGATATATTTGACACCCTGAGCAAATTAATCAAAGACGATACGTGGTTGGCTTACGCCCAATATGCAAGCGGTCAATTGCAAATACAAGGCGAATCTCCGGCCGCTTCGTCGCTGATTTCGGTTTTAGAATCGTCGGACATTTTTACCAACGCAAAATTTGTGTCGCCCGTTACCCGCGATAATGCGACCAAGTTGGAACGCTTTCAAATTACCGTTGATATTACCAAGGGAAAGGATGGGGATGGAACTGGCCAATAACCCGCAAGCCCAACGCTGGATGGCTGTCGGCCTGTTGGCGCTTATCCTGCTGTTGGTAGGTTTAATCGTTATTTTGCCTATCGTCAATAAGGGTTTGGAACTGCATGAAACCAAAGAGAACTTGGCGTTTACCCTCAAAAAATACGAGCAAATATTGGCGGGTAAAGAGGCGATTGTCGGCAACATCGCTGCGATAAAGGAGCAGCATGAAGAACAGGGTTATTTCAATACCCAAGGCACAAGCGCCCTTGCTTCTGCACAAATGCAGGAATTTATTAAACAAACCATTGTGCAAGCGGGAGGCCAACTGAGCAGCACCCAAGTGCTCCCGTCTAATGATAAAGACAAATTCAACCGCATAACCGTCAGTGTCAGGATGACGGGTAGCATCGAAGTGCTTAGGGAAGTGCTGTACAAACTGGAAACGGCCACGCCGCTCATCGTTATCGAACAACTGGACCTACGCCCGATGCGCAGCGTACGCAACCGGGTGACCCGCCAAATTGAACCGAGCAATGGGCTGAACATTAATTTTCAAGCCGTTGGATTCATGAGGGCGCAGCCGTGAATATCAAGTTAATAAAATTTCTTGCCCTTATATGTGCTGGTTTATGTTTCATTATTTTTTGTGAATGGGTGTACGCGATTTACGCCCAAAAAAAACTGCTGCAAGATATTGAATCCGTTAGCAAGCAAAAAAAAGGGGTTGCGGAATTGCCGACAGTTGAACTGGCTAAGAGGCCTGAATCCAGCTATACCGATTTGGTGGCAAGGCCTTTGTTTATCCAAGGCAGGAAGCCGATCGATGAAACAACCAATGAACAAACGCTTGCCACTAATGCCGCGACCGAGACATTCAATTGGGGGCTGAACGGGGTATACACTTACCAAAATAAGCTGTACGCATTACTTAGCAGGACGACCGCAAAAGTCCCTAAAGATAATTACCGGAAAGTGACAAAAGACAATGACATAGACGGTTGGAAATTGGTTGAGATAGAGAAGGACAAAGTGGTTGTCAGTCAGGGGGGGAAACAATTGGAACTACCCTTGAGAAAGGCAAAACCAAAAAATGCACCTGATAGTGCCGGCAATACCATGATGCCCCCTCCAGCGCCCCAACAAGCCGGGCGTCAACCATTGGTGCCGGGACAGCAAGCAATCCCAGCCCCCGAGTCCGTCCCTCCGCCTGTACCCGTACCTGAACCCGAACAGATGCCCGAGCCCGAGCTCATCCCCGATGAATCAAGTGAAACCTACTTCGAGAATAGCGAGAATGAATAATTCCTATAAAACCATCAAGGTGGCCTTTTTAATAATTTTGGGCTTCTTGCTTTCAAGCTGTGAGCTCTTGGGGCCTAAAAAAGCCGTTAAAGTACCGCTTACACCCTTAATTAAAGAACGCGCCGACGGGACGGATGATTATGCCGCTGCTTATAAAGAACTGCAAAACAAGGCTCCCATCAGCGATGCTTTAAAATCGAAGGTCGAACTCTATCCTTCCCGGGATCGCTTTACGCCGAGGACAGAAACCCATAGGCGAACCCCCAAGGCCGGTGCGCCGGGGACTTACAGCCTGAATTTCGACGATGCCGATTTGGGGGAGGTTGCCAAAGTCATTTTAAGCGACATCTTAGGGCAGAATTATGTCCTAAGCCCTAAGGTAACGGGAAAAGTAACCCTTAACACCACGGAACCCCTTAGCAAAGCGGAACTCTTGCCTACCCTGGAAATGGTACTGAGCATGAATAATGCGGCCCTGGTCAAAGATGGAAAAATTTACCATATCGAACCCAAAACAGAAGCGCTTTACAGTTCCACCGTTGCAGGTAGCAGTATCGGGTTCCAGTCACGGGTGGTTCCCATCCGATATGTCGCCGCCCAGGATATCGCCGATATCCTTAAACCGCTTGTCCATGAAAAAACCATCCTCAGTGTCGACAGCGCCCGTAATTCCATCGTGGTGCAAGGCACTTCCGATGAATTGGCGCGGGTAATGGACATGGTCGATACGTTTGATATCGATTTATTAAGGGGCCGTTCTTTTGCATTGTTTCCACTGAACAATGTTGCGCCCGAGCAAGTCATTGAGGAATTGGAAACGGTATTTAATACGTCCTCGGGCAAAGAAGACAGCGAATTTTTCCGCTTTTTGCCGATTGAGCGCATGAATGCGGTACTCGCCATAACCCACCAATCTTCCTATTTGAAAGACGTTGAGAACTGGATTTATCGATTGGATAGGGCAAATGCCGAAGCGGGCGGCGGGGTAAATGTATACAAGGTCCAACACATGGATGCAGAGGAATTGGCGGATACGTTGAATGAAATCTTTACAGGCGCTGCGCCCAGGGATAAATCGGCAAAAGTAGCTGCGGGAAAAAAATCGGCAGAGACTACCAATAAGGACTCTACCGACACCCAAAAGACCGATAAGACATCCGTTAAACGTAAGCGAACATCATCGGGTGCCATAAAATCTGGTGGCGGCGGGTCGGGTGATTCCGACACAAAGATTGTCGCAGATGTCGCCAATAACTCCATCATCATCATTGCCTCCCCCCAAGAGTATGCAAAAATACTTCCGGTAATCAAGCAGTTGGATATTATGCCGCTGCAAGTCCTTATCGATGCGACCATAGCGGAAGTCAGCCTGACTGACGACTTGCAATACGGGATCCAATGGTACTTGTCCAAGGAAGCCAGCGCAATTGGCAGCAGCCCGTCCACTGCCGCAAATAAATTAGGAACCGCCGCCCTTGCAGCCTCTGCCGCAGCCGCTACAGGCGGCTTAAGCGCCATTTATAGCTCCGGATCTATAAAAGCTTTATTAAATGCAAAAGCAGACCTCGGGAAAGTGAATGTCATATCGTCGCCTTCGTTGATGGTGTTAAATAACCAAGAGGCAAAAATAAACGTTGGCGACCAGGTGCCCTTACAAACCAGCTCCACATCGGTGCCGATTGCGGGCGGAACTAATGGTGCCAGTATCGCACAATCGAATTCAATCCAGTATAAGGATACAGGTGTCACTTTGGAAGTTACCCCCAGGGTCAATTCAAGCGGCATGGTTATAATGGACATCAACCAAATTGTCAGCAACGTGGTGCCCCAACCAACGACTGGCGAAACCTCGGTCGGCGTCACGACAACGGCTACCATCAGGAAAAAAGAGATTGAAAGCACGGTTGCGGTAAAAGACGGCGAAACCATCGCATTGGGCGGACTGATAACGAAAAACGATAACTATACTAAGACAGGCATTCCTTTTTTGCATGAGTTGCCTTATGTGGGATCATTATTTGGTTCTACGGAGAGAAAAGACGACAGGACCGAATTAGTCGTCCTGATTACCCCCCGCGTCGTCAAATCTAAACAGGATGCCCGAGTTATGACTGATGAATTCAAGCGCAAACTGTCTGGAATTTATTACGACCCGACACAACGGAGAAAAAAGGGTGATTGGTGGCGCGCTAGGGATTGGTAAACTAATTTAAAGCGAAGTACTTGCCAATAAGTCAAAATCAGGAAGTTCCACATAAGGCAAAAAACCGAGCAGCGGGGCTTCCAATGATGTTTTTATTGTGGCGATAGTTTCTTCGATACATAATTCGTTTGGGCTTAAACAAACCGCTATCCAGCCAGCGCAACTGACGCCGCTTTTAACAATCGCCTGAAAGGTTAGTTTTGAATGGTTGATACAGCCCAACCTGATGGCTACCACGATTATCACCGGCAGGGCTAATGCTATTGCAAGGTCGCTATTGTCCTGGGAGTCGTTAAGCGGCGAACACCAACCGCCAGCGCCCTCAACCAGGATTATCTGTGCTTTTCCTTTAACGGCATCAAAACCATTAACAATTGTCTCAAGTTTGACCGGGTTATCCTTACCGGCTATATGCGGGGAAACCGGAAGTTCAAAAGCGTAAGTATTAATGGAATGATAATCCAACCTAACCGTCGCGTTTTCTTGTAACAGGAGCGCATCTTCATTAGCCAGCATCCCGTTCTGTAAGGTACAACCGGATGCCACCGGTTTCAGTCCAATAACCGATTTGCCCTTGCCTTTAAAGTGGCGCATAAGCGCTACGGTAGCCCAGGTTTTGCCTACGTTAGTGTCGGTTCCGGTAATAAAATAACCTTGCTCCATCACGGGTTATGCCTTGGCCGAGGCCGTAATCACTTCAAAAGTCGCGGGTACCAGGCCGTTATCATCCTGCTTTTGGTAAGCACAAATCATGCGCTGCATTTTGGCCTTCGTCGTAAGGCGTTTATTGCATCCCTCCATGACCGTGTGTGCGCCTAACTGTTTTAGCTCCGACATCAAGTCCCAAACCGATTCGTAGATTGAAATATAGGGCTTGGTGTCCAATTCGATTTGTTGGAAGCCTGCCGCTTGTAACAAATCCGTTAATTGTGCATCGTTGTAGAAAGTATTGACATGTTTGTAGTCGTCTACTTCTTTCCATGCGCTTTTCAACTCATGCAAGGTACTGGCGCCGAAGGTCGTGAAAACAAAACGGCCGCCCGGTTTCAAAATCCGCTTGGTATCGCGAAAGGCTTTCTCAAGATTGCACCACTGGAATGAGAGATTGGACACGGCCAAATCGACTGATTGTGGCTGGACCGGCAAATGTTCCGCATCCGCGCAAAGATAGCTTACCGAATGGTGATTGTGCAGTTTGCTGCGCGCGGTTTGCAGCATGGGGACAGCGATGTCTAATGCTATTACATGTCTTGGCTTCTGGCTTGCCTGTTCCAATAACCCATAGGTTAAGAAGCCTGTGCCGCAGCCTAAATCGACAACCGTATCGACTTGGCCGACTGTCCCTATACGTTGCAATAAGCTGCCGCCAACATTCCTTTGTAACAAGGCGACGCTGTCATAAGCTATGGCAGCTGTGGCAAATGATTGTTTAATCTTATTTTTTGCAAGCATTATTGCTTATCCATAAAATCGCAGACCGCTTTAACTACAGCTTCTTGGTGTGATAAAAAAGGCACATGCCCAGCCCTGGCTATCACTTTCAAATCCATTCCGGGTGATAAGCTTTGCATTTTTTTTCCGGCTGTTACGGGAACTAAGGTGTCCAGTTCCCCCAAAATAACCGCGACAGGGATCTTAAGGTTGGCTAGCGCATCCCTTAAATCCGTCTGCTTAAGGACGGTTAAGCCTTCCTGTAAGGTTTGCTGGTCTGGTGCAGGGTATTCGGAAACCAAGGGTATTATTTTTTGTAACGTAGTTTTTTGGTCGTCCAAGCCTTTAATCTGCAAGGCCAGGAATCGTAACAATGTCCCTTGGCTGTCTTGTTGTAAACTTACGGCAAAATTTTCCAGGACTTGCTCGTCCATACCCGGCCAGGACTCTTTTTTTACAAATCGGGGTGTTCCTGCAAGCAGGATTAATCGATTTACCTGCCCTGGATAGCGTTTGGCAATCTCCAATACAAAAGCCGCCCCAAGCGACCAGCCTAACCAGCAACTAGGATTGCCGTCAACGGTATCGACCAAGGCTGGAATGACCGTCTCAAGCGTAAATGGCGAAATTGCCCCGCTACGCCCATGCCCGGGTAAGTCCACCAAAGTCACTTGATAATATTTTGCCAGCTCCGTTGCAAAATTACGCCAAATGCCGCTGTGCATCGCCCAGCCATGGACGAGCACAATCGGTTCGCCGTGCCCGAAAGTTTCAGTATGGATAACTGTCATGCGAACGCTTTTGCCAAGGCATCCAGCAACTGGTCGATTTGCACTTCCTCATGCATTGCAGAAAAGGTGACCCGCAGCCTTGCGCTATTCAACGGAACGGTGGGCGGCCTGATGGCGCTTACGAGAAAGCCCTGGTTAAGCAGGGAATTGCTTATATCAATGGCATGCTTGGATTGGCCGACTAACACAGGCTGGATGGGCGAAGATGAAGCCATTAAAGGCAACCCTAACTGAACCGCACCTGACCTGAAAAGTTCAACTAAGCGCTTTAGTTTTTCCCGCCGCCAGCTTTCAGTCTGGATAACTTTAAGGCTGGCGCGCGTTGCTTCCGCGATGGCTGGGGGTAAGGCGGTGGTATAGATGTAAGGCCGGGCTAAGTGTATCAAGGTTTCAATTAATTCCTCGGAACCGGCGACAAAAGCCCCGAAAGTACCGAAAGCCTTGCCTAAGGTGCCAACCAGTACCTGCACATCGTCTTGCTTTAAGCCTGTTTGCTCCAAAATGCCGCCGCCATTGTTACCCAATACACCTAGCCCGTGGGCATCGTCCACCAACAAGAAAGCGCAATGCTCTTTGCTAACTATGGACAACTCTTTTAATGGAGCAATATCGCCGTCCATGCTAAATACGCCGTCGGTAACAATCAGTTTATTTCCTGCCGATTTTTCCAAAATAGTATTGAGATGGCCGCTATCGGTATGGGCGTAACGTTTGAATTTCGCACCGGAAAGCACACCGCCATCCAGTAACGAGGCGTGGTTCAAACGGTCTTCAAACACCGTATCGCCCCGTCCGACTAACGCCGAAATCGCACCCATGTTCGCCATATAACCCGTGGAAAACAGCAACGCCCGGTCACGTCCGGTAAACTCCGCCAGTTCTTCTTCAAGTACATGATGCGCGCTGTTGTGGCCGCAGATCAAATGCGCCGAGCCGCTGCCTACGCCGTATTTGTCCGCCGCAGACTTGAAGGCGTTGATGACATCAGGATGGTTAGCCAGACCTAAGTAATCGTTACTGCAAAAGTTGACGACAGCTTTGCCGTCGCAAATTAGGTTGATGCCTTGCGGGGATTCAACGATATGCCTTGAACGGTACAAACCTTGTTGGGACAGTTCGCCTAGCTTTAGGGATAAATCAAACAAAACAGGATCTTATAAATAAAATGAGGTAGAGTGCATTCCATGCACCTTGGAAATTTGGTGCGTCTTACGCACCTTACATGCTTTGTCGAAATCATTGTCTTGTAGGTTGGGTTTACCACAAGGGCATAAAAGGCGTACAAAACAACTCACGCCAAAATAAATGCCGATTTTTCCGTGTGCCGTAACCCAACGATGGGCGTTTGGAATGCCACCGAAGTTGGGTTACGGCTCGCCCAACCGTCCCAGTAGCTTAACCAAAATTAATTTGCGAGCCTAACCCAACCTACCGAGCTACGGATTACTATGTGCCAGCCATGTTGAAACCAAAAACAATCCCATCGCACCAGCTAAATTAACAGCAAGCTCCGCATGTCTAGCTTGTGGTTTGGTTGGGTGTTGACCTTTACCGTGAGCATCTCCATGGCGATTTCTAAGAGTACCAAGTCCATTTACGACCGCTGAACAACCACCAAGAATTTGACGAAAAACTTCCTCACTGTGCTGGCTTGGCGAAATATTTAACTGATTTGCTGTAAGCTTGTATAACTCATGTAACTCAATTTTGTTAGAATCGTATGGAATTCCAGCTTGATCGAGTATGTGTTTGCAAATAGTCTCCAATAATGTGCGGGCAGTTGTTATCGCACCTTCTGGATCGTTATTTCTTCGCTCCAAAGCTTTTTGCCATACAGCATGAACACTTTCCTCGTTAAAGGACTTTAAGGTAGCTGAAGTAGACTTATCTAAGGGTCTTAAGTCCTTCCCTTCGAGATGGTCTAGTAGCGGCGTGAACTCGCCCCAAATATAGCTACGACGTTCAGCGTAGCTAGAGAACTTCCCCTTGATAAACTGCCAAAATTGTTCTAGAGATCTATTTGTCCGAACAAAGCTCGGAAGCAGTTCGTTATACGATGCGTTGCCAATTAAATACGTTCTTAAGGCTATGTAATCTGCTCCGCCTTCCACCGAGCCTGTTGCACGCGCTACAAGTACGGATTGAAGTGCTTCCGCTCGTTCTAAATCAGTTTGTAGTTCTTCAAGCATTACATATATGTTTGATTATAATTATCGATGACTAATTATGGATAGAAGCGCACTTATTCATCCCCAACCGTTCAAACAAGACCTTATCCTGATTAGCCAGCGGATTATCCGTCGTCAACAGTTTCTCACCATAAAAAATAGAATTCGCCCCAGCCAAAAAACACAAAGCCTGCATCTCATCGTTCATGTTATTGCGGCCAGCAGACAGGCGAACGCGGGACTTGGGCATCATAATCCGCGCCACGGCGAGTGTCCTGATAAACATAAAAGGATCGAGTTGTTCCGTGCCCATCAGCGGCGTGCCTTCCACCTGAACCAACATATTGACTGGTACGCTTTCCGGGTGCTTAGGCATGTTCGCCAATTCGATCAGCAGGTTGGCTCGGTCGGTATCGCTTTCGCCCATACCGACAATGCCGCCGCAGCAGACATTAATCCCCGCGTCCCTTACCCTTGAAAGGGTATCCAAACGATCCTGGTAAGTGCGGGTGGTGATGATTTCGGTATAAAATTCCTCGGAGGTATCCAGGTTATGGTTGTAGTAATCCAGCCCGCCTTCTTTCAGTTTTGCCGTCTGCTCGTCTGTCAACATGCCCAGTGTCACGCAGGTTTCCATTCCCAGCGCTTTAACGCCCTGAACCATTTCCACGACCTTTTCTACATCTTTGTCTTTAGGTTTACGCCATGCGGCGCCCATGCAAAACCGCGATGCGCCTTGTGCTTTTGCTTGTTGCGCCGCTTCGATAACGGCATCGACCGACAGCATCGGTTCCGATTTCAGCCCGGTGTCGTAACGGGCGCTTTGCGGGCAATAACCGCAGTCTTCTGAGCACGCCCCGGTTTTGATGCTTAACAGGCTGCTGACCTGGACTTCGTTGGGGTCGAAGTTCTGCCGATGGACGGTCTGCGCCTGATAAATCAGGTCGTTGAAAGGTAAGGCGTAAAGCGCCAACACTTCATCCAATAGCCAATTATGGCGAATACGTTCCGGGTTTGCAGACATTAGGTTAATCTCCAACTACAATAATACTATGCAGGTAAAAAGCGATGGCGTTACTTGTCAACCTGATTAAATGAAAAAAGTATACAACTGGCTTGATATTATACAGAACAAGCTGTTTCCGCCCACTTGTATTTTATGCGGCAACCATGGGTTCAGTTCGCTTGACCTTTGTGCATCCTGCTATTCCCGATTGCCAAGGAATAACCTATGCTGCTACCGCTGTGCGGAAATATTCGATGCAGATATTGTCGTGCCTGCACTTTGTGGCCGCTGCCTCAGCGAAACGCCCGCTTTCGATGAAACTTGCGCCCCGTTTATCCATCAAGACGAAATCCGGCACCTGATAACGGGGTTAAAATTCGGAGCGCAGTTCAAAAACGCCCGTTTGTTAGGCGGCTTATTGGCCGGATACGTGGACAAGGCGGCGGAAAAACCGGATTGCATTATTCCCGTACCGTTGCATTACGCCCGATACCGTGAGCGTGGGTTCAACCAGGCGTTGGAAATCGCCAGGACGGTATCGTCTGCCTTGCAAGTCCCCATAGATTTCACCAGTTGCATTCGACATAAAGACACGCCGCACCAGACCGGATTGTCCGCCAAAAAACGCCGCCAGAATTTGCGTCGGGCGTTTTCGGTAAAAAAAACGATCCATGCCCGTCATGTGGCTATACTTGATGATGTAATGACCACAGGTTCTACAACCAACGCACTGGCTGCCGAATTAAAAAAGGCGGGGGCGAGCCGGGTTGATGTTTGGGTTTGCGCCAGGGCTTGAACGAAGCTGTTAAAATTAATCATGCTTTCTTAGCCCTCCGCCCAGCCAACCATGATGGATTTTTAATCCACAATAAGGAGATAAAGCTTATATTTCCTTTTTAGTATTTGTATTTTGCTTATGCGAGCCGTTTTGATGGAAATACAAAAAACGTCAGCGATCCAAGGTGTATCTACTGATCCTAAACACCATCAGGGGGATTTGTCCCGGATGCAACCAGGGGCATCGGTCAATGCGGTGGTGACGGAAAAGTTGGCTGATAATACTTATGTCCTGAAACTATCCGATGGCCAGCTAGTCACGGCGCAAACCACAAATATGCTAGAGCTTGCGCAAGTGTTGAAGCTCGAAGTCGTCAAGGCAGGTCTTGTGCCTGAACTGAAGATTGTTTTGCCCCAGTTGGCTATTCCGCAAGGGAAAACGGTTGTTTTAGAAGCTTTGAAGCAGTTTATGCCAAAGCAGGTGAGCCTTACTGATTTTGCTGCGACTTTGCAGCAAGTTGCTACCTTGATAGAAGGAAAATCGAGTCCTATTAGCACTGCGGTGAACGGGGTGTTAGGCGCGTTAATGTCTAAAGACGAGTTAATGACAGCGGACGGGCTAAAACAAGGCATCAGCAATTCGGGCGTCTTGTTGGAAGCCAAATTGGCGAATTTGCTATCTCCGCAAGGTGACATGAAAGCGCACCTGTTAACGTTGTCTGATGCCTTGCAAAAAATGCAGCCAAGCCAAAATGGCTTACCCGGCAATGAAACAGTTCAAAAGGCTACCGATGTCGACAAGGCTTTACTTAACGTTTTCGCTAAATCTGGCGATTCAGATAATGCATTGTTAAACAAAACCGAAGGTGCGCTTGCCCGGATTGTTTTGGACCAATTGGCTTCATTGCCGCAAAACGACGACCAGCAACATATTTGGCAGATTGAAATCCCGTTTAAAGACGGTAGCTATACCGATTCGGTGAAATTAAAAATAAATAGGGACGCGAAGCCGAATGAAGAAAATCATTTGGCGAATTGGTCTGTCGTGCTTGAGCTTAACCCATCTGGAATGGGTACACTGCACATCAAAATCAGCTTGATGGACGATAAGGTTGACACCTATTTCTGGAGCGACCGGCAAAACATTTCGGCAATGGTTCAAGAACAAATCGATTTGCTGGCCAATCGATATACTGAGGCCGGTTTGGTCGTTGGCAACCTGGGCGTGCTCGAAGGCTCGCCAAGCAATGTCAAATCCTCTGGGCCTGAGTTTGCGCCTACCTTATTGGACGAATATATATGACGGAGATTATTAATCCCCCCGACATTGCCATCGCCTTAAATTATGACGGCAAACGCGCCCCAAGGGTAACAGCAAAAGGTCAAGGACAGGTTGCCGAGAATATCATTGCCTTGGCCAAAGAACATGACATTCCATTGCATCCTGATGTCGCTTTGGTCAAAGTTTTGTCGAAAATGTCGCTGGGTGATGAAATACCCCGCGAATTGTACTTGGCGATTGCCGAAGTTATTGCCTTTGTCTATATGCTAAGTGGCAAGCATCCTGGCGGATAATGCCTTTTTTCAATGTAACGTCCCTGAAATTTCAAATTAACTCTTCCCTTATCGAGAAAAATAAACGTTCTCCTTGCCAGCTTGCATCAGCCTAAAGCGCTGCTTTGAAGTTGTACGCGCATTAATTTTCCTAGACAACACCGGTTTTCTATAAAAGCCCGATAGGTTTTCTTTAATTAAAAATGTTCTTGCTTACAATCATACAAATAAGAATCGTTTGCATTAGCAAGTTCAATTTTATATACTGCGTTCACTGTTTTTTAAAAATGAGGGAGAAAGATCATGAAAATCAAACGAAAAGCGTTATCGAGTGGCTTACTGGCTATGACGGTTGCTTTTTTAAGCGCACCAGTCCACGCCTTGGAAAAGCCGAAAACAATTGAGGACATGTGGAAGATTATCCAAGCGCAGCAACAAGAAATTGAGGTGATGAAAGCGCAGATGGCGAACACCCCAGTAAGCGACCAACCCCCTTCCGCTGGCCCAGTTGCCGGTAATGACGTAAAAAAACTTGAACGTAAAACCGATGTCTTGAGCCAGGAAGTGGAGAAATTACGCACCAATTTGTCCATTCCAGAGGAAACCAAATACAAAAGCATGTATGGCTTGGGGCCGGCGGCATCGAAAATCTACCAAGTCGGGAGGGGGTTGTCGATCGGCGGGTACGGTGAAGCAAATTATTCAGGCAAAGTGGCGGATAAAGGGGGAAGCACCAATGACGCCGACCTGGAAAGGTTTGTCCTTTATGCGGGTTACAAATTTACCGACAACATCCTTTTCAATAGCGAAATTGAATATGAGCATGCGACAACAGGGGAAGGAGATGAGGAAAAAGGCGAAGTGTCTGTCGAATTCGCGGCGCTCGATTTTTTCATTGACCCTATGGCGAATATAAGGGCGGGCTTAGTCTTAATGCCTATGGGCTTTATAAACCAAATCCACGAGCCGCCTTTCTTCTATGGCAACTTTCGTCCTGAAGTTGAACAACGCATTATTCCTAGTACATGGCGGGAAATGGGGGTCGGCTTGTTCGGACAAATTACGCCAGAATTATCTTACACGGCCTATCTGGTCAATGGTTTAAACGCGGATGAATTTGCCTCCGATGGCATAAGGGAAGGGCGCGGCGGTGGCAGCCAGGCGAAGGCCGAGACATTTGGGACTGTTGCGCGTGTGGATTATGCGCCTAGGGCTGTTCCAGGGTTGTCGGTCGGTGGCTCTGCTTATGTAGGTGAAGCAGGTCAAAATCAAACTTTTGCTGGTCAAAAACCGGATGTATTGACCCAACTTTATGAAGCCCATGCCCAATGGAAATATCGAGGCTTGGAATGGCGCGCTTTGGGTTCATGGGGGCATATTGGTGATGCCGCAACGCTGAGTGCCGCAAAAGGCGAGACGATAGGGTCGGAAAATTACGGTTGGTATACCGAAGTCGGTTATGACATTTTGCCCCACTTTATTGCCGATACAGCACAATATTTGGCTCCTTTCTTCCGTTACGAACAATTCGATACGTTGGCGAAAGTGCCGGATGGGTTTCTGGATAACGGCAACCTAGATAGGCGGATTTATCAGGTCGGATTGCAGTATAAGCCCATCCCTAATGTTGTGATTAAGGCCGATTACCGCAATATATCGGCAAAAACAGGCAGCGTGCCTGACGATTTTAATTTAGGCTTTGGTTTCATTTTCTAACTAATGTGGCAGTTTTGTTTAAGTGTCTTAGAAGCCAGCTAACTGATTGTTGGCAGTTGGGGTTAGAGCGATGAAATTGGTTCGAATAATCATTATTACATTAACGACAGTGTCTTGTTGTTCTCAGAGTAACGCGAGCGACAAGCTGATATATCAGCAATCACTTGGGTCAAAGCTGTTTAAGGATAAGAACCTGTCCTTGAACAGAACCCAGTCGTGCTCCAGTTGCCATTCGTTGGCTTCGGTGTTGGGTGCAAGTACTCCATTGGATCGGGTTACAGGTTTTGTTGACCCGGAGAACGTCAAAAATGGGACGCCTGTATCTGCGGGTGCTATTTTGGGTCGGGAAGGCAGCTTAAATGCGCCCAGCGTCAGTTATGCCGCCCACAGCCCGTTTTTTCATTGGGACGAGAAAGAAGGGCTGTATATCGGCGGGCAATTTTGGAATGGACGGGCGAACACGTTAGCCGACCAGGCCAAGCAGCCCTTCCTAAACCCTGTTGAAATGGCGATGCCCAATAAGTGGGCTGTCGTCAGCCGGGTTAAGGAAAATCACCAGTACCGTAAGTTGTTTCGCCAGGCTTATGGCATAAATTTGGCCGTTGTACCTGATTACCCTAAGCAAAAAAACAGCCGCCTAAAGATACCGGCTTTGGTCGATAAAGTTTACAGCCGTCTCGCCAAAGCGATTGGCGAATTTGAAAAGACCCCGATGTTCAACAAATTCAATTCAAAGTTCGATTACGTCCTCGCTGGCATGACGCTTTTCACACCCCTAGAAAGGAGAGGGTTCGAACTTTTTAACGACGAGACAAAAGGCAACTGCGCCGCTTGCCATATCAGCGAACCCGATCATGGAGAATACGGACAACTCAAGCCGCCGTTATTCACCGATTTTACTTATGACAATATCGGGGTGCCGCGAAACGTCAGCATCCCTAACAACCCTAAACCCAATTTAGGGTTGGGCGGCAGGGCGGATATCGCAAAGATTGACCTTGCTGGCAATGAAATAGGCAAACATAAGGTCATGTCGCTTAGGAACATTGCGGTAACCCCGCCTTATGGACACAATGGCGTCTTTTCAACCCTGGAACAAATTGTCCATTTTTATAATACCCGCGATACGTTGGGGGAAGTGTCCGATAACCGTGACCCAGGGTTCGGCATAACGGGTTGGTCGAAACCTGAAGTATTGCGGAACGTAAACCGCAATGAACTTGGCGACCTTAAGTTAACCCAAGATGAAGAGCAGGCGATTGTCGCGTTTATGAAAACCCTGACGGATGATTATCCCGCTTGGGGGAATGACCCGCTGATCCCGCCAGGGACGCCTTCCCCTTACCAAAAGTAACTGCATAATTATTGTGAAGAAATTTTACGCAAAAAAACACCATCGATAACATTGGGCCAACTTATCGGCTTGTCCGGATTGCCTTGCGAAAATTGTAAAACTCGACACAATTTGAAGGTGAGTGTATCGTTGCTTACATTTAACCAGTCAATTGTAAGGGTCAAAAAGCTCAATGAAGATAATGAAGGCCATTAAGTTTCGGATAGCATTTGCGTTTTGTTTTCTGTTGCTGTGTTCGAGCATGGGGTTGGCAACCATTTTTTACAGCAAAAGCGAGGCCATGGTTTTGGCTTTCGGCGAAGGCGCTAAAATAGAAAACTTATCGTTGTTCCCCGATGACCAGCAAATTGCCGTTATCCAGAAAGAAGCCAAGGTAAAACTGGATTCCGGCATGTTTACCTTTTATGTCGGCAAACAAAACGACAAAATTTTGGGTTATGCCGCAATCGAATCGATTACGGTAAGGACTAAACCTGAAACCTTGATGATAGTGCTGACGCCGGAAGGCGAACTAAGCAATGTCTATACCCTGGCATTCCATGAACCGCCCGAATATCAACCCCCAGAGCGCTGGTTTGAACAGCTTTATAAAAGGCCTTTGGCGGAGATGGATTTCAGTAAAGGGATACAGGGTGTTTCCGGCGCAACCCTAAGCACTCGGGCAGCAGTCGACAGTGTCCGTAAAGTAATGGCTGTCTTCCAAGTCATGGTAAAACCCCAGGGAAAAAACTGATGCGTTATTTTGTGACCGGCGAACAGCACCGTAAATCCTTGCTGAATTCTTTGGTGTTGATGTTCCTGGGCTATATCGCTTTGCTATGGGTCAGCAACGGCATGATGTATTTTCACCATATGGATTTAACTGCCCAATCGGTGGTCGCCTATTACCTGGGTTCTGAAGAGCAATTCAGCCAGCCCAAAAGTTACCAGAGTATGCTGGAAGTCTCGCATTTTCATTTGTTTTCGATGGGGATGTTGGTTGTTACCTTGACGCATCTCATGTTGATGACGAATTTTTCCATACGCTTAAAAATTTGGCTGAGCGGAATGACTTATATTTCTGCGCTTGCCGACGAAGCGGGCGGTTGGTTGGTCAGGTTTGTGCACCCCTGGTTCGCTTATTTTAAGGTCGCTTCATTCTTAATGCTGGAGGTTTCCTTGGCGGCATTGCTTTGCGTCGTATGCGTTGCCCTGCTTCGCGCCAGAAGGCATATCAGCGAGGTGGGTGCGGAGTAGTTTTTTTGAAAATACGGTTCTTAAAATTCTCGCCTAAAAAGATAAGTTTAGCGGGTAAAAAATAATACGGCGGTATTTTTAACAAGCTTAAACGCTATAAATAATTAACAAAACCTTGACTTTATAGTTGCCTAAAGTATCATTTCCCTTCCATTTGCTACATTTTTAGTAGTAACTTCATAAAATATAAATTAACAGGTAGGACAGACATGGGGTTCATCTTAGATTTGACAGAAACATTAAAAACACCAGCGGGTGTTGTGGGTTTGCTCGTGATTATTGGATTGGTTTTTGTTCTAGTAAAATGGGTTTTCGCGCCGCACCCAGACGACGAACCGAAGTAAGCATTATTTGATTTTTTTGTCCTTAGGCCACTATCGATTCCCAGGAATCGATAGTGGCCTTAGTTTTTCTGGTGTTTCCGTTTTTTATTTCCCGCGCTTGCTAGAAAGCTTATACATTCTTTTTCGGCGCTTCGAATTTTGAAATGTATCAGTTTGTATATAATAAGATTTTCAATTTGCTCCCGCAGCAAGCCCCGGCAACGGGTATCGGCCTGTTTCGATGCCTTTACGGGCTTGTTACCTTGCAGGAAATTTGTTTCCTGTATTATTACAGCCACTTAATTTTCGACCCTATCCCCTATGTAGATGTTGAATTCCCCAGCATTCCGATGTTCCTGGGTTTATGGGGAATTGTGGCTTTCTGTGTGGCGGTAGGTTACAGGTATCAATTTGCGGTTTTCGCGAATTACCTGTTCTGGATTGTTTTTGTGAATTTCACATCGATGCAAAGGGATTTTGACGGCGGTTTCGATACCTACATGATAGGTGTGGGATTTTTCCTGCTGTTTATGCCGGGTGACCGGGCATTTTCCATAGACAGCTTACGTTATAAGCTGCATAAGCCTTTTGTCCATTACAGCAATTACCCGAAGGCGACCGTTTCCGTACTTGCTTACCAATTGCCGGTTTTTGTCTGCTTGGGTTGGCTATACCTGGATTCGGATATCCACAAACTTTACGCGGAGCATTGGCGTAATGGCCTAGGGACATGGTTACCGGCAACCCAGCCTTACTATGTTTCCGCAATCGACATGTCGCCGTTGCTTAACATGGAGTTGTTGCAAAAAACCATGGGCTACACGATCATGCTGTTTCAAGCGACTTTCCTGTTTTTCTTTGCGCACCGACGGTTAAGGTTAGTCTATTTGTTCATCGGTATCGGCCTGCACCTTGGGATCACCCTGACGTTGAATATATACCCTTTTGGGTTGGGGATGCTTATCAGCTATACGCTGTTGGTGCCGTTTAAGTGGTGGCGCGCCATTGGCGCTTGGCTCAAGTCCGGACATCCGGCGCTGACTGTTTTTTACGATAAAGACTGCCCTTTATGTAACCGTACCGTACTGACGCTTAACCATTTTGACATTTTTAACCGGGTTGATTTTAGGAATGCCCAGGATAACGCCGAAAATTATCCGGCTATAGCTAAAGTGGGTATGGGGACATTGTTGACCGATTTGTATGCCTTGGATAGGGATAACAAGGTTTATTACGGTGTAGAAACCTATCGGCAAATCCTGCTTAAAATGCGCTATACGGCGCCATTCGGAATGCTGCTGGGTTTGCCGGGCATTAAGCAACTGGCTGAAAAAAAATACCGGGCAATTGCCGATTCCCGCATCAGGATTAATTGCGGCTCGGATTGTCCTGTTGATCCTCCTTTGGCTGACAAAACCTTATACCATCAAATTTTTGAACAATATGCCCGACAAAAGCCTAAGGCGCTATGCCGGAAATTGGCGAAAATAGTGATAGTGCTGCTGCTTTTGCAGTTAAACAGCACGGTACATTACGGGGTTTTTTACCGGCTACCCCTGGATTATGGGAAGACGGCATTAAGCAAGCCCATTTCCCAGGCCAGCAATGCTTTGTTGATGGTATCTGCGACTTTTGTCGGTATTACCCCTCATGCCTTATATTTGCACGACCATTTCGCCGGTTATGACCGTATCCTGGCGATTACCTACGTCGACCCAAACGGGGTTGAGCAATGGTTGCCGTTTGTCAATGAACAAGGCCGTTTGCTGGCGCCAAATTGGGGGCGTGTCCATTCAATGTGGGCGAATATTGCCGTTACCCCCACAATCAATAATGTGCGTTTGCGTAAATTTATCATGAAGGTGACGGCTTTTTGGGGCCATAAAACTGGCTTAAACCTTGAAAATACGGTTTTTAATATAAAAATGAAAAAAATTGACGCGCCTACCCATTGGGTGCCTGATCAATTGCATAAAAACTTTGCATCTGAATGGGTTAGTATCGGTACTGTGCGGTGGAACAATAAGCAAATCAGTTACAATTTACCGTCAAATATCAATTCATTGTAATTAGGTTTTATTGGATAAGGTTTTAGTTATTGCATCCCCTTTCCAGTCATGATATAAATTCACTGTGCTTGTAAGGCGCACAATAAAATAAAAAATTGAAACCCATTGGAGGATAATTTTATGAAAAAAGTTATATCACTTGTAGCTGTCGCATTAATGATTGTTGGCTTAACTGGATGCATGGATCCACAAGACGGTACTAAACAAAGACCTGCAGAGTCTAGCCATATCGCTCTCTAAATAGCTACGAGTTTAGTTCTTGAAAAAACCCAGCTACGGCTGGGTTTTTTTTGTCCGGGATTTTGTATTAAGGGATGCTGATATTGGGTTTGGCGCAAAAGCTATCAGGATAAGCCGGTTGTTGCCAACTTGGATAAAACAATAGTTAAGGGGTAGGGCGGGCTACTTATTCCGCCCTATCGGGATTGGTTTATAATTCAACATTAACTGCCATGGATTTCCGCGTATAACGCGCGGTATTCGTTTGTCAATTTATGGTTCGGGACATAGTGCACTAAGGGTTGGGATGCCGAATGCGATTCCCTGACCTTTACGGATGGTGAAATCATTGCGCCCAACACCGGTAAGCCTTCTGCGATTAAGGCCTCTACCAATTGTTGCGGAAGGTTGGCTTGTTTTTGGTATTGGTTGACGACTATCCCTTCAATTTCCAGTTTCTGGTTGTGGTCTGCCTTGACTTCCGAAATCGTTTGCATGAGGGTGTATAAAGCTTCCCGGGAAAAGCTGTCGCAATCAAAAGGAATCAGGCACTTGTCGGCGGCAATAAGGGCCGACTGGCTATAAAAATTCAGGACGGGCGGGGTATCCATGTAAATGCTTTCGAATCCGTTCAGCTTTTCAAGCGCTTCCCGTAACTTAAACGTTTTCATACGCGATTCTAGGCGGCTTTGGAGCGGTTCCAAGTCTGGGTGCGAGGGTATGACAAATAAATTCGGGAAAGGGGTTTCGTGGATTACATTTTCAAGCCCGGAATTATTGCCGCTTCCGAACAGGGATAGGCTTAGGCAATCCTTAAAGAAAAGGGCGATAGTCCTGTCGCTCTCGATAATTTTTTTGCCCAGCAAATATTGTGAGGAATTGCCTTGGACATCCAGGTCGATAACTAAAGTTTTTTTCCCTTGGACGGCGTTAATTGCCGCAAGATTACAGGTGATTGTTGATTTACCGACCCCGCCTTTCTGGTTAAAAATGACTCTACGCATGTTATTTCCCCCGTTAAATCAAATAGATGAAAACCCCATTATAGGACTAAAGCCGTTAATATCAAATCCTGGTGAATATTTCGCCGTGGCAACTGGGGCATTCCGGTATCTGGCTGGGCGCTTTAAAGGCAATTTCCTTGTTGCAGTTATCGCAAACAAAGGTTCCCGGCAGGGTAACCTCGCCGCAACGGTACTTGTGTTTTTTGGCTTTTTCCCCCAGTTTCGCCAGTTCAATGCGGGTTTTGTCAGCGATGCTGAGAAAGGCGTCCAGGGCAAAATTTTCGATTAGCTCAATATCGAACTTAAACCATTCAGAAAGCTTATTTTGGTCCTTATGGTCCGGGAGACCATGTGCGGCGCTTTCAATGTCGCGCTTTAAAGCATCGGAAATAACATCGATTTCTTCCATGGTCAGGCTGCCTGCCTTCCTAAGTTTGCCTTTGGCAATTTCCAAGGCATCCGCCATGGAATGGAGCGTGTCGTCCATAGCAATGTAAAGATGTTCCATCAACTCAGTGTAAGCGGTGACAAGTTTGTTTTTATCCATATGGGTTCCTGAAATTGGTACTTTAGATTTAAGCCTCTGTACGGTATTCTAACGCTATTTGACCAACAATAGATGATAAGGATGCAGGAAAATTACGAACCGCTCGCGATTGAGCAATCCGTACAAAAACATTGGGCGGAATCGGGGGCATTCAAGGCGGTGGAAGCCGACTCTAACGAAAAATATTATTGCTTGTCCATGTTCCCTTACCCTAGCGGTAAACTGCATATGGGTCATGTCCGCAATTACACCATCGGCGATGTCATCAGCCGCTACCAACGCATGCTGGGCAAGAATGTCCTGCAACCGATGGGCTGGGATGCCTTCGGCCTGCCCGCCGAAAATGCCGCCATGCAACACGGCGTGCATCCCGCCGATTGGACTTACAGCAACATCGACTACATGCGCGACCAGCTTAAGCGCTTGGGCTTTGGCTATGACTGGGACAGGGAAATAGCGACATGCGATCCCGATTACTACAAGTGGGAACAATGGTTTTTCCTCAAGTTGCTGGAAAAAGGCCTGGCTTACAAAAAGACCGCGCCGGTCAATTGGTGCCCGAACGATATGACGGTGTTGGCGAATGAACAGGTCATCGACGGCTGCTGCTGGCGCTGCGACACCAAAGTGGAGCGCAAGGAAATCGCCCAATGGTTCCTGAAAATTACCGCTTATGCCGATGAATTATTGCAATCGTTGGACACGCTTGACGGTTGGCCTGAGCAGGTCAAGACCATGCAGGCCAACTGGATCGGCAAAAGTTACGGCGTTCGTTTCGCCTTTCCTTATCAATTGGACGGCAAGCAGGAACTGCTTTGGGTGTACACCACCCGAGCCGATACGATCATGGGCGTGACTTTTTGCGCCGTGGCTGCCGCACATCCTTTGGCGCTCCATGCCGCTAAGGACAATCTCGGACTCGCCGATTTCTTGAAAGAATGCGAACAGAGCGGCACCGCCGAAGCGGACATGGCGACAATGGAAAAGAAAGGGATGCCGACAGGCATTAACGTAACCCATCCGTTGACAGGCGAACAAATTCCGGTCTGGGTCGGCAATTACGTACTCATGAGTTACGGTGAAGGGGCGGTGATGGCGGTGCCTGCGCATGACGAACGGGATTTTTATTTCGCCAATAACTATGGCTTGCCGATTATTCAAGTATTGGATCGCAATAAAGCCGCCTTTGCTGAAGATGAAAGCGCTTTCGACACGCAAAGTTGGCAGCCTTGGTATGCCGCAAAAGATGAAGCCATGGTTCTTGTTAATAGCGGGAAATATGACGGCCTGAACCATTATGCCGCCGTGGATGCCATAGCCGCCGACCTTAAGGCGCTTAACCTCGGCGACAAACAAGTGCAATTCCGCCTACGCGATTGGGGCGTAAGCCGCCAGCGTTATTGGGGCGCGCCGATTCCGGTAATTTACTGTGACGTTTGCGGTACCGTTCCTGTACCGGAGCAGGACTTACCTGTCACGTTACCCAAAGACGTGGTGCTGGACGGGTCGCAGTCGCCGTTAGTGGCGCATCCGACCTTCTCGAAATGCAACTGCCCGACCTGCGGCAAACCGGCGCGGCGCGAAACCGATACCTTCGATACGTTCATGGAATCTTCCTGGTATTTTGCCCGCTTCGCCTCTAACAAGGCGGATACCATGCTCGATGGCAATGCCAACCACTGGCTGCCTGTCGACCACTATATCGGCGGTATCGAACATGCGATCCTGCATTTACTGTATGCCCGCTTTTACACCAAATTACTGCGCGATGAAGGTTTGGTTACGTGCGATGAGCCCTTCAAAATGCTGCTGACGCAAGGGATGGTGTTGAAAGACGGCAGCAAGATGTCCAAGTCCAAGGGCAATACCGTCGACCCGCAAAACCTGATTGACAGGTACGGCGCCGATACCGTGCGCTTGTTCATCATGTTTGCGTCGCCGCCCGAGCAATCCCTGGAATGGTCCGACAGCGGCGTGGAGGGCGCTTCAAGGTTCTTGAAGCGGCTTTGGAGACAGGTCTACCTCCATGTAGCAACCGAAGGTCCGCATCAGTCAGTCGATAAAGCCGTTTTGACATCGGGCCAACAGGCTGTCAGGAGGCAACTGCACCAAACCATCCAAAAAGTTACCCATGACATGGGCGTCCGCAACATCTTTAACACGGCTATTGCCGCGAACATGGAATTGCTGAATACCTTATCCCGTTTCGAGGATGAATCCGAAAACGGCAAGGCCATACGCCAAGAAGTATTGGAAGCCATCGTGCTGATGCTGTCGCCCATCGTACCGCATATCTGCCACCAGCTATGGCTGGATTTAGGGCACGAGGAAGCGATAGTTAACTTACCTTGGTCGCAAGTGGATGAAACAGCCTTAGTGCAGGATTCCATCGAGTACGTTTTGCAGGTCAACGGAAAATTGCGCAGCAAAATGACGGTTGCGGCATCGGCTAGCAATCAAGAAATCGAAGGATTGGCCTTAAACGACGCACATGTCATCAAATTTGTCGCCGGAAACAAGGTAAAGAAAGTCATTATTGTGCCTAAGAAGTTGGTCAATATCGTCATATAGGAGTTACGTAGTGCGGATAAAGAGAGTGGTCGTCCTGATTGCAGCCCTTATGGCTACGGCTTGCGGTTACCATTTGCGCGGGGCTTATGATTTGCCTAAGGGCATGAGCTACATTTTTTTGGAAGGCGGGTCGCCAACTTTACGGGAGCAATTGGATATTGCCTTGAAATCCTCTTCAGGCCATCTGGTCGATTCCCCAGAGAAGGCCAGTGCCATCATTAGGGTTTTCAACGATGGCATAGAGCGGCGAACCGTGTCCTTGAGCGGAAGGGGGCGGTCGAATGATATAGAACTGGATGCCCATTTGGAATTTGAAGTGCTTGATCCCGCAAGAGGCACCTTAGTGCGGCGGGAACCGATAAATTATAGGCGGGAGTATTTTAACGACCAACAAGATGTCATCGCCAAGGACAATGAAGAAACCGTCATCAAAAAAGAAATGTACCAACAAGTGGTAAGGACGATAATCAACCGCTGCAGGATGGCGTTGGAAGCGAAAGGCAAATAACATGCAGCTTAAGCCGCAGCAATTGGCGGGGGCATTGCTGAAAGGCTTGGCGCCGGTTTATCTGGTCAGCGGCGAAGAACCGCAACAATTGGGCGAATTGGCCGATTTAATCAGGCAATCGGCAAAAGCCCGGGATTTTGCCATTAGGGAAATTTTTTTTGCGGACAAGTCGTTCGACTGGAAGCAACTGAATGTTTCGGCGGATAATTTTTCCATATTCGCCGATAAAAAAATCATAGACCTAAAAATATCAGAAACACCCGGCATTGAAGGCGCAAAAGCAATAACATCTTATTGCCAACGCTTGCCGGATGACACCATATTGCTTATAACTGCTGGAAAATTAAGCAAGGAATCCCAAAAAGCCTCCTGGTATCAAGCCATAGATAAAGTGGGTTGCATCATTCAAGTTTGGCCCTTAGCCGGACAAGAACTTCTGCGCTGGATAGAAGGCAGGATGCAGCAACGCGGCATTATTGCAGACCAGGGAACGGTAAGGATCCTGGCAGGCCGGGTTGAAGGCAACCTTTTGGCTGCCGCGCAAGAAATCGAGAAGCTGTATGTCTTGTACGGCCCGGGAAAATTGGCCGGGCAACAAATCCTGGATGTCGTGGCGGACAGTTCACGGTACGACGTCTTCAAACTGGTTGAATCGGCCTTGTCCGCCCAGCCCGATAAAGTGCTTAAAATACTGTCATCCCTAAAAGCCGAAGGCATGGCCCCCGCTATCGCGCTATGGGCGCTCGTGCGGGAAGCTAGGGTACTGGTTAACTACAAGGCTGCACCGGGGCGGGGAGAAAAGGAACTCGTCCTGAAAAAAAACGGCGTCTGGGGCGAACGTAAACAGCTTATCGATTCCTCGGCAAAAAAGCTTAGCCATTCTGAATTAAATAATGTTTTAGTCCTGGGCGCAAAGGCAGACCGCCAAATCAAAGGCCAACAGAAGGGTGACCCTTGGGAGACTTTGTTGGAGCTTGGTTTGGGATTGGGGTCTGTTTGGGTTTTTGGTAAAACGGTAGTTTGTAGCCCGGATGCAGCTTTGCGGAATCCGGGATAATCGGAGTCCTATCTGCCCCGGATTCCACTACGTTTCATCCAGGCTACCTCGCTGTTTGGGTTTTTGGTAAGGCTGGGTAGTTTAAGGTGTCGCTAACGCGACGATTGTTTAAATGTGGGTTCTCGTACCCACGGACGAGTTACTATCTTTTGCTTCGCCAAAAGAAAGTATCCAAAGAAAAGGCGACCCGGATGCCGCTTGCTCCCTGCGCTTCTCGCATTTACCGGGGGTTGTCAAAAGGGACTCCTGTCCCTTTGACAACGTGCGGCATCCCTGCCGCACCCCTAACGGGCTAATCCCGATAAATGCTCCGATGCTCGGCGCGGCATAACGGGATAAGCGGATTTCTTGGTCTGAGGCATATAACCAAACATTGTCGATTTTATTTCGATGCGATGTCCCGTTAGTTTATACTTCAGTAAAATGTTAGGAAACCTTGCGTTGTTGCCAGCGGTTGCGTGGTTCGTGGTTGTTGGTGGGTTTGGTTTACTCTTCCGGAAAGTATCTAACCAAACAATCGAGCCGGCGCGATGAAACTCAAGTTTACTTTGACATTCACTGCCCCCGCGGTTCATTGTTATCGTTGTGCATGTTGAGATCAGACGATGAGTAAATCCGTAAATCAGCACTGGGTGCCTCAGTTCTATCTCAGAGAATTTGCAACCCCTGAAACTCGGCAGTCCAACAATGCCCAAGTCTGGATATTCTCAAAGCAAGAATCAGATGGTAACGAGCGGCTCACGAACATCCGCAACGTCTGTGCGCAGCGCTACCTCTATTCTCCACGAGATCAGTCAGGTCAGCGCAATTGGGAAGTCGATGATAAACTTCAGGATGTCGAGTCTTTGCTGGCAAAAATATGGAGCCAAGCTGCTTCAGATTTCGTCGATCTGGCCAACAAACCAATACGGAAAGCTCTGTCCTTGTTCATTGCTACTAACCACGTAAGGCACCCTGTCAACCGAAAGGTTATAAGATCGATTCATCAACAGATTGTTGCCCGCCTCGAAAACCTTCCAAAGAAGCCGGACGGCTCTCCCAACGTCGACGGCATCATATATAAAGGCCAAGAATTCGAGGTGGATACTTCTGGCTGGCGTTCCTACAAGGAGTGGAAAGACGACGATCACCACCGCTTCTTCGCACAAACAATCCGCGAGGAATCTGGAAACTTGGCCGAACTCCTGCTGAAAAAGCGTTGGTCTGTTATTTTTTCTGATACTGAGCAATTCATCACATCTGATAGACCGGTGGCCGTTCAGCACCAATCGAGGAAAGCCTTTGGCGTCGGCACTCCGGACACAATAATTTACTTTCCTCTGTCGCCCACAAGAATCTTAATGATGGATGACAATCATCAAGAACCGGCAAACCAGTACTATCCTCTCAAGCCCGAAAAAGTGGGTGCTTTCAACTACAACATTTGGCACTCAAGCACCCGGTTCATGGTTACAGGCCGGTCAGTCCCTGAAGTACTGTCCGAAATTGTGGGGTGGGTCGAAAATGAAGGATAAGCATAACAATGCGTTGCAAAGGCGTAGATGGCCTACAATAGTCCAGTTTTTTTGTAAATTCTTCATCGGAAGGTCTTAAGATTGCCAAGGTCATTCAAGACCTTCTTGATCAATTATGTGAAGTAACCATTTGGAATCAAGGAATCTTTGGCTTGGGTGAAGGCACATTAGAGTTATTGGTTAATGTTTTGGATGATTTTGATTTTGTTGCTCTCGTGCTTACCTCAGATGCACCTATTAACTAGTCGTAACGAATCATTTTCAGCTAGTAGAGTACTCAACGCGTACCTTTTAAATTAACAAGTTACCCAAAACTTTCAAAATGGTATGCGTTGCATCTACCAGTTGTGGTGAGATACGAACCCCAACTTAAAAATCATTACATCAACAATTCAAAATAGTTATAATAGATATTTATAAATATCTATTTAATCCGAATGCAACTCACTGCCTCCCAACTCCAATCCAAACATAAAGCACTTATCGATGCGCTCAAGCGCGGTGAAACGGTGGAGATTACCTATCACGGGCAAACGCTGGGCGTGGTGCATCCTGCTGCAAAGGCTATTAATTCCCAAGATCAAGAGGCGGCGATGGCGGAATTTTTCGGTATGCACAAAGATAGCGGGATTGAATCCGTAGAAGAGGATTTACGTACTATCCGCAAGGGACGGCGGAGTTCCTTAGGTGATCTTTGACACCAATATCCTGATTTATGCCGACAGAGGGGTGGTATCGGCCAAGGAATTGATCATGAGTACTGGGCAACGGTCGATTTCGGCGGTCACTTACATGGAGTACGTGCCTTTTTGCCGTAACAAGCACGAACTGGCCGTATTTGAAAAAATGCTGAAAGCGCTTCAATTTACGGTACACGAAGTTGACCATGCCATTTCCTATCAGGCAAGGCAATTAGTCCGCCAGTTTGCCCTTAGCCATAGTATGGAAATGGGCGATGCTTTAATCGCGGCAACCGCTTTGGCCCACAAGGAATTGTTATGCACCGGCAATAATAAGCATTTTGCCCAAATTACTGGTCTGTTGTTTGAGCTTTATGCGCCTTAACGGCCAATGATTGCCAAGCAGGCTTAGAACGCTTGTTTAAATCACCGAACGTGACTAAACCGTGTTCGCAGCAACGAGCCCCATATTTATCAGTTACAATAATTAAATGGAATTTAAAATAACAAACCAGGACGGCTACGCCCGCCGCGGACAATTAACCTTAACCCACGGCCTTGTCGAAACCCCGGTTTTTATGCCCGTCGGCACTTACGGGGCGGTGAAATCGCTTACTCCTGACGATTTATCGGGCTTGGGGGCGCAAATTATCCTGGGCAATACCTTCCACCTGATGTTACGCCCAGGCACTGGTGTCATTAAGGCGCACCGGGATTTGCACGGCTTCATGAACTGGGACAAACCTATCCTTACCGATTCCGGTGGCTTTCAGGTGTTCAGCCTCGGTGATTTAAGGAAAATCACGGAAGAAGGCGTGACGTTCAAATCGCCTATCGACGGCAGTAAAATTTTTATGGGGCCGGAAGAATCCATGCAAGTACAGCGGGATTTGGGTTCCGACATTGTGATGATATTCGATGAATGCACACCTTATCCTGCTACAGTAGAAGAGGCGGCAAGTTCCATGCGCCTGTCCCTGCGTTGGGCGCAGCGCAGCAAACAGGCGCACGGCGATAACCCTAACGCCTTATTCGGCATCGTTCAAGGCGGCATGTACGGACATCTAAGGCAGGAATCCATTTCCGGTCTGGTTGATATCGGTTTCGACGGTTATGCCATTGGCGGCTTGTCTGTGGGCGAGCCGAAAGAGGAAATGATGCAAACCCTGGGTGTCATCCATCCCCTCATGCCTGCCGATAAGCCCCGTTATTTGATGGGGGTTGGCACGCCTGAGGATTTGGTCGAGGCCGTCCGGCGCGGTATCGATATGTTCGATTGCGTAATGCCGACCCGAAATGCCCGCAACGGTCATTTGTTTACGACCTTCGGGGTGGTAAAAATCCGGAATAGCCAATATGAATTCGATAACGGGCCCTTGGATGAATCATGTGCTTGTTATACCTGCCGGAATTATTCCAGGGCTTATCTTCGCCATTTGGACAAATGCAAGGAAATGCTGGGTTCCCGGCTTAATACCTTGCATAACCTGCATTACTACCTAAATCTCATGCGGGAACTCCGTACAGCTATCGAAAAAAAAGAGCTGGATATTTTTGTCAAGTGGTTTTACCAACAACGAGGAAAAGTTGTTCCAGTTGTGTCATAATAGGAAATTATCTAACTTATAAGTATAAATCTGAGGGCAACAATGAGTTTCTTTATCTCTGACGCATTAGCAGCCGGCACGCCTGCAATCCAACAACCCGGTATGGAAGGGCTATTGTTTCCGGTTGGCATCCTGGTGTTTTTTTATTTCTTGTTCCTGCGTCCCCAAGCCCAACGCGCCAAAGAAAAAAAGCAAATGTTGGCGGCAATGGGTAAAGGCGTTGAAGTCGTCACCTCAGGGGGCATTTTGGGCAAGGTTGTCGACCTTGACGACAATTTCGTCAAGTTGGAGGTCAGCGACAATATTTTCATTCAAGTGCAACGCCAAAGCATAGAAACCATGATGCCGAAGGGCACGTACAAGGCCGTCACCAAAAAAGCCAGCCAAAGCTAGATCGTGGTATTAGGTTGCAAATACTCAAACCAGACTAAATAGTAATGCCGGAATAACAAATGCAAAACCATTACCCTCTTTGGAAAAACTTATTGATTATAGGTTTTTTTTTGATAAGCCTTATTTATTCGTTGCCCAACTTGTTCGGCGAAGATCCTTCTGTCCAGGTATCTGCGGCTAACGCCCTTAGCCAGGAACAAGCCAATAAAATCGAATCGACAATAAAGTCTAGCGGCGTTAAGTCGAAGGCCTTCGAATTTAAGGATGGCCGGGTTTTGGCCCGTTTTACCAATACTGATGACCAGTTGAAAGTCGCCGACTTGCTTAGGGACCAAATGGGTAACGATGCAACGGTGGCCTTAAATCTTGCACCTACGACACCGGCTTGGTTACAGGCAATCGGCGCTGATGCGATGTACCTGGGCTTGGATTTGCGCGGCGGTGTCCATTTCCTGCTGGAAGTCGACATGGATGCGGCGGTTAAGCAAGCGGAAGAACGGCATTTAGAAGACTTACGGTTGGCATTAAGGGATGCGAAGTTACGTTACCTGTCGGTTACCAAGGATGGCGGTTTTATTAAGGTCAAGTTGAAATCAGTCGACGATAAAGAGGCTTTATTAAATATTCTTAGCAAGGATTTCAGGGGCCTGAAAGTTACCGAGCCGGATGAACAAGACCAGATCTGGCTGAAAATGTCCGAAGCGGATGAAAAAGAGGTCAAAAAATTCGCCGTCGCGCAGAATATGACTACCCTTCGTAACCGGGTCAACGAATTGGGTGTTGCCGAGCCAGTGATCCAACAACAAGGGATGAACCGTATCGTCGTGCAGTTACCGGGCGTACAGGACACTACCCGCGCCAAAGAAATTTTAGGTACGACTGCAACCTTGGAATACCGTCTTGTCGATGTCGAACATGACGTGCAAAAAGCTGTGGAAGGCCATGTTCCTGTTGGCAGCAAATTGTACTACGATAAAAACAAGAACGCAGTGCTGTTGGATAAGCGCGTCATCGTTACCGGGGACCAGATTGTCGATGCTTCATCCGGCATGGACCAAGATGGAAGGCCCGCGGTATTTATTTCCTTGAACGGCGTCGGCGCGGCGAAAATGGGCAAATTGACCCAAGCCAACTTAGGCAAGCCGATGGCGGTCGTGTTTATCGAAAATAAAGTCGAAACTAAAGTTGTCGATGGACAAAAAGTACGGCATAAGGAAAAAATTGAAAAAGTCATTAGCGTGGCGACCATCCAAGGCGTTTTTAGCAAGCGTTTCCAGACCACTGGCTTAGATAGTCCCCAAGAAGCCCGTAACCTGTCGTTATTGCTCCGTGCTGGCGCTTTGGCTGCTCCTGTCGACATAGTCGAAGAACGGACGGTCGGCCCAAGCTTAGGCCAGGACAACATTAATAAAGGCATCTTGTCGTTTGTGGTGGGTTTTGTGTTGGTTGTACTGCTGATGGCCGGTTATTACAAGTTATTCGGAATGGTTGCCGACGTTGCCCTCGCGTTTAACGTGGTCATTGTCGTGGCTATATTGTCAATGCTCCAAGCAACGCTGACGTTACCTGGAATAGCGGGGATTATTTTGACCGTCGGTATGTCAGTTGATGCTAACGTATTGATATTTGAGAGGATTCGTGAGGAGCTCAGGAATGGGAACAGTCCGCAAGCGGCAATCTACATGGGGTATGACAGGGCGTTTGGGACAATCCTGGACTCGCACGTTACAAACTTGGTGGTCGCTATCGTCTTATTTGCTTTTGGAACCGGTTCGGTCAAAGGTTTTGCGGTGACGCTCATTATCGGCATTTTATCATCCATGTTTACAGCAATTTCAGGTACCCGTATGGTCATTAACTGGGTTTACGGTGATCGCAGGGTTGAGAAATTGTCCATTTAAGCCCTGTTAGCCAGCAATATTCCGTAGCCAACATTTAAAACGCTTATGAAGAAAACACACATTGATTTTATTGGTAACCGAAAAATCGCAATGACCTTTTCGGGGATTTTGATGGTGATAGCAATCATCTCATTGTCCATACGCGGTTTGCAGATGGGTATCGATTTTACGGGCGGTACGCTGATTGAAGTCGGTTATCAACAAGCCGCCGACTTAAATGCCATACGAAAAACCTTGTCCGAGTCGGGTTATGAAAATGCGACCGTCCAGAATTTTGGTACGACCAAAGATGTACTTATTCGCTTGAAACTCGAAGAAGGAGTCAACAGTGCGGATTTAAGCTCAAAAGTGCTGGAAGCCATCAATAAAAACTCGTCTACCCCGGCAAGTTTGCGCCGGGTCGAGTTTGTCGGGCCGCAAGTTGGCGATGATTTGGCGGAGGATGGCTTCTTGGCATTATTGTATTCAACGTTAGCCATTTTGGTTTATATTTCAGTGCGTTTTGAATGGAAATTTTCTTTGGGTGCAATTATCGCAACTTTTCATGACGTCATCGTAACCTTAGGTGTATTTTCTGTTTTCGGGTTGGAGTTCGACCTGACAGTCCTTGCGGCTGTTCTTGCCCTGATCGGGTATTCCTTGAACGATACCATCGTAATTTATGACAGGATTCGGGAAAACTTCAGGAATATGAGAAAAACCCCAACTGTAGATATCATGAATATTGCGATCAACGATACTTTAAGCAGGACGATCATGATTTCGATGACCGTTTTCCTGGTGCTTATATCCCTGTTTTTCCTCGGTGGCGAAGTCATCCATAACTTTTCGATTGCCTTGCTATTCGGTGTGGTTTTCGGTACTTATTCCTCGATTTTTATTGCCAGTCCCGCGGCTTTGTTATTGGGTGTCAGTCATGAAGACCTGATAATCCCCGAAAAAGAAGGTGCACATTTGGATGGAATGCCTTAACCGGGAGTTATAATATTAATTTAATCAACTGGAGTTACTAAGAAAAATGGCGATAGAACGCACATTCTCAATCATAAAGCCCGATGCTGTTGCAAAAAATGTCATCGGTGAGATTTACAGCCGCTTTGAAAAAAATGGCTTAAGGATTATTGCGGCAAAAATGTTGCACCTAAGCCAAGAACAGGCAGAAGGCTTTTATGCCGAGCATAAGGAGCGCGGTTTTTTCAAAGATTTAGTGGCGTTCATGGTTTCGGGGCCGGTCATCATGCAGGTCCTGGAAGGCGAAAATGCCGTCCTTAAGCACCGTGAAATTATGGGTGCAACCAATCCGAAAGATGCAGCGCCCGGTACTATCCGCGCGGATTTCGCCAATAGCATTGATGAAAATGCCGTGCACGGTTCCGATGCGCTGGAGACAGCCGAACGGGAAATTGCTTACTTTTTCTCTGACGATGAACTCTGCCCTAGAACCCGCTGAGAATAAATCGATAAATCTGCTCGATTACGACAGGGAAGGCTTAGCGGCCTTCTTTGCCGGGTTGGGCGAAAAACCGTTTCGCGCCACACAATTACTGAAGTGGATTTACCAGGAAGGGGTCGTTGACTTCGAATTGATGACCAACTTTAGTAAATCCTTGCGTTCATACCTTGAACAGAATTGCGTTATCACCACACCTAAGATTGTCTTGGAAAAGGCCGCCAGCGATGGGACTCGCAAATGGGTTGTTGAAACAAGCTGCGGAAACCGGATAGAAACGGTATTTATACCTGAAGAATCCCGGGGTACTTTGTGCGTATCATCGCAAGTCGGCTGTGCGCTGGGTTGCACGTTTTGTTCCACCGCCCAACAAGGTTTTAACCGAAACTTGAGGACGTCCGAAATTATCGGTCAAGTCATGTTGGCGCAACAACGTCTGGGCGACAGCAAAAAAATAACCAATGTCGTCATGATGGGCATGGGCGAACCGCTACTAAATTTTGATAACGTCGTTGCCGCCATGAACCTGATGATGGATGACTTTGCTTACGGCTTATCCAAACGCCGGGTAACGGTCAGCACTTCCGGTGTGGTGCCGGCGATGTACCGTTTGACGGAGGTTTGCGATGTCAGCCTGGCGGTTTCCTTACATGCGGTAACCGATACGTTACGGGATGAGCTGGTCCCTATCAACAAAAAATATCCGCTTAAGGAATTGATGGATGCCTGCCGGGACAATGCCAAGCTGGCGCCGAGGCGGACGATAACTTTCGAATATGTAATGTTGAACGGTGTGAATGATTCACTAGAAGACGCCCGTGGCCTGATTAAGCTATTGAAAACCGTGCCCTCTAAGTTGAATTTAATCCCATTTAATCCGTTTCCAAACTCTGTTTATACCTGCTCGAGCAATAATACAATTAATCGTTTCAAAGACTTATTGAACGCCGCTGGCATTGTAACCACGGTGCGTAAAACTCGCGGGGAAGATATCGATGCCGCTTGCGGGCAGTTGGTCGGACAGGTTGCAGGTAAAGGCAGTAGGCACTTAAAACTCAAGGTGAGGGATGTTGGGCATGCTGCGTAAGCCACATTTTAAGATGACAAAAATTTGTATTGTATTGCTGGCGACAGCATTGTCGGGGTGTTCTTGGTTCTCAAAAGCCCCAGCCGAAAAGCCAACGGATATTTACCTGCAATTAGGTATCCGTTACATGGAGCTAAATAAACTGGAACTGGCTAAAGAAAATTTGCAAAAGGCGTTGGAAAAGGATTCAAGGAATGCGAAAGCCCATAGCGCATTGGCCTTCTTGTATGAAAAAATCAATCACTTTGACGAGGCCAGGCAGCATTATGAGGCCGCCCTCAGCTTATCCCCTGACGACATAGGCATAGAAAATAATTACGGCAAGTTTCTGTGCGACCGTAGGCAGTTTGATAGGGGATTGTCGCTGTTGGCGCAAGCCACATCCAATCTCCTAAATGACAGGCAGTGGATGGCATTGACCAATACTGCACGTTGCCATCTAGGCATGGGGCAACGGTCTCAAGCGATAAGCTTGCTTAAGCAAGCATTGGACATGAACGAGAAATATCCGCCGGCTTTGCTGGAAATGCAGAAAATAAGTTATCAGATGGGCGATTACAAAGCTGCCGAAGATTACTTACAGCGTTACTTGGGGGAAGCCGCCCATACACCCGAAACCTTATGGGTAGGCATACAAACAGAGCAAGCCTTGGGAAACCTGTCGCTTGCCAATGAATACCGGAGCTTGTTGTTGGATAAGTTTCCAAATTCTAATGAAGCCAAACAAATAGCAGGCTTTCGTTAAGTAAGCTTTAACCGAAACCGATCCTCAATGGCAACCAATATTCAAGCAATTCGGGGTATGCACGATGTGCTCCCCGAGCAAACTCCTCTTTGGCAATATGCCGAACGCATCATCAGGGAAGTTCTTTCGAGTTATGGCTATAGCGAAATTCGTTTGCCTGTCGTTGAGAAAACGGAATTGTTCAAACGTGCTATCGGTGAAGTTACCGATATTGTCGAAAAGGAAATGTACACCTTTGAGGACAGGAATGGCGATTCTTTAACGCTGAGGCCCGAAGGCACGGCGGGGTGTTTGCGGGCGTGCCTTGAACATGGTTTACTGCATCACCAGGTCCATCGGCTATGGTATTGTGGCCCCATGTACAGGCATGAAAGGCCGCAGAAAGGGCGTTACCGGCAATTTGTCCAACTCGGCGTAGAAACCTACGGCATGTCCAGTTCCGATATTGATTCCGAATTGATCCTGCTCATGCATCGTTTATGGCAAAAGCTGGGTATCCGTGAAAAGGTCAAACTGCAACTGAATTCCCTGGGAACAATGGCCGAACGCATAGCTTATCGGGAAGTCTTGGTCGCCTATTTTCAAGAACATAAGGAAACTTTGGATGAAGACAGCCTCCGTAGGTTGACTGCCAATCCCTTAAGGATATTGGATAGCAAAAATCCTGAAATGAAAGCCATGATCGACCACGCCCCTGAATTGATGTCGTATCTGGGTGCGGAAAGTCTTGCGCATTTCAAGGCTATAACCGCAACCTTAGAAGATATGGGCGTGGCCTATGAGATCAACCCGAGATTGGTCCGCGGCCTGGATTATTACAGCCTTACCGTATTTGAATGGGTAACTGACGAACTGGGTGCGCAGGGAACAGTTTGTGCTGGCGGGCGTTATGACGGGCTTATAGAGCAGTTGGGCGGCAAGCCTAACCACGCTGTCGGTTTCGCGATGGGCATGGAACGCTTATTGGCATTGTTGGAAACGCGGGAAGATATTCCGGTCGCCAAACCTGTTGATGCTTACCTGATACGAGTGGGAGAAAAAGCCGAACGTGAAGGGTTGCGCTTTGCGGAAACCATAAGGGATGAAATACCGAACCTTAAGCTGCAAGTCTCCGTTGATGGGGGCAGTTTTAAAAGCCAGTTCAAAAAAGCAGATAAGGCTGGCGCAGAATTTGCGCTCATACTTGGCGATGATGAAGTCGAACGCGGAGAAGTCGGTATCAAATCATTAAGGAACGACACTGAACAACAGACGTTGCCAAAAGGCCAGGCAATCAATTTTTTGCGGCAACAATGCCTGAAATACCAGTGACAGGGAATCGGGAAAGCCAATTATTGAGTAATGACAATTTGTTTGCCTGTTGTTAAAACAATCAGGTAACAATACATGATAGAATCCAAAAAATAAGGTACATAACAGGGAATAGCAGTGGCAATTTACGATACAGAAGAAGAACAACTGGAAGCGTTAAAACGCTGGTGGAAAGAAAGTGGGACGTCGACAATCATTGGGGTAGCCATAGGCATTGCGATTATTTTTGGTTGGAATTTTTGGCAAGAACATAAAAAAAACCAGGCTAACCAAGCTTCGGCAATTTACGAACAATTACTCAAAGCGGCTGAAACCGACCAAAAAGATACGGTTGATAAGTTAACGAAACGCTTACAAGAGCAATTTGTCGGCAGTAATTATGCGGCATATGCCGGCTTGTTTCAGGCGAAACTTAAAGTCCAGCAAGGCGATATTGCAGGAGCAAAAGATGTCCTGAAAAAAATCGCTGACGGCAAGGACAAGGAGCTAAGCCATATTGCCAAGATCAGGTTGGTTAAATTGATGCTAGCAAGCGGTGAATACGAACAAGGCTTGAAAATTATCAACGATGTCGACCAAGCTGATGCGGCAAAATTCTCCGATAATTATGACGAACTGGTCGGTGATTTGTATGTGGCCTTGGATCGATTGGATGAAGCCCGAACGGCTTACCAAAAAGCCTTGAAAAACGGTTACCAGTCCCCCTTATTGCAACTTAAGATCGACGACTTAACTCCGCCCGAAAAAAGCGAAACCAAAAAATAATGAGTTTTAACCGTTTTCTTCAGGCAAGCTTGATTACCCTGGTACTTTCGGGTTGTTCCGCATTCGATACGGTTGGCGAATCCGTATCCGGGATTAAGGATTATTTTACTGGCGGCGCCGACAATACGGATCCGCCTAGCCCACTGGTTGAATATACCCCGGAAGTGAATGCCGAAGTATTGTGGAATGAAAGTGTGGGCGTGGGGACAGACGGGCAAACCTTAAAGTTGGTTCCCGGTATTGGAAGTGGCAGGATTTACGCCGCAGACAGGAACGGGTTGGTACAAGCCAGGGATTTGGGTACTGGAAAATTGGCTTGGGAAGTTGAAATTGAAGACGAGCAAGAAAATGCAGTCCATTTCTCAGGGGGGCCTGGCGTAGGTGCTGCCTCTGTCATTTTGGGCAGCAATAACGCGGAAATAATCGCATTAAATGCCGAAAACGGGGCAACGCTCTGGAAAACCTTGGTGTCAAGCGAGGTTTTGTCTGTTCCCGTGGTTGCAAACAACCTCGTGATTTTACGCACAACCGATGGGGCTGTGCTGGCGTTGAACGAAAAGACCGGCCAAAAAGTATGGAGCTATGAACATAATGTCCCGGCATTGACCGTTCGTGGAACGGGAGCGCCTTTAATTATAGACGACACCCTAATCGAAGGTTACGACAACGGTAAATTAATGGCGTTACGCTTGGAAGACGGTAAATATGTCTGGGAATCCAGCGTTACGATTCCCAGGGGCCGGTCTGAGGTCGAACGCCTGGTTGATATCGATGTGGACCCTATAGAGTCCAAGGGCGTGATTTATACCGCCAGTTATAACGGAGGTTCCGCTGCAGTTTCAATCTTGGATGGCGATGTCTTATGGCGAAATGAAGCTGTTTCTTCCCACACCGGTTTGAGCCAGGATGAGCAACATCTGTATATCTCGAATTCCGACGGGCATGTGATGCAATTGGACAAGCGTACCGGTTCGTCATTATGGGAACAAAAGGATTTGCATGGGCGTAGGTTGACAGCCCCGGCCGTTTATCAAGGTTATGTCGTCGTAGGTGACCTTGAAGGCTATGTCCATTGGTTGAGCAGTACAGACGGACGCCAGATGGGTCGCGTCCAAGTTGCGGGCGAAGCCATTGACGCCAAGCCTATTGTTATTGGGGATACCGTTTATATTTATGCCAAAGATGGTACTTTGGCTGCCTTAAAAGCCCGGTAAATATGTTACCAGTCATTGCCCTAGTGGGTCGTCCCAATGTGGGCAAGTCCACCTTATTCAATTACCTGACCCGCAGCCGTGAAGCGCTTGTTGCCGATTTTCCTGGCTTAACCAGGGACAGGCAGTATGGTCGTTTAAAGCATGGCAACAGGGCATGCTTGGTTGTCGATACCGGCGGCATTGCTGATGATGCGGAAGGCATAGAGAGTCTCGCCAGGAAACAGGTGCAGATTGCCCTTGAAGAAGCCGATATCGTGTTCTTTATGGTTGATGCGCGCGAGGGCTTGAGCGCTTCTGACAAAATCATTGCCGAAACCTTACGTAAGCTTGCCAAGCCTGTGGTATTGGTGACCAATAAGGTTGATGGCATCGACGCCAGCCAAGCAATGAATGATTTCTATTCTTTAGCGCTGGGTGAGCCGATTGCGTGTTCAGCGGCTCATGGACGCGGAGTCCCTGAATTATTGGAAAAGGTCAACCAATTATTGCCCCCAGATAAAGACGTTGTCGATGATAACCAAAGCGGTATTTGTATTGCGGTGGTTGGCAGGCCTAACGTAGGCAAATCTACCTTAGTTAATAGGCTCTTAGGTGAAGAGCGGGTTATTGTGTTTGATGAACCCGGCACAACCCGCGACAGTATTTATATCCCTTTTGAACGTAACGGTAAGCGCTTTACGCTAGTGGATACGGCGGGTATGCGCCGTCGCGCCAGGGTTTCAGAAACTATCGAAAAATTCAGCATCATAAAATCCTTACAAGCCATTGAAAAATCGCATGTGGTCATTTATTTAATCGATGCCAGTGAAGGTATTACGGACCAGGATGCGCATTTGCTCGGCTTAGTGCTGGAAGCGGGGAGGGCGCTGATAATCGGCCTGAACAAGTGGGACGGTTTGAGCAGCGACCAAAAAGCGAATGTCCATCGCCAGCTTGATGTGAAACTTTCGTTTCTTGAATTTGCCGAAAAGCATCCGATATCGGCATTGCACGGTAGCGGTGTGGGCAAGTTGTTCGATGTTGTCCATACCTTATACGATTCGGCAATGGTCAATATGTCAACGCCGATTTTGACCCGAATACTGAATGAAGCCACTGATGCGCACCAGCCGCCTCTCGTCGGTAACCGCCGCATTAAATTAAAATACGCCCACCAGGGAGGCCGTAACCCGCCCGTCGTGATTATCCATGGCGTACAAACCGACGCCCTGCCAATTTCCTACAAGCGTTACTTAACCAATTATTTCAGGACTAAATTGCATTTGTCGGGTACACCGATACGATTGGAATTTAAATCGCCAGTCAATCCGTTCCATGGACAAAAGGGCAAGCTAAGCGACAGGAAAATCGAAAAACGTAAGCAGTTAATCAGACGGCATAAAAAAAACGAAAAGTAATTCAACAATCTATCCGTATTAATAACAGGAGGAATAAGGTCATGGCTACTATCAAATTTCAAGGCAACCCTCTGCATACATCAGGTGAATTACCTGCGATTGGCGCTAAAGCGCCCGATTTTACACTGGTAAATGGCAAACTGGCGGACGTGACCTTGGCAACCTACGCCGGAAAGAAAAAAGTGTTGAACATTGTCCCTAGCCTGGATACGCCTACCTGTGCGATGTCCACCCGAAAATTCAACGAAAAAGCGAGCAAGCTGGATAATACCGCGGTACTTGTTGTTTCGGCTGATTTGCCTTTCGCCCAATGCCGGTTTTGCGAGACTGAAGGCTTAAAAGACGTTATCCCTTTATCTACATTCCGCTCCAAGTTCGCTGAGGATTACGGGGTGAAACTCACGGATACCTTCCTCGCCGGGTTAACGGCCCGTGCAATTGTCATCATTGGGGAAGACGACAGGGTGGTATATACGCAATTGGTGGACGAGCTCGCCAACGAGCCGGATTACGATAGCGCATTGGCCGCATTATAAGTTTTTAGGGACTGGTTTATGGGGATAGAAAGGGCTTCAATTTCCCAAAGTGCGAAAGGCTTCAAAGAAATTGCTTAAGGTAAGCGGCCAAAATCTCAAACTGTGACCTGCTTCACATACATAGTTTATCGTTTGTGTGAAAATATAACCGTAAACATTGTTATGTTTCCCTCTGTGTTGGGATTTGAACCAAATCTCACAAGCCTACCCAAGGATGGGGGCTTTTTTTCAAAAGTAATCCATCAAAATCCAATAAGCACTAAAATAGATTGGTATTTCTACCAATCATTTGACCATCGTGCTAAATACCATTTGGATTTGCTTTTTCCTCGCTGCTTTTTGCACCGCATTAGTCAAACTCCTTATTTTTGGCGACCATCAGGTATTCACACAACTGATGGAAGCCCTATTCAGTCAATCCAAATCTGCATTTGAAATTTCCTTAGGGTTAACGGGCGTATTGACTTTGTGGTTAGGCGTCATGCGTATTGGCGAACGCAGCGGTTTTATCCGGTTGCTAACGCAATTCCTTACGCCATTGTTTAACCGCCTGATGCCCGATGTGCCGAAAGGCCATCCCGCCCTAGGTGCAATCGCCATGAATATTTCAGCCAATATGCTCGGCTTGGATAATGCCGCCACGCCTTTAGGCATCACGGCGATGAAAGAGTTACAAACTTTGAATCCGCACCCGGAAACCGCCAGCAATGCGCAAATACTGTTCTTGGTGATTAATACAGCGGGAGTGACCTTATTTCCCGTTACGATATTGACTTACCGCGCCCAGTTGGGCGCCGCCAACCCTACAGATGTTTTTATCCCAATCTTGATTGCTACCTATATGTCGACTTTTACCGGTTTGCTGGCGGTGGCGGCAGTGCAAAAAATCAATCTGCTGGATAAGGTCGTTATGGCTTATCTGGTTGGTTTTTCCCTGATTGTAGGCGGTTTGTTGAGCTATTTTATGCAATTACCCCAGCAGGAAATGCTGGCGCAATCGGCATTAATGAGTAACTTCATCTTATTTTCCCTGGTCATCACCTTTATTTGCGGCGCCATTTACAAAAAAGTGAATGCCTACGATGCCTTTATCGAAGGCGCGCGGGAAGGTTTCCAGACGGCAGTGATGATTATTCCTTATCTTGTTGCCATGCTGGTGGCGATTGGGGTATTCAGGGCGAGCGGTGCTCTGGATTTATTGGCGGATGGCGCGCGTAGCATCGTGCATATTTTTAAGATGGATGACCGCTTTGTCGATGCCTTGCCCACCGCGCTCATGAAACCCTTTAGCGGCAGTGGTGCCAGGGCGATGATGGTCGATACCATGAAAACCCACGGGGCTGATTCATTTGCCGGTCGTTTATCGTCGATTGTACAGGGCAGCACGGAAACCACATTTTACGTGCTGGCGATATACTTCGGTTCCGTCGGTATCAAGCATATCCGCCATGCCGCCACCTGTGGGATAATAGCCGATTTTGGCGGCATAATCGCTGCTATAGTCGTTGCTTACTGGTTCTTTGGTTAATGCATGAAGGTTCACTTTAAAACACTGGGTTGCCGCCTGAACGAGGCGGAATTGGAAACCTGGGCGCAGGCTTTTCAAAAGTCCGGCCACCAGGTTTCCCGTCAAGCTGAAAATGCCAACCTGATCGTTATAAACTCCTGTGCGGTCACCCAGGATGCGGCACGGAAATCCCGGCATTTAATCCGCAAAGTCCACCGCGAAAACCCAGCTGCCAAGTTGGTCGTGAGCGGCTGTTATGCCACTTTAAACCAAGAGGAAGCCGAGCAATTGCTGGGCGTCGATTTGGTCATCAGCAATAAGGATAAAGGCCAACTGGTTGAAAAGTCCCTGGCTGAGCTAAACCTGGACACCATGCCAGCCATGTCTACCGAACCGGGCACTATTTCACTGTTTACCCGCGGACGACAGCGTGCCTTCGTTAAAGTGCAGGACGGCTGCCGTTACCGTTGTACCTTTTGTATCGTAACTGTGGCGCGCGGTGAGGAACTTAGCCGCTCTGTTCAGGAAGTGGTCGACGAAATCAATGCACTACACCAACAAAACATCAATGAAATCATCTTAACCGGCGTGCATTTGGGCGGCTACGGCAGCGATTTGGATACCAACCTTACCGACCTGATCAAGGCGATCCTTATCGATACCGATGTGCCGCGTATACGGTTAGGCTCACTTGAGCCATGGGAGCTGGATGACGAATTTTATCGGCTATTCGACAATCCCAGGATTATGCCGCACCTGCATTTGCCGTTGCAGAGCGGTTCTGATTCCGTGCTGCGGCGGATGGCTCGGCGTTGTAAAACTGAGGAATTTGCCGCTATTGTTGCCCGGTTAAGGCAACTTAACCCGCTATTCAATATAACTACCGATATTATCGTCGGTTTTCCGGGCGAAACCGAACAGGAGTGGCAGGAAAGTGTTGAATTTATTGGGCGCACCGGCTTTGGTCAGCTGCATATATTCACTTACTCGCCACGGGAAGGCACCAAAGCCGCCAGCCTGCCTAACCGAGTGCCGGAACCAATCAAAAAGCAGCGCAGCCAGCAACTGCACCAGCTAGGCGCTGAAATGCGCTTAAAGTTCTACCAAAACAACATCGGCATGCAGTTTCCAGTCTTGTGGGAGGGTTATTCCGAACCCGTTGGCGCAGACAGGCAACAAGTATTCGGTTATACACCCAACTACCTTAAAGTTGGCTGTGTAATCAGTAAAGATTTGTCCCTTGAAAACAGGACTACCCTGGCGACATTAAAAGCTATTGGCGATAGCCATATTTTGGCGGAACAAATGGAATGAAGACCCTATCATGCTTTATAATTTCTACGGATATTGATTGTTTTTAAATACGTCATTCCGGCAATCCATGCCGGAATGACGTATCCCCCCTATGGAGTACCCCCAAAACCAATTACCAATTCTATACAGCTTTCGCCGCTGCCCTTATGCAATTAGGGCAAGGTTAGCGATTAACTATGCCGGTATTCCTGTCGAAATCAGGGAAGTCCAGTTAAAACAAAAGCCCGAGCAGATGCTCGCCATATCGCCCAAAGGTACTGTACCGGTTTTGCAATTGCCGGACGGTAAAGTCATCGACGAAAGCCTGGGCATCATGTGCTGGGCGTTAGCGCAAAATGACCCCGAACACTGGTTGGATGCGGGTGAAGATTCGGAAAGGCTAATCCAATGGAACGATGGCGAGTTTAAATATTACTTGGATCGTTATAAATACGCGGATCGCTATCCCGAATTTCCGTCTGGCTATTATCGAAACCAGGGTGAAAAATTTTTAGCCGAACTGGAAAGCAGGCTTAGCCAAAACCTGTACTTGGGAGGCGGCCATTTTTCACTGTTAGATGCCGTTATTTTACCGTTTATCCGGCAGTTTGCCGCGGTGGATAACCAATGGTTTGTTTCTTCAGGGTATCAACAACTTAAGAAGTGGTTGAATGGGCTATTGGTGTCGGAACTGTTTGTTTCCGTGATGGTTAAGCATCCAATCGGGAATTCATGAATTTCTTTTCCCTTTGTGCATTTGGAAACAATCTTTTTTAAGGATTGTTTGTTCCCAGCGTATTCAATTGCTTGGATAAAACTTGGACATACGGATTTGGTCAAGGAAATTAACTTGGGGTTCTAATATACGCATAATAACCCCAAGATTTTTATAACATGCAGTTAAGTTTCCCAATTATTTGTTTTTTGGTGAAAATTCGATGATCTTCACCCGTGAAAATGGGCAGCTTCTTTTTTGTCCTGAATGCACCTCGTTTATATTAATAACACTCTATGATTTTGTTGCGTAATTAATATCAATCCATCACTTTGGTAATGCTATGGTTCACTACTGTCCAGGGTTCATAAATGGGGTAAAGCGATGCCAAACGGAGTGGCGCGACCGTCGATGCTTGCGAAAATCTTTGCATTGTGGCGGGACAGGGTTGCACAGTGGGATGTCTTTGTTGAACCGACCCCGCTTATGCCGCGGATTATCATTGCATTCTTTTTTGGTTTCGTTCCCCAAAGTGATATTGTCATAAAAAGTAAACTCCCTAGGCCCCTCGAAAACTACCGACTTGGCCGTACCCTTGAATGTCGTCCCAATTTGGTCCCATTGGCACCAATCGCCAAATGGGTCGCCAGCGCAATTATTATTGTAGTTTGTTTCAAGAACGAGCGAGGCCAATAGGTTTCCGGTCCCGTCGAGGCCATCGTAGATATTTACGATGGCCGGTGCAGAACTGCTGTAAAATAAAAAGAAAGATGATTTAAAACCGTCTGCAACGTTCATGGTTGCAGCGCCACCTTCCCTGAAGATTAGTGTGGTGTTGCCTGATGGTTCATTGGCGAAGTTACCGCTGAAATTAAGGATGTCGACATCTGAATCAATTATTCCAAAAGCATCATCCGTGAAACTGACCCCGTAATCGGTGCCAGTTGTGTTTGCAAGGCTAACGCCACCATTGTAAAAGTCGCTTACAGATTCCAAATCGCCGATTCCTTCAAAGTCAAGGACAATCTTGGCCGCGTATGAATTACCGGACGAAAGTGCCGCAACCAGTATAAGCCCAGACAGGGACTTTTTTGATAAACCAAATATTTCCATAATAGCTTCTGCCTATTTAAAAACATGAAAATCAATATATTAGTTCGCGTTTAACAGGTGCGATCAATATGCTTAATAGCTAGGTACACGTCTTGTAGCCGACGCTATTTTTTCAAGACTATGTGACGTGAACAATACGTATGACTACTTACAACCTAAACTTACATTTTAAGAAATACAGTAACTGCCGGTAAAATAAGTGATGTTTTTACTATTATTTAAACAACCTTTCGATATTTGTAATCTAAATTAAATAAATATGTCGCACACCAATTCAACAAAAGCTGTACTGTACGCTTTTTTAGCTAACTTAGGGATTGCCCTGGCCAAGACCGGTGCGGCCCTTTGGACCGGTTCCGGCTCCATGTTAGCGGAAGCGATACATTCTTACGCCGATTGTGGGAACCAAGTTTTACTGCTGGTCGGCATGAAGCGTTCTGTAAAGGAGGCGACCCAAAAACACCCTATGGGTTTTGAACGGGAATCCTATATTTGGTCCATGATGGTCGCGTTCATCCTGTTTTCTGTGGGCGGTATTTTTGCAGTTTACGAAGGTTGGCAACGGTATCTCCATCCCCATACCATTGAAAATGCCAATGCCGCCTTGCTGGTTTTGTTGATTGCAGTTGTCATGGAAGCTTTTTCCCTAAAGGGCGCATTGGATGCCATGGATGCGGAGAAAGGGGGCCAATCGCTTTGGCGATGGTTTAAAAGCACCCATTCCAGCGAACTAATGGTGGTGACAGGTGAAGATATTGCCGCATTGCTAGGCTTAGTAATTGCGCTTGCGACACTAGGATTGGCCGTGTTGACCGGTAACCCGGCTTTTGATGCACTAGGTTCTATACTCATCGGCCTTTTGTTGATTATTGTCGCGGCTGTCGTCGGGGCTGAGGTGCATTCACTGTTGATAGGGGAGTCCGCGGAAGACATTCGGATAAATGTACAGTCTTACCTTGAAGGCCAGCCTTGCGTTATCCGGGTGCTTAACATTTGGGCAATCAATCATGGCAACTCTGTGATGGTGTCGATTAAAGCGGAACTTAAACCCGATATGACGGTTTTGGCCGCTGTCAATGAAATTAATGCGATGGAAAGGCAAATTAAACAAACCCACAATCGCGTCAAATGGATTTTTTTTGAAATCGATAATGACGATTAAATCAATTAAATACGATTTTGGCGTTCTTTCGCAGATCTTCAGGAATATCCATATTCATGTGTTCTGCAATTTTGGCGTTAATGGTATAAGTCACCTTACGGGGACTTTCCGGCGGAATTGAGGACGCAGGGGTTCCGGCCAAAATTTTTTGCGCCAGCGCGGCGCTTTGTCGGCCAAGGTCCTTATAATCCCAAGAAAGCGCATAAAACGCCCCGGATTTCACCCAATTGTCTGAGAGTCCGATTAGCGGCACTTTATTGCTGAAAGACGCCAATAACACTTCTTTTGCCGTATTCACCGACATCACTGTCTCGTCAGGTATTGCAAATAAAATTTCGATATTCCTCGCCAGTTGCTCCAGGGCGAAGGGTAATTTCTTGGGCGATTCAACCGGTATGGCCACAACATGGAAACCTTGTTGTCGACTAATCCCTGTCGCAGCCTGGATAGTGGCGCCATTTAGTTTAGGGTTAAATAAAATGGCGACTTCTTGTTTGTGTGGAAAAAATTTCTTTAACCACTGGAAGTGCGTTGTCAATGGATAGTCGAGACTGATCCCAGTGATATTGGCCGATTTTTTAAAGACGCCATCTTTTAGCACCATGGTCGCCACGATGGGAATACGGGAGGTCTCCACGCTGAGCCATTGCGTTGTCTCGCTGCCCAAAGCAAAGATTAAGTCCGGCTTGATGCTTCCTATTGCCTTTGCGCCTGAGGATTTGGCATCCGCAAGGGACAGCGCCGTGAATTTAATCTCCGCCTGTACGGTCATTTGCGCCTTGAAGCCGAGGATCACATCTTGAAAAGAATTATCGTTCGAGTTGGCCAAGATTAAAACGTGCGCCGCTTTTCCAGCAAGCGCTGGATCTGGCCATAGGCAAAAGACAATACAGGTTGCAATCAATCTTTTTAGGGCCGATGGGTAAAAGAACATGGCTCGACAATACAGCAAAACGCCAGCAAAAGCGTAGCTTAGTGCTTGCGCCTCAGTTCTGCTATTAGTGCAAATACTTAGCGCACAGTGAAAGATCGAATTAATACTGAATAACACTGACTAGTCTTTTTGTCTGGTTAGTAAAGGTTGTTATGAAGGGATAAACAGATGGTTAGAAATCCATGCTTGCCTTTACCCTATAAGTTATGCCGTCTTGTTGTATACCAATTTGCCTATGGTCTGTTGATCCGGGATCAAAATAGCGTTCGTTAAAAAGGTTGTAAGCGCCAGCTGACAACTCTAACCCCTTGACCCAGCTTCTAGTAAATATAGTCAGGTTACTGATAACGTTTTCACTAACCTTGCCTATGTTGCCATCTGCTTTAGCTTGGACCTTCCTGCCGCTCATATAACGGTTTTCAAAGCCTAAAAATACTTTGTCTTCCCAAAGTGGCGCGATTAAATTGAGTTTGAACATGTGTGCCGGGGAATTGGGCAATTGCGTATTTTGGTTGACATATTCGGTGTCCTGCCAGGAATAACTGATACGAGCCTGAAAGCCATTGCTCCAGCTATCCTCAATTTGCAGTTCGACGCCATTGGAAACGGCAGTATCAAGGTTTTGGAATTGGGCTTTGTCGGCATTGATCTTAACTTGGGAAATGATTTTTTCGACTTCCGTATGGAAAACGTTCAACTCTCCCCGTAGGTGTTCATTAAAATAATGTTCGACGATGAACTCTGATGTTTCCAGCTCTTCGGGCTTTAAATTTGGGTTAGCTATTAAGCCTGCAAGTAAAGAGTGGATCTCGAACTGTGTAGGCGCCCTAAACGCAGTGCCGTACAGTAATTTCAAGGTTGTCGCTTTCCAGGGATTATAGATAAGGCCTAAGCGCGGATTAAAAGTATCGCCAAAAGTGCTGAAATGATCGTACCTAAGGCCTGCATTTAAGGTCAAGTTATCGGTAATGCTATATTCGTCCTGCGCATAGATCGCCCATCGATAGTTGCTTTGCAGCGATTGGACTTTATCCGATACGGTGTTGCCGACTTGGTTATAGTTGTCCTGTAATTGTTCGTAATCATGTTGAAATTCACCGCCAAATGTGGCCTTGTGGTCGTCCCAGAAAATTTTGGTTGCCTCCAGGCTGCCCCGCCACCACTGGCCGCGGGCAAAATCTTGATTATCGATGGTTTCGCCCGTTTCACCATAAAATGGGTAAAGTCCCTTATAGTCATAGTAATTATATGAAATTCGGGATTGGACATTTAACTGGTTGGCAAAAGTGTGGTCATACTTGAGTTCATAAAAATAAGCTTCATCGATCGTATTGGTGTTCGGATCATTAAAGGCTGTTACGAAAGATGCTGTCGGAAGCCGTTTCTCGCGGTTGACGAAGAGGCCCTCGAATGAAAAGTCGCCGTAAGCCAATTTGCCCAGTAATTTTTTAGCTTGTTCGTCATCGTTATGGTCGTAAAAGCCGCCGTTGGTTGGGAAGCTGCTGTTACTTCGAGGATCCACAAATTCCTTGGAGAAAAAGTGTTCGTTACCTTCACTGTTATAGAAACTGCCGCCAAGAAATGCTTCAAGGCCGTTATTGAACCGTTTGCCTAAGTTAATGCTGGTCTTATTGGCATTGAAAGAGCCGTAAGAAGTCTTGACATTAACGCCTTCCTGGTCGCGCCCCCGTTTGGTGATGACATTGATCACCCCAAAAAACGCATTGGTGCCGTAAAGGGATGAACTCGGCCCGCGGACGACTTCCACGCGCTCTATCATGTCTACATCAACCGGAAAGCCTTCATCGGCGTAGAAAGATTCAAAAATATTGTCGTTGTACCTGTGACCATCGACCAGTAACAGTAGCCTGGAGTTATAGTCTGACGGCAAGCCAAATCCACGGGCGCCTATATAACCGTAATTACGGTCATTTGTGCTGTAAAAGCCTTTAAGGCTTGCCATTATCTCGCCAAAATTCCGGTAACCCCATTTTTTTATTTCATCCGCGGTGACAATGCTTACCGAAGCGGGCGCCTTGCTTACTTTCTGCTCATATTTTGAGGCGGTATAAACCGAGGGGATATCTTGGAACAACCATTCGTCGCCGCCTTTTGAAACGTTCTCAGTTGGAGCTATGTCATCCTGTGCAAAAGCTGGTGCCATCAACAGAAAAAAAGCACACAACAAATAGGTTAACGGCAAAAATTTCATAACTTCAATTGATCTTAGTAGCATCAAATATAGTTGATATTTTGTTTTGATGTCGAGCCTAGAGGAAATATTGACTTAATGGGGCGGCCTTTAATTACGATATCCAGATTGGACAAGAATAGATGCCGATCAAGCAGTTACATTCAGTCTTGGATAAGTAATCGTACCAATATCTCATAAGGCTATAATTACATAACATGTATATTTTCTGGTTTTGAAAAGGGCAAAGCTTGGGGTATTACTTGGATTTTGTGACAATTCTCGCAAAATTTACATTAATTCCAGAATTTTTTGTGATCTAGCCTACGCTTTTAGTACTTGAAATTAATATGCCTAAGGATTGATGCCTTAGGAGTGTAACCAAATAATAAGCTTGACCTTACAAAACTTATAATTTACTGCAGGCTGGTTAGTGCAGGGTTTTACTTATCGGAGAGGAATTAATTACTATGTGGCTTTTTTACGCTCTGCTTGGCCCGCCTTTTTGGGCTTTAGTCCATATTCTTGACAGCCATTGCGTAGGGAACGTTTTTGACCGTCCTTGGATGGGGGTCATCACGAGTTCTTTGGCGACAGCTTTTATCTCATTGATAGCGCTTCTGATCCTGCCTTATGGGGAATGGCGGCTCCCTGAATGGCATATCATTGCATTAGCCTTGCTTGCAGGGGGCTTCATCCAGCTAGGACAAGTGTTTTATTTTAAGGCATTGGAAAAAACTGAAGCGGGCATTGTTGCCGCATACGGAAATTTTACGCCTACACTTTTACCCTTGGCCAGTTATTTTTTCATGGGCGATGTGTTGGAGCCATGGCATTATCTTGCCATAGGCGTATTAGTGGTATCCTCGATTTGCTTTTGCCTTATCGATGTCAGACGAAACGGCAAGTGGGATTCGGTCTTTTTGATGTTGTTCGCTTCCACGATCCAAGTGGCGGCCATATTGATTGAAAAGTATGTGTTTGAGCACGGCACATTTTTGATCAGTTTCGCTTTCGTCATTATGGGAGTCGTTTTAAGCGGGGTGCTGCCACTTTTGTTTGTGACCAGCGTACGCAGTGCGTTTTGTAAGAACCTGCCCAAGTTAAGGCCATTAGCGCCGCTTTTCGTTTGTATCGAGATGGCCAACTTGGTGGCCTTGTACATGAGCCAGCGTGCAGTCGATTTAGGGTCGCCGTCATTGGCGGCAGCCATGGAAACTACGGTGCCTGGTTATACGTTCCTGCTGACAATCTTTTTGCTGACTTTAAATCACCGCTTCGGCAATGAGGAAGCACGCTATAAGTTACGTACTAAATTAGTCCTTGTTGGTATCATGACAGTGGGAGTAATGCAAATAGCTTGATCTTTGATCCAGAAATCGATGCCCCGTTTAATTTTATCGGCAAGGTCTGGTCAATGTTAGCGGTGCTGCTGGATTAAAACATTTATTTATAATCAATCGGTTACAACAAAATTAACGTAATCAATATGTGATAATAAATATCCCCCTGTTGCCGTTCTCTCATGTTTGGTAAGCGAGGGTTGCTGCATTTTGACCGTAGCTATTCGACTGAAAAATAGATACCGTTTTGTTTGAATTTAATCACCATTAACTGTCAAATTTAGCCTGTCCAGCCGCTCATAAACAGAGTGCAGGTTTTTATAGTTTGTCGATCAACACTTCCCAAAGCCAAAAGGCCCCAGTTTTTTAGTATCAGTACAGCCCTTTAATTCCTAATGATACCCAAAATCGTTGCGATATTGGCCAGTTCAGCCAAGGTAGAGGCATTGAACTTAGTTTTGATTTGGGTGGCGTAGTTGGCGACTGTCTTGTATCCCAAACAAAGCTCGTCGGCGATTTTGTGGACGGTCATCCCTTTTGCCAGTAAACAGAATACATCGAATTCTTTGGGCGTAAGGGTGCTTATCAATACTTTGTAATCCAGTTGGCAATGTTTGTTAGCCGGGCTTGGGGAGTTTTTATCGACAAAGGGTTCTAGGTACATATTGCCGGACGCTATTTTCTGAATGGCATCTGCCAAGATTTCAGGCGCACTACTTTTGGAGATATAGCCTTTAGCACCCGCTTCCAAGGCACGACTGACATACACTGGTTCATCATGTACGCTGAATACCAGAATTTTTGCTGCCGGGTCACGACCGCATATCCGCCTTATGCATTCCAATCCGCCTATTCCTGGCATGGTTAGGTCCAGTACAACGATATCGGGTGTTTTTTCCAAATATAGTTGGCATGCGGTTTCACCACGTTCAGCTTCGGCGACAATTTCGATGTTTCCTGTTGTGGCTGCGAGTAACATCCGAAAACCGGCGCGGACAACTGCATGGTCGTCCACCAAAAGTACGGAAATTTTTTTCATGGGGGGAGGGATATCGGCAATAATTTTCATCCCTAGATCCTGCCCCGTCTGGATATTGGGTTCTCCTCCGAAGCTTTTAATCCGATTACGGACATTTTTTTTTGCGTCGGATAAAGAACAGCCTTGATCGTTGTCCCCCACTACCAAACGTAACATGTTTAATTAAGATTCTTCTGCCGATTTGTCTTGGAATTCTTTGTAATTGATCGAAACTTTTAACCCGGCAAAGTTGCCGCCCATCTTCATGAGTTCTTGGGTCTTGTTGTCAAAAGTCAATTTCACTTCATTAAGGGCATTTTTTTCATAGCCTTCTTCAATGGTCTTGGTGTCCAATAAGAACCGATAAATGTAAATCTCCCGCCCTTTTTCTTTTTTTACTTCAAAAGGCTGCCCTAGCTTGGCGACAACGGTCGCTTTTTTGGGCAGGTCGTCAGCGATTTTTTTGACTAAATCAGGATTGCCGCGTAAGGACATTTTGGCTTGGTTTATTTCGCCCCCGCCGATAGTTCGTAAGGAAACTTCCAGGAATTTGGGGGGGGCAATTTCCAAAAACAAGGACGAGAAAGACCAAGCGACTAATTTATCGTCCAGGTTAAAATTCATGTCCGAATAGAATTTGATTTCCGGCTGGATAATTTTTTGGTAACCATCAACTTTACGGAACCAGTAGCGCCAGTGCTTCCCATCTGGCGTTGGTTTTTCTTCGCTAGGCCTTAGCCTGGCCAGGGAGACAAAGTCTTCGCTTAACATGACCGGTTGCTTGAACCGCAAGGTGAAGTCGTCGGTTACGACAATATTAAAATATTTGTCAAATTCCCCCATTTGTCGATAGGTTTGGTAGGCACGCCACCAGTAGGCGCAGCCTGTTAAAGTAGAAGCTAAAATGCAGATGCACAAAATTCGGATGGTTTTTGGGTTCATGTTCAGATTAATTGCCTCAAGGAAATGGAAGGTTACCGCTCGTCGGCCTCTTTAAAAAAATGTTTACGTTTATTTTTTATTCGCTAGTTGAAGGCTTTCGGTTAGGGATTGCCGATTCCCGACATTCAATGTTTAGTTTGCGAATCAGGAAGGGTATTGTTATCCCGGAGCATGAGTTGTTCAACGTCGATGGCATCGAAATGATAGTGTTTGTTGCAAAACTCGCAGTTGACTTCGATTTGGCCGCGTTCATGGAGGATACCTTCCAACTCTTGACGGCCCAGCAGCCTCAGCGTATTTTCAATCTTTGGGCGTGAACAGGAGCATTCGAAACGGACAGTCTCACCTTCATATAATCTTACTTTTTCCTGGTGGAACAAGCGATATAGCAAATCTTCGCAATTGAGCATCATCATTTCTTGCTCGGTAACCGTGTCTGCCAACATCTCGATGCGTTCCCAATCTTCGACCCTATTATGTTGGCTGGGGAGTTCTTGCAGCATTAAGCCCGTTGACCGGGTTTCGTTTGCAAATAGCCACAAGCGGGTATTTAACTGCTCGGATTGGGTGAAATAAGTTTCTAAAACCGTGGCTAAATTTTCACCTTGCAGGGAAACGATGCCCTGGTACTGTTGGTTGTTATCGGACGCGACCGTTATCACCAAACGCCCTTCCCCGAACAACTCTTGAAATGAGCCGGGGACAACGGAATCGCCAGCCCTTATCAAGCCCCTGATTTTCCGGTCATGCGTTGCTTGCGCCACCAGCGTTTTAAGGGCGCCGTCCCCTTGCGCCTGAAGGATCAGGGAGCCATTGAATTTAATGGTCGAAGATAAGAGGACGGCAGCCGTTAAGGCTTGGCCAAGTTGAAGTAGGGCGTTATTGGTACAATGCTGATGTTGCTGCGCAGTTTGCCAACTATCCGATAGCCTAACCCATAGCCCGCGAACGCCGATATCTTCAAACACAAAGCGGTACAGTAAATCTTGCTGTGGCATGCGAATCCTGGTGGTGATTTAGTGCTTTATTATAATCCAGAATTGTTATAGGCTTGGGCTTTAACAGACGCCAAAGAAATATGATTTTTTCTAGCAATAAATTGGTTCTTCCCGACCCTCAAGACGCTTTACCGGGTCGGGATACGCCTATGGCTATCGCTAACAAGCATTATGTGAGTGGTAATCCGATTGCCCCGCCGTTTCCAGAAAATATGGAATTAGCCTTGTTTGGATTGGGCTGTTTTTGGGGCGCGGAAAGGAAATTTTGGCAATACCCCAATGTATTTAGCACGTCCGTGGGGTATAGCGGCGGTTTCACGCCCAACCCGACCTATGAAGAAGTTTGTACCGGCTTAACGGGGCATAACGAAGTAGTTAGGGTAGTTTATGATCCAACTGTGGTCAGCTACAGCGAATTGTTGGCCATATTCTGGCAATCCCATAATCCCACCCAGGGAATGAGGCAAGGTAACGATGCCGGTACGCAATACCGTTCTGGCATTTATACCTACAGCCAAGGGCAGTGGGATGAAGCCATGAATTCCAAGCAGATTTGTCAACAGCGCCTTACCGAATCCGGGTTCGGCCAGATAACGACCGAAATCCTGCCTGCCAAGGCTTTTTATTATGCGGAAGATTACCATCAGCAATATCTTGCCAAAAACCCTCAAGGCTACTGTGGCTTAGGTGGTTTAGGTGTATGTTTCGATTAACGTTTTGCTGGTTTGCAAAGCGGGCAAAAAAAAGGCGGTCATAAAAACCGCCTTTATAAGATTAGGAAGGATATAACGCAACTTTCAGCTATCGTGGCTCAAATATGAACCCCAAAAAGTCAGTATTAGAATAGCAACATAATAGTCAATAGGGAATGCGACAAATTGTCGCACCTTTAAATTTGTTATATTGCTTTATAAATATTTTGTAACATTTTGAAATTAATAATTTATTTATAATTTTTCTTGGATGATCCGTCAAATTTCTTCAATCGGATGGGAATTTTTGTTGCTTTTTCGCCGTTGCTAAAACGCAACGGCAACAAAAGAAATGCAAAATTTTTAATAACAGTACGTTTATAAACGATATTTAAATTGTGTACTGGTCAATAACCGGAAGATAGTTGCACGAAATTCGATGCTTCCTGGAGAGATATTGCCAAAAATACAACATTATGCTTTCACGTGTATTACCAAAATCAGAAATTTCCGCCCTGCAAAACCTGAAATGGCTTTTCATACTCAGGAATATGATGATCCTGGGGGAATGCTTTTTGGTCGTGACGTTTGTTTACGGGTTGGATGTCCTTATTCCCGAGCAGCAGTTGTGGCTGGTTATCGTCGCCATCATCGCCTTCAATGTCTATACTTCCATGCGTTTGCAAACGAACGATCCGGTCACCGAGCTGGAAATCTTTTCACAAATTTGCATCGATGTGCTTTCCATTGCCGCCTTGCTCTATTTGACCGGCGGGGCTTCCAATCCAATAACCTGGGTTTTTTTGATGCCGTTGATCATTACCGCCATCATGCTGCCGCAGGAATACGCATGGTATATGGTAATCTTGACCACCTCCATGTATACGATATTGATTGCCTACAACATACCTTTGCCTTCCATAGAGCCCCATATGCCTGATCCCGGTATGTTTCACTCTAACTTGGCCCTGGCAAACGACGAAACGATGAGGCGGGTACATGCAATCAATGACCGGAATTATTACAACTTGCACATGTTCGGGATGTGGTTCGGCTTTGTGTTCAGCGCAGGGCTGGTGGCTTTTTTTGTGGCTGAATTGGCAAAATTGCTTAAGAACAGGGAACGTAGCCTTGCTGAAGCCCGAGAAAACGCGCTCCGGGATGAACGCGTTGTGGCGTTAGGTACACTTGCCGCCAGTGCCGCCCACGACATGGGCACACCGTTAGGTATCATTGCCATAGTCGTGCACGAATTGATGCAAGACTATCCGGTTGGGCAATTTCCAGAATTCAACGAAAAAATGGAGATCCTGGAAAACCAGGTTAGCCGATGTAAGGAGGCATTGTCGCTCATGTCCGCCTCCGCCGGGGAAATGCGCGCGGAATCCGGAAATGTCATGCTGGTGACTGACTACATTGATAATGTACTTTATCAATGGCGCAGCCACAAACCCACGGCAAAATTGCAATTTGTTATCGACCCCAATATTGCAGTTGACGCCCAAATTATTGCGGAACGCACTTTGACCCACGCCCTGATCAATATCCTTAATAATGCTGTAGAAGCGACTGACCCAGCGATGGGGATTGAGTTTCATGTGTCGTGTTCGATAGATGAGTTGACCCTAGCAATTAGGGATTTCGGATCAGGTTTTCCTGCCGAACTGTTTGGTATTGTAGGCAAACAGCCATTAACAAGTAAAAACAAAGGCCTGGGTGTCGGATTGTTTTTGGCGTATTCTACGATCCATCGATTGAACGGGGAAATTGAATTAAAAAATATGGAAACGGGTGGGGCAAGTGTAGAAATTCGTTTGCCGCTATTGCTCGAAACGGAGAAAGCAGATGTCACCTGAAGAAACAGACAAACCCATTTTGTTGCTGGTTGACGATGATAAAGTCTTCTGTAAAGTGCTTAAGGCCGCATTGGAAAGACGCGGTTTTGAAGTATTGGTTGCACATAATCTCGATAAGGGCTTAGTCATAGCCGAACAGCATTTGCCGGAATATGCGGTCATTGATTTGCGGATTGGCCATGACTCCGGCTTGGAGTTGGTAAAGAAATTGATTTCCTTGGATGCGAACACCGCTTGTGTGATGTTGACAGGGTTTGCCAGCATTGCGACGGCAGTCGAGGCCATCAAATTGGGCGCTATCCATTACCTGACCAAGCCCACCAATGCCGACGAGATTGTTGGCGCGCTAAGCAAAAACGAAGGCGACCCAGGCGTCGCTATCAGCAAGAATCCCTTGTCGGCAAAACGGCTTGAGTGGGAACACCTGCAAAAAATTTTGCTTTTACACGACGGCAATATCTCGGCCGCGGCCAGGGCATTGAATATGCACAGGCGGACCTTACAAAGGAAGCTGGAAAAAAGGCCGGTTCGGGAATAGGGACGGCTTCCTTGGATTCAATCTTCCCCTCTTCAGCAGGCTGGCGGCAAAAAGGATCTTGAAAAATCAACGAAATCTTTTTTTGTGATGATTTGGCCATTTTTGTAGCCGAGACTCGATTTTTCAGCCCGACCACAATGTACCGATATAGGTAATGACTCCTATATATTAACTTTTCGAATTCTTTACAATGTGAATTTCCAATAGTTAATACTGGCCGAATTATAGCCCTCAGCATTAGGGAATCATTCGATTGGGTTGATAGCAATTATTGGTAAGCGTAGCCACACTTGTTGTGAAACAAGGCCGGAAAGCCTCAGATCTTTAGTACGACTAACCAAAGATAGCTGGGTTGCGTTTTTGTCAAATCAATAAGGGGTTTTTATGAAAAAACTGTGTTTTTTTCTGGGGGCAATCCTGCTGAGTTCGTTATCTTCAGCCAGTTTTGCCTCCATACAAAGCTTTTGGGCTTATGGTTCGAGCGATACTGCTGATGCTCCTAAATATGTGGAAAGCATCGGCAAAAAATCGGCTTCGAAATCGATCTCAATCGATTATGACCTTGGAAGCAATTGGGAAATCAATTCCGCAACCTTGTGGATTAAGGCTGTAGATGATTTCAGGGGCGGGCATTGTTCTGGTAGCCAATGTAAGGATGGGAGCCGCAGGGGTAGGGATTCATCAGAGCAAGCCCTCATCTCGAAAATTGAAGGCCAAGGGACAAAAGGGAATTGGAAATCGGTGGAGATTGGCGGTTATCAATGGTACGAACTGCTGGACGTCACTACATTCTTGTTGAATGACACAAACAAGGCATTTACCGCGTTGCTTAAGGCTTCACGGGGTGGTGATTTTTGGTACAAAAACGCGAAGCTTGTGATTGATTACAGCCTCAAGGACGCGCCGGGGCCTTCAACGGTACCTGTGCCATCAGCAGTTTGGTTATTTGGTTCGGCCTTGTTAGGTTTATTGGGCTTTAAACGAAAGGATGCGGTTAATTAAAGTTCCAGGCAGTCACTGTAATTTTTAGTAAAAGTTCCATAAGCTGGCCCGATTTGGCTTTTGCTGCCAAATCGGGTTTTTTTGTTTAATCGACTGAAAAACTTTCTCCACAGCCGCAAGAGCCGGTTACATTAGGGTTATTGAATTGAAACGCTTCATTAATGCCTTCCTTACGGTAATCAAGCTGGATGCCGTCAACCATTGGCAGGTCATTTTTTTTAACGATAACTTTGACTCCGAAATCTTCAAAAACAGCGTCATCGTTTTCGATGCCATCGGAATAATCGAGGATGTAACCGTAGCCGGAACAACCTGATTTTTTTATGCCTAGCTTTAGGCCAATGCCTTTGCCGCGCTTTTCCAATTGTTTTTTAATTTGTAGAGCCGCATTTTCTGTTAACGATACAGCCATAATTATTGCCTCTGTCCTGGACTTAGCAGGTTTTTTAATAAAGTTATAAATTCAATGAGTTCCGATTCGGTATTTGCTTTCCCTAAACTGATTCGGACTGCGCTTTTGGCGAGTTCCGTCCCCACCCCCATCGCAGCCAGTACGGGGCTGGCTTTACCGCCTCCACTGGCGCAGGCAGAGCCGCTGGAAACCGCTATACCTTTTTGGTCGAGTTTCATCAATAGCATTTCGCCATCCATGCCTTCGATTCCAAATTGAATGGTATTCGGCAACCTTTCCGTGGTTTTTGCAAAGATTGTAATCCCTGGAATAACTTTAAGGTTTTCTTCCAGCCATTCCCTGAGTTTTCGCAAATGCTCCGCCCGTTGGGCAAGTTCAACTCCAGCAAGTTCCGCCGCCTTGCCAAAACCGACGATGGCGGCAGTATTTTCCGTCCCGGCCCTGATCCCTTGTTCTTGGCCGCCGCCTAACAAAATAGGCTGTAAATTTGCCGCTTTGTCAACGATTAACGCCCCGCAGCCTTTGGGCCCGTAAATTTTATGGCTGGAAAGGGTCATCGTGTTTACCCCCAACTGCTTATAGCTTACCGGAATTTTCCCTAATGCCTGTACAGCATCTGTATGGACAATAATACCATTATCCCTCAGTTGATGCGCGAACTTGGCGACCTCTTGGATTGCCCCCGTTTCGTTATTGGCCAACATAATTGAAACCAGGAAAGGGCGGTACCTGATAATTTCATCGACCGATTCTTGGGTGACGCAGCCGTTAAGGTCAACACCCAGTAGCTTTAATTCGTGGCCCAGTTTGGCCAAATTTTCGGCAGGTTCGCTAACGGAGGGATGCTCAATCGCGGAAATCGCAAATTTAGACCCTGGATTTAACTGCATTAATGCAAGGTTGTTGGCTTCTGTGCCGCCGCTTGTAAAAATCACTTGCGTTGGATGCGCCCCGGCTAAAGCTGCAATTTGTTCCCGTGCCGTATCTATGGCGCTCCTGGCCAACCTTCCGTGCCTATATAGGCTGGAAGGGTTCCCGAAAAATTTCGTAAGGAATGGCAGCATCGTTTCAAGCACCCGCTCATCAATCGGTGTCGTGGCATTGTGGTCGAGATAAATCATGGGCTAGAAAATTTAGGGCTATTGGTATGCCTGCCGCCAGCAAGTCTTTGCCAGTTGGATTGGGCTATCGATAGATAGTTCTAAAAATCGACGGTATTCCCTTCAATCTGTGGCCAGGCCGTTAATACGGCTTTGACAACCGTGGCGAGGGGAATAGCCAAGAACACCCCCCAAAAACCCCAGAGGCCACCAAAAAACAAGATGGCGATAATGATCGCGATAGCGTGTAAATTGACGGCTTCGGAAAATAAGACCGGCACTAGCAAGACGCCATCCAATGCCTGGATTATGGAATAAGCAATAACGACATACATGAAATGGTCGTTGCTCAACCCCCATTGAAAATAAGCCACCAATAATACGGGAAACGTTACCAAGGTCGCGCCGATATAGGGAATAATTACCGACAAACCCATCAATACCGACAACAACATAGCATAATTAAGCCCCATCGTTTTATAAGTCACATAACTGATTACCCAAAGGATGAAAACTTCGGCAAATTTCCCCCTTACATAATTGGCTATTTGTATTTCGACCTCTTCCCACACCCGTATGCTCAGGTGCCTGTCCTTTGGTAAGTACTGGAGTATCCAACCAATCAGGAGGTTTTTATCCTTGAGAAAAAAAAACACCATCATGGGCACCAGGAAAAGGTAAACCAAGGCGCTAACTAAACCCACCACGGATGCCGCCGAAATAGTCAGGACGTTTTGGCCGTAAATAAGCAGTTCCTTCTGAATGGTGAACATAATTTCCTGGATCTTGCTTTCAGTAATAAACTGCGGGTACATTTCCGGCAATCGCATTATTTGCGTTTGCATACGGCTAATGAAGGCGGGGATATTTTGCACCAATTCCACGGCCTGCTGTGTGATCATTGGCATTAAATAAAACAACAGGTATATCAATGCGGCCATAAAGCCAGAAAAAACCAGGCCAACCGCGATAAGCCTTGGCAAGCCCATGCTTTCCAGCCTTTCCACCACCCCTTCCAAAAAATACGCTAGCACTACGGACACATAAACAGGCTGCAATAGGTCGGACAGGAAATAAATCAGGCCGAAACTGACAAGCAGGATTATGGCTAAGGAAAAAACTTGGGAATTAGGCAGGAAGCGGTTAAACCGCTCTTTCAGGAACCGCGTATTGACAAAGTTGAGGTCGGTATTCATTGATGAATAGCTTTCGATGCGTTTTTTGCAGTCATTCTACATCGTATAACCCATATGCTCCTATGAAAACTAACGGTCGCCTTATATTTTAGCCTTGATATTCAGCTCGATGAATGGGCAGCACTGGTGTTTCTCATCATAAGACATTAACAAGAACGCGCGGTCTATTAATGTGTAATACTGAAAGGCAAATTTCGATAATAACGGATAGGTATAATCGAAACTCAAGACCGGCTCATCCGTATGGATCACCAGCATATAAAGTTCGTAAGGGCCACCTTTAAGGTTTGTACTGATGTCCTTTGCCTTAAGCCGATGGGTAATCGATGAAATTAACTTATCTTCACCCCATTCAGCCTGCCGGCCAGTATCGCCATTCTTATAGGCCATGATAGCCGCAGGGTCGACCAGTTCGGTCACTTCTATGCCAAGCTTTCCCCCTTCGAACAGGTTGGCTTCACAATCCGGAGGGTCATTGCCCCGGCCCCGTGCAACTAAAGAATTAAAAAAGCCCGCATTGGCTTTTTCCAGGGATTCCTTAAGGGAATCCACAATCGCCCATTCTTCAAGCTGCCGATCTACCGGCCAGGCAAAAAAATCACTGTAGCCGCGCTTTTTTTGCCCGGCATGAATGGAGGGCTTGCCCCCACCCTCTTCAGCAAGCTTATCCTTATCCATACAAGATACTGTTAATTCAATTGGTTAAACGATAAATAATGGAGTTTTGACAATAATGAAACACAATAATAGTAATATTCAAATATACTTTAGGCCAAATTAATTTCAAAGGGCATTGCCCTTATATATTTGGGAGTTTACACAATCCACTATCAATGTTAATTTAAAAACTATTTACCCTATTCTGGCTCGAATGTTGCCTATAAAAAAATCGCTACGTGACTGCGAGCAACTCCATACTACTATCTTGGGCGCTGTACGGTTCATCTTCATAAAGCGTCAAGCTGTTTGCTTTTCTGCGATTGCGCCTGCCCTTGGGGACTCCAGGCCGATGTACAGGAACGCCCATGCATTAATGCAATCGATAATATTTCGGGAAGCCTTATTCCATCCAGCCAAGCATGTAATATCAAATGACCAATAAAATAGGTGTTAGGTATCTTGGATTAATCTTATTGGGGTTATTGGCGGCTTGTAAAGAGACTGCCGAAACTAAGCCGCCCCCACGGCCGGCTTTAGTCATGGTGGTTAAGGAAAAGGCTATTGTCGATGCTATGTCATTAGTGGGGGAGGTGCGTCCCCGTTATGAATCCAGCCAAGGTTTCCGCATTAACGGCAAAATCGTTGAACGAAAAGTAGAGGTCGGCACGCAAGTTAACAAAGGTCAATTAATCGCCAAGCTTGACCCAGCAGATACCGCATTAAACGCATCCGCAGCGGAAGCCGATGTCCGCGCCGCAGAAGCCAACCGCACCTTGGCGGCAGCAGAATTATCGCGTTATCGCCAATTGCAGGCCAAAAAATTCGTTTCGGCTTCGGCATTAGATATTAAAGAAGCGGAACTAAAATCCGCCAACGCTCGCTTGGCACAAGTTAAGGCCCAGGCACGCGTGTCCGCCAATCAAGCGCTGTATACGAACTTAACAGCCGATCGGGATGGTGTCGTCACTTGGATACGTGCAGAACCGGGTCAAGTGGTCCAAGCGGGCGAGAAGGTTGTGCAAATTGCCGATACACAGTCAATTGATGTCTTGGTTGCGGCGCCGGAGTCCCGCATGGGCGAAGTGCGGTTGAATGCCCGGGCTACGGTTAGGTTATGGGCAGTCCGGCAAAAAGTATTTTCAGGGTTAGTCCGTGAAATCTCGCCATCGGCAGATTCCGCCACCCGTGCGTTTAATGTTCGGGTGGCGATCCAAGATGCCGATGAAACGGTAAAGCTCGGAGCGACCGCAAGGGTCAGGTTCAATCGGCAGGAAGGGCAAGAAGAGAGTGGTTTTTTGGTCCCCAATGCCGCCCTTACCGAAAATAATGGCAAAACAATAGTCTGGGTGATTGACGGCAATAACAACGCACAACCCAGGGAAGTGGAGACAGGCCAATTCGGTGAAGACGGCATTTTTATTTCCAGCGGCCTTCAAGCGGGTGAAAAAATAGCCGTTGCAGGAGTCCATACCTTGATACAAGGCCAACAAGTAAAGCCTGTGCTTGAGGCGACTCCATGATCGAGCCGAATGAAAGTGTTGGGCATCAACCCGATAAATTAGCCCCGGACTCACAATTTAACCTTTCTGACTGGGCGTTGAAACATCAAACGCTGGTCTTGTATTTGATGTTGGTCGTCACGATTGCAGGGTTAATCGCTTACACCAAATTGGGCCAATCGGAAGATCCGCCATTCACTTTTAAGGTCATGCTGGTGCATGCCACTTGGCCGGGCGCCAGCGCCCAAGAAGTCGAGCAGCAGGTAACCGACAAACTTGAAAAAAAAATCCAGGAAATCCCGCATCTCGACTATACCAAAAGCTTTTCACGTCCTGGCGAGTCAATGGTTTTCGTCGTCATTAAAGACGATACTTTCTCGGAAGATATCCCCAACCTCTGGTACCAAGTACGCAAAAAAATCGGCGACATAAAGCACACACTGCCCCAAAACCTGGAAAGCCTGACTTTTAACGATGAGTTTAGCGATGTTTACGGAAGTATGTATGCATTGACGGGCGACGGTTTCGGTTATGCGGCGCTAAAAAAAAACGCTGAGCTCATCAGGGCGGAGCTTTTAAAAATACCCGATGTTGCAAAAGTGGATTTTTTCGGGGAACAAAAGCAGCGGATATTCATCGAGATTTCGAATGCGAAACTCGTCACGATAGGCATTGGCACAGCGGAGCTTATCGCTATCTTGCAATCGCAAAATGCCGTGGTGCGCGGCGGGGCTTTTGATACGGCGTCCGAACGTATACGCATTGCCGTTTCCGGCCGATATAACACGTTGGAAGATTTGCGCGAACTGCGCTTACGCGCCAATAACCAAGATTTCCGTTTGGGCGATGTCACGCACATTTACCGGGGCTATGAAGATCCGCCGCACGACAGGGTGCGTTTCCAAGGCCAAGATTCCTTGTTGCTGGGTGTAAGCATGAAGGATGGCGGCGATGTGATCGTATTAGGCCATGACCTTGAGAACCGTATTGCACAAATCCGGCAGCAATTGCTGGTCGGTTTAGAACTCAACCCTGTCACTTTGCAGCCTAAAATTGTTGCAAACTCCGTTAACGATTTTGTGAAATCCTTGCTGGAAGCGTTGGTGATAGTGCTTAGCGTAAGCCTGATTTCATTGGGCTGGCGTAGCGGTATCGTCGTCGCGATAACCATTCCGGTTGTGTTGGCCAGTACGTTTTTAGCGATGCATCTGAATGGGATAGGCTTGCATAAAATTTCCCTCGGGGCGCTGATTTTGGCATTAGGCCTGCTGGTGGACGATGCAATCATTGCCGTAGAGATGATGTCGTCTAAAATGGAACAGGGTTGGGACAGGGCTAAAGCCGCCTCCTTCGCTTACACGTCAACGGCCATGCCCATGCTTACGGGGACTTTGGTCACGGTGGCAGGCTTTCTGCCGATTGCAACGGCCGCTTCATCCACTGGGGAATACACCCGGTCGATTTTTCAAGTGTCCGCTATTTCTTTGGTGATTTCCTGGTTTGCGGCGGTTATCGTCGTGCCTTATCTGGGATATTACCTATTGCCCGATTACGCCCATGCGCAGCAGCCGTCCAAAACCCTGTTATGGATAAAGGGCAGGTTGGGATTAAGAGAGGGAAAATCAGGTGCAAACCACCATCACGATATTTATAACACCCAGTTTTACCGGACGTTCCGCAGCGTTGTTACCGCCTGTGTACGTTACCGAAAAACGGTTGTCGCCATAACACTGGCGTTGTTTGTTTTGGCCGTTATTGGCTTTGGTAAGGTGCAGCAGCAGTTCTTTCCGGATTCTACCCGGCTTGAATTGGTTGTCGATTTGCGTATGGCCGAAGGCGCTTCATTTGCGGCTACCGATGCACAAGCGAAGAAACTCGAGCATTGGTTACATGACTGGAATAAACGAAATCAAGGCATAGACAACTTTGTCGCTTATATAGGGACAGGTGCGCCTAGGTTCTATTTGCCGCTGGATATTCAATTGGCGCATCTCGGATTCGGGCAATTCGTGATCTTGAATAAATCCCTAGCAGCGCGCGAAGCCTTGCGTAAAGATTTGCTCGCCTTGTTTGAAAACGATTTTCCGGCATTGCGTGCCTCCGTCTTGCGCTTGGAAAACGGGCCGCCCGTTGGTTTCCCGGTGCAATTTCGGGTTTCCGGGACAGACATAAACCAAATACGGGAAATTGCCCGGCAAGTAGCCAGCGTAATGCGGGCAAACACTAACCTGATGAATATCCAATTTGATTGGGAAGAACCCAGCAAAGTCGTTAAAGTCACGATAGACCAAGCCAAAGCGCGTCTGTTGGGGGTAAGTTCGGTCGATATCGCCAATGTCATCAACGGTGCGATGCAAGAACTTTACGTTACTGAATTTAGGGAAGGCATCGAACGTATTGACCTAGTGGCGCGGGCCCCGGAAAATGAACGTACCCGCCTGTCGCATTTACCGGACTTAATGATAAACACACAGGCAGGGGTGGGCATGCCTTTGTCGCAACTTGCAACAATTACTTCCGAGTTTGAAGAAGGCGTCATTTGGCGGCGCAACCGGGTGCCGTCAATTATTGTCCGTGCGAATTTACAAGGCGATTTACAGGCCCCTGTCGTATCGCAGCAGGTGGAAGACAAACTGTCCGGGATTAAGGCGGGCTTGCCCTTAGGCGTTAGCGTAGAAACTGGCGGAGCGGTTGAAGAGTCCGCTAAAGGCGGCGCTTCGGTGGCGTCGGGATTTCCGCTGTTCTTGATTGCGGTGCTGACGATACTGATGGTCCAGCTCCACAGTTTTTCCCGTGTATTTTTAGTATTGTCGACCGCGCCCCTCGGTTTAATCGGCGTTACCCTGGCTTTATTGCTGTTCGACAAGCCATTCGGCTTTGTCGCCATGTTGGGCACGATTGCATTGTCGGGCATGATCATGCGCAATTCCGTAATCCTGGTCGACCAGATTGACCAGGACAGGGCTAACGGCATGGAACCCTGGCAGGCGGTCGTTGAATCAACGATACGCCGCTTCAGGCCCATCTTGCTGACCGCCGCGGCAGCCATTTTGGCGATGATCCCGCTAACAAGGAGCGTGTTTTTCGGTCCGATGGCAGTCGCCATTATGGGCGGCCTGGCGGTTGCCACATTATTGACCGTCTTGTTTTTGCCCGCTTTATACGCCGTTTGGTTTAAGGTGGAGATACCGAAAGGATCGCCCGGCTAACATAGGCCGCTTCCCTTAATCCCAAATGGGGCAATAAATCTTTGTGGCTCTGCTGCTTTATCGGTTTTTCCCGAAGTAATCAGTTTTTTGACGTGACACAACTGTAAACTCGGCAATGGAAACGAACCCAGCCATTCAGAATCAGGAATTATTTTAAATAACGAAAAAGCCTAAACCGGGCCGTGAGATCAGGGTAAACATTTTTGGCCTGATAACGTAAAGCTAAGGGGCGCGCCTTTCAAGGAAGATTGGCTAAGCCACCGAAGCCAGAAAAACAACAAGCCTTCAAAACCGCCACGGAAAGGCGCGTACCGATTGAGCGGAATGTTATATTTTTTATTAATTAACATGCGACTCAATATCATTAACCAAAAGCCTGCTTTTGTTCATTAGCTCTTTGATGCTTTGAGTCGAAATCGTTATCTTATTCCCTTCTTTATCATAGCCAGCTCTATGTGAGCAATCATGGCGAACTTCTATGCCTTTAAAAAGCCACTCTATATCGCCAAACTCAAAACCCAGCACATTTTTGTACATAGGTTTAATTTTGTTCAATTTATGAAAGATTAGTGACTTAAGGTAACTGGCAACCGTTATTGTAAGTTTTTCATGCTGAAAATAAATTTCGTTTAATGTAAATTTCCTGCTTCCAAACTCAGGATCAGTTTCAATTAGTTTCCTTGTGAGTGCATCGGAGTTAGTAACCATGTGAATAAAAACCGAGGAGACATATTGCTCAATTGAAGCAATGATGTGGGCATGAAGCATTACTAATAGGTTAAACTCTGTTTGCTGATCTAGGCTGATGCCAAGTAATGTTTCTACTGATTCCAAATGAGCGTTAAATATTTTTAATTGATCTGAGGACTCGATTTCCCACTCTAGTTCTTGGTCGTCAATTTCGTCTTCGAACTCCCATGGTGCTAGATAAACACGACATCCATCTTCAAGCCCTTGCACCCTTTTTAAAATCTCACTATCGCTACCATCATAGAACTCAATGCGATAATTATATAAGAGTCCCTCATTGCTCCGATCTTCATGAATATCCCACTCCAAACAATCAAGTTCTTCGTAAGAAATACCCAAAGTGGATGCAAGGCGACGGTTGGATAGTCCCTCTAGCATTTCCATCAATTGATCCTTTGCACTGCCCAATTTGGTTACCCCTTTATTTGAGAAACATAACGTAAAGTATGCACCTTTTCAGGTGTATAGCAATTTTCAAAAAAGACGTATAACATCTTGCTTCCTTTAAATATAACAAAAACTTATCATAACCCTATTTTGTTATCAAGCGGTTAATGCAAGCTAAAACCACACCGATTGACCGTCTGCTGAACTTCTAAGTGATGTGCGAGATTGCGAGTGTCCGCAGTTGGCAGGCACTGAATCTTTGATATCCGAATTTAAAAGAATCGTGACCGTCCAAAAGAAACCCTTAATGACATTAAGTTTGTCATGCCAACAATCATATTAACTTCGGGAAAAGCCGAGCATTATAGTAAACTGTAAGCGTTAATAACCAGATTCAAGCCTATGACAAGCGAGAACAATGTACATCCCCGGGAAATCGACAAATTCGGCTCAATGGCGGAGCGGTGGTGGGATACTCAGGGGGAATTCAAAACCTTGCACGACATCAACCCCTTACGTTTGGAATTTATCCAGCGTTATGCCCCGCTCAACGGCCAACGTGTCGTTGATGTCGGTTGCGGCGGCGGTATCCTAACTGAAGCTTTGGCAAGGCAGGGCGCCGATGCAACGGGAATAGACCTTAGCGAAGATTTGATTGATGTAGCCGACTTACACGGCCTTGAATCAGGGATCAATGTCCATTATCAAATGATCAGCGCCGAGGAACTGGCAAGCCAGCAACCTGAAAGTTTCGACCATGTGACTTGTATGGAAATGCTCGAGCATGTACCGAACCCAGGGGCGATCATTAATGCCTGCGCGACGTTGGTTAAACCCGACGGGATGGTGTTTTTCTCCACCCTTAACCGTAAGCCCAAGGCTTATGTATTGGCGATTCTCGCCGCCGAGCATATCCTAAACATGTTGCCTAAAGGCACCCATGATTATAAGACGTTTATCAAACCGTCCGAATTATGCCAATCGGCGCGTGCTTGCGGGTTGGCCCTCCAAGGGATGGTGGGTATTGAATACAATCCTTTCTCAAAGCGTTTCAGCCTTAGCAAAGATATCGATGTCAACTACATTGCGGCTTTTAAGCGTGAAGGATAAAGGCAAGCCGGAAAAGGGCTGTTATCCCTTGTTTGTTTCCCAAGGCTGCCCGTTATGCCTTTGACCAATCATGTGATATTGATTACCGGCGCTGGCGGCGGCTTGGGCGGTACAGCCGCTTTGGCCTTAGCTAAACGGGGCGCACAAATTATTTTATTGGACAAAAGCATCCCTAAGCTGGAAGCCGTTTACGATCAGGTCAAGGCGGAAAATGCGCCTGAACCTATCCTATATCCCTTTGATTTAGCGGGCGCCAACGAAGAGGAATACCAAGCATTGGCCGATAAAATCGAAGAAAAATACGGTTCCTTGCAGGGCGTGTTGCATTCCGCCGTCGAGTTCAGCGGGTTTACGCCGTTGTCCTTGCATTCGACCAAAGATTGGGGGCACACGCTGAACGTCAACCTGAACGCCCCTTTTTTGCTTAGCCGGGTGTTATTGCCGGTGCTGCAAAAAAGCGAGACCGCTTCAATCGTGTTTACTTCGGATTCTTCGGTTAGGGCTGCGGCCGCTTTTTCAGGTGCGTACGGAGTCTCCAAAATTGCGCTGGAAGGGATGGCGAAAATTCTTGCAGAAGAATTGGAATCCTTCAACAAAATCAGGGTCAATATTTTTGTGCCCGGGCCAGTCGACTCGCCTTTGAGAAGGCGGGCTTATCCGGCTGAAAATAAAGGCCGGTTGCCCGAAATGAAATCCTTGGGCGACGTTTATTTATACCTGTTCGGTTCGCAAAGTTTAGGTGTGACCGGGCAGACAATCGATGCAAGAACCTTTCATTTATAACCAGAGACTATGGCTGAAAGAGAAGATGTTGTTATAACGCGGGATGTGAATGTGGTAACCGTGCCTGACGGTAACGTTGGCATCCTCAATAAGGGTGAAATCGTAACCATCCATCAAGCATTGGGGAATAATTACACGGTTGTAACCCAGCAAGGCAATATGGTGCGTATCGACAACGCCGACGCCGATGCCTTGGGCAAAGAACTGCACCAACTCCATACGTTGGTAATGGAAACGAGCGCTGAAGCGGTGGAAAAAAATTGCTGGGAAGTCATGAAAACCGTTTATGACCCCGAAATTCCGGTCAATATCGTCGACCTTGGCTTGGTGTATTACTGTAATGTCCGGCCATCGCCAGCAAACCCCGAATTAAACGATGTCCACGTCATTATGACGCTGACGGCGCCGGGGTGCGGCATGGGGCCTTTCATCCAAGGCGATGTAGAAAAATGTATCCGGGCCTTACCGGGCGTGGGTTCTGTCAATGTAGAAGTGGTGTTAGACCCGCCTTGGTCGCGGGATATGATGTCTGAAGTCGCCCAGTTACAGCTTGGGCTTTATTGAAGATAAACTGGAATTCCAGCCCTTAATTGATAAGGGCTGGACGCAAATGAAATCCAGAGAGTATTTAGATTAGGGACTTCATGTGTTCTAGTTGTTGAATAGCCTTATCCAGGTGCTCGTCAATCCCTTGCATTTGGTTATTCTTGGCCATGGCCCTTGCTTTTTTAATGGTGTCGTTAGCGCGTTGGCGTTCCCTGTCAACCACATCATTCGCATTCACATCTTTGCCGTAATCCATGCTTTGCTTGATGAGCTTGTATACTTCATCGCCTGACTTGCCTTCGGAAGCGGCAAGTTTGGCTTTCTTGAGTTCGACAATCATCAGGTCAATCGCATCAGCAGGCGCATAAGATATGCGTCCTTCGCTTGCTTCGGCAAAGGCTGCTGTCGAAAAAGCGCCCATAGCTAGAGCCATCAGGGAAGAAAGTGCAATTATTTTTAATGTTTTCATATTTGGATTAATCCTCATTCGTTGTGTTTTTGTGTAGCGTTGTTTCGGTTAATTTCAAAATTACCGCGCGCGATTCTATCACGATTTTTAAAATTGTATTAATTCATGGATAAGAAATTTCGCAAAATTTGACCCATATCAAATTAGTTGAAAGGTTTACGCCTCGTTCTTCCCTATCATAATTAATGCCCTTCCGCCTAGGCTGAATCAGTATATACATACAAAAGGTCATTAGCAAAAAAACCGCGACCCAATAATATTTGTAAGCCTTTAGGCTATCAGGCGCATGATGATACGTTAGTGCTAACTTTAATACGGTATATCATCGAAGGCCGTACGAAAGAAGAATGTATTTTATTTCTTACGTTCTGGGATACAACTAGCTTAGCGGGTGAATATGTACATGATGGTCATGGACATCGTCGTGATGATGATGGTTTTCATGTTCGTTAATCTGTACCGGGATGAGGTTGATAACACTGTGACGGACACCGGGTTCGGCGGAAAGCATCTGGGAAAAATCCTGGATTGTTTTGGTAGCGCCGCGGAGGAACAGGCTTTCCAGGCAATTGTCGTGGTCGAGATGGACATGCGTAGAGCTAATGACCAGGTCGTGGGCACTATGTTGCAAGTCGGTCAAACGTTCCGCCAAGGAACGTTCATGATGGTTGTAAACATAGGAAATGGTGGCAATCGCATGTTCAGCTTGGTTCTGGTTTATGTGCTCGGTAGAAATTACTTTACGCAACAGGTCGCGGACGCCTTCGGATCGGTTGGTATAGCCGTGGGCTTGGAGCCAATGGTCGAAATCTGCAGCCAAAGAATCGCTGAGGGAAATGGTAAAGCGTTCCATAACGTTATCCCTTAGTTGTGAGGATTAGCCTTATATATAAGTTGTTAAATCGACTATCCAAAGCGTGTGAAAGGCCGAAAATATAAAATTTGAAAAGATAATAACTATAACAATAATGACAGAAGAATCATATTTTTACGGGCATTTTAGCAAATATTTAGCCAGGGTTTAGGCTGCATTGGCGTTACTGTTCTTGCTGGGGTTATGCGGTTTCGATTTCTTTTTCCCGACCGCTTACCGTTTGCAGGCGGGTATCCATGGGGTCAGCGCAATAACGGCAGTCGTTTTCGCAAACTTGTTTCCGCCCATATTGTCGACGACATTTTCCTGTTCCGTTACAAAGCGGTTACGTTTAAATAGTTATAGGTATAAAATCACTAAATAGGGGGTAATTTTTGGGATAAATTCATTGTTACTTTCATGTATCAGCCTGTTATTTTAATCTTAAAGGCATAGTTAGCGGTTATGCCCCGTAAGGATTTGTAAAAGCATAAAAAATAGGTTAAGAAAAAAATAATTTATTGCATAAAATTTGTTATTATTTGCGCTGCTTTTTTAGTAAGGCATTTAAATCACCATCCTATGTATTTGAGAATAACCATGGACAATAAAAATTATAAAAAGGTGCTTTCACACTGTTTGTCACAAAGCACCCTGTTCACCTTGGGCGCGATGAGCGTCTTTACGCTGCTAGTATTCAAAATAACGCCTCTTTTGTTCGACAGCGATTTGAACAAAGGTTTTCAACACCCTTTGCAGGGCGGCGACCATCTTGTCACCATGATTGCGATTGGTATCTGGGCGTCGCAATTGCGTGGTAAAGCGATATGGATGCTTCCGCTAACTTTTGTTAGCGTGATGAGTTTGGGGGGCTTGGCCGGTGCAATTGGCCTTGCCCTGCCCAGTGTGGAAACCGTAATCCTGCTTTCTGGCCTGGTGTTCAGTGTGTTTATTGCGCGCAGAGTAAAATTCAGCGCCCGGATGAATATCTTAATCGTCGCTTTTTTTGCGTTTTTTCACGGTTATGTACATGGACAGGAAATATCCGCCTCGGCAAGCCTACTGTCATACACATTGGGCTTTGTATTCGCGACCTCCTTGTTGCACGGTACAGGCATCGCAACTGCACGGCTAATCACCTTGGCTTTTGCTTTTTTTGTCGGCAATAACGCTTACGCCCAGGAAACTGAAATCCCAGTAACCGAAGCGGACGAAACGACTGTAGCCAGCGAACCGAAAACCAATAAAAAAGGTTCTTTGGAGCTCAAAGAAGTTGTCGTTACCGCCAAAGAACGGGCCGATTCCATGGTAAGGATTGCGGACAGCGCATCCCAAGGACATGTCGGGCAAGCCCAACTTAAATACCGGCCGATTACCCGACCGGCGGAGGTGCTGGAAACCGTACCGGGATTGATCGCCACCCAGCACAGCGGGGAAGGCAAGGCCAACCAGTATTTCTTGCGCGGCTTTAACCTCGACCACGGTACCGACTTCCTGACCCAAATTGAAGGTGTGCCGATCAATACGGTGTCCCATTCGCATGGACAGGGCTGGACGGATACCAATTTCCTTATTCCTGAATTAATAGAAACCCTGGACTACAAAAAAGGCAATTATTATTCTGAAAACGGGGACTTCTCAAGCACGGGTTCGGCCGATATCCATTACTTTAGAAGTTTGCCGGAAAACTTGGTCAAATACACGGGGGGAAGCTTTGATTACCACCGTGGCTTGGTCGCCGGATCACATAAACTTGGCGACGGTAATGTGTTGTATGCGGGCGAGACTGTCCATAATAACGGCCCCTGGACTGTCGGCAACCAATATTGGAAATTTGACGGCGTCTTGGGTTATAGCGAAGAACACGAAGACCACGGCTGGAGCGTCACTGCGATGGCGATGAAATCGGACTGGAATTCCACCGACCAGATCGCCAGACGCGCCGTTGAGCAAGGCGTTATCGGACGTTTCGATGCCTTAGACCCTACCGATGGCGGCGATAGCCAACGTTATAGCCTGACCGGTGAATGGCATCGCCAGGATTCGGATAGCGAAACCAAGTTAATGGCTTACGGTTTGTATTCCAAACTGGCCTTGTTTTCAAACTTTACTTACTTCCTGGATAACAACGAATTCAGCAACCCGACAGGTTGCAGGGGGCTAAATGGGTTGACTGGAGGACAGAAATTTAATCCCGCCCTTTTTAATACCTGCGGCGACCAATTCGGCCAACCCGATGAACGCTGGACGACTGGTTTCAAGGCCACCCATACCTTTTTTCATCAGCTTGGCGATGCCGAATCGGAAACCACTTTTGGTGTGCAGTTCCGTAACGACAACATCAAAAATGCACTTACCAAAACCCATGCCCAGCAACAATACGGGGTGACCCGCGAAGACCAAATCTGGCAAAGCAGCCTGGCCGGTTATGTTGAAAACAAGACCCGTTGGTTGGACTGGTTGCGTACCAGCATGGGCGTCCGTTTGGACGGCTTCCGGTTCGAAGTCGACGGAAGCAATATCGCCCAGAACAATGGCGAACGTTATGACGGCATGGTTAGCCCCAAGCTTGGGATTGTTTTCGGCCCTTGGGCTGATACCGAATTTTACCTCAACGGCGGCCTTGGCTACCACAGTAACGATGCCCGTGGTATTAACACAACAATCGATCCGGTAAGCAGAGTGGATGTTTCCCGCGCCGATCCGTTAGTCCGCACATACAGCGCCGAAATCGGTGCGCGCACCACCTGGGTTAAAGGCTTGCAAAGCACCCTGGCAATTTGGTGGCTTGATATCGACTCCGAACTCATTTTTGTCGGCGATGCCGGCACGACGGAAGCCGGCCGTCCGAGCCGCCGTTACGGGCTTGAGTTTGCTAACTATTACTCGCCAACCGACTGGTTGACCTTCGATGCGGATTTCAGCTTTTCCGAAGCGCGTTTCCGCGACGATGCCCCCGAAGGAAATGTCGTACCAAACTCAGTCGAAACCGTGATCGCAGCGGGAGCTACCTTCCATGATGTTTACGGCGGATTTTTTGGCGGCCCACGAGTACGTTATTTCGGCCCTCGAAACTTGGATGAAAGCGGCACTAAAAAATCCGATGGCACGTTGCTGGTTTCGGCTGTGTTAGGCTATGAGGTCAATAAAAACCTCAGCTTTCAGGCAGAGGTTTACAATATCCTGGATCGTCAAAATGATGGTATTACTTATTACTACGGCTCCAGGTTGCCGGGTGAAAGCTCAGCCGGGGTAGATGATTTCCATTTCCACCCAGTAGAACCCCTCAGTTTCCGCATGGGCTTTACTGCGAAATTTTAAATCCTTGTCAATGATATAGCGCATCCCCCCAACGGATGCCTATATCCCAAAGTTTTGTAAGGCGGTATGGATATGAGGAAGTGGCGGCCTACGGGCTGCCACTCTTTAGCTTCGGCTAAAGGAATATACTTGCTTTAGTCATCATCGACAGTAAACTATCATGTAGTCAAACAATCGATTGTCCCAACACTAAAGAGAGTCGGCTATGCTTCGCAAGACCTTTGTTAATTTCCTTTTCATTTTGCTATGCAGCATGTCGTTACCGGCACATGCCGAGCAATCGACGCTAAAGCCTTTTGTCCCCGGTAGTTACCAGCAACTGCTGGACAGCAATGCCAACAAGCCTTTTATGTTGGTTATTTGGTCGATTACCTGTTCTTCCTGCCTGAAAGATATGGCTTTATTGAACAAGATGCACAAAAGCAGGCCGGATATTAATATGGTGATGTTGGCTACCGACGATGCCTCAGCGACCGACCAGATCAAGCAAATACTCGGAAAAAACGAACTGACCGGGCTTGAAAACTGGATATTCGCCGACGAGAACCCGCAGAAACTTCGCTATGAGATCGATCCTAAGTGGTACGGCGAACTGCCGCGGACTTATTTTTTGAATAAAAAGCATGAACGGGAAGGCATAAGCGGCGTCTTGACACAAGATGATTATGAAGCGTATTTCAAGAAAATTATCAATTAGAAACTATAGTGCTTGGGTAAATCACGCCAGACCTAAGAATAATAATGCGGCTCGTTTCATTTAAAAGTAAGCCCGGTTTTGGCCTTATCCTAACCTGTTTAACTTACGTGGTATTGGTCGGTTGTTCGTCGGCACCCCTTTTAGGGAAAGTTGAGTCATCCCCAAAAACAGCCGATGCATCCGTTGAAGCCTATTCGAAGTCGGCGCTTGGCCTTTTTGATATTTCGACCTTCGATGTGTATGTGGATAACGATATTATTCACGTATTGGCCGGAGGAAAGGCATACGCCAATGATAAGCAAACAACTCTCCGATATACGCGGTCGGAGGATGGCGGGCGCAACTGGATTGAACCTATCAAAATCGATAAAACATTTCCTGCAACCATTGCCAGTCGCGGCAACGACATTCAGCTTGCCGCCAAAGGCGAATATTTGCTTGCAGTCTGGCAAGCCAAAGGTGAATTGCCTGGGATGGGGCCGATGGTAAGCGCTTATTCACGGGATAACGGTAACACCTGGGCAGTGGGCGCAAATCCCGCGGCCAACGATGCAGGCGACCAATCCCACCTAGACCTTATCGCCGACCGACAGGGATATTTTCATGCTGTATGGTTGGAAGATCCCGAGGAAAACGGCTACCAAAGCCTGCGTTATGCCCGTTCCGACGATAATGGTAAACAATGGAGCCAAGCAAGAACGCTGGACGGTTCAACTTGCTCGTGCTGCTGGAACACGCTTACCGTGTCGCCGGAAAACGGGCTGTTTATCCTTTATCGCGATATGAAGCCCAGGGATATGTCCTTAATCCAATCCAAAGATGCTGGCAACACTTGGCAAAAGCTAAGCACGGTCGGCGAGTTCGGCTGGCAGTTTGACGGCTGTCCCCATGTCGGCGGCAGTTTGGCTTATTCGGACGGTTCTGGGCGCTTGCATAGCTTAGCCTGGACGGGCCTCGAACAGAAAGCAGGGCTGTATTATCTATCTTCTGAAAACAACGGCGTAAACTGGTCAATCCCAAAAAAAATGGGCAATACCGCTATCCATGGGGACGTCGCCGCAGATGCCAGTACTGTCGTTGCCGTGTGGGATGAAATGGAGCCTGACGGGGCGGGTATTTTTTACTCGAAAGCCCAAGATGGGGCCAATTGGGGCGCACTTATACGGTTAACCAAGGCAAACAATTCGGCAACGCACCCAAGGGTGGTTGCCGCAAAAACTGGTTTTTTGGCCTTGTGGACGGAGAAGCCGAGCAAACAAGCAAGCCGATTGGCATGGCAAATCCTTGAATAAAATTTAGTGAAATAAACTTCCACTTATCTAAAACTAAACTGAGGCAGTTAATTCCACTTTCGTCCAAGCCGTTTCGCCCCCAAGTTTTACTGACCAGCTACCCATATCAGTTATATAATGATAGGTATTTGCAGGATTGCCCAGCCGTTTTTCTTAGCCACATGACCATGACCCAATACCATAACTTTCATTTCGCTAAAACATTACTAGGTTCATTAATCATTACAATTTTGGCTATGCCGTTGCCAGTTTTTGCCCATGCCATACTGGTGAAATCCCAGCCCGAAGCGGACAGCACGGTTACCGAATCGCCCAAGCAAGTGGATGCCTGGTTTAATGACAAGGTTGGCAGCGAATATAAGGCCTTGGCCGTTATCAACAGCGCCGGTAAACGGGTCGACAACAAGGACGCGGCGCAGGAAACTTTCGACCATTCGCATCTTTACACAACGGTTACCGACTTGCCGCCCGATACTTACACAGTGCGTTACCGGGTTGTTTCCATTGATACGCATATTGTTACCGGCAAATTTAAATTCACCATAAAAAAGCCCTGATCGATCTCGCTCCAACAATAATAAGAACGGCAACTAACGAGGCAAAACGACATGAAACTACCCTATCCGGCACTCCCTTTGTTATTGTTAATCGGCACTCTACTGTCAAGTGCTTGCACCAGCCCCGGTTACAACGACAATCCCTCCCAACAAATGACCAAGGCAACGGTGGGTTGCCTTGTTGCCACTGACTTTTATGCGGTTTATTTCAGTGCGTATATCCAACCACTAGGCGATAGCGCTAATGTTAAAGACAAGAAAGCCTTATTTCGTTCCTATTGCAAAGACATACCGACAACGGGCAAGGCGTTTTTTACAGCCGACTTGGTTGGCAGCGAACTCAGGGAAATACCCATCGGCATCCGCATCGTTGAACAGGAATTCACCGGCGGCGACGAAAGCAAGGCGGAAAACTTTAAGGATACCCGAACCTTATCGGAAATTCCGGCCAAACAGTATCCAAAAGGCGTCGTAGAAGCCCAAGCGCAATTGGACAAGGAAGGCTATTACGCCATTTACCTGATGATAGGCGGGGAGGAGGCGCTTTCCGACGATGATAAGCTGAGAATCCCGCTCCATATAGGCGTGGATCCCGATGCAAAACCAATTGCGACCTACTTATTTGTCGGCGTAGGCGTTGTCCTGGGGTTATCCTTGATTGGCTTTGTGGCTTATCGTTTTATGCGCAGGAGCAACAACGCGTAATTTTGTCATGGATAAGTAAGTCAATTAATACAGGTAGTTGTATGGGGATCAAACTAGTTGGGATTTTTTTTCTGTTTTTTTTGGTGCAAACGGGTTTTGCCCATCCGCCAGGGCTTAGTTCCACCGACATAACTGTAAAACCAAGCAATTTGGACGTTAAGGTCACGTTTGCCGTTCAGGATATCGAGGCTTTTGTCACCATGGATACCGACGGGGATGCAGAAGTCACCGATGCCGAATTGGATGCGGCAAAGCAACCTATTGCCGAATATGTCGCCAGCGAATTAAAAATCAAACTTGACGGCAGCGAAGCGGAGGCAACCAAAGAATATAACGTAAAGTTCGACCAACAAAACAATGCCATCGTCGAATTAAATTTCCTGGGCACGCCTACAAGTTCCATCGGTATTGAATCCAAGTTGCTAAACAAGTTACCGGCGGACCATAAAGAATATGTCACGGTCAAAGACGTTGCAGGCCGGGAGCTAGGAAGCAAGATGCTGACGCAAATGGCAAACGTCCTTGAGGTCGACCTGAAAAATGGCGCTGCACCGACAGCAGCGGAGAGCCAACCAACCTCAACCTTCATGGATTTCCTGAAACTGGGCATTGAGCACATCCTTACCGGTTATGACCATCTTTTGTTCCTTTTCTCCTTATTGGTCGTTACCCGCAGCTTTTGGCCTGCGATAAAAATTATCACTTTTTTCACCATTGCCCATTCCATCACCTTGGCATTGGCAGGTATGAATATCGTCGATATTCCCGGCAGCATTGTCGAGCCGCTGATTGCCGCCACCATCGTCTATGTCGGTTTGGAAAATATCATTAGGAAAGACAAGGTAACCACCAAACAACGGTGTATTCTGACCTTCTTCTTTGGCCTAATACACGGCTTCGGTTTTGCCGGTGTGCTCAGGGAAATGGGCATTTCTTCCATCGAAACCGGTATCCTGGTGCCGCTGTTTTCATTCAACCTTGGCGTGGAATTAGGGCAAATTACTGTTGCCGCCATTGTTTTGCCCCTTATCTGGCGGTTGCACGGGCAAGAACGGATAAGCCGGTTTTTAGTTCCTGTCGGGTCGGTTTTGACGTGCATCGCAGGCGGGTATTGGCTTTTGGAGCGTACCTTGCTTGGTTGAGTGTCTGCCCTGTCTAAGCCTGGATAGCTATCTGGCGGTGAAAAAACAACTCTTACAGCAATATAGCCTGCAAACTATTCGCTTTTCATTTTTCTTACAAATTTAAATTCTCCCCGAATTCTGGAATAAAAGACTTGTTCGGAACCAAAAACTTGCATTATTTGTAAGCTCTCCTAAGATTAATCTAAGTTACCCAAAAGATCTGTTTTATCAGTAACTATCCCAATATCGGGAAGCGCCCAGCATTCCCGGATTGTCCCTAGGATTAATCGATATTTATTTGTCAATGTTAAAAACCGAACTGTCCACTATAAACATAGCTGATTTATTTAAGGGCGACCTGCAACTGACTTCACCCCCAGCCATTTTTTTTGAACTAAAAAGGGTGCTTGATGACCCCAATAAATCGCTGGCCGATGCCGGCGACGTCATCCTTAACGACCCTAACCTAACCATTAGATTACTTAAGTTGGTCAACAGCGCTTACTTTGGGTTTTCGGACCGGATTGCCACAGTCAGCCATGCGGTTTCCTTAATTGGATCCAAAGAATTACAAAACCTTGTCCTGGCGACGCTTATTATTGAAAAATTCTCTACGCAACCTGGCGGGATGATGTCGATGCATGACTTTTGGGCGATGAGCTTGCGCAGCGCATTGATGGCAAAAGAACTCGCCTTACACTGTAAAGTCAAATTCGACAAGGAATCGATCTTTATCTGCGGCTTGTTGCATGACATCGGCAAACTTGTTTTTTATCGCCAGATTCCGGAATTGGCAAAGAAAATCGAACAGTATGTCGAGCGAACCGGGGAATCCGAAATTGATGCCGAACAGGAAATCCTCGGGTTTAACCGTTTTGATACAGGCGCGGAACTGGCGCGGTTATGGAATTTGCCGGAAATCATCCCTGAAAGCATCCTCCAACACTGCCGTCTGGATACTTCGAGCCCCTATAGTTTTGTCGCCGACATAGTCCGTACGGCCAATTTAATCAGTAAGATGGAATTTTCGGATCAGCTTACCGACCTTAATAAATGGGGTATCAATGATGATGAGTTAAGCACGATAATCGATAATGTACATGAGCAGTTCGAAGATATATTTGCGATTTTTTATCCTAACCTGTAGATAGCCTCCTCGTTGTTATCGAACGAAAGTTGTCCTGCGCTACCCTGCCAATAACGCGTTAAAATAATAGCAAGCGAAGCATTAAGCTGTTAAATAAATGCAAATTTGGCTACCAAAAAATTGCGCAATATCTAGGCCTGAATTGTGAGAACCTTATATTACAGCCATCCTGATTTCCTGTTGCACGAAACAGGGTATGGGCATCCAGAGAGTGTGGACAGGTTGAAGGCAATAGACAAGGTACTTGCCCAGCCGGAATTCGCTAATTTAACGAGGATTGCCCCGCCGATGGGGACAGTCCAGCAAATCGAACTCATCCATACCGTCGGCCATATTCAACATATAAGGGATGCCATACCTGTTGCGGGAATACACCATCTCGACGCAGACACAGTGCTGTCACCGGGGTCGGGAACGGCAGCCTACCGTGCGGTAGGCGCGGTATGCGATGCCGTTGACCGACTGCTTACCGATAAGGCGGACAATGCGTTTTGCGCAGTCCGCCCGCCGGGGCATCATGCAGAACCTAACAAGGCGATGGGATTTTGCCTCTTCAATAATGTCGCCATTGCGGCTGAGTATGCACGCCGACACTACCAATTGAAGCGCATCGCGATTGTCGATTTTGATGTCCACCACGGCAACGGCACACAGGCGGCTTTTTCCCGCCAACCCGAGGTGCTTTATGCCTCATCCCACGAGATGCCGCATTACCCCGGCACAGGCTACCCTTGGGAAACCGGGGTTGGCAATATCATTAACGCCCCCTTGGCTGCTGGAGATACTGGCGTTGAATTCAGGGAAAAATACGAAGACGTAATATTCCCGGCATTAAACCGATTCAAGCCCGAATTGCTGTTGGTTTCCGCCGGGTTTGATGCCCATAAAGACGATCCGTTAGCCTCAATAAGGTTAGTGGAAGACGATTACCGTTGGGTCACGCAAGCCCTGATGGAAATCGCCGGACGCACATGCAAAGGCCGCATTATTTCGGTTTTGGAAGGGGGATATAACCTCAAAGCCTTGGCTTCAAGTGTCGCCGCGCACGTTAAGGCATTGATGGATTTGTGACTTACCCTAATTGGTATATGAAATGTGCGTCCATATGGCTCAATTTCTTAAGCTATTGCCCCTTAACGTTTTGCGGAAGCCCTAAGGTCTGCCAAGTTTATTTCCTCAATCTAAGGTACAGACAGGAAAGGACTATAGAATAATCCCGGCTTTAATGTCTGTGCGAGGTATACAAAGTGTTTTGAATGACTATAATTCAGCATTTGATTTCTGGGTAGCAATTTAACATCCGCAGACAACGAGTTTATGGCAATTCCCCTTATTACCCGACAAGGCTACGATAAGCTTCAAGACGAATTGGATATGCTATGGCGGGTGGAACGCCCGGAAATCACCCGGCTGGTCACTTGGGCGGCCAGCCTGGGCGACCGCAGCGAAAATGCGGATTACCAGTACAACAAGAAACGCTTACGCGAAATCGACCGGCGCGTCAGGTACCTGCAAAAGCGATTGCCGAACTTAAAGATCGTCGATTTCCATCAGGATCAGGAAGGCAGGGTGTTTTTCGGCGCTTGGGTGGCTATCGAAAACGAGGAAGGTGATGCCAAACGCTTCCGGATAGTCGGATATGATGAAATATTCGGCCGCAAGGATTATATTTCGGTCGATTCGCCCATGGCGCGGGCATTATTAAAAAAATCGGTGGATGATGAGGTGACGGTCATCACCGATGCGGGACGTTTCACTTGGTTCATCAACCAGATAGACTATGAGAAATAGCAGTTCGGGTAACTGAGTCTAAAGGGTAGGAGTTTTGTTGGGTTTCCAATTCAAGCCATTTGATACTGCAACGCCGCCCTGATGCAACGCAAAATATCGTAGCTGTAAGCGCCTGAAAAAGTTTCATAGACAGGTTTTAGGGCGTTTTTCTGGTCTTCGGGCAGGTTGATGATAGTGTCTTCGATCTGCCTGATTTCCTGTTCCGGTAAATCGACGACATCGGCCAATGATAACCGGCCTTGTTCTAAATACTGCGCCAAATGTCCATAGATGGTGGATGCTTGTAGCGACCTAAGTTCGACGATTTCTTGAATGCTCTTACCTTGCTTGAATAATTCCACCGATTCGCTTGCGGTATCAGGGCTTACCGTAGCCATCCCCTTGAATTCCTGTATGATTGCCAGGAATTGTTTGCCATATAGTTCCAGTTTCCGTTTGCCTACACCTGGAAGCAAGCCCAGTTGTTGGAGCGTTGCCGGTTTGTGTTCCATCATGGCCATCAAACTTGCATCATGGAAGATGACATAAGGCGGTACATCTTGGCGTTCCGCCAGTTCCCGGCGCTTGTTCCGCAAGGCGTCCCAGAGTAGGTTGTTGGCGCTTTTGTTTTTGTTGGCCGGTTTTGCGGGTTTGCCGCCTTTCGTTTTGTCAACAAGGATGTCCTGACGCAGCATCAGTTGTTGCTCGCCGCGTAGGATAGGACGACAGGCTTCGGTTAACCGCAATGCCCCGAAGTTTTCAAAATCAACGGCGACCAAGCCCTGTGCCACCAGTTGCCGAAACACAGAATGCCATTGTTTTTCCTCCAACTGTTTGCCGATGCCATAGGTTGACTGTCGGTCGTGGCCGAAACGGGATATCCGTTCGGTGGCTTTGCCCAGCAGGACATCGACCAGGTAAGCTACGCCGAAGCGTTGATCAGTACGGTGTATGCACGATAAGGCTTGCTGGGCTGCCAGGGTGCCGTCCCAGGTTTCGACCGGTTCCATGCAAGTGTCGCAATTGCCGCACGGTTGTTCCAGTGTATCCCCGAAATAATCCAGTAAGGCCTGTCGGCGGCAGTGTACCTGTTCGCAGAGGGCGAGCATGGCATCGAGCCTGTTGTATTCAATGCGTTTTTGGGTTTCATTGGCATTGGATTCCGCCAGCATGCGGCGCAAGGTGATGACATCCTGGAGCCCGTAGGCCATCCAGGCATCGGCAGGCAAACCGTCGCGTCCGGCACGGCCGGTTTCCTGGTAATAGCCTTCGATACTTTTGGGCAAGTCGAGGTGGGCGACGAAACGTACGTTGGGCTTATCAATGCCCATGCCGAAAGCAATCGTCGCCACCATCACCAAATTTTCCTGCATTAGGAATTGATGCTGATGCTCCTGCCTTTGCCCATTGCTCATGCCCGCATGGTAGGGGAGGGCTTGGATGCCTTTGCCGTTAAGCCATTGCGCGGTTTCATCGACCTTTTTACGCGACAGGCAATAGACGATACCGGCATCGCCGGAATGCTCGGTATCGATAAAATCAAACAATTGCTGCCGTGCATTTTGCTTTTGTACGATACGGTAGCGGATATTGGGGCGGTCAAAACCGCTTAGGAAGAGTTGCGCTTGCTCAAGGCCCAACCGAAATTGGATTTCCTGGCGGGTAAGTTCATCCGCGGTAGCGGTCAACGCAATGCGCGGGACTTGGGGATAGCGTTCATGCAGTAAGGATAACCGTAAATAATCCGAACGGAAATCATGTCCCCATTGGGATACGCAGTGCGCTTCGTCGATCGCAAACAAGGCAATATTCAAGCGGCCTAACAACTGCAAAGTCCGCTCATTGGCCAAGCGTTCCGGTGCGATGTAGAGCAGGTCTAATTCGCCTTTAAGCAGTTTCTGCTCTGTTTGCTGGGTTTCTTCATAAGTTAATGTCGAATTCAGGAAGGCCGCTTTTATCCCCAGTTGCAATAAGGCGCTCACTTGGTCCTGCATCAGTGCAATCAGGGGAGAAACGACTATGCCAACACCCGGCCTGATAAGCGCGGGAATTTGGTAACATAAGGATTTGCCGCTACCTGTGGGCATGACGACTAAGGCATCTTGGCCTTCGATAAGGTGGTTGATTATTGATTGCTGTTGGCCGCGAAAACTGGCATAGCCGAATACCGTGTTGAGAAGTTCTATCGCTTTATTGTCAGGTGAGGCCATCGTGACGATTTATTTCATGAATGGGTCAATAGCTTTATAATGGACGGATTATACAGGACAGTAAGAACAGAACCCACAAAATGGCACATCATGAATAACACGCATTCCGCGCGTCTAGACCTACTTAAGGCGAACAACCAGCAAAATCTCATCTGCGGCGGGTTAAAAGGGGTAGAAAAAGAAAGCCTTCGTATTTCCAAAGACGGTTTGATCAGCCATAAACCGCATCCTAAGGCATTGGGATCGACCTTGACCCATCCTTATATCACAACGGATTATTCGGAAGCCTTAATTGAACTGATAACGCCACCGTTTGCCGACATAAAGGAGACCTTGGGCTATTTGCAATCGATCCATCAATTCGTTTACCAGCATTTGGATGACGAAATATTGCTTTGTACAAGTATGCCTTGCGGCATCGATGGCGACGAAAGCATCCCGATTGCGGAATACGGCACTTCAAACGTCGGCAGGATGAAGCATGTTTACCGCCACGGCTTATGGCATCGTTACGGCCGGACGATGCAGGCGATTGCCGGCATTCATTTTAATTATTCTGTTCCCGAAGCCTTATGGCCAGTCTTGTACAGCCAGAAAAATCGTACAGTCAGCCTGGAAGCGTTCAAGTCCGACGCTTACTTTGGTTTGGTCAGGAATTTTCAGCGCGTAGGTTGGATAATTCTGTACCTGTTCGGCTCCTCGCCCGCAATTTGCAAGAGTTTTTTCAAAAGTCGGCCGCAGTTAATGTCGCTGTTTGAAGAATTCGACCAAGGCACGTTATACCACCCTTATGCGACCTCCTTGCGCATGAGCGACATCGGCTATAAGAGCATAAACCAGGCAAACCTGAAGATTAATTACAATTCGTTGGGAGAATATGTCAACAGTTTAAGCCATGCGATCAACACTCCTTTTCCGGAATACGAGAAAATTGGCGTTGTCGTCGATGGCGAATACCGCCAACTTAATAGCAATGTCCTGCAAATCGAAAACGAATTCTACAGTATTATTCGCCCTAAGCAAATCGCCTTGTCCTGTGAAAAGCCGACCGTGGCGCTTAAGAAACGTGGTGTCCGTTACGTGGAAATGCGATCCCTCGACCTTGATGTGTTCAACCCCACCGGTATAGATGAAGGCAAAGCCCGGTTTGTGGAAGCTTTATTGCTAGACTGTTTGTTACAGGACAGCTCACCGCTGACGGAGACTGATTTTCAGACCAATAACCGCAACCAGTTGACTGTGGCGAATTGCGGGCGTAAACCTAAGCTGTTGCTTGAACGGGACGGCAAAAAGATCCCCTTGCGGGATTGGGCTTTTGAAATCCTCGGATCGATGGCGGAAGTATGCGAAATCCTGGACGGGGATAACCATAGCAAGCCTTATTCCGAGAGTTTATTGACCCAGATGCGGGTAGTGCAGGATACCGATTTGACCGCATCGGCCCGGATATTGGCGGACATGAAGGAAACCCGGCGGACATTCAGTTCTTTTGCATTGGCTAAATCATTGGAACATGCGCTATGCTTTAACGGTCATAAACCTGATGAAGCGTTTGCTAAACGGTTCAACGAATTGGCGGAGCAATCAATCATCAAGAAAAAGGAGATGGAAAATAAGCCGCAGTTGCCTTTCGACCAATTCCTTAAGCAATATTTTTCCCCCACAGTGTACCGATGACCATTGATATCGAACAATTACAGGCTGAATTGGCCAACAAAAACCCGCGCTTTATATTAAAGAAGGCGTTGGGATTATTTGACAATATTGCCATTTCTTTTAGCGGCGCGGAAGATGTTATATTGATAGATATGGCTGTCAGCATCAGGAAAGATATCCAAGTTTTCACCCTGGACACCGGGCGTTTGCATCCTGAAACTTACCGCTTTATCGAAAAAGTCAGGAAGCATTATCAACTTGACATAGAGCTGTTGACGCCAGATCGGGAGGTGTTGGACGGTTTTGTTAAGCGTAAGGGCCTGTTCAGTTTTTACGAAGACGGACATGAAGAATGTTGTAAAATACGTAAAGTCGAGCCGCTTAAAAGAAGGTTGGCTTCAGTGGACGCCTGGATTACCGGTCAACGCCGCGACCAAAGCCTGGATACCCGCCAAGATATCCCCGAGGTGCAGGTAGATACGGTATTTTCCACCGCTAAGAACCGATTGGTTAAATTTAATCCGTTGCTGAACTGGAAGTCGGCTCAGGTTTGGGATTATATCGAAGCCAACCAAGTGCCTTACAACGAGTTACATAGTAAGGGGTTTATCAGCATCGGTTGCGAGCCCTGTACCCGCGCGGTATTGCCCAACGAACACGAACGCGCAGGTCGTTGGTGGTGGGAAGAAAGCACAAAAAAAGAATGCGGCTTGCATGCTGGCAATAGACATATCGATCCCTAGGGCGGGGCAACGCTGTAAACGGATCCAGTGTGCAGCGGTTTCCATGAATCGCTTCCCCGTCCGGTCATGTGGGATTGGCTAGGGCGAATAAGCGGTTGTATGTCGGTGGCCTGCCGACAGTTGGTCAGGAAACAAACATTAATCGGGCCTAGCTTATTTCGGTAAAAAGATGCCGAAAAACATTAATTTTCGCCTAATGGCTATTATACTTAAGGCTAATTACAGGTAAGGAGGGTAATGTGGCTGTAATCAATGAGGTACCAAGCCCGTTTTGCGGGGTCGGTACGGATGATTTGTCTATCCAGGTTGATGGCGTTGACCTGAAAGTGACAGGAAACGGTTGTGCATTGAATACGCCCGCATTTGAACAAGCCATAGGCGATAAAATCCCTAGGGTGGCGGGCAAGGCGGTGAGCTTACAAGAAGCAGCCGAAAAAGCCGCCGCCTTATTGGCCGATACTAAACAGCCTGTCATCGGGGGTTGCGCAACCGATGTTAACGGTATGCGGGCTTTATTGTCGCTTGCCGATCGGACTGGGGCTATAGTCGATAATATGGGTTTTAATGCGGCAAGGAATAACTTTTTGACCTTGCAGGATTCGGGTTGGATGAATACGACCTTGGCAGAAGTCAAAAACCGTTGCGATCTGCTGCTGATTGTCGGCACTGACCTTGAAGCTGTTGTCCCGCGCTTTTTCGAGCGTTATCTCTGGAATGAGGCCATGTTCCTAGATGATGTTAGCCAACGTGAAGTAATTTATTTAGGTAAAGCGCCGTCAGGAAAGGCTTCGACTTCACCGAATGGACAAACGGCTAAGGTTTTTGCCTGTTCGGATGAGGAACTGTCTGGCGTTGTCGGCGTTCTTAGGGCGTTAGTGAAAAATCAGCCTATCCATGCAGAAAAAGCGGGCGGTATCGCAATATCCGATTTAAAATTCATAGCAGAGAAACTGAAAACCGCTAAGTACGGTATTGTCACTTGGGCGGCGGGAGCGTTAGGGATCAACAATCATGCAGAACTGGTTGTACAGACCGTTTCGGAAATGGTTAAGGACATTAATGACAAAGGTACGCGTTGTTCCGGTTTGCCGCTGGCGGGCAAGGAAGGCGACTTGACCGCCAACCAGGTTTGCGGCTGGACGACGGGTTATCCGGCGCGGGTGCGGTTTAGCCGGGGCTTTCCCGAGTACGATCCTTATCTTTACGATACCAAAACCATGTTAAGCAATGGCGAAGCCGATGCCTTGGTTTGGGTTCAGGCGTTTAATACGAATGCCTTGCCGCCGGTTGCCGATATCCCGACGATTGTCATCGGCCGCTCCGGAATGAAGTTTGACAAGGAACCGTATGTGTTCATACCGGTCGGTACGCCGGGTATCGACCATGCAGGACATGCTTACCGTACCGATAACGTGGTCGCAATTCGGTTGCTTAAATTACGGGAATCCGCATTGCCCAGCACTGCCGAAGCGCTTAGCGCCATTGAACACGCAATACAGGAATTAAACCATGCTAATTAAGCTGACAGGCGGTAAAGTTTACGACCCCGCCAGCGGCGTAGCGGGTGTTGTCCAGGATGTTTATTTCAAGGATGGCCGAATTATCGACGCGCTGAAAGACAAATTGGGCGACCAACCGGTCGATAAGGAATACGATTGCCGAGGGAAAGTTATCATGTCCGGCGCCATCGATATGCACACCCATATCGGCGGCGGTAAAGGTAACATTGCCCGGACTTTATTGCCGGAAGACCATCGAAAAGATCCCGTGCCGCGTACCGACATCACCCGTTCCGGAAACGGCCATGCAATGCCGAGCACTTTCGTAACCGGTTACCGTTATGCCGAAATGGGCTATACCGCCGGATTTGAACCTGCCGTATTGCCGATCAACGCCCGGCAAGCACATATGGAGATGGGCGACATCCCTATCCTGGACAAGGGCGGTTACGTCATGTTGGGCAGCGACGATTACTTCCTGCGCATGCTCACTGCCAAGAAAGACCAGAAAGCGATTAACGATTACGTTGCTTTCACGATAAACGCCGCCAAAGCCATCGGCGTAAAAGTCGTCAATCCCGGCGGCATCAATGCGTTTAAATTCAACCAGCGCAAACTGGATTTAGATGAGCAAAACGCCCATTATGGTGTGACGCCCCGGCAAATCCTGCAAGTGTTGGCGACGGCGGTTAAGGAACTCGGCATAAGCCATCCTTTGCATGTCCACGGCTGCAACTTGGGTGTTCCCGGCAATATGCAAACCACGCTGGATACCATCCAGGGCATCGGCGGCTTGCCTTTGCATTTGACCCATATCCAATTCCACAGCTACGGCACGGAAGGCGATTTCAAGTTTTCTTCCGGTGCGGCGCAGATTGCCGAAGCGGTGAACAAAAACAAGAATATCACCATCGATGTCGGCCAAATCCTGTTCGGCCAGACGGTGACAGCCTCCGGCGACAACATGCGCCAGCACGCCAACCATAAATTCGCCAACCCGAATAAATGGGTATGCATGGACATCGAATGCGATGCCGGATGCGGCGTAGTGCCGTTCAAATACCAAGACCAGAATTTCGTTAACGCCTTGCAATGGGCAATCGGCCTGGAAACTTTCCTGCTGGTCGACGACCCGTGGCGGATATTCCTGACCACCGACCATCCCAATGGCGCGCCATTTACCAGCTATCCGCATTTAATCCGCTTGTTGATGGACAGGACGTTCAGAAACGAAGTTTTGGCAACGATCCATCCCGAAGCGCAAAAGATGACGACTTTGGCGTCCATCACCAGGGAATATACCTTGGATGAAATCGCCATCATGACGCGGGCGGGCGCAGCAAAGTTGATCGGCCTTAAAGGACGTGGTGGCCTGGCGCCCGGCTATTGGGCGGACATCACCGTCTACACCGACAACGCCAACCGCGAAGCGATGTTTGAGAAACCGGATTATGTGTTCAAGGACGGTGAACTCGTCGTGGTGGAAGGTAAAGTCGTTAAGACCAAATGGGGGACAACCCATATCGCAAAACCAAATTACGATCCATCGGTGGAAAAGGATTTAAAAGACTATTTCGACCGTTACCTCACGATGAAACTGGGCAACTTTAAAATCAGCGACGATGAGATTACCGAAGATGGCAGGGGGAGTTTGTCGGTGCATCCATTAAGAAAGCTCTAGCCTGAACAGTTTTAACTGGCTGAATATATAAAAATAAAATGAAAATAATCTCATTATTCAACAATAAAGGTGGTGTTGGGAAATCTACTCTTGGCTATCATTTAGGCAATGCGTTGAACGAAATGGGGCATAAAACTTTATTTATCGATTTAGACCCCCAATGCAATTTGACTATTTGTAGTATCGAAGAAGAACTTTTACACGAAATTTGGGAAGATGAAGATCCATTTATGGAGGATTATGAAAAGGCTTTAAAGGAGAACCCGTCAATTAATAAATCTCCTAGAAGTATTCATTTTTTACTGAAACCTACAGAAGAAGGTGTGAGTGATTTAACCTCCCTTCCACCAACTATAGAGCTGGATAAAAACCTTCATTTGATCCCTGGACGTCTCTCATTACATAAGTATGAAAATAAGCTTGCTGAAAGATGGAATGGAGCATATCAAGGAGATAATTTAGCAATTAGAACAATAACTAATATTAGAAATATTTGTCAGCAATACTCGGATCAATATGAATTCGAATTCGTTATAATTGATACTTCACCAAGTTTAGGTATTTTAAATAAAACAATTATTTCTACAGTTGATGGGTTTTTTATTCCCGCTCAACCGGATATGTTTAGTTTGTATGGCATTCGAAATATCGGCGATTCTTTAGAGTTATGGCAGAAAGAATTCGAAACAATATATGGTTTAATTTCAGAAGATAAAAGAAAAAAATTTCCTAAAAAATTTGTTCAATTTTTAGGTTTTACGATATACAACGCAAAGAAGTATTCCAGCGGTAAGAATGAATACAATTTAGCTGATGCACATGATTTTTATTTAAAAAAAATACCTGATATTATTGAAAAGTACATAAAGAAATGCAACAGGGTTCATTTAAGCGATGATAAGTTGCATAATCCTATTGGAGGTTCGTCAGTAATTCATACCCATAATACATTTCCCTCCGTGGCACAGGCATTAAAATGCCCCATGTGGAAAGTCCCTGACAAATATGATTCTCTTTCTAAGGAAGCTAAGGGGTTATTAAAAGATAATTCTTTTGAGGTTAATACAGGTAGTTATGGCCAGTATCGTGATACGAAACAAAATTATATAAAATTTTCCAAATCACTGCTTGAAAGAGTAGATACATTAAATAATGTATCGCCTACCCTTGAAGAATGAATACAGAAATTTTTGAGGCTATACAAGCCTATAAAGACAAAAAATTTGATTACGAACAATTTTTAGCATCGGTTCTTGTTTTTTTTGAGAAGCATCCTGAATTAAATAAAACACCTCTTCCAATCATTCATTCATTAAAATCAAGAATTAAAGACCCTGAGCATCTTGAAGATAAAATAAAGCGTAAATCAAAGAATGGCAAAGCTCTAATTACCGATTTTATTGGGGTTAGAGTTTTACATTTATACCAGGATCAATTTCCAATAATTAACAAAGCTATAAATGAAAAAATTTATAATGGTGATTGGGCGTTTGTTGAAGATCCAAAAGCATTCACATGGGATCCAGAGTCGGAAGAGTTTTATAAAAATCAAAATATTTCAACAGAGCTGAGACCAACCTATTACACAAGCATTCACTACATAGTTAAACCAAACAACAATAAAAATTCAATATGTTGTGAAATACAAGTGCGAACACTGTTTGAAGAAATTTGGGGTGAAATTGACCATAGTATTAACTATCCTTATCCGACAACAAGCATTGCTTGCAAAGAGCAGCTTAGGGTTTTATCAAAATTAGTGTCAACTGGTACAAGGCTTGCCGATTCAATATTCAGATCGAATAAAGAGCATAAAGATAACCAAAAACAAACATAATGGTCTATTTTTTTATAGTTTTCATTCTATGAGTATTAAGATTTTGTGTTTTTACTGACAGTTTTCAATGTTAAATTTTTATGAAATGCGCTGCTGTGTTAACAATATTAAAAAATTTAAAACCTGATCTCGAACAGAAATTCGGAGTAACGCGATTGGCCTTATTCGGTTCGACTGCACGGGATGAGGCGACCGAGCAAAGCGACATTGATATTTGGGTAACTTTCGATGGCGTAGCGACTTCAGCCCGTTATTTTGGGGTGCAGTTTTGTCTCGAAGACAATTTAGGTTGTGCGGTTGATTTGGTTACGGATAAGGCGATGCGTGCTGAATTAAGGCCTTATATCGAACGGGAAGCCATTCGTGTCTGAAAGCGTTAGGGAATGGCATTTTTATGTAGATGATATGATCGGCTTTACCGAAAAAGTGATTGCCTACACAGACGGTTTAAATCAAGCGGAATTTACCCAAAGCGGGCTGAATTACGATGCCACCTTACGGAATTTGGAATTAATCGGCGAAGCAGCTACTCACGTTCCGGAAGAAGTGCGTGTAATGTATCCTAATATACCTTGGCGACAAATCATAGCCACACGAAATCGATTGATTCATGGTTATTTGGGGATCGATAATGACACTTTATGGAGCATTATCGAAACCGATGTCCCGTCTTTATTGGAAGAATTACTCGCCATGCAAAAAGACATAAGAAATTAATGGCAATGGGTATCAGCAAAAAAATGTTAATTATGAGCAGAATATTATGATCATCAATGGCGTAACTATCGATGCGACCTTTGCCGAAGCGTTTCCGATGAAGGCGACGCGGGCGATTATTACCGCCCAGAATGAAAAGTGGGCGATGATTGCCGCGCAAGCCATGACGGGATTTGCGACCTCCGTAATCGCTTGCGGTTGCGAGGCCGGGATAGATAGGATTCTTGATCCTTCGGAAACCCCTGACGGACGTCCTGGGGTTGCCGTCATGATTTTCGCGATGGGCGGCAAAGGCTTGGCGAAACAGCTCGAAACTAGGGCAGGGCAATGCGTCTTGACTTCGCCGACTTCCGCCTTATTTGCCGGTATCGAGAGTGCCATAAAGATACCATTGGGTAAAAACCTGCGTTATTTCGGCGACGGTTATCAGGTCGGCAAAGTCATAAACGGCAAAAGATACTGGCGTATCCCGGTGATGGACGGCGAATTCCTTGCCGAAGCGACCACAGGGCAAGTCGATGCGGTCGGCGGCGGCAACTTTTTGGTGCTGGCGCAATCGCAACCGCAAGCCCTAGCAGCTTGTGAAGCAGCCATTGAAGCCATGAACAAAGTGCCGAATGTGATCATGCCGTTTCCTGGCGGGGTGGTACGTTCCGGCTCAAAAGTCGGTTCCAAGTATGCGGCATTGAATGCTTCGACCAACGATGCATTTTGTCCGACCTTAAAAGGCATGACCCTTACCGAGTTATCTTCCGATATTGAATCCGTGATGGAAATCGTGATCGATGGATTGGCCAAAGAAGATATCGACAAAGCCATGCGCGCAGGTATCCAAGCGGTATGCGACCTCGGTGCGGCAAACGGCATTAAACGCATCAGCGCCGGAAATTACGGCGGCAAGCTGGGGCCGTTCCATTTCCATTTGCAGGAGATCATGAAATGAGCGCATTGACGTTTACTTTAAAAATGCAGCCGAAACAACGCGTGGATATGTCGTCTCTGGCGCCTGCCAATTTGGCTGGCAAGTCGACGGCGGAAATCGCCGCGATAAACCTGCAATGCGGCAAGCCGTTGATCCCTGTCGGGGAATTGTTTGATATCAGCGGGGATGATGCGCAAAACATCGTCATCAACAATAGCTTCGACAAGCTCGATTTCATCGGCAAGGATTTGGAAACCGGCACGATAACTGTCAATGGCGATGCCGGGGCTTATCTTGGTTTGGGGATGAAGTCCGCCACCATTAAAGTTAACGGCAATGTCGGAATTTTTGCGGGTTGCGAGATGAAGAAAGGTACGTTGGAAATCTCTGGCAATACCGGCGATTTCCTCGGCGGTGCGTTACCTGGAAACAAGATGGGCATGAAAGGTGGTATGATCCTGGTTAAAGGCAATGCCGGTGCCAGGGTCGGCGACCACATGCGCCGTGGTTTGATCTTGGTCGAAGGTGATGCGGGCGAATATTGCGGCTCGCGTATGACAGCCGGAACGATTGCCGTCATGGGTCTTACCGGGCGGTATTTAGGCTACGCCATGCGCCGCGGCACCTTGCTGTTATGGAACCAGCCACAGATACTGCCCAGCTTCAACGATTGCGGAGCGCATACCTTGGGATTTTTGCCTTTATTATTCAATTCATTTAAGGCGATTAATCCAAAATTTGCCGATGCATCGGTCACTTTTAACCGCGTTCAGCGCTATGCAGGGGATATGTCTGAAATGGGTCGAGGCGAGGTATTGGTTAAAATTTAGGGCTTAAATGCCATGCTGGTTTTTACATTGGTGCATGTCTATGGTAAGCCAAACCATATGTTCAGGGCAAAGGGTAGCCATTTGTCCATTCGTAATGAAATTGTGGTGGAGTTGACGGAATTAATCAGTCCAGTTCAATGTATCCATCCAATCATCTTGAATTGTGTTTATCATTTGAACGAACAGGTTTTGTTGCAATTGGCAGGGTTGTTTTTAAGATGTACACAATGGGGTAAATTGAACCTAATCGGTCAACCAGATGGTTATTTCCCTAACCCTGAACCAACCGTTTTAAAAAAAGCAATGATCTCCTTATTTCTTCCAGGCCATTCCGGATGCGGCCCGTTGCCTTCGCAGTACCAGGTTTGCACGCCGTTTTTGCAACCGCTAAAGGCCATACAGCCCTCTACGCCTGATACTGGGGAAGTGTTGGGTAAGGGTTGTCCGGGCTTGTGGTCTTGGGCTTTCTGTTCGAGTTCTTGTTTATAATAGTTTTCCCAGCCCCATTTGGCGCCTGACTCAGGTGCTTTGCGCTCGTAGGTCTTGGTAATGCACTTATTGCATTTTGCCCACCATTCAATTGCTTCCTTGCCGTAATTAGGGAAGAGTTTGTCGCGGCTGCTATGCATCAACATGACGGGAGTGGGCTTGACGCAGTTGCGGTCCTCCAGGTCTTCGTCCCTCATGCCAACGGCGCTGGGGGCTATTGCCGCCGGAATGTGTTTGGTGCCGTTGAAAATAGCGGTACCCATCGCTACCGTGCCGCCGTCGGAATGCCCGGTTAGGAAAATCCTTTTTTTATCAATGCACCATTTCTCTTGGATCAGTTTAGGGATTTCCGCCAATTGCACAACCGATTCCGGCGATATGGGGCGATGGTCGGCGTAAGCAATAATAAATCCCGCAGCGGTGGCTTCACGGGTAAGGTACATCAAATCTTCTGCTTCCTCACGGTCGCGTCCTGCGGGGGCGTAAACCATCAGTAAGGGGTGGGCTATCCTATCGTTGTAATTGGTAGGCGTCCTGACCGAAAAACGTATGCCGTCATCCGTTTTTTCATCGTCACTTGAACCGGACAGACCCGGTTTTGCACCTGCTTCGCAACCAGGCGCTGAAATATCATCGCTGTATGCCGCTTCGCTGACGTTGACACCAGACTTGGCCGCTTCTGTAACAGTGGCATTAGGGGTGTAGTAAGTTTTGCTTGCCCCTGTAAAGCCCGCCATGAACAGGCCAAAAGCCATTGCGAACGTCATCAGGAGATCGGGTTGTTTGCCGCGAAAGCGTAGCCATTCGGGCTTGAACAGCCCAACAAGCAAGACAACAACAGAGCCTACAATCAATATCCTGAAAAAATACAGCAGTAACGCACTCATAGCTTTAGCCTTATATTATGGTTTTTTTATCAGCCGCGTCCTCATGAATGATAGATAACCCTTGGTTTGATGTCAGGCAGATTTTGCCTGATGGGAAGTGCTTTTTTATCAATACCGGCACCCAACGAAAAACGATTCATGCAATTTACAACTGCACATAAACGTACAGTATCGAGAAATGCACGTTCGTCCCAACCCGCTCCATAGATTGGCTTAATATCGGCCTTGGTAATTTGGTTGGGCGTTAAGGTCAATTTTTTTACAAAGCGCAGGATGGGTTTTAGTTTTTCTTCAATTTTCGCACTGTCGATATCCGACCTTAATTGCACAAACACAGATTCATCAATCCCAAGCTCCTTGGCCAATGCCTTATGCGTGTTAAAACAAGAGGCTGATTGATTGAGGTCGGAAACGTACGCGGCAATCAGTTCGCGCGTTCCTTTGCTGAAGGGTGAAAAACTGCTTTTAATGTCTTCCAGTAATTTAAACAACAAGATGCCACAACGCGGATATTTCGTTAATAATCCGGCTATGCTTGCCAAATCTGGGCTAGAGGGTAGATAAGACATTTAAACTCCTAAGTGCATAGCGGCAAGTTATTCCAAACATGTGTGAAGCCCTAAAAAACGAAAGTTTCAACTTCGACGATCAGGAATAAAGGATCGCCGCCGCTGGAAATTTCGACGGCATGTGCGGCCGTTTCTTGTCCGCCCGGCGAACTTAGGCACTCTTCCAAATCCCGCATGGAGGGAAAATAAACCTCCGCAATGCGGTGAAAAGGCGCTTGTGTCCGCCCCGGCGCTGAAGTGACCAAGTTGGCATCGAAGCGGATTTTTCCAGCCAGTTTTTCAACCGCCATCGGGACGTGTTCATGCTCGTAGCGGCGTTCAAAGACAGTGACATCGGTGGGGGTGGGGTACATAACAATCAATTTTGCTGCTTTCATGGCTTTCCCTCTCATAGGGTTTGTTTATAGATGTTGAAATACTAGTCTTTGTTTGTATGGCTTGTAAAATACTAACTATCTATGGAAGAATAGGTAATAACTATATAAACGCGAGGGCACCGTTATGGAGATGCACCAAATCCGTTACTTTTTGGCCGTTTGCGACCATGGCAGTTTTACCCGCGCCGCCCAGTTCAGTTACATTTCCCAACCTTCTTTGACACAGGCCATCAAAAAACTGGAGGATGAACTGGGAGGGGAGTTGTTTACCCGTGAACGTTCGGGTTGTTTGCTGACATCATTAGGCCGGATGGTCGAGCCTAATTTCCGCAAGATTTACAAAGAGGCCGCGGTAACAAAAGCCGATGCCATACGCTTCACCCGGTTGAACAACATCCCGTTGCGGATTGGCCTGATGGAAACGATAGGGGCACAGCGCTTAAGCCCGATTTTTGCCCATTATCAGCAAGAATTTCCCAACATTGAATTGGAACTGATTGTGGACAGTGAAAGCAGCCTGTTGCAACAACTGGAATCGGACTTGTTGGATTTGGTGATAAGCGCCCCCACACAATTGCTGGGTTCGCCGTATAAATCAATCTTGTTATACACCGAAAGGTATGTAGTTGCGTTCAATGGCAAACACCGTTTTAACCACTTGACAAAAATCGACCTAAAGGAGATCCAGTCGGAACCTTATCTCGATCGATTGAACTGCGAATTAAGGGAAAGTTTACGGGCGATATGCCAGGATAAGGAAGTTAAACTCTATGCCGCTTACCGCAGCAACAGCGAGGATTGGATCGTCAACCTAGTACGCGCCGGCATGGGCGTGGCGCTGATGCCGGAGTATAGCTTGCCTGCAAATTCAGATGACGTCCGTTGCCGTTACCTGTCAAACCCTGAGATCAGCCGCCAAGTTTATGCAGTCCATTATCCACAGAACCAAAAAAAACCTGAAATTAAGAACTTACTTACCCTATTAGGGCATAGATAAAGCCAAAAAGATAATTTGCTGATTAGCCTATGTTGTCTTTCGCATGTAACTTACTGCAAGCTTGGTCAACGCAATTTTTACAACAAACCCAGTCATTATTCCTGCACAGTAACAAAAGAGAGCTTGCCAATTCCAGAGCGCTGGGCGCAGGCCATCACTTTTGCTACTGCATCGAACATGGCGGCCTTGTCGGCCTGGAGTTGCAGGTTGATGTCGGGGTCTTTTTCTTGCAGGGCTTTTAGCTCGTTTTCCAGTTGTTCTAACTGTACCGGCTTATCGTCGATTACGGGCTGGCCGGCTGCCGATACACTGAGTATGGTGATATGTTGATCCGGGGCGGGTTCGGTTTGTTCGGTCTTCGGCAGCTTTACCCGCACGACCTGCGTAAGTAAAGGTGCGGTCACAATGAATACCACCAATAAGACCAACATCACATCCACTAAAGGCGTGACGTTGATTTCGCTCATATCGCCTTCTTCGTCATCTTGGGTTTGGAATGCCATGGGTGCTTACCGTTTGTTGTTGTAGGTGTTGTTGGATGATTGCGCGGAGATAATCGTTAGCAAAATGTTCCAGTTTGGCTAAGGAGGCTTTATTCAGGCGTACAAAAAAGTTATATGCCAATACCGACGGAATGGCGACGGCAATACCAATGGCGGTGGCGATCAACGCTTCGCCGATGGGTCCGGCGACGACTTCCAGGCTGGCGGAGCCTTTGCTGCTGATGTCCTGGAGCGCATGCATGATGCCCCATACCGTCCCGAACAAGCCGACGAAAGGCGAGGTGCTGCCGAAACTGGCCAACCAGCCTAGGCCGGAATCCACTTTGGCCTTTTCTTTCCGGATTTGTTGTTGCAACGCCCTTTCGATCAGCGAATGCCAAGCTGTGTACTGGTCAAGGTTGAGGGCGGTTTGGTTTGGGATTTGGTTAAGGGTGTTTTGCCCTGATTGGAAAATTCGGGCGAACTGCGATTTGGCCTTATCCAATAAGGCATAGTTTAAGGGATTGCTGGAATCATCGGTTATGGCATTATTTTTGATGAAAATATAATTGCGTAAAGAATTTAAAGCCCATTCGCCCAGTTTAAGCAAGATTATGCTCCAGGTGAGCAGCGAAAAAAAACCCAGCAGCCATAGCGTGGCGTTCACAATACTGGTTTCTGACAATTCCAAAGTGCCTCCTTGTGTATTTATCTGCTAATTATTAAAATTTCTTATATTGAACTCAATCGGTACCGTCACCCAACTGGCAATAGGGGTATCGCCGCGCTTTCCGGGGACAAACTGCCAATTCCTGACCGCCGCCACAGCCGATTCGTCCAGCACCTCATGGCCGCTGCTGCGCGCTAGGTTTAGGTTGCCGCAACGGCCATCCGGTGTAACATAAACCCGTAGCAACACCAAACCTTCCCAATGACGGCTGCGGGCAATGCCTGGATAATGTGGTTTCGGGTTATGTAAATAACCCGCAAAGGCACGGGCCTGGGATATTTTTCCGGATTCGCTGCGTTTGGAAGTACTGTCCGCTTTCGTACCGACGACGGGATTATTATGCGTGTTGTCTTTAACCGGAGCGGAAACCGGTTCCGATTTAGTATCAGATTGTTCTTCCCTGACGACAGGTTTTTTGATTTCCGACTTGGTTTTTTCCTTGGGCGGCTTAGGTTTCGGTTTTTTTATCGGTTTGACTTTAGGTTTGGGCGGTGTGGGCTTAGGGGGCGTAGGTTTGGCTTCTTCGGGCGCACCCGCACTTGGCGCTTCCAAAGCAATATCAATCATCGGTAAAGGCTTTGCTTCGCTAACCGGGGCAAGGGCCGGACGTGTTTCATACCAGATAAAAATCAGGCAATGCAGCAAACAAGCCAATATCGTCACCATAGCGACAGAGACGGCGCGTCTCCAGGTGATAAATTTTAACGACAAATTGCTTATCGGCAGTCGGGAATAATCCCGCTGTGCGGGCTCAACAAAAAAAACGGTCACTTGTGGTCTTTCGGTTCTGGCAATTCGGGTGTCAATAAGGATATGCGCAAATATAAATCCGCCATTTGGGCTTGCATGATTTCCATCGTGCGCCGGGTTTCGGCCAATTCGCTTTCCAAATATTCAAAATGGATTTGGAAATAACGGCTTGATGGAAACTTAACTTGTTCTTGGTTATCGGTACTGGGCGGATAATGAATAGGTTGCAATCGGGCGGATTTTGTCGGCATGGCATTTCCCCTTCTTAAAGCGTCACTCATTACAATATGACGTTTGAGCGCATGAATTCCCTCACCTAAAAAGGTAAAAAAATTATTTTTTTTGTCGATTTGATTGAAGCGGGCGATAAAGATGATTGTTTTCGCTAAAAAATTTAAATCCTTTGTAAATTGTATTTTGTGGCTAGCCTAAAAATCTGGATTTACGGCTATTTCAAGTGTACGGGCGAAAATGGTGCAAATTTTTGCATCAAGCACTTTAAGAAAGAGGTAATCGGGATTATGGCCAAAGCCATGGCATTTAAATAAGGATATTGATAGCACCTTTAGGAGGCCTTATAAATTTCTCAACTATTGCGTATTATCAGCCAATAAAGCCACCAAAAATTACGCAAAAAAGCCACCGTAATATCCAAAAAAACCAGCTAGAATTATTGGAGGAAGCACCAAAAAAATCCAAAAGCATCCAGTCAAAATTTTCAAGCCGGTTTAGTAAAGACGGCCAACTGCAGATATTCAGTTTGTTCCAGTTAGTCCTAGTCCCAATTTACCATACTGAAAAAAATGGATATTCCTTTTAAATTGAATTTCTTATAATTTGTTTCTGGTACAGTTACAATTAGGGCAGCAATAATGCCTATGCTCATGAGAGTGACACCCCAGAGAAAAAATCGGTACATTAAATCATCTCCGCCGCATTTCTTTTTATACCTGATAAGAACCAAATAACTGGTCATGAAAACGGTTACAGCGGGACCTTGCAATATTGGGCTAAGAAAGCGTCCCCAAGGATCGTTCGGTAAGTCATTAAAGCATAATGAAAATGCAAAGAAGAATGCTGCGATTGCACAAGTGAGGGCGATTTGCACTATCCAATAATGCCTTACCTTGTCCAGGGCGGTTTGGGAAATCCAGGTTCCGCAACTGCATTGAAGCGATGTCCCGAATCGTCCGGCACCTAAATTTTCCTTACCGCACGTCGGACAATAACAGCGTCCCAATCGGATCACACATTTTCCTCCTGGTTCAGGCGATACCCAATACCTGCTTCGGTCAGCAAATAGCGGGGGCGTGCAGGATCGGATTCAATCTTATGGCGTAATTGGCCCATGTAAATTCGCAGGTAATGGCTATGTTCGACATAGGACGCTCCCCAGACCTTTTGGAGCAATTGCCTGTGCGTGACGACGAATCCGGCGTTTCGTACCAATTCGCAAAGCAAACGGAATTCGATGGGCGTCAGGTGGACCTCGTGTTCGCCCATGAAAACCCGGCGTTTGGTCAGTTCAATTTTCAGTTCCCCGGCCTGGAAAACCTCCAGGGTTCCACCGGGGAGCATGGCAACACGCCTGAGCAGGGCTCTTATGCGGGACATCAGTTCGGCATTGCTGAAGGGTTTAGTCAGGTAATCGTCGGCGCCGTTATCAAGCGCCTCGGTAATATCGCTTTCCTGATTACGAGCCGAAAGTACGATAATAGGTAACTGAGACCATTTGCGCAGGCGGCAGATAACTTCCTGTCCGTCGATATCCGGCAGTCCCAGGTCGAGGATCAGCAAGCCGGGTTGACGGTTGCGGATGGCAACCAATCCCTCTCTGCCTGTTTCGATGGCAAGCACCCGATACCCCTGGTTTTCCAACGTCGTGGTCAATAACAACCGAAATTGAGGGTCATCTTCAATAAGCAAGAGCAAAGGGTGTGGCTCTTTCATGGCATCAACTCCTTCTCTTCCGGGGCTATGGTGGGCGGACTTTCCTTGAACGGCAAATACAACTGAAACCTCGCGCCACCTCCGCTTCGGTTAGTAACATGGATATCGCCACCATGCGCTTCGACAATCGCGCGACAAATGGACAATCCCAAACCTACGCCGCTTTGCGCGCTTTCCGGATTAATGCGGAAAAATTTGTCGAAAATCTTTTGTTGTAAGGACTCGGGGATACCAGGCCCATTATCCGCAACGGTAATCGACAGGCCATGTGGCGAGGTTTCTACCGAAATATCGATGGGGCGTCCTGCAGGGGAGTATTTGGCCGCATTGTCCAACAGGTTCACCAATACCTGTTGCAGCAATACGGCATCGACATGGATCAACGCCAAGCCATCTGCCATATTGACATTGACCTGCCTAGTTTTGAGTTTTTTGTCGAGTCGGCGTAAGGCGCTGCCAACAATTTCTTCGGGCGAGTGCCACTGCCGGTTAAGCATGACTTCGCCCGCCTCCAGCCGGGCCATTTCCAGGATTTTGTTAGTCAATTCCGATATGCGTTGTGCTTCCTCGTTAATTGCACCGGCCAATTTTCTTTTACTATCCTCATTAAGGTGTCCTTCTGTTTCCAATGTCGTCGCAGCACCAATGATTGTGGCGAGGGGTGTCCTTAGGTCATGGGAAATACTGCTCAGCAAGGAATTCCGCAGGGCTTCTTCCTGCATTTTCAAGGTGGCATCCTTGGCTTGTTCCGCCAAGTTAGCCCTTTCAAGGCTGTGAGCTATCTGATCCACAAAGGTATCCAGGAGCTGAAATTGCTCCGGGAGAAATATCTTCTGCAAATTGATGACTTCAAGAGCTAATACCCCTATCGATCCGGTTGAGCTTTTCAGCGGCACATAGACTGCTGCATCATTGGTGAAGGTGTCGGTGCCGTGACCCGCCATCCGGATATTATTGAAAACCCAGCGGGCAACCTCTAAATCCGCGCCTCGCCAAGAAATCTCCAAAGCGGGTTCATCTGGATAGCACAGATTTCCGTTTTCATCAGGAAATAAGAATGTGCTCCGTCCGCCGAACTCTGAATGGATATGATGCATGCCGATGACAACGATTTCGCTTCCCAAACGCGCTTCCGCCAATTCTTTGCTGAGCCGATAAAGCGCCGACGCCCGCTGCTCGCGGTGCTCGGCCACTTTCTTCTGGGTGCGCATATTTTCAGCCAATTTACTGGTCATGGTCCCGACGACCAGCATCACCGATACGCCAAATATATTTTCCTGGTCGGCAATGGCGAAAGAAAAAATCGGCGGCGCAAAGAAAAATGCGAAGGCGGCGGCGCTGGTTAACGATCCGGTAATGGAAGGCCATAAGCCGAAACGGATGGCCACAAAAAATACGCCCAACAGATAGACCAACAGGATATTGCTTGGCGTGAGCAGTCCCCGAAACGGCCAATCGATTGCTGTCAAAACCAAAGGAATGACAACACCCCACAGGCAATTTGCGTAGGAGTGTTCGTCATGTAAGCAAGGAACAGGCCTTTTCATAACTCTATTCTATTACGGCACATTTATCACAGTTTTCGATCTTTATCGACAGCTTGATGAACAGATATAAAAGCTTTACTCATGTATTCCTTGAGCTTAAAGTCATCTTCGTAGATGAGCAGCACTTTGAGGTTTTCCGCCTCTGCAATGCGCATGGCTTTCTGCTCGCCCATACAAAGCAACGCTGTGTCCCACGCGTCTGCCCAAACCGGGTCGTCATGCATCACAGTAACCGATCGTAGTTGATGGGTCACAGGGTGCCCGGTTTTTGGATTCAGGATGTGGGAATAGGCTTGCCCGTTTTCCTCGAAAAAATTCCGGTAATTACCGGCTGTCATTATTGCGGTACCTGCCTGTTCCCTGGTATCAATGACTTTCTGAGTTTTTTGGGTGAAGGGGATGGCCTCCTGGACGCCAACCCACCAATTATCGCCGTTGGCTTTTAAGCCTTTTGCCAACATTCCCCCGCCTATTTCCACAAGGTAATTTGTTATTCCTAACGCTTCAAGGCGGCGGGCGACAGCACCCGCGCTATAACCCTGTGCGATGGAGGCCAAATCAATCTTGATCTTGGGATCCTTCTTTATGATGCGCAGGTTGACCGCATCAATTTCTAGAAGATCCATTCCTATGTGGGGCAGTATTTCGTCGATTTCTTCCTCGGTAGGCACCCGGTTTTCATGACGGGAAAAGTCCCACAGATCAAGCAAGGGCTTGACAGTCAAGTCAAAACATCCATTCGAGCGCTCGTAAACCGAACGGACAATGACCAATAACCGGGCGATTTCCGGGGACACCAGTAACACATTGGTTCTCTCCAGCCGGTTAATGCTCGAGATTTCGGAACTTTCGTTGTTGTTGGACAATAAGGCGTCGGTTTCGGCCAGTGCGACCGAAATTTCGCGTTGAATTTCCTCCAATGATGTTGACGTATCGTCCAGGACCAGTTTGATATGGTAAGTCGTCCCTTGCACTTCTCCTGATAAGGCGGCTTCACTTGGCGTCCTTTGGCATCCGGACAGGGTGAAGGTAATCAGTAATAGTGTAATAGCTCTACTCAATTTCATTGTATTCCTCTCTGAAACGGATGTAGCAATCCTTTATGGGTTGATGTCAAAACTGAATGACTGCATCAACGCCTAGCAGAATTTGATCAGTTCGCTGGCCGGTATCGAATGCCGGTGTTTGTCCTCGGCTCCAGTCATAACGCATTTCGGGGCGAACCATTAACCACGTCTTGGGCTTCCAGTTTACGCCTGCCGTCATTGAGTAATAATTGGCCGCGCCTGCCGTATAGCGAAAGCCGTCGTCGTCGCGGAACCATTCGCTGCGCACCCCAACCCCCAAGGTATCGGTGGCCTGGTAGGTCAAGTATTGCACAATAGAATACCAATCGGCATTTTGTCCTTGAACGAGGGCATTCTGCTGGATTCCGCGATCGTGCTGGAGCACGTAGTGCCATTTACCGAAATCTTGCTGGAGAATTGCCGAGTAATACATCAAATCCGAATGGAGGTGTTCAAAGACATCACCCTGCATCACCGAGAATGAAATGCTGGTACCGGAATCGGCATTCGTCCAAGCAAGGCCGCTCATCTGGCTCCAGGCTCCGAAATCGCGGTCGAAATTGTCCGGGCCGGTCACTGCACCGAGGTTGATACTCCATTGCTTATTAATCACATAGTTAAACAACGCCCCTGTGGTGGTGAAGGGTGAAGACTTAAAGCTGTAAGTATGCGATGAAAAGAAATTCAGCCCCGACGGCACTGACTCGTAACCGATGATCGTGTAGAAATGGCCTAACTTCGCGCTCAGCCCGTTCCCGATGGGTGCAAAGGCTTCCACGTAAACTTGCGGTAGCGCGATGTCGTAAAACCGCAGGTCGCGTTGGCTAATCAAGCCCATGTCCCAATGGCCTGTTGCCTGGGTATAGCGGGTATCCGTGCCGAACATGAAATCGAATCGGCCACCGATATCCCAGTTCGTAGATTTGGTAACGGCTTTTTCGATAAATAAATCCATCTGATATAAGTGAAACTCATCGTTTCTGTCGGTCATGGATACGGGGCCATTACTGCGGTCTGCAGGGTTATCAAAATTATGGTTGATACCGGCTGCCGCCCAGCCACCGAGATTGATGCCATAGGGTTCGAGACCCAGCCAGGATGAAGCCTGTTTGCCTGAAAGTCCTTCAATCAGGCCCGTTGGTTCGTCCCCTGCCTGCGCCGAAGAACCCAGCATCAAAAGGCTACAAGCACTTAACAAATAGTGTCGTGTACGCATTAAAACGTACCGCCATTGATTAAGTAGAGCGTCCCGATGCTGGCGAAAAAGCCCAACAGAATGGCGGGCATCCAGCATAAATGCAGGGTGAAGGTATAACCTTCGCCTTCTTTCATCTTTCCTTTCATTAATCCCAATACATGTAGCCCAGGTGCAGAGCCTATCGCCAATAAACTGCCGCCTACCCCCAACGTCAGCGTCAACAATAACCATTGTCCCATTGGAAACGGGGGGTGCATATTTAATACGGCATACATCAATGTACCGTTATCGATGGCCCCGGATGTCAACCCAATGATTATGTTGGCTATGGTGGGGCTTATTACGGTGAACAAATAATGTGCCATCGCATCCAAATAACCCACGAAACTCAGAGCGCCGACAATCAACATCGCGCCGTAGAAAAACAGCAGGGTATCCCAGTCCACGCCGGCGATACACTTGAAAACATCGAAGCCTTTTTGCGATTCGATATAGCTTTGTTTTTCATGCTCTTCGTAGTTCCCTAAAAAATGAGTAATGTGTTCATGGCCATTTTCAGACTTAACTAAAAAATAACTAAATAATTGCAATATCGACAAGCCGAACATCATCCCTGTTATCGCCGGCATCTCAAAAAATACATTTGATAAAATGGTCGTGCTGAACATCAGGATAAAGATAAAAATAATCCGTTTGGCACCGCGCTTTAATAAGGGCTTTTCCTCGGCAGGGCTTGGGATACCTTTGACCACCGAAAAGTGCATGATGGCTGCAGGCACCAGGAAGTTAACCATGCAGGGGAGCGTTAAAATAAAAAAATCCGTGAAATGCAGCATATTCTGCTGCCAAACGAAGAAAGTGGAAATGCCGCCCAAAGGGCTCATGGTGCCACCGGCATTGGCGGCAACCACGGCATTCAAACCAGCAAGGCCAGCAAATTTAGGCTGGCCTTTTCCAATCTGCAATATTATATACCCCATCAGCAAGCCCACTGTCAGACTACTGATAACAAGCGAGAGCAAGAAGGACAAGACGCCGGTAATCCAAAAGAGCTGCCGATAACTGTACTGCCTGTTGGACAGTACAATGCGCAAAGCGTCAAAAATACCACGGTCGGTCATGGCATTTAAAAAAGTCATCGATACCATAATGAACAAAAATAGTTCGCCATAGGCTTCTAAATTGGTTTGAAAAATAGGGGCGACATTTTTTGCCGACCCATAGGTCGACGAATAATAAATAAAAATCACAAACCAAATGAGCATCGAGCCAAATACCATGGGCTTGGCTTTACTCAGTTGATGCAGGTCTTCAGTCATTGCGACGGCATAGGCGATAACCGTAATTGAAATGGTTAAATAGCCGACGTAATGATGCTTTAAGTCTAGTTGCGTAACAGCGGTGGCTTCATCGGCAAAACACAACGAAGGCGGAAGAAAAGCAAATCCTAAAACTAGGAGATACCGATAATCGAAAAGGCGGGGGAATTTTTTCATTTAAACTCGCTTATGATTTTAAATAGCCGATTGAAAGACAAGGGCGGAAAAACGATGAAGCATTCTGGGTACATTAGATATCCATACTCTCACCGCCGCTGACAAACCGAATTACTAAAAACGAGAAAACACAGGTTTATTAGGCTATCTGCCGATTTGACTAATAAATAAAAAAGGTTTTAACGATGGAGGAATACTAGGGTTTCGTTGGTAAAAATTCTGTTTAGATATGGTTGCTTTTATTTAATAGGCCGTTTCTTATTAATAAACAACAAACGGTGAGTGATGGGATATTAGTCTGCGCTTGCCAAGCCGAATTTCTAATCTCCTGAAACGATCATGTTCAGAGACTGTCGTTTTGACTCAGTAGATCGACGAAATAACTTGGCTCAAGGATATGGTCGATAGTACTGAAACAGGGAGAGGAGTTCTGCAATTATCCCAATCAGATATCGGATATATGGTTTAAAAGAAAAAGAAATTTGTAGGATTCGAAGCTAAATCTAGGGGTACTCCTGAGGTAAAATTTTAGCTTTAAATCCCCCGCAACGGTGTCACTTGCCCGGTTTCTCGAAACCTAAGGTAATCCTCAAGCACTTGGGCATGGTCGAAAGCCAACAGTTCGGGAAGGTCGTCCATACTGAATATCTTGCAGCTTTTGGCATCGTCCGCAGCCATTGGTTTCCCGGCGGCTTCGGCTACGTAACAGGCGGTGACTGTGTGGCCGCGGTGGTCGCGGCTGGGGTCTGAGTAAATGCCTAACAGGGAAATCAGCTTAACATCCAGGCTGACTTCTTCCTTGGCTTCCCTAACCGCTGCCGCTTCAACCATTTCGCCAACATCGACAAAGCCGCCGGGTATTGCCCAGCCGTAAGGCGGGAAAGCGCGTTCGATGAGGACGATGGGTCGGCCTGAATAATCGGTCAACTCAATGATAATGTCGGCGGCAAGAGCTGGCGTTTGCGGTCTGGGCATCACTGTCTCCGTAGGAATAATGCATTCGATTCAATGATAAGGGACAGGTTGTTTTAATAGGGAGGTGGGTTTAGCGGAATTGTATTGTCCAAAGGCTTTGCTAGGACAGTTTTGGAAATCTTCAATTGATGGCCTATCTTCATTGTTAGGCCATCAAGGTTAGTGCGTTAAGGAAGCAGCCTTTTGTGTGCGCACCAGTGTCAGGAATTATCCCTAAGGTTAGCAACCTACTTCATCATTTCTTGCCTGAACATGGTGTCCAGGTTTTGGTTGGTTTGTTGGGAATATTGCTCAGTCCTGTCTTCTACAGGAGGAGTTACGGCAACCGGACGCGGCGTTGGCGCGACATAAGGTTCTATTTTTGGGTTATCCACCAGCCGGTAAAATTTCCCGTAGGAATTCGTTTTATCAAAATCATCCCAAATATAATAAGGCTGCACGACCGGTTTGGTTGGCAGTGGTGCGGTAACCAAATCGTTGGCGCCGTTCAGGACACGGCCGGCGGTGTCTAAAGACCCCCTGATGATGCCGCCAAAAAGTCCGTAAAAAACATTGCTGTCGGGTTCGTTAGCAATGTTGATGATATTTTTAGGTATTTCGAGCGGTGCGGTAGCCATGTTGGTAAAGCCGTTCAAGGCCTTTTCGCCGACTTGCCTGCGGTAGCGGTCGTGTTCCATTTTTTTTTGCAATTCAAGTTGGCGTTTTAGCAACTGTTCGTTTTGAAGTTGTTGTTGATAATAATCTTCTGCAAATACAGGTGGTTGTGCCAATAACAACACCAAAAACAGTGCGGTTAGAGTAAATCGTCTGAATGAAGTCATGTTGAGTCCTGTAAATCAGTTAAATTTAAGGGTCAGTATAGCAGAGCTTTTAGTATTTACTTTTTCAAGGCCTTGGCAAATGCATTTGCCATCGAGCCTTGCGGTTGAGTTTGTTGATTGGCTTTTTGGACAGTTTTTTGCGCTGTTCGTTCATGCCCGGGTTTGGCATCGACGGTTTCTACCGTTGATTTCATCGACAACGAGATCCGTTGCCGGGCAACATCGATTTCAAGCACCCGAACGGTTACAAAGTCGCCTGTTTTTACGGCGTCCCTTGGGTCTTTGACGAAGGTGTCGGAAAGGTGCGAAATATGCACAAGGCCGTCCTGATGGACGCCGATATCGACGAATGCGCCGAAATTGGCGACATTCGTGACTACACCGTTCAGCCTCATGCCGGGTTCAAGGTCGGTTATTTTCTCGATGCCGGATTTGAATTCGACGCTTTTGAATTCCGGCCTGGGGTCGCGTCCCGGTTTTTCCAGTTCCTGTAAAATATCGGTGACCGTGGGCAAACCGAAGTAAGCATTGGTGTATTTGGCTGGGTTGAGGTTCCGGAGGATTTGGCTTTGTCCGATCAAATCGCGGATCGATTTTCCGGTATCTTTCAAAATAGCTTCGACTACAGGATAGGCTTCGGGATGGACTGCCGAGGCATCCAAGGGGTTGTCGCCATCCATAATGCGCAGGAACCCTGCCGCTTGTTCGTAAGCTTTATCGCCCAGTCGTGGGATTTTTTTGAGCTGTTTGCGATTTGAGAATGCCCCGTTTTCATTACGAAAAGCGACGATGTTTTCACTCAGGCTAGCGGAAAGCCCGGAAACCTGCTTAAGTAAAGCTACCGAGGCGGTGTTCACATCGACACCCACGGCATTTACGCAGTCCTCGACAACATTATCAAGGCCACGGGCTAGCTGGGCTTGGTTAACATCGTGCTGGTACTGCCCGACACCGATTGCTTTAGGGTCGATTTTTACCAGCTCCGCCAATGGATCCTGTAAACGCCTTGCAATTGAAACCGCGCCGCGCAGGGAAACATCCAGGTCGGGAAATTCTTTGGCGGCGAGTTCCGAGGCCGAATAGACTGATGCACCGGCTTCGGAGACGGTAATTTTCCTGAAGTTAAGTTCTTTATGGAGCTTCATGACATCGGCAACCAGTTGGTCGGTTTCCCTGGAGGCAGTGCCGTTGCCGATGCTGATCAAATCGACTTTATACTGCGCTATCAATTTGACTAGTGTTGCAATGGATTCGTCCCATTGGTTCCGCGGTTGGTGAGGGTAAATGGTTTCCGTTGCCAACAATTTACCGGTTGCATCAACAACGGCGATTTTCACTCCGGTGCGGATGCCGGGGTCAAGACCCATTGTCGATTTAGCACCGGCGGGTGCGGCTAGCAGTAAATCTTTTAAATTGCTGGAAAATACCTTGATGGCTTCAAGTTCTGCGGCTTCACGTAGGCGCATTTTCAAATCCAGGTCGATGCGGGTAAACAATTTGATTTTCCAGGCATAACGTGCGGTTTCAGCTAGCCAGGCATCGGCGGGCTTGCGTGTATCCGTTATTTCCAAGCGGACGGCAACAAGTTGGGCGCAGTGTTCATGCCCCTCGTTTTCATCGATTTCCGGCAGCAGGGTGAGCGACAGCAAATTTTCATTACGGCCACGGAATAGGGCTAAGGCCCTATGGGAAGGGATTTTGTTGATAGCTTCCTGATAATCGAAATAATCCTTAAATTTAATGCCTTCCTGTTCCTTGCCAACAATCACGGTGGCGTGTATCAAGCCCTTTTGCCAGGTATTTTCCCTGAGTTGGGTCAATAAATCGGCATCTTCGGAAAGGCGTTCCATAATGATTTGCCTTGCACCTTCCAAGGCGCTGGCGACATCCGCAACGCCAACTTCAGCATTGACAAAACTTTCAGCGAGTTGCTGCGGAACGGCATTGCGGTCGGCCAAAATGGCATCGGCCAGTGGCTCGAGGCCGGCTTCCCTGGCTATCTGTGCCTTGGTGCGCCGCTTAGGTTTGTAAGGCAAGTACAAGTCTTCCAGCAAGGTTTTGGTGTCTGCCGAAAGAATGGCCGCTTCCAGTTCCGGCGTGAGTTTGTCTTGGGAGCGGATACTTGCCAAAATCGAATCACGGCGCTCATTCAGTTCGCGCAAATAACCCAGGCGATCTTCCAAGGTACGGAGTTGGGTGTCGTCAAGTCCGCCCGTCGCTTCTTTCCGGTAACGGGATATGAACGGGACGGTGGCGCCCTCATCCAGTAGCTGGACAGCCGCTTGCACCTGTTTTGCATTTACCGACAATTCTTCGGCGATACGTTTTACTACATCCATTTTTTAAGTCATTCAGTTTGCAATAGCCCATTGTAGCAATATGTAATGAGATAAGAACTCTTTTCATGTAAGCTCTCAATTATCTTTGGCCTTTGCTTGACTTGGCTGGACAACAAGTAACACTATTGAGTTTGGGGAAGGCAATCGAATTTTTATGAAAGCAAGAGACAGGCGGCACGGACTGGTTGTGGTCAATACAGGCGAAGGCAAGGGTAAATCATCGAGCGCCTTGGGCATGGTGTTTCGCTCGGCGGGTTGGGGAATGAAAGTCTGCGTTATCCAGTACATTAAAGGCCAGTGGCAAACGGGTGAGCAAAAAGCCGCAACCCGTTTCGATAATATCGAATGGCACGCCTTGGGCGATGGCTTTACCTGGGACACCAAAAATCCGGAGCAGGATATAAAAACCAGTCGCGAAATATGGGAGTTTAGTAAGCAAAAAATTATTTCGGAAGAATTTGATGTGGTGGTGTTGGATGAGATCAACTATTGTTGTGGATATAACTGGATCGGCGGAGTGGAAATCGCGGATTTTATCCTCAACCATAAGCCGCGGTGGTTGCATTTAATCCTTACCGGTCGCAATGCACCGCCGGAAGTGATAGCAGTTGCCGATACGGTAACGGAAATGGCCAAAATCAAACATGCTTATGAGCAGGGAGTTTTAGCTGAGCAAGGCATTGAATTCTGATCTAAATCAAAATGAAGGCATTCAAGTTATTGTAAAATTTTAATTCTATACTGGTAAGCCAGAATTGCCGGATGTAGGTAAAAGGCATAAAATCGAGCAACAACGGGGTTAATTTTAAATTAGAGGTGAAAAATGGCGGAAGAAGAAAAAGAGAAAATGTCGGAATCAGCAAAACTCATGATTGCGGTAATTGGTGCTATCGTCGTTGGTTTTGTGATGGTTGGCTTAAGTAAACAACAATCTAACGAAGAAAAAGAAAATGCGGCGATGGTGAGAAGTTATTTTAACCTGGTGACGATGGCAACGGATGTGTGCCCGAAAGCCATCCAAAAAGAAGTGGGCATCCAAGTCTATAACCACACGAGTATTGATACCGACAAAGAGACCTACATGACCCTAAAATGGTTAAGCGAGGATGCCAAGAAAGACGGCTTTAAGACAGCTTCCTGTAAAATCGAGACAGCCAAAGGGGGCATTACTGAGTTGATAATCGATGATAAAACTATCGTAAAAAGGTAATCGTTTTTCTTTGTTCCTGGTTATCTTTAACCCGGATAATCAGGAACTTCCCCGAATTTCCACAAGATATTGAAAGATTGCGGCATCCAAGGGAGCGGTCGTGTACTTTTCCCTTCTTTGTGGTCACGCGCACATTGACAAAACAGGCTTCCCACCAGTTAAATCCTTACAAAATGAAAGTAGGACAATCCCGAGCGGGTAAAGAAAAATCCATACGCGATTAATCAAAGGCCTGAAAAATGGTTCTACCGGCAGCGGGGGCTTTTCAATACCATGGTTACCATATTGACTAGAATTTAATTTAGGTTACAACAGTAAGGCGGTGAACTACTAAAAGGGGTAAGCACACGGACAATAAAGGAACGCTTTTAATCCAGGCATTAGGCAAAATAGGGCAAACTCAAATAATTACAACAATATGACGAAACCATTCTTGAAAGGAGTTTTAAAAACGTGGAAAGAAGACCGTGGATTTGGCTTTATTACACCTGAAAATGGCGGGAGGGATGTTTTTATCCACATTTCCGCAATTTATGGGATAGGCCAACGTCCTGTGCCGGGAGATATTATCCACTATCAAATAGCGAGGGACAGGAACGGCAAATTCAGGGCCATCAATGCCAGGATTGAAGGCGCTGGCGCTAAAAACAAACCTGCTACCCAGGCATCTAAGGCAAATACAAAAGCAGTAATTTTGGTTGGGGCCGTTATAGCATTATTGGCTATTGTTGCCGGGGCGTTTTATTTCTACTTTCGCTCGAGCTAGTTAAATCAATAGTTATTCGTCCTAAACCATTTTTTAACGCCGGTTTGTGTTTCCTGCAAGTTATACGGATATTTGATTTCGTCACGGCTTCGCTGTATTGTTAGCCGGTGTTAGAAAAATATAAATTGGGTAATTAAACCAAAAAGATAGTCCTGGGATTTATCGATTCTTCAGGCAAATCAGCAAAATTAAGGCGGTCGATGACGGATTCACAAAAATGGCTTGCGCTTGCCTCAACCGCGTTCGGCGGTTGGTTGGTTTATTTGCTTTCACCAGTGCTCATGCCGTTTGTGTTTGGGGCAATCCTTGCCTATTTGGGCGATCCGCTCACCGATAAGCTGGAAACCTACCGTTTATCCCGGATCCAGTCGGTTATCGTTGTTTTCATGGCGATGGCGCTGGTTCTTGCGCTAGTGCTGCTGATGTTAATACCGCAACTGGAGAGCCAGGTTGCCAATTTTATCGGTAATTTACCCGCCTATGCCGAAAAGCTGAATAGGGTCGTCTTACCCTGGCTGGAACAGCGGTTTAAGCTTAACCTAAGGCATCTCCAAATAAACGAGATCATCAATCTCGTTAAAAACCATTGGCAGAATGCCGGCGGCATTGTGGCTTCCACGATGAGTTCAGTGTCCCATTCCGGGGGCGTAATCGCGGCATGGATGATGAACTTAGTGCTTATTCCCGTAGTTACCTTTTACCTGTTGCGCGACTGGGATAGTTTAGTCGACAAAATTTACGACCTGTTGCCCAGAAGGATAGCGCCAACAACAGCGAAGCTTGCAGGGGAAGTGAATACCGTTTTATCGGCTTTCCTCCGCGGGCAGTTCTATGTGATGCTGGCCTTGGGTTGTATTTACAGCCTTGGGCTTTGGCTGATCGGCCTGGATTTGGCTTTGCTAATCGGCATGGTGGCAGGTTTGGTAAGCTTTATCCCTTACCTTGGCGCTATCGTCGGTATCGTCGCGGCTTGCATAGCGGCATTGGTACAATATCAAGCGTTATCCCAATTGGTTCCCGTTGCTGTTGTATTCCTGGTCGGTCAAGCCTTGGAAGGCACCGTGCTGACGCCCAAATTGGTCGGCAACAAGATCGGCTTACATCCCGTTGCCGTGATATTTTCCGTGATGGCCGGCGGCCAGCTTTTCGGGTTTTTAGGGGTATTGCTCGCCCTGCCGGTTGCCTCCATTGTCATGGTTTTTCTGCGGCATGTTCATGATATCTACAGGGATAGCGAATTTTATGGGAAGGGCTAAACCTTTCCCTTTTTGGCTTAGTTAAACAACTAGCCAGATCATTTACGCGGTCTTTCGTTTTTTTAAGGCTATCACATTTGATTGGGAGTGATTGGCGTAAGTATCCCAGGTTGGCGAATAGCCGTCCGCTTGATTTCCCCAGCTTTGCCAGTTAGGCCTATTGCCGCGCGCAAACATTTCAAGGTAAGGGCCAGGGCTGCATGATTCAATCAATGCATACTGCTCATCCGGCTTGCGGCTATGCTCTCTTTTTTGCGATGAGATGATGTTTTCTTGGCTTCGTCCAGGCTGTAATGTTCGCGCATTTTTGCCGCGAACACCGAAAAGGATCATTTCTGTAACATTCCTAAAATAAAACCCGACACCCCGCCTATCGGGGCCGCCGTCTTTGCGGATTTTGTACCATACTAAATTCGTCTTATAGGTAAAGCCCCAACATTCCATTACTTGCAGGCCATCAGCCAATAAGGCATTTGGAACCCACAAATATAAATGGGCGGTTTCTTTGACGGCGGCTTCGACCGGGATATCTTTTATTTCTTGTAACGTTAGGGTTGGGTACCTGGATAACCTTTTGTGTTCCGGCGCCATTTTCCCCGTCCTGTTTTGAAATTGCCAAGGTGGATCGGCTAGGATGGTTGCAAATTTTTGGCCTTTGATAAAAAGTAGAAAGTCATCAGTTGCTGAAAGGATTTCTTAATTTTGCATAAGCTTAAACATCCTCGATTAGCTTGGTCGTTATCCCGAATACTAACACAGGACAACCGCCATTTCGACCAGCATCTAATCTAGGCAAAAGTTTTCCCATCTGGGTTGTACTGGCGCCATATTTACTGTAAATGCCAAGCTGTTTAAACCAAGGATCTAGGTCGTTGCTGCGTGTGACGAGAACCCCAACACTGATTTTCTCGTATTCAAAAAAAGCACGGAAAGCATATAAATCCCGGTCGTAAGTTTGGTCTTTACTGTTCCATTCAAGATCAAAAGCAACCCGCCCGCCCCTTCAAGTAATCCACATAATGGCTGTCATGGGCAAATTCATGGCCGTCTACGATGACCCTCGCATTGAGCTTTTTCTCCTTCCAGCCCATCGGCCTTAAAATATCTGAAAACCTTTTGGGGATAGCGCTTTCACTTCCGCCCTGGTCTTTAACGTTTTTGGCAGATAACCGAAATAAACGTAACGCGTTGCCTATTTCGTCAAATTCAACGGGGAATTCGTTTTTGAGGATTGCTGCTGCGTGTTTATAGTCGTAGATTTCATAAAGCTCAGAAATGTCCTTCGGGATGTACTGTTGCCAACTCATGATAAGGCTTCTAATTTTAATTTCATGCTTATCTATATGTTGCAGGAAAAGCTAGCATTTTTGCAACAAATTTAATGGACGTTTTCAAGGCACTGATATTATTGCTGGCTGGATTCAAGTACTGTTGGGGTTCTACTACCTGTGGTAAATAGATAGTCATGTTAAATTTTATATCCGGACTATCGGTAAATACTCCGAGTTATATTTCCCGGTTCACCCGGCTAACAACGCTGTTGCCCCAGAATTCAGGGGGCGTAAGCACAATAATCCTGCCGCATTGAAATCGCATTCCAGTGCCAAGAGGGAGCCTATTTCTGGCACCTGTAGATTCGGCACTGAGAGGTATTAAGTTTCCGTTCGCCCTTGTGCCCATTGGGTATTGAGCCTGTCGAAAGGCGGTGTGTGCTTCGACAAGCTCAGCACAAACGGTTCAGACATTAATAGGCCGAATCAATAAGTATCAAAAATTTTTCCACTTCAGCCGAAAAGCACGGATTAATTCCTGATTTCATGGGTCGACTACGTATTTTTACCTATAGAGATATATTTGTTTCCCGACTAACCTTAAGCCTATCTTAAATAACTGCCGGGCTTATAGATGAAAAAGGATGCTAATCGATTAAAGTGTACTGACTTATCGATTGTTTTTTTGATGATAATTGGCTTTATTTGTGTATTTGCGTTACAAACATTACAGACAGAATTGGTCAACATGTCTAAGACTGTTGAAACTACCGATGAGAATTTTTTGGTCGGAAAATTTCGATATTTTTCAATTTGTCTGCGGGATTGGTTCCATAGCTTACCCCCTTTTAGCCGCGAAGTGATTTGGTCTTTGCATACTAAGTACCTTTACTTTATTGTGCCGTTTGTCGTGGTGCTCGAATATCTTGCACCCTGTAAATCGGAACAGCGGTTTGCGGGCATTGGTTTTTTCCAAGATGTCACTTGGTTTGTGTTGCGTTTGGTTTCTGACCCAATATTGATTGGCGCAACCATTATCGTAATCAAGGGCTTCTATGACCAACACTTGAGCTTTCTGACTATTGACGCCGTTTTGTCGTGGCCTTTGGTTGTCCAAATTTTACTGGTTGTCATGCTTAGCGATTTCTTGACTTGGGTTTGCCATATAGCGAACCACAAGGTCTCGTCACTGTGGGTTTTCCATGCGGTGCACCATTCCCAGGAGGAGATGAACTTGTTTACGGGCGATCGCGCCCATCCAATCGATACCGTTTTTGTGCAGGCAATGGTTTCCATTCCGCTGTTTATTTTCCAGGTGCCGGCACTCCCTGCTGTCCCATTGGTGTGGCTAATAAGAGGGCTTTGGCAAAGGCTCATTCATGCGAATGTGAAGCTCGACTTTGGGGTTTTTAACTACATTTTGGTTTCGCCCCAATTCCACCGTATCCATCACTCAAAAGATCCACGTCATTACGGTAAAAACTTTGGTTCTTTTTTTAGCATTTGGGATCATCTGTTCGGGACAGCATACCGATGCACTACGGAATATCCGGCAACAGGGATCGAAGATACTAATTTCCCTTGCGAAAAGGGTTATAGGAAGTCGCGACTCCTATTGAATATTTGTTTGCAAATAATCTATCCATTCGAGTGCCTGCTCCCAAATAGGATAAATGGAAAACACAAAATAACAGGCCATTTCATGGCCTCATCCCCAAAAAACTTATAGAGTTAGGCGAGTATTGGAATTCAACATTACACTGCGACAAGTCAATTTAGTGTTCCAGTATTTCCGGCAGAAAAAATTCGCTTACCAGCAAAGGACGGCCCTGGATGGCGTAAACTGTCCTCCTTCCCCATAGGGGGTCGGCTATACCGGCCCTCTGTTGTGTCTTTGCGCTCCAAGCCATTGGCGGGACTAGCGCCAATTCCATTGTAAGCCGTTCCAAATCAGGATAAGAGAAAATCACTTCACCCAATGGACGGGTTCCCAAATGGGAAAGGTTTCGATGCGCAGCCTTTATGGTTTGTTCGGGGATTATGGTTCTTGCCACGAGCAAGGGTAAACCTTTTGTATGCAGCATAACTTCGCGGGTAAGGCAATACCTTTGCCGAGGCAAGCTCAGCACCCTGCGCTCGCTTAAGTAAGGTAAACGCCATTGATGGAAAAAAATTTCGACGGCGATGTTGTTGCCGTAATAGCTGCGCAACCGCTGGGTTAGCGAACCGGCTTCGTAAGCCCAGGATTGGACGGTTTTAGGCAGTTGATGTTGGCTTCCACGCCTATGTTCATGCCAGTCGGGTTCACGGCCAAACAAGAAACTTTTCGTAGTCAAAAGGAAATTAAACCTCGGAATAATCTGGACGGCGGCCTAGCCAGCGTTCTATTAACGGTGTGATGCTTTCAGGGTTTTCGGCAAAAAGGGAATCGGCTATGGCGGGGATATTATCCAGCAAATCAGCATCCCTGGCCAAATCGGCTATTTTGAAGTTTACCTGCCCAGCCTGGCGGATGCCCATGACTTCACCCGGGCCACGCAACTGTAGATCTTTTTCGGCAATTAAAAAGCCGTCGTTACTGTCCCGAAGTATACCTAAACGTTGGCGGGCATTATCGGACAAAGGCGATTGGTATAGCAATAGGCAAAAACTTTCGTCATCGCCGCGGCCAACCCGACCGCGTAACTGGTGTAGCTGGGAAAGGCCGAGCCGTTCCGGGTTTTCAATTATCATCAAGCTGGCGTTCGGGACATCGACGCCCACTTCTATAACTGTGGTGGCTACCAATAAGTCAAGTTCACGATTCTTAAACGCACGCATGACGGCAACTTTCTCGACGGCTTTCATGCGCCCATGCAATAACGCAACCCGCACATCAGGCAAGCATGCAGCCAAGTATCCTGCCGTTTTTTCGGCAGCTTCGCATTGCAAGATTTCTGATTCCTCAATCAATGTGCAAACCCAGTATGCTTGCTTTTTGTTGTTGGCCCAATGGTTGATTCGGGCTATGACTTCATTGCGTCGCTCGCTTGGGATGGCGCTGGTAGTGACCGGCTTCCTGCCTGGGGGAAGCTGGTCGATAATGGAAATGTCGAGGTCGGAATATTGCAGCATCGCCAAGGTGCGCGGTATCGGTGTAGCAGTCATGACCAATTGATGCGGCCTAGTGTTACCTTGTTGTCCTTTCGCCCTAAGCGCCAACCTTTGATGGACGCCGAACCGATGCTGTTCATCTATTATGATCAGGCCGAGTTTGTGGAAGGTCACTTCCTCCTGGAATAAGGCATGGGTGCCGATAACAATGCTTGCTGAACCGTCCGCCAAAGCCGTTAAGGTTCCCTTCCTTAGGTTGCCTTTCGCTTGCCCGGTAAGCAAGACGATTTGGATAGCAAACGGGTTGAACCATAAATTGAAATTGCGGTAATGTTGTTCTGCCAGTAATTCTGTAGGCGCCATTATTGCCACCTGATAACCCGCACCCAACGCAAGTAAGGCGGCGTAAGCGGCAACTATCGTCTTGCCGGATCCGACATCGCCTTGCACTAATCGAAGCATTGGATTAGCCTGGATGCAATCGGTCACAACCTCCCCGATTACCTTTAGCTGGGCGCCGGTCAGTTGAAAAGGTAAATTATCAATAAAAGCCTTAGCCAAGGCACCGTCGGTGGAAAAACACGGTGCTTGCCAAGCCTTGGCCTTACGTTTGGCAACTTTGCGGCTGAGATGGTGCGCCAAGAGTTCCTCGAAAGCCAGCCGTTTAAGTGACGGCGTATTGCTATTTTGCAGGGCTGCGCTCGTTACGGTTGCCTCCGGGGCATGTAAGGTTTTAATTGCGGACATGATAGGCGGGTACTGGAAGTTTTCGAGTACAGTATTGGGTATCCAGTCATTCAAGGTTTGGGGGTTTTCCTGGCAAATAGCCAATGCCTGCGCAATAGCTTTTCTTACGGTGTGTTGGCTTAATCCTTCCGTCAATGGGTAAACCGGTGTCCAATGGGGCTCTACGGTTACCTTATCCATATCTGAAATGATGCGGTATTCAGGATGGACCATTTCCAGTCCAGTAAAACCATAACGGACTTCCCCGAAACAACTCAGTATTGTGCCTTGTTTAAGGGTATTATGCTGGCGGGCATTATAATGGAAAAACCGTAAGTCGATAAAACCAGAGCCGTCGCCAATGCGGCAAATCAAGCTTTTACGCCCCCTAGGCAACACATCCATGAATTCAACCTTACCGCAAATAAGGGCTGTCATGCCTACTGCGAGCTTTGCTATCGGGTAGAGGCGAGTCCTGTCTTCGTAACGGATAGGCAAATGAAAGATCAGGTCTAAGATAGTCCTTATGCCGAGTTTTTCCAGGTTAGCCGCCGCCCGATTACCGATGCCACTAAGGCTGGTGACAGGCTGGCTTACGATATCCGGCTCATTTATGATTGATGGCACGAATGCATACAGGAAACAGTAAAAAACCGGGTTGTTGTCTCAGGTAGCGGAACCTTAAGTATTAAGGACCATTATTGCATCCATTTCCACTTGCGCCCCTTTGGGCAGTGACGCCACACCGACTGCAGCGCGGGCGGGATAAGGTTCTTGGAAATATCGCCCCATAATCTCATTGACAATGGGGAAATGGGATAGGTCGATCAGGAAGACGTTAAGTTTTACAATATCGTCTAGGCCGCCGCCAGCGGCTTCCGCAACAGCTCTCAAGTTGTCTAACACCTGAATAATTTGCGCTGAGATATCGCTTTCAACCAGGAGCATCGTTTCAGGGTGTAAAGGGATTTGCCCCGACAAATAGACGGTATCGTTAACCCTGACGGCTTGCGAATAGGTGCCGATGGCGTGCGGGGCTTGTTCAGTGTTGATGATTTCTTTAGTCATGATGGCGGCGAAACGATAGAAATTGGCCTACGGTATCTGTTTTATACAAACTGGCCTTTAGGCTTTTACCCGCGTAATTTTTACGACAATGGACAATTCTTTAAGCTTTCTCATAATTTTGGCCAAATGGACGCGGTCTTTTACACTGACGGTAATTAAATCGACGCAAATGCGTGAGTCTTGTTCAATCACATTGACATTTTCAATATTGGAATTGCTGTCAGCGATTGTCGATGCGACCGTTGCTAGCGAACCGCGCTGATTCAGTACTTCAAGCCGAAGCTCTGTTGGGAACTCGCCGGCAACATCTTGGCTCCATTCAACCTCAAGCCAACTGGTTTGTTTTTTCCTCACATCATTGCTGTTGCGGCATTCAACGTGGTGTACGACTATACCTTTTCCGGGATTAAAAAAGCCGATGATCGAATCGCCCGGTATGGGTCGGCAACATTTTGCCAACGTTATGACCATCCCTTCTGTGCCCTTGATAATCAGGGGTGTTTTTTTAGACTGGCCCTTATCTTCGAGCCTGATTGCCGGGTGCTTGTCATCTTGGACAAGCTGCTTTGCGACCAAGAACGGCATTTTGTTGCCTAAGCCCAAATCTTCCAGTAAATCATCCAGCGTATTTTTGCCTAGCGATTTAAGTAAAGTGCTTATTTTGGCCGTGTCTATATTCTCAAGTTGCAGGTGCATGGCTTGCAATTCCTTATCCAATAAGCGGCGCCCCAGGCTAATGGCTTCTTGCTGTTTGAAATTTTTCAGGTAATTACGGATGCCGGACCGGGCTTTGGCGGTGGTCACATAATTAAGCCAAAGCGGATTCGGCCGCGCCCAGATAGCGGTAATAACTTCCACTGTTACGCCGTTTTCCAGCCGGGTTTGCAGGGGCACCAGCTTCCGGTCTATCCTGGCGGAAACACAGGCATTGCCGATATCGGTATGGACGGCGTAGGCAAAATCGATTACGGTCGCCCCTTTGGGCATTTTGATAATTTCCCCCTTGGGGGTAAATACGAACACCTCTTGCGGGAAAAGGTCGATCTTTAAATTGTCGATGAATTCCAGGGAATCGCCGGCGGTTTGCTGGATCTCCAATAAATCCCGCAGCCATTCATTGGCGCGATCCTGGAACTTATCATTCTTGTCATCGTCGGTTTTATATAACCAGTGCGCCGCGATTCCGGATTCCGCCATGCGGTGCATTTCGTGCGTCCTTATCTGGATTTCGATAGGGAAGCCGAAAGGCCCGATCAATATGGTGTGTAACGATTGGTAACCATTCGCTTTAGGTAAGGCGATGTAATCCTTAAAACGGCCCGGTATCGGCTTATAAAGGTTATGGACGATACCCAAGACGCGGTAACAATCATCCACATTGTCGCAAAAAATCCGGAATGCATAGACGTCAAAGACATCGTTCAGGGAAACTTTTTTGTGCAGCATTTTTTGATAGATGCTGTAGAGGTTTTTTTCTCGCCCAGATACATCGCAGGTCATGTTCGCTTGGCTTATGCGGTTTTTTAACGTGCTTTCGATAACATCGATGATTTTACGGCGGTTGCCGCGTGCTTTTTTTAAGGCGTTGTCCAGGATATTGTATCGCCGCGGGTACATCGCCTGGAAACTCAGCGATTCGAGCTTGTGCCGGATATTGTTCATGCCTAGCCGGTTGGCGATTGGGGCGTAAATATCCAAAGTCTCGCGGGCAATACGGCGTTTACTTTCGGCAGGCATTGCACCCAGGGTTTGCATGTTATGTAGGCGGTCGGCGAGTTTGACCATGATGACGCGCAAGTCCTTGCCCATCGCCAGGAACATCTTACGGACGTTTTCAGCTTGTGTCTCGGCACGCGATTTGTTGTCGATTTTGGTCAGCTTGGTGACGGCATCGACCAGATCCGAAACTTCTGAGTTGAATTTTTTCGATAATTCTTGTTTGCTTACGCCGGTGTCTTCAATAACATCATGGAGAATAGCAGCCATGATGCAATTAGCATCCATGCGCATTTCGGCTAAGCTGATGGCGACCGCTACCGGATGGCAGATATAAGCTTCACCGCTTTTTCGGAGTTGCCCTGAATGCGCCTTGGCGCCAAATTCATAAGCCCTAACACAGTCGTCTACTTGGACCTTATCCAAATAGCTGGCCAATGTTGAACACAAACGCCGTATCAGTTTATCCTGTGGGCGTTCGAGTTCAATACTGTCAGCGACTTCTAACATAAAATGTCATTAAAACATCAGGGTTGACTCATGTACTTCAACGGTACGGTGCAGTTGGTTGATGTTCTCAGCAGTTACGTGACCATCTGCAATTTCCCGTAGTGCAAGTACGGTATCTTTATCTTTGTTGCGCGGCAGGAATTCTGTCGCACCGTGGCTTAACTGGCGTGCACGCGAAGCCGCCAGTAAAACCAGTTTAAAGCGGTTTTCTACATGTTCTAAACAATCTTCAATTGTGACTCTTGCCATTTTGGGTTCCTATATTTATATTCCAATAGACCATACTGGTATCCAGTTGGTTCTACAGTTGTAGGTTTATCATTAAATTAAATAAAAAACAACAATCTGTTGTATTTAAGTTTAAATTATAAAGGATTATACTTGGTTTAAATTTATCTGGGTGCCGATAAGCGCTTTTATCCACGCGATTTTAGTATGGCAACGGCAGGTAATTCCTTGCCTTCAAGAAACTCCAAAAATGCGCCGCCCCCTGTCGAGGTATAAGACACCTTGTCGTTTATTTCATATTTGTCGATTGCGGCCAGGGTGTCGCCGCCGCCAGCGATAGAAAATGCGGGGCTTTCGGCAATAGCCATCGCAAGCGATTTTGTGCCGTTGCCGAATTGGTCGATTTCAAATACGCCAACGGGGCCGTTCCAGACTATCGTCCCGGCAGATTTCAGGATTTCAGCGTAGCGTTTAGAGGTGTCGGGGCCGATGTCGAGGATTAAATCATCGGCTTCAACATCCGCCACTTTTTTTATGGTGGCCGCGGCGCTTTCTGAAAATTCTTTTGCACAAACGACATCCGTTGGGATAGGGATATCCGATCCGGCGCTTTTTGCTGCAGCAATCAGCCGTTTGGCTTCTTCAATTAAATCGGGTTCGTAAAGCGACTTTCCAACAGGTAAACCCATCGCCGCAATAAAGGTATTGGCAATACCACCGCCGACTATCAGTTGGTCGACTTTTTCGGATAAGGATTTAAGTACCGTCAATTTTGTGCTGACTTTGGAACCGCCTACGATTGCAACCAAAGGTTTGACGGGTGTTTCCAACGCTTTGCCTAAAGCCTCCAATTCGCTGGCCAATAAGGGGCCTGCACAGGCAACTGGGGCGAATTTTGCGACGCTATGCGTAGATGCCTGCGCCCGATGTGCGGTGCCGAATGCATCCATCACGAACACGTCGCACAGTGCCGCCATTTTTTTGCCTAGCTCATCATTGTTTTTTTCTTCACCCGAATTAAATCGTACGTTTTCGCACAGCACGACTTCGCCTGGACTGAGCGTTACACCTTCCAGCCAATCGCGTTCCAGCCGAACGGGTTTGCCCAGTAAGCTGGATAAGCGTTCCGCGACAGGTTTTAATGAGGACTCTTCGTCATATTGGCCTTCAACGGGGCGTCCCAAATGGGACATCACCATGACGGCTGCACCCTCGGCCAGGGCTTGTTCAATGGTAGGAACGCTGGCTTGGATGCGGATATCGCTGGTGACTTTACCATTTTTGACAGGGACATTAAGGTCTTGGCGGATTAAAACCCGCTTGCCTTTCAAGTCCAGGTCAACCATTCGTTTAATCGACATATTATTTCTCTCGGTTTTGTTTGATGGGGTTTATTGTTGGTTTGCGTCTTCTTTCCATTTGATGGAGCAGCCGATGCTGGAAATTTGGTCTGCCGGGCCTTTGCCGGTTTGGGCGACAAGCTTCATGGCCTCAAATAAGTCGCGCCGGGTACCGTCGGGTGCAGTATCCTTGCGGCTGGCATCCAATCGGCCACGGTACTGCAATTCAAAATCCGCGTTATAGCCGAAAAAATCCGGCGTACAGACAGCGCCGTAAGCCTTGGCTATTTCTTGGCTCTCATCGTATAAATAAGGGAAAGGGTAATTATATTCGGCGGCGATCCGCTGCATATTTTCATAAGAATCCTCTGGATAATTGACCGTATCGTTGGCCATAATGGCGACAGACTCTATCCCATAGCCTTTCAGTTCGAGGGTGTCCCTTAGGATGCGCCCGTGGACGGCTTTCACGTAAGGGCAATGGTTGCAAATAAACATGACCAACAAGCCATTCCTGCCCATACAGTCCTGTAAAGCCCAGGTCTTGCCGTCAACGCCAAGCAATTTGAAATCAGGCGCTTTGGCGCCAAAATCACAGACGGGGGGGTTAAGTGATACCATGACAGATCCTCGTTAATGGCTTATATTTATGGTTTGTTTACAAAGGGAGTTAATAAACGGGTAATGTACAACAAAATGAGGATTTTTTGTATTTCGTCGGCGATTAAATAGATCTTTCCTTAGTCTATTATTGCAACAAAATTGCGATACTGATAAGAATCGCTCCGATATAGATCGACCATAAGGTATTGCGGTGCTGTACATCCATTTGTTCCCGTAACATGGCCAGTTCCCGTTGCTGGTTTTCCGCCCGTTTTTGGGCGTTAGCGGCATTGTCCAAGGTTTTGTAAAGCAGCGAAGGGATTTCCGGGAACTGCTCGGCAAATTCGGGGAACAATTTAAGCAGGCGGGAGATTTTGGCTTTGGGGCCGACGCGTTCCTTGAACCAATGTTCCAGGAAGGGTTTGGCGGTTTGCCATAAATCCAAGTCAGGATAGAGCTCCCTACCCAAACCTTCAATGTTAAGCAATGTCTTTTGCAATAAGACGAGTTGCGGTTGGACGTGCATGTCGAAGCGACGGGCCGTTTGGAACAGGCGCAACAATAATTGCCCGAAGCTTATGTCTTTAAGCGGCTTCTCAAAAATCGGTTCGCACACACTACGGATTGCCGATTCGAATTCTTCAATGCGTGTTGAACTCGGCACCCAACCTGATTCGACATGCATTTGCGCGACTTTGCGGTAATCCCGGTTGAAGAATGCCAGGAAATTTTCGGCAAGATAATGCTGGTCTGAGAGGGAAAGGGAGCCGACGATACCGAAATCCACGGCGATATATTTTGCCGGCAGGTCAACAAAGATATTCCCCGGGTGCATGTCCGCGTGGAAAAAATTGTCCCTAAACACCTGGGTAAAGAATATCTCGACCCCGCGTTCGGCCAATAATTTAAAATCAGCGTTATTGTCCTTTAGTTGCTGTATTTCACCAACCGGTATGCCATAAATCCGTTCCATTACCATCACTTTGCGGCGGCTATAGTCCCAGTGAATTTCAGGCACATAGAGTAGGCCAGAGTCTTCAAAATTACGGCGCAATTTAGCGGCATTGGCGGCTTCCCTAAGCAAATCAAGCTCATCCAGGGTGCTGCGTTCAAATTCAGCCACCACTTCCATAGGCCGTAAGCGTCGGGCATCCGGCCAAAATTTTTCAGCGATCCGTGCCAATTCGTACAATAACCCAATGTCGGAATGGATGCCTGCCTCTATATCGGGCCTTAATACTTTGACGACAACTTCCCTGCCGTCATGTAGTTCGGCAGCATGGACTTGTGCCACCGATGCCGATGCCATAGGCTCGGCTTCAAATTTGGCGAATGCTGTAGAAAGGCTTACGCCCAACTCGGATTCAATGATTTTCTGGGCAATTTCGCTGGCGAATGGCGGGACTTTATCTTGCAGTTTAACCAGCTCGTCGGCAATGTCTTCGGGCAGTAAATCTTTACGCGTGGATAAGGCTTGGCCGAATTTTACATAGATAGGGCCAAGATCTTCCAATGCCTTCCTGATCCGAACCGCCCGAGGTTCGGTTTTCGGCTTAAGCCAATAACTGGGCGAAAACACCGCAAAATAACGTACCGGACGGAACAGGTGCGTTTTAAAAACGATTTCATCCAGGCCGTGGGAAACCAGCACCCAGTTGATATGGATCAAACGAAATAAGATTCTAGGGTAAAACACGATAACCTTTATTTGGGTTTTATTGTTATATGTTGCGCCAATCGGTTAATTCTGCTGTCAAGGCGGTCGCAAGCCATGCGGAGTTCGTCGACTTCCTGATAAAAAATGTCGATTTCCGGTTTGGCAGGCAGCTCTCGCGTTTCTTCCTGAAGGAATTCGGCGGTGTTGAGTTTAAAGGTTTCAACGGTTTCTTTACCCCATTCTTGCCCGGTTCGGAAGAACTGGCTAATACGGCTAGCTATGCCTTCCCCTGTGTATTGGGCAAGCAAACCTTCAAGGTCGATGTCCAGCTTTTTGAACAGTTCCTGAAAAAGCTTCCCCGTTTGGATATCGCCTTCGATTTTGATCTCGCCTGAGAAAACCGAACGCATCGGCTTGGCGCTGATCCCCATCAACCCTAATGCCCACACCGAACCGCTGATTGTCGTGTCTGGCGGTGTTACCGTTTGGTCGATAATTTGGATGGTATCCCCGGTCGGGCAAAGATAGAGAGTTTCATTAAACGGCTGGATAGTGAGTGCGATGATTTTGCCTTTTAAGGGGATAAGCAAGTCTTCCTTGTTGCTGTCCAGCGCAAGATAACGGTTTAATCCTGTTTCAAGGACGGCAATGAGGAGGGGTTTAATGGGCATGTTAGTTTTTTGGGGCTGTTTTCACGAGATTTGCCATGTTCAAAGCACCTGATTGGTTGCTGGAATTTAGTCCATTGATAACGCTTTCTTGGTTTTGTGGGGCTTGGTTTTGGCTAACCTTCCACTTGCCAAGAAGTTTGGTGATTTCCATTTCAATTCCAACTATCGACGCCAATAATTTTTCCGTAAACTCATGCGGTGCATCGGCAACAGCCCAAGGTTTGGGAAATGAGGCTTCATTTTGGTTGGTGAGTAGTTCCAGTTGGGATTGCACCCAATTAGGATTGTCGTTAATCCGTAGCTTACCGTAAGCATGGACGACAACATAATTCCAAGTTGGGACTACCTTTCCCGATTCTTTTTTTGTTTGGTACCAAGAAGGAGTAATGTAAGTATTTGGTCCATGAAAAATGGCAAGCGATTCCCTATCGTTTGTTATGTCATCCAGTAAGGGATTGGATCGTGAAATATGGCCTTGCAAGGTGCCGTAAGGTTTCGGGTTTTCTGAAAGGTGCAAAGGAACATGGTTCGCATTGATTTCATCTGTTGCGAGCGTCACTAAAGTTGCCAAGGGATAATCACGAATAAGATGGTGCATTAACTCGATATCAGTGACTTCAAAATGTTTTGGGATGTACATTTTGCTAAATCTTATAACCCCGATGCACCGCTACGATTCCCTGCGTCATGTTGAAATACTCGCAGCGTTCAAACCCGGCGGCTTCCATCATGGCCTTAAGTTCTTCCTGCTTGGGGTGCATACGGATGGATTCAGCCAGGTAACGGTAACTGTCTTCATCTTTTGCCACCCATTTGCCTATTTTCGGTAGCAGGCTGAATGAGTAAAAATCGTAGACTTTCTCTGTCACCGGATCAGTCGGATGGGAAAACTCGAGGATGATCGCCCGTCCGCCGGGTTTCAGCACACGGTACATGGAGTGCAAGGCGGCATCCTTATCGGTCACGTTACGCAAACCGAAGCCGATGCACACGCAGTCGAAACTGTTGTCAGCAAACGGCAGGCATTCGGCATTGACTTGGGCATAGTACACATTACCGGCCAAGCCCTTGTCGATCAGCCGGTTACGGCCGGTGCGCAGCATTTCCGAATTGATGTCGGCTAATATTACCGAACCTTCCTTGCCCACGCGTTGTTCGAATAATGTGGTCAAGTCGCCAGTGCCGCCAGCTAGGTCGAGTACCTGTTCGCCTTTACGGACATTGCTCAATTGCACGGCCAGCCGCTTCCAGATGCGGTGGATGCCCATCGACATCAGGTCGTTCATGATGTCGTAATGTTCTGCGACTGAATCGAATACTCCTCGAACCAGGCTGGCCTTTTCTTCGGCGGCGACGCGCTTAAAACCGAAATGGGTGGTGTTTTCTGTCATTTGGATACCATATTGTCTTTCGTATTGCGTTGATGGCCTGCCAGTTCAAGCCTGTGCAGGTAATCTGCCCACAAGGTTTGAAACTCGGAACCCAGCTTATAAAGAAGGTCCCAGCTGTAAATGCCTGTGTTATGTCCGTCGCTAAATACAAAGGCGACCGCGTAATTGCCGATGGGCTTTATTTCGTTAATCGTAACATTTTCCTTGTCAACCTGGAGGATTTCCTGTCCGGGTGCATGGCCTAACGCTTCAGCGGATGGCGTAAAAACACGTAAATATTCGCACGGCAAATTAAAGGTTCGGCCGTTATCAAAGCTGATTTCAAGGATGCGCGAAACCTGATGTAACTTGATTTCTCTAGGGAAGGTATTGCATGGGTCAATTTTTAGGCGCATTCGGGTTAAGACGATTCCAGGTGTTTTTGGTAATGATAACCGATTTTCACAAAGCCTTCCTGTTCCCAAAAGGCTTCGCCCGTTTCATTGCTGATATAACAGTTAAGCTCGCTGGCAATGCAACCTTGCGATAAGCCGTAGCCATACACCCAATCCAGTAACTTTCTGCCTAAACCTTGGCGGCGGTAATCGGGCAAGATAAAGACGTTATCGGGTTCGATATGTTTGCCGACATAGAGTTTGGTGATAATCCACAGGCCGCAAATGCCGATCAATTCGTTATCGTGATACAAGCCAGCGCATTGGTAACCTTGGCCAACCATTTCCTCTAAGCGGGTTTTTATTATGGTTTCAGATAAGGCGGGGTTTAGGCGTTTGATTAGCGGGATAATTGAAATCAGGTTTTCGGTTGGGATTATTTCAATTTCAGTAACCATGAAACAACATTTGAATTATGAAAGTTAATTAAAAGGCAATTTCTTCATCATCAGCATAGTAGCGTTGGGCGGTGATGGTATCATCAGGAATCTTGTGCTCCAACAAATCGCCAATATCCTTGGCGACCCGGTCAATGAGTTGCAAGGTATCGCCGTAATCCAAAGATTTCATTAGTGCATTGCCCCACACTGAGACATGACGGCTGCTGATGAGGCGGGTCTTGTTGTTTTTCGCCCATTCAGATGAAATCACTACGCCAAGGTGATCCATTTTAGCTTTAACCGCATCGGCTGTTTGCCGATCTTTCAGTTTTGCCAATAAACCTTTGGTTATATTATTCCAGCCGTTTGGATAGAGTGTCCAGCCCTGATAAAAACGAATGACCCAGGTTAAGTATTCGTCCTCATTTTCAATTTTCTTATTAGCCGAATCTTGTTGGTAATTATCCAAAAAATAAACGCGTGGCGGTAAACCTTCCGGCCAAGTCGATTCTTTTATCTTATGAACCACACAGCCAGATAAGGTAAGGGCGAGCGGAAAAATAACGAAGCGTATTGCCTGTAGAAGATAAACGTATGGTTTGTTGCGTACCATAAGCAATGCCAATGTTTGCTCCTTAAGGACATTTTTGATTTCGGCTTATGATATTTAACTTTTATTACGGTTATGTACGGTATGTTAATTTTTTCAGTATTGGCGGCTAAATAAAAAATACCTATTCCCCGTTGCCTAATTGAAAGAAAGCTTCTCCCGTCAATCGGCAAATTTTCCATTCGTCTAAAAGCGATGCCCCCATACGGCGGTAAAATGTAATCGCTGGCTCGTTCCAATCCAGGACGCTCCATTCCAACCTGCCGCAATCCCTATCCGTGGCTATCTGGGCCACTTTTTTGAGCAATGCTTTACCTATCCCTTGCTGCCGGTATTCCGGCAAAACAAAAATATCTTCTAAATAAATGCCCGGCTTGGTTAAAAATGTTGAGTAATTATGAAAAAACAAGGCAAAGCCGATTGCTTTCCCGTCATTCTCAGCCAAAATGGCTTCAGCATATTTGTTAGGCCCAAATAAATGCTCTTTCAGCGACAAGGTATTGCCGGTGACTGCATGGGATAATTTTTCGTACTCCGCCAGTGCCTTAATTAAGTTAAATAAGTCCTTGCAATCATCAGGTTGGGCAAGGCGCAAAATCACATCTTGATGTGAAGCCATAGTTAATCTTCTATTCCTTAGTGATACGGCGGAGTTAGTCGCTTAAATCCACTTTCGGCATCACTCGCAGCTTCTCAACGACCTTGTCGCCAAATTCCTGGGTGCTTATCATGGTGACGCCAGTCCCTGCTTTAGAGAGGTCGGCGGTTGAATAGCCATCGGCAAAAACACCCTGCATGGCTGACCAGACATTTTTGGCTTCCCTGTCCATGTTAAAGCTGCTTTCAAGCATCATGGCAACCGAACCGATCATGGAATAAGGGTTGGCGATATTTTTTCCGGCGATGTCCGGCGCAGAGCCGTGTGAGGGTTCGTAATAAGCCTTATCATCGCCCAGGCACGCAGACGGCATCAACCCCAACGAACCCAAAATGCCGCCGCCCTGGTCGCTTAGGATGTCACCGAACATATTTTCCATGACCATCACGTCGAACTGGGTGGGATTCAAACACAGCGCAGTTGCAGCCGCATCGACCAAGAAATTGACGACCTTCACCTGAGGATAGTCTTTGGCGACTTCTTCCATCACTTCATTCCACAATACGCTCGACATCAGTACGTTACTTTTATGAATGTTATGCAGCAACTTACGGCGTTTCATTGCCAATTTAAATGCCTGGTGCATAATCCGGCGGATTTGCAGCTCGTCATACTCCAGGGTTTCCTTCACATAACGCAATCCCTGATCGTTGATCCCGCGCTCTTTGCTGCCAAAATATAGGCCGCCAACCAGTTCGCGAACCATAATCAGGTCAATGCCTTCGCCGATAATTTCAGGCTTTAAAGGCGAAAAATGCGCCAATGTCTTGGGCAAGAAAACCGGGCGAAAATTCGCATAGGTGTTATAACGCCGACGCAGGGGCAACAACGCGCCGCGTTCCGGCTGTTTATCGATGGGGATGTTTTTCGATTCCTCATGGCTTAAGCCGATCGGCCCTTTCAGTATGGCATCGGCCTTGTCGCAAATGTCGACCGTACTTTGCGGAAACGCATCGCCGAACTCGAAATAGGCGCAAGCGCCGAATGCCGCTGGCATTAATTCGAACGAGACATGATTGCGCTGCTCAATGAGTTTAAGGACTTTGATTGCTTCCCGGCTGATTTCCGGCCCTATGCCGTCCCCTGCCAATACCGCGATTTTGTAATGTTTCATGTTTTCCTATTCAATTTTCTTAATCATTAAACATCTTTAGCTTAAAGATATTATTCTACTTTATTTTAATAGCTGAAAGGTTTATTGGATATAAGGGGTGATATTCGGGTTATTTACCTTTTATAAACTTCTCCCAATGCTCCTGATAACTAGGTAACCCCAACCTCGCCCCAGTTTTTGTACAACAAAGGGCCCCTGCCGCACTGGCGTAACGTAAAATTTCATCCCAGCCCATCCCTGATGCCACTGCTCCGGCATAAGCCCCATGAAAGGCGTCTCCCGCGCCTGTCGTATCCACAGCATTGACAGGAAATGCGGGCACAGCACCACGAATTCCCGCTTTTTGCCAGATTAATCCACTTTCCCCTAGGGTAATTACCACATTAGGTGAAATTTCAGCTAGACGGCTAAGGGCGGTTTCAACATTGCCATGAAGTTGCGCGGCGAATTTTTCTGAACATACCAAGTGGTCGACTAACGACATCAATGTTAACGTCCCTTCATGTACCGAACCTGCATCCAGGACTGTAGGGATACCTTGTGTTTTGGCGCTTTTAGCAAGAGGTGCCGAGATGTGCGGTTCATGCCCGTCAAAAAGGATGGCTTTCGGTTTAATGTCAGAAAAATCGATGGCCTTTTCAGGCAACGGCTGGGTATCGCCTTTGTAATTGATTAACGCCCGCTTGCCGTCGGGCTTGACCAACACCATGGATAAAGGTGTCGGCGACGGCCCCCTAACAACTTTATCAACAAAGATTTGGTTATCGATGAGTTCCTGCCTGTGCATTTCGCCGTAAAGGTCATTTCCCAAATAACCGGCGAATGCCGACTTTAGGCCTAATTTCGCGACCATAACCGCCGCATTTGCGGCTGGCCCGCCGCCGCAGCTTAAAAAACTGTCAGCAACCATTTTTTCATCCTCGGCGGGATGATGCGGTACCGAATAAACAAGGTCATACGAGGCGTGGCCGACGCAAAGCACATTTATTTCTATCGGGTTATCGGGCATCACAAATATTCCAAAAGCAGTTCCAACGGTTTATTGTGTTACTTTCCGGCTAACTTAATAAGTAGAATTAAACTTTCCAGTTAGCCTTGTCTTTTTGATTTTTTCCCGCATCATGGTGGGATACAAGGTAAAATTATCGGCTAATTTGCAAATTTAGGATACGAAAGTGTTTAGAGGAACAACCATACTCTCTGTCCGCCGTGGCGATAAAGTCGTTATTGGCGGTGACGGACAAGTCACCTTGGGCAATACGGTCATGAAAGGCAATGCCCGTAAGGTACGGAGGCTTTACCACGACAAGGTCATTGCCGGGTTTGCCGGCGCAACTGCCGATGCCTTTACTTTATTCGAGCACTTCGAAGGCAAATTGGAAAAACATCGCGGCAACCTAACCCGCGCCGCCGTAGAAATGGCGAAAGATTGGCGCACCGACCGCGCTTTAAGGAGGCTGGAAGCCTTGCTTACCATTGCCGACGCGAAAACTTCTCTCATCATATCCGGCACCGGCGATGTTATCGAGCCTGAATACGACTTGATGGCGATAGGGTCTGGCGGCGCGTTTGCCCAGGCAGCGGCACGGGCATTGTTGGAAAACACCGACCTTAGCGCCCGCGAAATCGTCGAACGCGCCTTAACGATTGCTGCGGATATCTGCATTTACACCAATCATAATTTACGGATCGAAGAACTGGATACGGAAACGAACGAGTAACCGAATGAACCCGATGACCCCCAAAGAAATAGTTAGCGAACTGGATAAACACATCGTCGGCCAAGCTGACGCCAAACGGTCGGTGGCAATTGCCCTAAGAAACCGCTGGCGCAGGCAACACGTCGAGCCGTCTATGCGCGAAGAAATCACCCCAAAAAACATCCTGATGATTGGCCCGACAGGGGTAGGGAAAACCGAAATCGCCCGCCGTCTGGCACGTCTGGCGAATGCCCCGTTCATCAAGATAGAAGCCACCAAGTTTACCGAAGTCGGTTATGTTGGCCGCGATGTCGAGTCGATTATCCGCGACTTGGTCGATACCGCGGTCAAAATGATGCGGATGTCGGAAATGGAAAAAGTCCAAAACCGGGCTTGCGACGCTGCGGAAGATAGGATACTCGATATTTTGTTGCCAGGTTCGGATGGCGGCATCATTTCTGGAACGGCAGATTCGACCCGGCAAAAAATGCGCAAAAAATTACGCGAAGGCGATTTGGACGACAAGGATATTGAAGTCGATGTCAATGTTATGCCAGTCGGCGTTGAAATCATGGCGCCCCCAGGCATGGAAGAAATGACTAGCCAATTGCAGGGCATGTTCCAAAACATGGGTTCCGGGCGCACCAAATCCCGCAAGATGAAGATAAAAAAAGCCTTGAAGGTCTTACAGGAAGAGGAAGCCGCCAAACTGGTTAACGATGAAGATATCAAATTACGCGCCGTAGAGTCCGTAGAACAAAACGGTATCGTGTTTTTGGACGAAATCGACAAAATCTGCAAGCGCTCCGATCACGGTGGCGGTGGCGAGGTTTCGCGCGAAGGTGTCCAGCGTGACCTTTTGCCGTTGGTTGAAGGCAGCACTGTCAGTACCAAATATGGGGTGATCAAGACCGATCACATCCTGTTTATTGCTTCCGGTGCCTTCCACTTGACCAAACCTTCCGATTTAATCCCGGAACTGCAAGGCCGCTTTCCTATCCGTGTTGAACTAAGCGCGTTATCGGCTGACGATTTTGTCCGCATCCTGACCGAACCCGATGCGTCATTAACCGAACAATACGCCGCCTTATTGGCAACCGAAGGCGTTAACCTGAGCTTTTCAGCCGACGGCATCAAAAGGATAGCCGAGTTGGGCTGGCAGGTGAACGAAAAAACCGAAAATATCGGCGCAAGAAGGTTGCACACCATCCTTGAACGTCTTTTGGAAGAAATTTCGTACAGCGCACCAGACCTGATGGAAAAAAATATTGTGATAGACGGCGCTTATGTTGACCAGCACCTTGCTGAATTTGTGGAAGATGAGGATTTAAGCCGGTATATCCTGTAGTTGTTAGGCCTCGACAACGAGGCCTTATTCCCTATAGCTTCAATACAACCCAAATTGCTTATGATGGGCTAGGAAATCCCATTAATAATGCGCGAATTCATGGCCGTACATCACAGTTACAGGTAGCTTACTTAACCTTCATCCCTGCAACCGCTCCCCCGTCCGGGCTTAAGATGAAAATATCCTTGTCCCCCGGCCCTGCCGCGAGCACCATGCCTTCTGAAGTGCCGAAGCGCATTTTCCTCGGCGCCAGATTGGCCAAGACCAAGGTTAACCGTCCTTCCAAATCTTCCGGTTTGTAAGCGGATTTGATACCGGCAAACACGGTACGGGTTTCATCGCCGATATCGACAGTTAGTTTCAGTAATTTGTCCGCTTCCGGCACTGATTCGGCAGCGATAATCTTGGCGATGCGTAAATCGAGTTTGGCAAAATCATCGACCTTGATCGTGTTGGCAATGGGTTCAAAGAGTTTGGCTTTAGGTTCCGCCGAAGGCTTATCGGAAGTTTTCTCCAGGTTTTCCCTGGATGCGTCAATAATTGCTGTGATTTTCTCGGGTTCGACACGCGTCATCAACGGCTTGAATTCATTGATGCTATGGCCTTTAAGCGGTTGCAGGCCATCGACCCAGCGTTGGCTGTCAATCGCCAAAAACTGTTCGGCTTCTTTAACCAGGGCAGGTAACACGGGTTTAAGGTACGCGGTCAAAACACGGAACAAATTAAGCCCCATCGTACAGACGTCGTGCAATTCCTGGTCCTTACCGTCTTCCTTGGCGAGCAGCCAAGGTTTTTTGTCGTCGATATAAGCATTGGCCTTGTCCGCTAGCGCCATGATTTCGCGCATGGCTTTGGCGAATTCCCGGTTTTCGTAAAGCTGGGCGATGGTTTCGTTGGCGTTGATAAAATCGGCAAACAATTCCGGTTCGGCACAGTTATCCGATAAGCGGTTAGCGAAACGCTTGTTGATAAAGCCGCTGCAACGGCTGGCAATGTTGACGACTTTGCCGACCAGGTCGGCATTTACCCGCTGGCTGAAATCATCGAAATTAAGGTCGATATCGTCGACTCCGGCGCTAAGCTTGGCGGCAAAATAATAACGTAGGTATTCGGGGTTCAGGTGATCCAGGTAAGTCCTGGCCGTAATGAAAGTGCCGCGCGATTTGGACATTTTTTCGCCGTTTACCGTTAGGAAACCATGTGCGAAAATGGCGCTGGGCGTCCTGAAATGCGCGCCGCTTAACATGGCAGGCCAGAATAAGGCGTGAAAGTAGATAATGTCTTTGCCGATAAAATGGTAAAGCTCGGTGTCGCTGTCCTTGCGCCAGTACTCATTGAAATCAAGCCCCTGTTTCTCGCAGAGGTTTTTAAAGCTGGCCATGTAACCGATCGGTGCATCCAGCCAGACATAAAAATACTTGCCCGGGGCATCGGGAATTTCAAAACCGAAATACGGCGCATCTCGGCTAATGTCCCATTGTTGCAAGCCGCCACCCAGCCATTCAGCCAATTTATTGGTGACTTCAGGCTGTAAATGTCCGGCATTCGTCCACTCGCGCAGCATATCGTTGAAATTTTCCAGGTTGAAAAAATAATGCACGGAATCTTTCGGGACCGGTTTTGCCCCCGAAATAGCCGACACGGCATTTTTCAGGTCGGTTGGGGAATAAGTCGAGCCACACACTTCGCAGCCGTCGCCGTATTGCTCGACAGCGCCGCATTTCGGGCAGTCGCCTTTGATAAAGCGGTCGGCCAAGAACATCTTCTTGACCGGGTCGTAACCCTGGGTAATGGTGCGCGAGGTGATATGACCGGCATCGCGGAGCCGTTCGTAGATGAGTGAGGAAAAGATTTTATTTTCTTCCGAATGGGTGCTGTGGTAGTTATCGAAAGCCACGCCGAATTCGCTAAAATCCGCCTGATGTTCTTTGCCAACTTGGGCGATGAGTTGCTCTGGCGTAATGCTTTCCCGGTCTGCCTTGAGCATGATCGGCGTACCGTGGGTATCATCGGCGCAAACGTAGTAACACAGGTTGCCGCGTTGCTTTTGGAAGCGTACCCAAATATCGGTTTGTATATATTCGACTAAATGGCCGATATGGATCGGGCCGTTGGCATAGGGCAGGGCGCTGGTTACTAGGATTTTTCGTTTTGACATAAAGCGATTAACGGGCAAAAAATAATGCAGCATTATGTCATAAAAAACGGTTTTCTTGACAGTTTAGCTAGGAGTCCGGCAAGCTCGGTGGATTTTCGATAAAATAAGAGTATCCTGGAGTTTGGTAATATATGAAGGTGAAATTAACCGCAATCCATGGCGATATTACGACCTTACCGGTCGATGCGATTGTAAATGCGGCAAATTCATCGTTGCTCGGCGGCGGTGGCGTGGACGGCGCTATCCATAAGGCGGCCGGTTCCGGTCTCCTTGATGAATGCCGTTTGCTCGGTGGTTGCAAAACGGGCGATGCAAAATTAACGAAAGGTTACTTGCTCCCCGCAAAGTACATTATCCATACCGTAGGCCCGGTATGGCAGGGCGGTTTCGAGGGCGAACCCGAGCTGCTCGCTTCCTGTTACCGGCGTTCCCTGGAAATTGCTGCGGAAAATAGGTTTGCCACTATCGTTTTCCCCAGCATTAGCACAGGAATTTACGGCTACCCAATCGGACAGGCGGCAACAATCGCTGTCAGGACGGTGCATGATTCCATACAAGAAGGCCGTTTTGCAGAAATTATTTTTTGCTGTTTTTCAGTTATGGACTTAGATTGTTACCAACGCGTTTTGGATGACAACTGTCCTAAGATATAAAGCCAAAGCGATTGAATTTATGCCAGGATTTTTCCCTTAGCCGTGGTTTTTTCAGCTGAAAATAACAGCCAGCTACCGTTTAACAGACATTTTTAAACTTATCCATAAACATCCATAAGCCATGACAGAACTTAGCAAAACCGACATTGAAAACGCCCTGAAATCCTTTATCGACCCCAATCACGGGCTCGACCTGGTTGCCGCCAAGGCCGTTAAGGCGATTACCGTTGAAAATAACAAGGTTGCCGTCAAACTGGAGCTGGGTTATCCGGCCAACAGCTATCACGCAGAGTTGAAAGCGGCGGTTGAAAATCACTTACGAACCCTGCTGGATTTGGAATCGGTGACGGTCGAGGTGGGTTCTAAAGTAATCGCCCACGCCGTCCAGCAAACGTTGAAACCCTTCGCCAATATCAAGAATATTATCGCCATCGCCTCCGGCAAGGGCGGCGTCGGCAAATCGACCACATCCGTTAATCTGGCTTTGGCGTTGGCGGCGGAAGGCGCGCAAGTCGGCATATTGGATGCCGATATTTACGGCCCCAGCATACCGATGATGCTCGGATTGTCCGGCTTGCCGGAAAGCCGGGACAACAAGACGATGATGCCGAAAGAAGCTTACGGCATCCAGACCATGTCCATCGGCTACTTGGTCGAAGCGGATCAGGCCGTGATCTGGCGCGGCCCGATGGTCACCAATGCCTTGCAGCAATTGCTGCGGGACACCAACTGGCGCGACCTGGATTATTTAATCATCGACCTGCCGCCCGGCACCGGCGATATCCAACTGACCTTATCGCAGCAGATACCCGTCAGCGGCGCGATTATCGTCACCACGCCGCAAGACATCGCCCTGATCGACGCCCAGCGCGGTTTGGCGATGTTCAACAAGGTCAATGTGCCCGTCCTCGGTATCGTCGAAAACATGAGCATGCACATTTGCAGCAACTGCGGCCACGCCGAACCGATCTTCGGCGAAGGCGGCGGTAAGTTGATGGCGGAAACCAACCATGTCGATTTTCTCGGCGCACTGCCTTTGGACATGGCTATCCGCGTACAAGCCGATTCCGGCAACCCCACCGTCGTTGCCGACCCCGATAGCCAGTCTGCAAACATGTACAAGGCCATTGCCCGTAAAGCTACGGCGAAATTGGCGTTGAAGGCGAAGGATTTCAGTGCACGGTTTCCGAATATTGTTATACAAAATACTTAACCAATAATAAACAATGGCTAAATATAACAGAAGCATAAATGAACTTAGAACCAAGGCTGCTTTTTGGTGGCCTGAAGAATTGAAAGCAAAAAACGCATTAGCCAACGTTCTCCCGTTACTTTTAAAAACACAAGAAGATTTTTTGAGATTAATTGTTTTAAGCAAAAATGATCCTTTCCAACTGTTTGATTTAATAAAAGTAGCCCAATATCCAGCAAATCTTTTTCTCAAACAATTAGCCGTTTTAGCGGACTATGGAGGTGAGCCAATTCAACGATTAGGGCGTTCATTCAAGGAAATATTTCCGAAAGGAAGAGGCGAAGAAGGGAAATATTATTTTGATTTTATATGGAAAGAGAAAAAATATAGATACGAATTTAAAGCCCTCCCGAGAAATGGATTAAATAATAAGAAATTATTCATTGACGGTGAAGGCCTTATTATCGAAAAAGAATTAGACGACTTAACGTGCGATATGATTGCGCTGTTATTGTTTGCTTCTACTTCTGACTATGCAGATCGAGCCGGGTTGAATGCTTGTGAAATCGGCATATTGCTTGGCAACGAGGATGACTTAATAAAATATGTCAAGCAACGATATATTACAGTTAGCAGAATTACAGGTGGGGCAACCGCAAATAACTTAGGTCAATTGGCTCAAACTGAAATTGTAGATTTCCTTGTAAACAACCTTGGCGGTGAATACAAAATATTGAGGAATGGCTATATTGGTATTGATGGCTATGATAAAAAAGGCGGTATGCCTTTCGATTTAGTTGTAGAAAAAGGAAAGAAAAAAGTTGGCATTGAGGTTACCTTCCAAGTTACAACAAATAGCACGATAGAAAGAAAAGCAGGGCAAGCTGCAGATCGTCAATCGTTAATGCACAAAAATGGCTATCAAATTGCTTACGTTATTGATGGCGCAGGAAATTTTCAACGTTCTTCCGCAATTTCTACAATTTGTAATCACAGCGATTGTACAGTCGCTTACACAGTTGCGGAATTTGAAATATTGTCTAGCTGGATAAAAACCGTCCTATGATTAAGTTTATAGACTTATTTGCAGGGACTGGTGGCATCCGTTTAGGTTTTGAGCAGGCATGTAAAAAGTTTGGTTTAAAAACGGAGTGCGTATTTTCATCTGAAATTGATAAGAACGCTTGTGCTTCTTATGAGCTAAATTTTGGGCACAATCCTCTTTCCGATGTAACAAAAGTTGAGGAATTACCGCCATTTGATTTTATGTTGGCAGGGTTTCCTTGCCAGTCTTTTTCTTACGCAGGAAAACGCAGAGGTTTTGGTGAAACGCGGGGGACATTGTTTTTTGAAGTTGAAAGATTGCTAACCAAATATAAACCCAAAGGTTTTTTGCTTGAAAACGTAAGAGGGTTAACATCTCATGACCATGGGCGTACATTTGAAACGATTATCCATAGTCTTAAAAATATAGGTTATAGTGTTGACCATTTCCTTTTAAATAGCAGCAACTTTGGAGTCCCACAAAATAGGGTTCGCATATATATAGTTGGCATATTAAATGACGAAATTAACATGACCTTACAATCTGACTTGGGTGCATCAGATTCACATAAATTCAAGGAACGAAATGAGCAACTTTCAATATTTTCTGAACCTAAGATCAGTAAAGTGGTGAAAGATATTCTTGAAAACAATGTTCCAAAAAAATATGAATGCACGAAAGATTTTGTAGCGAAGTTAAGAAAAGTTGTCGGTGACGACCTTTCAAAATTACACGGATACAGATTGATTGATTACAGAGGCGGACAATCGATACATTCTTGGGAATTAGGGATAAAAGGAGATTGTACAAAAGCTGAAATTGAATTTTTAAATTTGCTAATCGGAAACAGAAGGAAAAAAACCTTCGGAACCCACCAAGACGGTAAATCCTTAACACTTGAGCAAATAAGGACTTTTTATCAAAAAAAAGACTTAGAAAATATATTAAGTTCCTTAATTGAAAAAGGGTATTTGAGTGCTTATGACAATAAATATAATCCTGTAGCAGGAAATATGTCTTTTGAAGTCTTCAAGTTTCTCGATCCTGAAAGTATTTCAATCACACTGACGGCTTCAGATACAAACAGGCTTGGAGTCGTCCAAAATGGTAAAGCACGAAAATTGACACCTCGGGAATGCGCAAGGCTTCAAGGTTTTCCGGACAGTTATAAATTATTGGACAATGACAATGCTGTTTACAAACAAATGGGCAACGCCGTTTCTGTTCCTGTCATTGAAGCCGTTATTACAGACTTTATTCAAAGCAATAATGTTTTTGATAGGGCTATTATTTTGCCTGCCGTCCGAAGCCAAAAATATTTAGCGAGGTAGCCTGGATGCAGCACAGCGATAGCCGGGCTACCAATACAAATTAAGATTAAGTCCGTCCGCAATAACTAAAAGGCATTGCGCCGAATGTTTTTATCTCCCAAATGAAAAGCCAGTAATCACTAATACGCTTAGCCATTCCAATCTTTCAAAGTCATAAAGATATTGACAACCCGTAAGAATAAGCCTACAAATCGCTTATAGTCGAGAATCCTAACTAATTGATCGTATTCACCTTACGACGGGAGGACAGCATGTTGCGGTTAGTGTTTGAAGCGGTGATGGTGATTGCCGTCGTATCCTGCCTGTATTTCATGATGAAGCTGGGCGAAACCGGTAATAAACAGGATGAGCCGCCACCTGACGAAGAGGACGACGCTTGACTCGGTTATTCCGGTATTGCTGTTCGATAGCGGGGTAGGGGTAGCCCGGATGGAACGAGGAGCAATCCGGGAACTATTGCATTCCCGTATTCCGCTGCGCTTCATGCAGGCTACCTTTACAAAAAGTATTAACCCGAAAAATTAGCCGAAGCAAAATCCCAATTTACCAAGGCCCAGAAAGCTTCCAGGTAAGCAGGACGGGCGTTGCGGTAGTCGATGTAATACGCATGCTCCCAAACGTCGCAGGTCAACAAAGGCTTATGGCCTTCCGTTAACGGGCAACCGGCATTGCCGGTGCTGACCAAGGCCAGTTTGCCTTCTGGGGTTTTGACCAGCCAAGCCCATCCGGATCCGAATGTCGTCACCGCGCATTTGGTGAATTCTTCCTTGAATTTCGCAAACGAGCCGAATTCCGCATTAATGGCGTCGGCCAATGCGCCGGTCGGTTCACCGCCGCCGTTGGGTGACAGGCTGTTCCAGTAGAAGGTGTGGTTCCAGATTTGCGCGGCGTTATTAAAAATACCGCCTGAGGATTTCATGATGATTTCTTCCAGCGACAGGCCTTCGAATTCTGTACCGGGAACCAGGTTATTCAGGTTGGTGACATAAGTTTGGTGATGCTTGCCGTAATGGAAATCCAAGGTTTCTTCGGAAATGTGGGGTAACAATCGATTTTTGCTATAAGGCAATGGGGGTAGTTCAAATGCCATTTTATCTCCTGGGTTAAATTAAACGCACAAAAAAATTCCTTTATCCGGAATAATAATTACTGATTATTTTACAATGCTTTGTCGGCTGAAATAGCTATCTATTGAGTAAACACTTTATTCTGAAATAGTGGGTAATAAGCGTTCCCAAGCACTTTAATTTCCTCCGGTTAACCCACTGGGTAAGCATAAAAGGTGATTTTCAATTAATATAAGCGACTAAATTTACTTACAACCATTAAATAAGAACCATTTTTTTACACTGACTATCCCAATGAGCATCAAATCTGACAAATGGATACGCCGGATGGCGCAGCAACACGGCATGATCGAACCTTTCGAATCCGGCCAAATCAGGGATTCCGAAAAGGGAAAGGTAATTTCCTACGGCACGTCCAGCTACGGTTACGACGTGCGTTGCTCGGATGAATTCAAGATTTTCACTAATATCAACTCGGCCATTGTCGACCCCAAAAATTTCGATTCCAATAGCTTTGTGGATATCAAAGCGGATGTGTGCATCATCCCGCCAAACTCTTTCGCCTTGGCAAGGACAGTGGAGTTTTTTCGCATTCCTCGCGATGTGTTAACTGTTTGTTTGGGCAAGTCAACCTATGCCCGTTGCGGGATTATTGTTAATGTCACACCGCTTGAACCCGAATGGGAAGGCCACGTGACCCTGGAATTTTCCAATACCACGACGCTGCCGGCAAAAATCTATGCCAACGAAGGTGTCGCACAAATGCTGTTCTTCGGCAGCGATGAAGTCTGCGAAACCTCCTATAAAGACCGGGGCGGCAAATATCAAGGACAGACTGGCGTGACCTTACCCAAAGCCTGATTCAAATGAACAAGACCCCATTCAGTCCTGAGCGATTTTTTAAAAGCGCGTGTTTGTTTGAGGCGGCGCTGATTGCTGTGGCGGTTGTTTTAGGATGGCTAAGTGGGATCAATCCGTTTGCTTACCTGCATTTTTCCGAGCAGGCCATTTTGTTTGGTATTTTGGGGACGATTCCCTTATTTTTGCTTTTCCTGCTCCTGGAACGGATCACTGCGGAGTCTGTCGTTACAATCAGGCGCTTTTTGCTGGAAACGTTGGCGCCAGCATTGCATCCTTATCATTGGGCCGACCTGTTTATTTTGGCGGCGATAGCCGGAACTTCCGAAGAAGTCTTGTTTCGCGGTGTAATTCAGCCCTGGATGGAAACCTCATGGGGAATTGCCGCGGGGTTAGTCGGCAGCAATATAATTTTCGGCCTGGTACATGCCATCACCCCGCTTTATGCCGTCTTGGCAACCTTGGTCGGTATTTATTTGGGGCTAGCCCTGGATTACGGCGGCGAAAGGAATTTGTTAACCCCCATCATTATCCACTGGCTGTATGATTTCCTGGCTTTTCTGGCACTTATGCGCAGCTACCGTGAAAGCTTGATGCCAGGGAATGACATAAATAAGGATGTTTAAAGGCTTGGCAAAAGCCTTTAAACGCTAGTCCCGCCCACCGTTATGCTGTCAATCTTGATTGTCGGCTGACCGACCCCTACCGGTATGCTTTGCCCGTCTTTGGTGCAGGTGCCCACGCCGCCATCCAGTTCCAGGTCGTTGCCGACCATGGAAACTTTAGTCAATACATCCGGGCCGTTGCCAACCAGGGTTGCACCTTTGACGGGACGGGTAAGCTTACCGTTTTCGATAAGATAGGCTTCATTGGCGGAAAATACGAATTTGCCCGACGTAATGTCCACTTGGCCGCCGGAAAAGTTCTTGGCGTACAAGCCTTTTTTGACGGATTTGATGATGTCTTCAGGGCTGTCTTTTCCCGGCAGCATATAAGTGTTGGTCATGCGCGGCATAGGCAGGTGCGCGTAGGATTCACGGCGACCGTTACCCGTAGGCTTTACGCCCATCAACCGGGCATTGAGCTTATCCTGCATGTAGCCTTTGAGGATGCCGTTTTCTATCAATACGGTACGTTCCGTCGGCGTGCCTTCATCGTCTATGCTAAGGGAACCGCGTCTTCCGGCTAAAGTGCCGTCATCGACGACCGTGCACAAATCGGAAGCGACCCGTTCGCCGACGCGGCCGCTAAATGCGGATGTGCCTTTGCGGTTAAAATCTCCTTCAAGGCCGTGGCCTATCGCCTCGTGCAACAGGATGCCGGGCCAACCCGCACCTAATACCACGGTCATATTCCCGGCTGGGGCTTCCCCGGCTTCCAGGTTGACCAGGGCTTGCCTTACAGCCTCGCGCCCATAATCCAGGGCGGTGTCTTCATCAATGAAAAAACGGTAATCGGTGCGACCGCCGCCGCCCATGCTGCCCTGTTCGCGTTTGCCGTTTTCCACGACGATAACAGCGACATTCATCCGGACTAAAGGGCGTATATCGGCAGCCATTGAACCGTCTTGGCTGGCGACCAAGACACATTCATGGACGCCGACCATGCTGACGATTACTTCTTCAATCCTGCTGTCAAGTTTGCGTGTTTCCGCATCGACTTTGCGCAATAAATCGATTTTTTCTTGGTCGGCCAATGATTTTAAGGGGTTAGCAATACCATAGTAATGCGGCCAATCGGTTTTAACTGGTAATCCAACTTGTGTTTGCTGGCCTTGTCTTACGATTGCTTTGACATTATTGGCAGCTTCCAGCAACACAGGGAGTTCGATGCGGTCGCTGTATGCAAATCCGGTTTTTTCACCCGCCACAGCCCGGACACCGGCGCCTTGTTCGATATTGTGCCGACCTTCTTTTATGATGCCGCCTTCCATGACCCAGGATTCCGAATGGCTGGACTGGAAGTATATATCGGCGGCATCGACGGGCACGCTGAGCAACTGGTTCATGATAAGTTGAATATCATTGTCCTGCATCCCGGCGGGACTCAGAATCGTTTGTCGTGCTTTGGCCAATAATTCCATTGAATCAATAAGTTTGGTTAGAAGGGGGCTATTCGTCTTTTATGCTATCGTGCAGGGCATCGAAGAGCAATTCCAATAGTTTTGTTGATTTATCTTCGTCTGAAGAATCTGCAGTTCCGTCTTTAAGGCTTCCACTATCGGTTTCTTCATTCTTGCTTGCTAAACTCACGGTTACCCAGGTTTCTTCATTTTGAGGTTCGACTTTCAATAAATAAGTCCGCTTGTGCCCTGTCCCAAAAATCGAGGTGGCGGTGCTTAAGAAACTGCCGCCGTCATACGTAACATAAAAACTACCTTTGCTACGGTCTTGGTCGGCTATTTTCAGCTCATTTTGCTGGATGGCTTGGTTCAAAAGACTCCAGGCTTCATCAAAAGTTCGTTTGATTCTGAATTCTGAATGCGAACCTTCAGGGACATACACATCCGACTTGAGGCCTTTGCCATGCCGCCTTATGGGTTTTTCAATTTCATTGGCGGCTGCCTGCTCAGCCGCTTGCTTGTCGATTGGGATTTCTGGCGGCCGCTCCAGGTTGGCGTTATCTTGGTATCGCGAGTCATCCGAGGCACAGCCAATCAAAAATAGGCAGGCCATAAAAGTTATTATGGTCCGCATGTCAATCACAGTTAAATTGCCTATGGTCGAGCACTGGAAAAGCGCTGCGTACTTTCTTCAGCTTCTCAAGGTCGATATCCGCCGCTACAAAACCTGCTCCGGTTTTGTAGCAATCCAGCACAACGCCCCAAGGGTCGATAATCATGCTGTGCCCGTAAGTTTTACGGCCATTGAGGTGAAAGCCGCCTTGGTTAGGCGCAATGACATAACACAAATTTTCGATGGCCCTGGCCCGCAACAGCACTTCCCAATGCGCCGAGCCTGTCTTGGCGGTGAATGCCGATGGTATTACCAAGACTTCCATGCCTAAGGAGACCATTTTGCGGAAATACTCAGGGAAGCGCAGGTCGTAACATACCGCGAAACCCAGTTTACCGAACGGCGAGTCCAGTACGACGAGCTCATTGCCGCGCTCGATACTGTCGGATTCCCGGTAAACTTCATCCGTACCAGGGACATTGACATCAAAAAGATGTTGCTTGTCGTAGCGCGCGACCTTTTCGCCGCAGTCGTTATAAACAAGGCAGGCCGCGCGTACTTTATTCTCATTTTCCCCAGCTATCGGGATTGTGCCGCCTATCAGCCAGATACCGTATTTTTTTGCAGTTGCCGATAGGAAGTGTTGGATAGGCCCTGTCCCATCGGTTTCCTTGATTTTGATCTTGTCGATTTCACGGTCGCCCATCATGGCGAAGTTTTCGGGCAGAGCAACCAGTTTTGCGCCGGTCTTGACGGCTTCGGCAATCAATTTTTCGGCTTCCAACAGATTGGAGCTTACGCTGGGCCCCGATGCCAGTTGTATGGCTGCGCACTTGATCATCAAATCTTCCCTATATTTTGGTTATGCCTGTATCTTACTGTTTTTTTTGTCCTTGCCACGGAAAGTCGGTAATGCTGTTCCAGGTTTTTTGGAATAATCCGTCATTTTCATGTTGGGAACTGATTTTTACATCGTCCCATTTGCCCTTGACTAAATACTGGGTGCCAAAGAAAAATCCTTCCTGGTCTTTACCCGTTAAAGTCTTGCCAACCATCGCCGCTATCCTACTGACAATTGTACCAGCAATAGGAACCGCGTCTAAACTTTTGGGCACCACCTTAATGACATGGTCGACTGTCTGGTTAATCAGGTCTGTATCACCGGTTATCGTAATTTTTGCAGGGACGGCGTCAATAAGTAAATCCTTGGTTGTTGCCTTGCCTTTCAGTAAGTCAAAATGCCCTTCGATACTGTTGAATGTCAAGCCTTCCTCATAGATATCGCCGAAATCCAGTTGCAAGCGCTTAATCCATTGTGCAACCGCCAAAATGCCCAGCACCCGCCCGAAACCTGGTTCTATGCTTAGGATACGCCCGTTTTTCAATTTAACATCCATCGTGCCACCTAAGTCGGATAATGAGGGTTGCCAAGGCGTGGAATTCCAATTGAGCTTAAAATCGATTGCGCCGCTCGTATCGGTAAAGTCTTTGGTAATGTCAAGTTTGTCAAAAAATTGATCGGCTTTTTTCAATTCAAGCTTACCGTTGAGGTTGGTCGTCGATTTGCTGCCTGCTTCCCGCCAGTTGCCTTTTGCCATCAGTTTTCCATCCTCGCCTGCAAGTTCCAGCTTGTTGATGTCCATTCCATCTGGGGTACGTTGGGTTACCAATGCCAATTGCCCTAAATCCTTGGTCTTCCATAAGGTTTTTTTGCTTTTAATATTCAGCAATGTCTTGAATTCGGCCTTACCCGAAGATTCCTGCGACCCTAATTGCTTTAAGGCGGTCAGGCTTAACATGTCCATATCCAGAAAGACCGGATTGTCCCCCTCTGTTTCAACGGGTATTTGAACCCTTCCTTTAGCGATGGCGCTGTCGATTTCACCTGCCCAGGAATTGGGCTTATGTTTTAAGGACAGGTCGAACGGGCCTAGGCGGGTTTTATTGAAAAATGCGGTTTGGCTATGCAATTTAATTTCGTTAACGTCAATTTTTGGCATGTTGGTTTGTTGGGCGGCGGCCAATCCCAGCCAATCTTGCAGATCCAAGCGTTCCCGGTTTATTTCCAGTTTAATTCCGGGGGCCGTTGCGTATTCCGCGCTGCCATTGCCAATCAACACATGCCCGGAATTGATTTTTTGTCCTTTGGGGCTTAGTTTGAGGGCGGCTTTCAGTTCGTTGTTGTAATCTATGGTTATGGGCAAGGCGAGTTCGTCACTTAAGTCGACAGTCACCGAAGTAGGTTTCCTTTGGTTTTTGGATTTTGCAAGGTCGTCAGGAAGTTGTAAGGCTACCCCTTCCAAGTTGGATTTAACATTAACCATTATAGGTTCATTCGTTTCCGAAGTCGGTAGTTGCAATTGAAATTGGTAAGGCGCTTCACCTTCCGCAATTTGCGGTTCAGTCCAACCAAACAGGTTTTCAATGTCTTTGGCGCTGGCTTTGCCGTCTACGTTGATTAAGGTTTGCCGATTGGCTTGGGCGATATTGACTTCAATTGGATTCCTAAGCGCGATTGCTTTGATTGTGTTCCCATATATGCCATCTTTGTTGAATTTTAAGGTTCCATTTATTTTGTCGACTTTCAGGTCGAGTTGCTTGACTGTTAGCTGGGTGTTTTTCATTTGGACATTGCCGTCGGCTTTAAGCGCTTGACCGGCCCAAAAGGGTATCGTCAAATCAACGGCAACCTTGGCTTCGCCTTGGGTGGATGTTGCCTTAGTTACAGGCGATACCCTGTCAACTAATGGGGATTGTTGCAAGACATTAAGAACTTCGCCTATATTCCCCCTTGCTTCGCCTTTAATGAACAGGCGTTCATCATTGCTGCCTAAGCTGGGGATCAAGGCGTCTGTTTTAATAATGTCGGCCTTACCTATTTTGCCACTGTTAAACGAGCCGATAATGTCATTGTGTTCGTAACTTATCCGGCCATTGATGCCTGAAATATGCGGCCATTCGGGATTGAAGTTTAGTTCCAGTTGGTCGACATCGGCAAAGGCTTCCAATACGCCCGTTCCATTGGTGAAAGGCAAATCACTTACTTTGCCATAGAACAACACATCGCCCTTTGTGATCATGCCTGCAACAAAAGCGGGCTCCAACCATTGCTTGACTTTATTATTCAAAACCTTGGTAGGCAAGTAGGCCCTAATCCGCCCCATGTCATCGCTTTTGAGCGATGTTTGCAAGTCCAAGAAAGGGCTGTCGTTATTTTTGGGGATGTTAACCAGTATGCGGCTTTCGCTTTCAAATGCCGGACAATCCAACATGATTGATTGGCTGGAAAGTGCCCATTGGTTTTCGGTTTGCCGCCATCTCAATACGCCTTTTAGTTTATCCAAGGGCAATGGCTTATCGAACAATCGCGGGGCTTTAAAATTAATTCCCTGGGCGCTTATTTCGACCGCCCCCATTAGGTTGTCGCCTTTGACTTGGCCGCTCAGATTTTCGATTCCTGGCATGGAGGACAAGGGTTCTAAGCCGACCGAGTCGAACCTGCCGGCAACGGCAAAGTTTTTGGTTTCAGGTTCGATATAGACTGAAAAATCCCTTAACAAGCCATTGGCTTGGGCTTGGCCTAGGATTTGGTCTTGTTCCTCGGTTAGCGGCGCAAAAAATTGTGCCAATTTAGCCGCTTCCGTTAAGTCGAGTTGTTTAGCATAAAGCGCCAATTTCCGGCTTCCGGAACCGGTAGCATTTTGCCCTGAAAGGCTGACGATGGCATCGGGCCATTTTATGCTGGATTTCCTGTTGTTATCGGGGGTTTCCAGGAGAAAACGGTCGATATTGGCTAGCCACTGTTGGCCTTTATTTTGCCAGCTAAAGTTGGTTTCCAGATAATTGACGGGAAAAGTCCCCTTGCCCTTTCTTGCAAAAACGCCTTGCCGTATTCGTGCGTTAGCGTTCAACGAGGCAAGTTTGGCTTCTTCCCACCGGCCCCAGGCTTTAATGTCGACCGAACCGGCCGTCATGATGATGCCCGAAGGCAAGTAGGTGGAAATGAGTTCGTGCAATTTGATCTTATTGCCTACAAAAAACACGTCGCCTTTAATCTCAGCAAGCTTTTCCGGTTCACCCTCGAATGCCAGGATCATTTTTATGTCGTCGCCATATTTTTCGGGCAGGTTCGTCATCATATGGACGCGATGGTCTTTGCCGTCGTTCATTATCGCCAAATTAACCGCTTCCAAGACCAAAGGCTCCCCTCCTTGTTGTTTGTCTTGCCACGTTATTTGGCTTTGTAACACTTCGTATTGTCGCCCTTGCAACAACCACAGCGGTTCGCCGCCGTCGGCTTTTAACCCTTCAATAACGAACTGCCCATCCTGCTTTCGGATAATTGACAGCTTTGCGCCGACCAAGGTAATCCATGAGGACGCCAATGCATCCCGGGATAACAGGAAATCCCCTAAGTTGATGCCCAGGCGTATTTCTTTAAGATGGATGGTTGGAGGGGCGGTTGCCAAGGTTGAAGCAATATTGACATCTTTAAGCACCAGTTCGGGGCTAACGCCGCGCATGTTGGCGCCCAAGCTGCCCAATTTCACCGGGGTGCCTACCATTATGCCAATGCGGGTTTCTAAATTGGACTTATAGCTATCGACACCTTTCAATACCAGTCGCACAGCGGTTAACGAGATCGCAGTGAGCACTATTGACCAGAAAATTAGGTGCCGGGTCGCCCGTTTGAAATGATGTATCATGGTTGGATTAGGTTGGCGCCAAGCTAGAGCAGCACCACATCATATTGTTCTTGGTTGTATTCTGATTCGGACCTGAATTTGATTTGGACGCCCAAGAATGTCTCCAGTTCAGCCAACATGCCCGCTTCCTCATCCAGGAGCATTTCCACAACACTGTTGGAAGCCAACACCAGTAACTTTTGTACCTTATATTGCCTGACCTCACGGATAATTTCACGGAATATTTCCAGGCACATCGATTCCGACGTTTTTAATACGCCGCGCCCGCCGCAGGCGCTACAAGGCTCGCACAGGATATGTTCAAGGCTCTCGCGCGTCCGCTTGCGGGTCATTTCCACCAAGCCGAGGGAAGACACTTCGGTAATTTTCGTTTTTGCGCGGTCCTTTTCCAGGCAACGTTCCAACGCCTGCAATACCTGTTTTTTATGGTCTTCGCTTTGCATATCGATAAAATCGATAATGATGATACCGCCCAGGTTCCTGAGCCTGAGTTGGCGTGAAATCGTCTGGGCGGCTTCCAAGTTGGTTTTGAAGATCGTCTCTTCGAGGTTTTTGCCGCCCACGTAGCCGCCGGTATTGACATCGACCGTCGTCATCGACTCGGTTTGGTCGAACACCAAATGTCCCCCTGATTTCAAGCTGACTTTTCGCTCCAAGGCCTTTTGGATTTCGTCCTCAACGCTGTAAATGTCAAATAAAGGGGAATCCCCGGTATAGTGTTCCAAGACCGGCACGATTTCCGGGACAAAACTTTCTGCGAATTCAATCAGGCGATGATAGGTTTCCCTGGAATCTACCCTTACCCTTTCAATCCCTTCCTTATAGAGGTCTCGTAACGTTCGGATACTTAGGGGCAAATCTTTATGGATCAATTCCTTGGCTTTTGCTTGGCTAATTTTGGCGGATATGGATCCCCATAATTTCAGCAAAAACGACATATCCGCGATCAACACGAGCTCTTCCACACACTCCGCCGCCGTCCTGGCGATGAAACCGCCGCATTTGTTTTGTTTTCTGAACGCTTCAAGACAGGACTTAAGGCGTATGCGTTCCTCTTCGCATTCTATCCGTTGCGAAACCCCGGAATTGCTGGAATAGGGCATGTAAACCTGAAAACGGGAAGGGATCGAAATTTCCGTGGTAATCCTGGCTCCTTTCGTGCCCAAAGGGTCTTTGACGACCTGAATGACAATCTGCTGGCCTTCGTGCAAATACGCCTCGATATTTTCCGAGCCCTTTTTTTCCAAATCCCTGGCGCACAAATCGGAAATATGCAGGAAAGCCGCCCGGTCCAAGCCAATATCGACAAACGCGGCCTGCATTCCCGGCAATACCCGGCAGACTTCGCCTTTATAAATATTTCCGACCAGCCCGCGCATCCGGCTGCGTTCGATAATAAGTTCCTGTAGCACGCCGTTTTCAACCAACGCCACCCGGGTTTCCGGCGGCGTGACATTAATCAAGATTTCTTCACTCATACCAACAAATCGATCCCTTGTTTTGCCAAAAGTTCTGCTGTTTCAAATAACGGCAAGCCCATCACTCCGGAATAACTGCCATGTATGGTTTCAATAAATAATCCGCCCAAACCTTGTATAGCGTAACTTCCCGCCTTGTCCAACGGTTCGCCCGTGTGCCAGTAAGCGATCAATTCAGGTTCGGTAAGTTTCTTAAATGTCACTTCAGTGACGCTTACCGCTTGCCAATGCTGTTTTCCCCTGAGCGAAACGGCCGAATACACATGATGGGCCCTTCCCGATAAACGGGATAGCATGGCTACCGCATCTCCTTGGTCCTTTGGCTTGCCCATGATCCAATTGTCCAAAACAACCGCCGTGTCGGCTGCCAATACCGGTAGGCTAGTCGTTAGTGAAGCAAGACATAAGGCCGACTTTTCAGCCGCCAATCGTTGTACATAAGCAAGTGGCTTTTCATCGGGAAGCGGTGTTTCGTCAATTTCAACGGGATGTACGATAGGCGTTATGTTAATTTGGGCCAGCAACTCTTTTCGCCGGGAGGAAGCGGATGCAAGGATGATTTTTGCCGACATTATCGATGATATGGATGATGATGGAGAAGGCTCCATGCCCGGTAAAGTTGCTCGGCGACGATAATACGGACCAGCGGGTGTGGGAAAGTCAGCGGCGATAAGCTCCAAAACTCCAATGCCCTGGCCTTGACCGAATCCGACAATCCATCCGGGCCGCCGACTAACAAGGCAATAGGCTTACTGATTTCCTGCCAACGGTTTAAGGTAACTGCCAGTTCCGGCGTAGACATTGATCTTCCTGATAATTCCAGCGCGACAATATGCGCGCCTACCGGAATCGCCGCATTCATCCGTTCCCCTTCCTCCCGAATAATTCTTGCCAAATCGCAATTTTTTCCCCTTTGCCCGAGCGGTATTTCCTTAAGTAACAACTCGCATTCGCGTGGCAGGCGCTTGGCATAATCTTCATAACCCGTTGTTATCCAGCTTGGCATACGGTTGCCTACGGAAATTAAGTGTATCTGCATGGGATGAGCAGGATACAGCCAACCCGCTTGGGATGCAATCTGCGGGGCGATATGCTTTTAAGTTTACGACTGACAATTCTTGTCACAAATTGACACCATGTTTTGTCAACCTATGCAAAATAAAAGTTAAATTTTGTCGAAAAATGTTCCCCAAAAATCAGCAAATTTTAAACCGGTTTAATGGCATGGTTGAAACTCGATAAACGAATCCAAAAGCACAAAAAAATTGGATGTCCGTCACATATTTTAAGTTACTCATTCCCAGGGTTTCTATATGGCGCAGGCTGTGCATGGTTGTCAATGGAGCTGTATGGATCAGTTTCACTTACTTAACCTTGAGGAGATTTTTGTGAAGAAAGCATTAAATTTCGTTGCCGTACTGTTGGCTTTATTTGTAAGTCAAGCCAATGCTTCGTTTATAGGTTCTTATGATTTTGCGAATTGGACGAAGTCGGTAAACGGCGGTTCTATCATAACGAGCCAAGCGTTGGATTCGTTATTGATGGTAAGCAGCAATAATGGCGGCGGTAATCGCCACCAAGATTTCACCGTTACCGCAGTAACATCCGGCCTTGTGACGTTTAACTGGGATTATCTGACGTTAGACACCAGCAAAAAACAAAAGCCAAAATACGACCCGTTTGGTTGGTTATTGAACGGCACCTTCAACCAGCTTACAGACAATAAAGATTCTATTGTGCAATCAGGGCTTTTTTCGTTTGCTGTTACGGCTGGAGATATATTCGGTTTTCGGGCGAGTTCAACAAATTCCAGGAACGGTTCTGCAATGACCTTGATAACAAACTTTTCGGGCCCATTAAAATTGGAAATGCCGCCTGCATCGGTCCCGCTTCCTTCGGCGTTTTGGTTAATGCTCGTGCCAATGCTCACCTTTTTGAAAAACCGCAAAGCCATAGCTGTTTGAGTTTTAGCCGGTTACCCCCTGGCTTTAACCGGCCGATTAACTAATCGGCCGGTTTTTTCATCCCCTGATTTCTTGATTTGGTTAGATTGATAATCCCAGAACCCAAAAAGGAAATATAAGTCTGCCTGGTTGGCTCTTGTGCCTCATTCCCATGCATATCCTTACGCAATTGAAGTAAAAATGAACTGATAGGGGCTTCTGCGAGGGCTGGGGTTGAAAGCTGTTGGTTTATGGTTTAATCCCCGTGTTACCCCGCCCGTCAAGGGCAAGCATGGTGCTTCGAAGGTACTTAGCCAAAAATGCCGTGATTTTGGCCTCATAGGCCTTCGGTTCATACTTATAAAGATCTTGATGGACTGCTCCGTCAACTATCCACAGTTCCTTGGGCGGGTTAGCCGCTTGGAATATCCGTTTGGTTTCTTCGGGCGTCGTATGGCGGTCTTTAGAACCGGAGGCAACCAGTACCGGGATATGCAATGACGGTAATGCTGCAATTGGTCGTAATTGTTCTGCCCAGATCCCTAACCTTATAGGTAACTGCCACAACAATAACGGGGCCAGAGGCCTAGCCCATTCCCCAAGGCGCATTTCAAAACGGTCGGAAACGGCCTCATCAATGGTGGGGAACATCGATTCAAGCACAATCGCGGCAGGAGCAGGGCTTGACTTGGAAAGTGCAAGCACGGTTGAGGCCGCGCCAAGGGAAATACCGATGACAGCGAGTTTTTCATCGGGATAATTTTGCGCCAAATAGGTTAGGGACGCTTTAACGGCCCCCGCTTCTTGTATGCCGAAGGTCATCTTTTCCCCCGTACTTTCGCCGTGGGCAGGCAGGTCGATCAGCATAACCGAATAGCCTTGTTTGTTAAGGAACCGTGCCCGGCTTAGCATTTGTTTCCGGTTTGAACGGATACCATGCACTAGAAGGACGGTGCCTGAACCCGGCATTCCGCGAACGAACCAACCGGAAACGGTTTCGTTATCTTGGGTTTGAAGCGAGATAGGCTTAGCGGGTAAATCGGCTGGTAGTAAGCCTATTGTGGTGTGGGCAGGTTGGATCAATACCTCGCCTACTGCACCGAGTAAGATTATTATGCTAATGACGGAAACGAGAATGATACGGTGCATGGTTTTGTGTTAATAGTAATATTAAGGTGTCTGTGTAATTTCATGATTAAAATTACAATTCTGCACACCTTCCGTTGTTAATTAATGACGTACAGTAGGTTCTTGCCTAAAGAACTTAAAACGGCTTCACCACCGCCAAAATCACAATCGTAATCAAAAACAACACCGGCACTTCGTTCATCCAGCGGTAATAAACATGGCCGTGCGGGTTGCGGTCGTATTTGAACAACATCAACCAGTGCCCGCAGGCTACGTGGTAAACCAATAACAATACGAGCAATGCCAGTTTTGCATGCAGCCACCCGCTGGTGCCAAAGGTACTCCAGGCATAGCTGGCGAGCATCCACATACCGAAGATAAAGGTCAAGACCATGCCCGGCGTCATGATGCCGTAATAAAGTTTACGCTCCATGACCTTAAAGCGTTCAATGCTGACCGCATCCGTGCTCATGGCATGGTAAACAAACAGGCGTGGGAGGTAAAACAACCCGGCAAACCAGGTGACCATAAAAATCAAGTGTAAAGCTTTCAACCAGAGCATAGGTTATCCTTCTAGAAATTGTTGAATTCGGATTTGCATGTCCGCTAGGTCAAATGCGCCTATTGTTCGTTTGGCGACAATACCTTTTGGGTCGATTAACAATGTGGTGGGGGTTGCCCAGATACGGCCAAAAGCCTTGGCATATTCTGCAGTTAAATCCAAAACGACAGGATAAGGCAGCTTTTGTTCCTGTGCCATCGCAACAACACGGTTAGGCGGGTCGTAAGCCATTGCAATGGCGATGATTTCCAGCCCTAACGGGTGAAATTGCCGGTAAAGCGCCACCAAATCAGGGATTTCTTTAATACAGGTTCCGCAACTGGTTGCCCAAAAAGTGATAAGGATTGGTTTGCCTTGCAAGGACTTCAAGGTCATGGTTTCGCCGGAAATTGTGGTAAATGTGGTGTCGGGTGTAAAACTGTAGCGATCAATCCTTGCCATCCACAAAGCGAGCAAAATTAGCAACAGGACCACTGATCTTTTGGCCCATACATTGGTTTTCATTCGCCATAAGTTCCCATCTAACATATCCCGATTATAGCAAAGCTGGTAAACTATTGACTTTTTTAGCGCGTTTTCCATTGGTTATAACTTACATGAAAAAAATCCTCATTTCCGACAAACTGGCAGAAGCCGGTATCAATTATTTAAACGAACAGGCTGAGTCAGGCATTCATTTTCATATCGAAACCGGCCTGAATGAAGAACAGCTTTGTAACATCATCGGCGATTACGATGCCTTACTGATCCGCAGCGACACCAAAGTCACCAAAAAAGTCCTGGAAGCCGCAAAAAACCTGAAACTCATCGGCCGTGCCGGGATTGGCGTCGATAACGTCGATATTCCGATGGCGACCGAAATGGGCGTGATCGTCATGAATACGCCGGACGCCAATGCCACCACTACAGCGGAACTGGCGATTGCCCATATGATGTCCCTAAGCCGACAATTGCCGACAGCGGACCGTTCGGTGCGCGCCGGAAAGTGGGAACGTTCCAAGCTGATGGGTGCGGAAATCGCCCATAAAACCCTGGGTATCATCGGCTTCGGTACCATTGGCCGGATTGTTTCATCCCGGGCGTTGGGCTTGAAGATGGAAGTTATCGCTTTCGATCCTTTCGTTGCACCGGAAATTTATGAAGAACACGGGGTACAATCGGTTAGCCTGGACGATCTGGTCAGCCGTTCCGATTACATCACCTTGCATTGCCCGCTCATTGAAAAAACCAAAAATATCCTAAACGCCGAAACCTTGGGCAAATTGAAAAAAGGCGCACGCATTATCAATTGCGCGCGCGGCGGCCTGATCGATGAAAAAGCCCTTTACGATGCCTTAAAATCCGGCAAATGCGCAGGCGCGGCGTTGGACGTGTACGAGAATGAGCCGCCAGCCGGATCGCCTTTGCTGGAACTGGACAACATCGTTTTCACTCCGCATCTGGGCGCCTCCACAACCGAAGCGCAAGTCGCGGTCAGCGTGGAAATCGCCCGCCAAGCCGTGCTGTTCCTGAAAACCGGCGAAGCAGTCAATGCGCTCAACCTGCCGAGGGTTTCCGCCGAAGAGTTGAACAAATCGCACGATTTCATGAACTTGGCGACGATACTCGGCAAAATCCTGGCCGGTATGGCAAATCAGCCCATCACCAAAGTTGAAGTTGCCTTATACGGCAGGGCGGCGGAAGCAGCTGTACGGCCGGTATCGGTGTCTGCCTTGGTTGGGATTCTAGAGGGGCAAGTTTCTACACCAGTCAACCGCGTCAATGCTGAAAACATCGCTAAACGGCAAGGTATTGCCTTGGTGGAATCGGTTTCCAAAGATTCGCCGGATTATGTCTCCCTGGTTACAGTTACCGGCCACTGCGCTGACCAGACCATTGCCTTGTCGGGCGCGTTATTGGGCGGACGCCGCCCGCGTTTGGTGTGCATCAACCATTTCGATATCGAAGTGGTGCCGGAAGGCACATTGATTGTCACCCGCCACGACGACAGGCCGGGTGTTATTTCAGCGATCAGTTCGGTCTTGGGTAATGCCAATATCAACATCACTCGTATGCAGGTAAGCACCGCCGACGTTAAAGACCAGGCGATGGCGGTAATCAGTGTGTCAGAGCCCGTGCCTGAAGCCATCATGCAGCAAATTTGTCATCTCACTGCGGTTTGCAATGCGAAGCAAATCAATCTATGAGTTATGACGTTATCTGCTTCGATTGCGACAGCACGCTGAGTCGAATTGAAGGCATCGACGAACTGGCTAGATGGGCAGGCGTTGGCGAGGATATGGCTAAGTTAACCGACTTGGCCATGAACGGCGAATTGCCGCTGGAAGCCGTTTACGGCAAACGTCTGGAGACCATCCGCCCCGATAAGGCCAGTGTGGATAGGTTGGCGGACCTTTACATCCAGGAGATGGTCGAAGGCGTCAAAACCGTTTTTGCAACCCTGTTGGAAAAGGGCAAAGAGGTTCATATCATCAGCGGCGGCTTGCGGCAAGCCATCCTGCCGCTGGCTGAAGTATTAAATGTGCCGGAAAATCACGTCCATGCTGTGGACATTCAATTTAACGCCGATGGTAGCTACAAAGGCTATGACGAAAGCTCGCCATTGGCGCGTTCAGGCGGTAAAGGAGAAATCTGCACCCAATTGTTGAACGGCAAACAAGCTTTGGCGATGATCGGCGACGGCAAAACCGATATGGAAGCCAAACAGCCGGGGGTAACGGTCATTGGTTTTGGGGGGATTTGTGACCGGGCTGTGGTTAGGGAAATGGCGGATGAATTTACAGTTGAACCGAATTTATTGGCAATATTACCGTTTATGAATATTTCGCAGAAAGAACTATGGCAGAAAGAAACAGGTATTTATCTAAATCGTTTAGATGATGCAGCTAAAATAAGCGAAGAACTTATTGAATCATATAATATATATTGGCCTGGAGTGTTTTTCTCCACCCCAGAACCTTCAGATAGCGCATCAGTAGCATTAAAAATTGGTGTTTATGCCAGTAATTTGTTTTCGACTTCTTTATTAGTTTCCCAAGAAGTCCCTGAGCAATGGAAAAAGGGTTTATTTGTACTGATTCCCATCAGTATTAGGTTCGTAATAGAGATTTGGGGTGCGATTCATTACGCACGTAAAAAACTAGACTACCTCATAAAAGAAGGAAAAGTTGAAGAAGTAAAAGAACGTATAGAACAACTACTTTTTGGAGCTAGGATTGATAAAAATTCTAAAGTACGTTTGCCATTTATTGATGCTGGTTTCACAGATAAACAATCAATTAACATAATGACTTTTATCGATTCATTGAAGGATGTTAGCCAAGAATCGATAGAAAACTACAACTTTTTATGTGAAGCGAGTCATCCAAATTTTGTACAAAGCACTTATTTTCAGCTAGCAGGGCCACCTTTACCAAACTGGGGTAATGGTGGTTATAGAACTCATGCGCACGAATTACTTGAAAAAACAGTTAACGCTTTTGTGGTTGCAACATCCGGCATGCAGACTGATTTAGTTCATATACTTAAAACAGCAACCGTACATGTAAACTCGGAAATGAGTTAAATAATTCTACATTGTTCCCACGCTCTTGCGTGGGAATGCATACGACACTGCTCCAGCGGTGTGGTTCGGGACGCTGGAGCGTCATACGCTGTGTCCCCACGCCGGAGCGTGGGAACAATGGATACCATATACATAGAACGAAATAGTTGAGAACAACAATGGCCGGACATAGTAAATGGGCTAACATCAAACATCGTAAAGCCGGGCAGGATGCCAAGCGCGGCAAAATCTTCACCAAGTTATTACGCGAAATCACCGTCGCCGTCAAAACCAGCGGGTCGGATGCTGCCAGCAACCCCAGCCTGCGCACCGCCATCGACAAAGCATTAGGCAATAACATGAAGCGCGACACTATCGACAACGCCATCAAAAAAGCCTCCGGTGCGATCGGCGCGGAAAATTACGAAAACGTCCGTTATGAAGGTTACGGGCCCGGCGGCACGGCGGTTATCGTCGATTGCCTGACCGATAACCGCAACCGCACCGTCGGTGAAGTCCGGCACGCCTTCTCCAAGGCGGGCGGGAATCTGGGCACGGATGGTTCGGTCGCCTACCTGTTCAGCAAAATCGGCATCCTTAGCTATGCGCCTGGCGTCGACGAAGATGCGCTGATGGAAGCCGCATTGGAAGCAGGTGCCGAGGATGTGGTTGCTTATGATGACGGTTCTGTGGATGTCATAACCACGCCGGAAAGCTATCTTGGCGTAAAAGGGGCTTTAGTAACTGCGGGATTCGAGCCGGATAACGCCGAAGTCACCATGCAAGCGGCAACCATGGCCGAGCTGGATGCCGAAACCGCCGAAAAAATGATGCGCCTGATCGACCGTCTGGAAGACCTGGACGACGTGCAGAATGTCTATTCCAATGCGGATATCAGTGATGAGATTATGGTAGGTTTGGTTTAGTTGCCTAAGCTTGGGATAAGGTGTACGTCACATTAATATTTCTTTAATCTTAATCCAATTATTTAATTTGGTGCCTTTCAAGCCATATAAATCAACCGATTAATGGTCGTAGTTTTTTATAATTGGTTTGGTTGCATTTCCCGCCATTGACAACCCGCCTGATACCTGTAAAATAGGATGGCTCAGCTCCAGTGGAGTTGT
>CAYSYU010000002.1:0-257217 GCA_964435245.1 uncultured Methylomagnum sp.
CAGCCAGTTGTGTTTAGTATCACAGAAAACAGGACGGAAGGACTATAGTGGGTCGGTTGAGTCCATTTTGATTAGGGCCAAAAATGAAATTGACAAATGTCCGCCATGAAATTTGTTCTTTTCGATGTAAATTAATTAATCCGCTTAGTTAACCTGATCGGCCAATAGCAATTTAGCGAATGTTCTCGGTATCTTGGGGCTTTACCCGTGTTTCTCCGTCGGTAAATTCGATAACATCCGCACGTACGGTTATTTTGGGAAGGGCGAATAAAATGAAATAGGTAGAACTACGCTCATGCACCACATTGACCAGGGCCTGGGCTTTTCCTTCAGAGACACCCGCAACCTGGTAAAGGCTGGAGATTGCCTCATCATAGCCAGGGGATTTCAAGGTAATCAGCCCTAAGAAACTAAAGCCTACACTGTTGCCAATCGCATTGGCTTTTACAATCTTGTAATTTTGCTTGGATAAATTAACCGTGGTCGTCGTTAATACCTGCGGCCCGCCAGAAGCAGGAATCAAGCCAGATAATGCGGGAAGCGCAGGTAGTGCGGCAGCACAACCGGTAAGCACGCAGAGGATCGGTACTATCTTCAACCATTGTTTCATGATATCCATCTCCCTTTAGCTATTGGAATTATCCATATTATAGATTCGGCCCTGTGAAGCATTAAGTTTCCGTTCGCCCTTGTGCCCTTTGGGTATTGAGCCTGTCGAAAGGCGGTGTGTGCTTCGACAAGCTCAGCACGAACGGTTCAGACATTAAAAGGCCGAATCAATAGATTCCTGGATTGGATGTCGGACGAAAATTCCATGATATGCGTGGAAAATCTGGCTTGAAAACGCGTTGACACCGACACCCTCATCCAACACGACTTATTGCCCCCAATAAATCAGATTTTCTGTTCATCATCTTATCCTATACCATACAGTTTTTAAATTTTGCATGGACATAAAGTTAAAGATAAATTTTATGGACGCATTAGGTGTTAATATAAATTAAAGCGTAACATTTAGGAAACCCGATTTCAAATTCACTGTTTCAGCTAAACATGGCTATTAAAGCTTCGTAGCCTAATTGGAAGCATTCGAATTTAAGCATCCATCAATATTTACCTTTTTCCTAGGCCTGAGGCTTTTACGCAGGATCTATTAATCGACAAAATGACAGCTTTCAATAATTAACAGTTAGTTAAAAAAACCCTTAATTCCAGGCAGAATATATGTGTCGTTGGATCTAAATTTGCCTGGATGGCTCCGCAATAGTGGATCTTGCCGGTAATAAAGCGCTAGTTGACGGTAGATGTCAGCAAAGTGGTTTTGCAGAATTTCAGGTGCGCAGAAAAAATATTCGCTGATGACCGCAAAAAACTCCGCAGGGCTGGTTGCTGCGTATGGATTAATACAGGTGCGTTGGTGATGTTCGATACCCTGTACCAGGTTTTCATAGGCTGAAGACAGTGCAGATGTCCAACCACTAATCGGCATGCGGTAATGCAAAGGCGGAAAGCCGTCGGCCGGTCCATTTAACATATCCAGCTTATGGGCAATTTCATGGATCACGACATTGCGGCCAAGTTGTTCACCCTGGCAATCCCCCTCGACATCTTCCCACGACAATATAAGCGGTCCACGCGACCAGGATTCACCAACCAGAGCTTGTTCCTGATGATGGACAACACCCGCCATATCCTTTTCATCCCTGCTTACCCGAAAGGCACCCGGATAAACAATGATATCAATCCAGCCCGACAAACAACCAAGACCGAGATTAAGCACTGGAAGGCAGGCTTGGGCGGCGACGATCAAGCACATGGCATCAGTGATCTGATGCCCTTGGACGCCGACGAACCGTTTTTCATGCAAAAACAGTGTCGCTAATTCACGCAAGTGCGCTTTTTCAACCGCTGTCAATCCACGTAAAACAATTAGCTTTTCCGTAACTTCCGCCCATAAATCATGCGCAACAGCATGTCGGTGCAGGATGTAGCGGATATGTGCGCGTTTGAAGATGTTCATGGCAATCAAATTTTCATTATACCAATAACAACCGCCTATCTTGTTTTTCTGGGTTAAGTCATTCTGGGTAGGGTTATTGAGGTTCCGCTGCTTCCAGGGCATTGTTCAGTGTGGCCAAGTATTAACCTACCCAAGATCCAAAATGGAATTTAAACGCAGAAAAATGGATTTAATTGCTGTGGATATTGTCTAATAAATTGGATTGTTTATTTTTATTATTTACCATGAGGTGAAAGCTGATGGTCACAGAAATAGACTTGCTGAAGAAAGACATTCCAAGATTGGAGATAAAGTTTGGACGTGGCAACCCGTTCGTTGAGTTGTTGAAAGCCCAATTAGACTCCTTACAAAACCAAGCTGGGCAACAACCACAGGACAGGCAAGATCATCGGGGTTATAGAAATCCTAAAAACTCTCCACTCCATTAGGGAAATGAAGTCCTCGAAAAGGGTGGATCGATCGTTTGCTTAATGTAAAAGTTCGTAGCAAGTTCTTTATTAAGGGTGCTGGAATATTTTTTAAGTTAGAGGGTTCGCTCAATTAAGTTTAAATTTTTACAATTTCTTTTTAATTGGGTTAGGCACTGAAGTGTGTTGGACAATTAATTACCGAACCCTCTATAGAGGGTCTCGTAACGATTAGGAGAATTAAAGAGGATGGAAAACCAGGGAATTCTTCGAGACGGATTTGTCTTAAGCCACATCTTTCCTGCTAAAGTTTTTTTGATTCCTGGTATTACAGGATGGGGATTCCAATGAAACAGATTTCAGTGACCTGTTTGGCCATCGTCCTGGTTGGGTCGATAACCAGCGGCTCCGTATGGGCGCGTGACGGCGGCCATGGCGGAGGCGGGCACGGAGGGGGTGGCCACTTTGGCGGAGGCGGTCATTTTGGTGGGCGTCATGGCGGCAGGGACTTTGGTGGTGGCCATCGCGGCGGCTGGGGATTTAGGGGAGGCTACTATGGCCTAGGCTTGGGATTTGGCTCTGGCTATTATGGCGGCTACTTCCCCTATTACGGCGGGTATGGCGGTTATTATGGTTATCCGCCCGCTGTGGTCACTGTGCCAGTAACACCTCCGGTTTACATCCAACAGCCGCCTCCTGTTGTACTACAATACCCATCCGGTTTCTGGTATTACTGCAACAATCCCGAAGGTTATTACCCTTATGTCAAGGAATGCCTAAACGGATGGCAACAAATTGCGCCGACCCCACCTCCACACCCGTAAGGAGCTTAGTTATGCCCCATTTATTTAAAGTATTTTCAGCCGCGGCCATACTGGCCATCGTCGGTTGCGCCAGTTTACCTAATGGCCCAAGTGTGATGGTGCTGCCTGGTACGGGCATATCTTTCGACCAGTTTCGTAACGACGATGCGGCCTGTCAGCAATTCGCTACTTTCCAGGTTGGCGGCACAACCGCCAACCAAGCGGCGGTGGACAGCGGGGTCACTAGCGCTGCGGTCGGCACGGCGCTGGGTGCGGCAGCGGGGGCTGCAATAGGTGGTGGGCGTGGCGCTGCCATCGGTGCCGGTACCGGCCTGGTGGGGGGAAGCATAGTCGGCACAGGGGCTGCCAGTGGTTCCATGTACGAAGTGCAGCAGCGCTTCGATGTCGCTTATATCCAATGTATGTATGCCAAAGGCCATCAGGTTCCCGTATCGGGGCAGTTCTCCGGGGCAACCCAACAACAGCCTATGGCACCGGCTACAAATATCCCGCCACCACCGCCAGGTTCGCCCCCTCCGCCACCGCCTAGTACAATGCCACCCGGTGCTCCAAAATGACAACCCAATGCAATTACCTTGCAGATTTGCCCTGAAACTACCGTTAAATTGAATATTCGGATTGAGGGTTTAATCATTAAAGCTAAACCAAGTAATATTTTATAAATTATTATAAAACATATTGTTACGTATTGCTCCAAAGGGGACGATGGATGGTTTGAACCAACAGATACATTGTTAGCCAGGAGCAGGTGGTCGTAGGTTTGAAATAACAGGCACTAAATTGATAGCTAACTACTTGTGTTTTTTTTATAACGGTGTTGAATTAAGGTTGAATTGCCTTGCTTGATAAAGCTATTGGCACTTAGGTGAATTGGGTAACTCCTGTATTCCAACTCACCCGATTAGCGCAGCCTATTCCATGGTTGCAATCATTAATTAAGGTTTAAGTTTTAATAAAGGTCCTGCTTCGTCCGCATACGTGCTGGTATTCAATATTTGGATGCCGGCGTTATGTTCGCCATTGAAAGGTGTCGTAAGGTCAGGGCAACCTGCTTTTGCCGCATCGCCTGGCGAATTAAACCAAATTCCGATATGGTAGGTGTGAATCGGTTTTGTAACAGGGTTTTCTCCTGCATCAGTATCATGTGTCAGCGGTGCAACAGTAGGTGTGCCGGGCGCCACGATAAAGGTTTCATCATTGAAACGGCCAACAAACCGGGCATAGCCTTTGCCGTGTTTATTCGTTTGAATATCCCCTTGATACCAGGACATACCAAACGGAAAATTTGGTACCTGAATGACAAAGGCATCGAATTCGGTATTCTTTGGCAACCCTTCGATTTTTACATCCATCACTTCAACATTGCCCAAAGTAGTGACCCTTACCTTACCTTTGGCATTAGGTACGCATGATTGCCCCAATACTACGGGTCGGACGAGTGGAAATCTAATGGTATCTAAGGCATTGGCACTTGCCTGAGAGCAAAGATATACGGAACTTACAAGCGCCAAGGATGCAAAAGTTTTAAACGAGTTGGTTTGATTTTTCATGGTGGAATCTCCAAGTAATAAATAATTAACAAGTTTTAGTTTAGGGAGTTTTAACCCCTCCCTGACCCATGATTCCGGTCAACTGTCGATTTTGTTCAAATTATTTTTCGAAAATAATTTTTAATAGCTAAACTGAAGATAAGCCCAAAAACGGGTAAGGTCGAATGCTTGCCCCGTTGAAGCATTTCGGGTGAGGTTGAAGCTATTGGAATTGGCGTGATAATCGGAGAATTTTAGTCCCGTTAAAAAGTGTTTGTTGAAGGAATATTCGGCAAACACATCCCATTCGTAACCATATTGATAACTGTCTTTATCTGATACGAAGCGGTGATAGGCTACGCTAACCTGGGTATCCGGAAAGTTACCGGAGAGTGTGACAAAGTGATCCTGTATGCCGTCGCCAGGAGTCACCAAGAAACGGTCAGCAAAACCTTGGAAGGCGTGGTTTGTTCCCAACGGTGTTTGAAATGATCGTTGCCCTCCGTTACCTTCCAAGCGTTCATAATCGTATTTTAGGCCAATGGATTCGAGTGCTCCGCCAACGGCATAATTTAAACCCAGTTCTGCAAGCGCATAATCGACTGAAATTGCATTCGGGTTATTGCTGTAATCTTGCTGATGAGCAAATTCCCCGGCATAGTTAAGGCGAAAGCCTGATACGATAATGCGGTCGCCTTGTGCGCGTAATCCCGCTGTTGCCGTGGAAAAACGTCGTGCTGTGGGTGAGCTGAATTCGAGCAGATAAAGGTAACTTTCAAGTTTCAAACCGGGCAAGCCATTGTATTGTGCATTCATCGCATGGCTGTTGGAGCGGAAGTCATCGGCATCTGGCAACGGGTTATTCTCACCAAATATTCGGTTGACGTTCCAGATATAGCTGTAATCAAGCACTGTATGCGGAAGGGCTAAACTTACTACATGGGCGGCATCAAAACTTTGGAAATGCTGCCGCCAACTTACATTGCCAAGAAAGCGCTGTTGCGTGCCTTGACGATGGTTAATTTCTTGGCGGCCTAAGGTTACTACTGTCTTGGGCAAACCGCCGTAACGCAGATAATATTGCTGGATTTCTGTGCTTTCTGCATCGGTTATGACTGCCCGATCTAAAGTATTATTGGAACCGTCATTGTACCAATCATCATTCCCAGCCACCCTTACATCCTGGATTTGAAAGTAAGCGCTTAAGTCGTGAAAAGTATCTGTACGATAGCCTGCGGCGGTACGTAAAGTGGATGCGTAAGCTTCTTTTAGGCCTGGACTGGCATCATCGGCATACTCAAAACGATAGCGTAGGAATAAGTCTGGCTTCCCGCCAATCAAGCTTTGCCAGAAACTATCAGCAGGCCAAGCTGTTAGGGGGGTTGTTAACGCCAATGCAAGACAGCAACTCGTCTGCACAAAAATATTAGGAATTCGACTTTGTTGACGGTACTTGTGGTGCCAAATAGTATTCCATAAGGTCATGTGCTACCCCATTTAACAACCTTCACCGTTTCGAAGTGTTTTTATGATAGCGCAAATATCGAGTACAGACCGTGAATTGGCGGCATCGGTTTTGCCATTGTCATGAAGCAATTCCTTAATTTGGTTTGGGCTAAGGGTGGGATTCAATTCCAACAGCAAAGCAATTAAACCGCTCACGTGTGCAGTTGCCAAGGAACTTCCGGAGACAAAATCATATCCTTCCTTCGGCACTGTGGTCAAAATCTCTTGCCCTGGTGCGGCTACAGTATTTGGAAATTTAGCTATCCAGGCAGGTTGAGAGGGATTTCCATCCGGCCCGGTAGAAATAACCGGTATAGTTTCGGGTAAGTTTGCGGGAAACCCCGGTTGTTCCTTATCTTCCAATGTAGCGACCACGATATTGATCCCACGGCTATGGGCCACCTCAAATAACTTGGTCATTAATTCATCGTTTGGCCCAGCCAAGCTCAGGTTGATGATACGCGCTCCGCTATTGATTGCTGAATCGAGCGCTTTGGCTAATGACCAACTACTGCATTGTGCCTTGCCATCGGCCTGTTCTTGGTACCAACAGGCTTTTAATACACTGATGTCAGCTTCCGGTGCGATACCATAGATACCAATACCATCATTCGCCCGCGCACCGATCACGCCGGCAACAGCCGTACCGTGTTTATCAAGGCTAAAACTGCGGTCACCGCCTTCGACAAAATTGGCGGTTTGACGGATTTGCCCTTTTAAATCGGGGTGTTCTTTTTCTGCCCCTGTATCGACGACAGCAATTTTGATATCTTTACCCGTCGTGAACCTGTGTGCGTTTTCAACATGCGTTAATTTTGCGGCATAGCTGATAGCAGCAAAAGCGTCGTTTTCTCCGCTTTGAATGCCTTCGAAAACTTGGTTTTCCTGCACTAAACCAACTCGCTTGTCTAAGCGTAGCTTTTCTATAATTTGATCCATAGGAAGCTTATCGGGTATTTTATAAACCAGACAATCAACACCAATGGAGGAAAGCGGAAACTCGTCTGTAGCCAATATTGTGTGTTGATGGGCGAGCTCTTTCCGTATAGAAGACCATTCTGGCTTAAGTGAATCAGGCAACGTCACCAACACTTGTCGCGCCAGCATTTGTTTAGGTAACCCTGGATTACCAATCGATGGCATATCTGTTAGCGTCGAACATGCCGGTATGGTTACTATGAGTAGTAACGCAGTACACAAGATGTTCGAATACCCGTATTGGCTCATGGCTTGCGGGTATCCGTTTCTATTGGCAATACCAACCTTACCCTCGGGTGTGTCCGTAAAGTTGCCTGTGCTTGAACCGCATCTCCAGTTGCTATTTCAATTGTATACACTCCAACTAAGGAAGGCCCCTTGCGTATTTGTGCTTTTGTTTGCAGCAATAATTCGGATAATTCCTTAGCGGTCATATCTTCTGAAAAGACCACGCGCAACATCTGGCCGGACGAAGTTGCGGGAATTTCAGCAGTAGATAAAGTCTCAAACGCGCCGGTTTGGTCTATTTTGAGTCGGTCAGGCAAAACCATGACAGCAGCAAGGATTGCAAAAGCCAATGATTCTGCCGCCAACGTCCATCGGACTGGCCGTGGTGTTTGGGCAAATAACTGACGGAATCGTTGGAAAAACCCGGCTATCGGTATGGTAGATGGCTCCGATTTTTTCTTCGCCTCAAGTTTATCGACCTCGTCTAAAATACCAGCAAAATGTGCCGCGGAGGGTTGCCACGCTTCGGTGGGTACGGACAGCAAACCCGCCAGCGCTTTACAATTCGCCACTTCCTCGCGGCAACTTTCACAATGAGTCAGGTGCTGTTTAACCGTAGCATTTTCATTTACCGTTAACTTACCTTTTACATACCAAGGTATTAGGTTGATTAATTCGTCGTGATCGTAAGACGAAACATTATTGTCTTGATGCTGTATCATATTCCCATTTTAACCTGATCGGACAATGAAAAACCTTTGTGCGCCAACATCTCAGCCAACCGCTTGCGCGCATGAAAGAGGCGGGTTTTCACGGTGTTTAACGGGCAACCCATAATGTCGGCGATTTCCTGGTAGGTGAAGTCTTCGGTAAAACATAATTCGATGACTGCCTGATGGTCGGGAGACAGTTTTTCAAAGGCCAAGCTCAGCGCGTCACCCAGTTCCCAGCCCATCACTTCGCGTTCAGGCCCGGAATTCGAAGGAATGGCAGAACCGTAAGAAACGTCAACTGCCACTTCATCACTATCGGCCTCAACGGGATAATCTTCAAGCGATTCTTCCCGGTAACGCCCGTTGCGTTCCAATTGCTTAAGGCCCTTATTGTGGGCAATGCCAAACAACCAAGTGGATAACCGGCCTTTTTCTGGGTCGTAACGGTCTGCCGTTTGCCAGATAGTCAACATCACGTCATTAACCGCTTCATCGACCCACTCGTGTTGTTTTAGCATTTTCATCAAAAATCGGCCGAAACCTTCAGCATACAAATAATAAAATTCCTCAAATGCCTTACGGTCTTTCGTTGCGATGCGTTTTAGTAACGCTATCCCAACCGTTTCATCTACAGGATTGCCCAAGGTGCCTCCCCCATTCGCTAAGTGTGCCTGTCGACCTATATCAAATTGTATCAGACTAAACATTGCCATCTTAGGTATGTTGACTTTTGAGGAAGTCACATTCAACTATTATTCCCGCCAAATAAACCAAAAGTTCAAAAAGATTTCTCCCTTAAGCCGAAAGTTTATTCTGTGCCAGAATTTTGTGGCGGTAAAGCCTGTGGGCGTATCTATTGATTGTCAAAGCGAGCGATCAAAATAAATTTAACCGTAGCCGCCCAAATTATGATTTCGCCAACCGAGATTAAGATATCATCGTCCTAGTGCCAGGGTTTAATCTCTCGGGGTGCACAAACCGCATTATGTAACATTTCACCATCTTCACACTCCTTATCATCATCCGGATTTTCTGAGGTGTGTTGGAAATAATTGAGTCAAAAGCGTTAAACCACATTTTATTTTTGAATGTCCTTTTTAGAGGTTTTTTCAAGCTAAGGTAGATAGTCTCTGTGGGTCGAAAATCCCCCTTCAATTTTTGAACCGATCCTTAATTTTGACGGTCGGCTTTCATTTTTTTCCGGGCGGACAAATTTGTTGGCGCATATCCTTAGCCTATGCATTTCACATCAATGGATTGCCTATCAATTCTAGCGAAGCCCTAATCGCTGTTGCCCCGACATGATGAGGATTCCCTAAAGTTTTTAGAAAAAATAACCTCAAGCAAATTCGGCTTGTTTTAAGGGTTGTAGGTTTTTATAGCACATTGATGTAATGACCATTGCCTTTGTGAATGCCCGTTAACCATAGTTAAAGGGTAACGCCAGGAGAGTTAAAGGGCAGAAAAGCCGATGGCATTATCATATGGCTTTCAATAAACTATCGCAAGCAGGAGTGGCTTTGATAATTCGGGACCGTTGGCCGTATTAGCATTGGAATGGGTGGCGGCTGCCGGATGGATGCGGCGCTGGTTCGCTATCAAGTGGCGAATTCATCAAATTCAGGAGCCTGGATATTTTTTGTTTTCAGGGACTCCAACCAGTAGCTTAATTGGATGGGCAATGCCTGTAAGTACCAGGTTAAATCGAGAAGGGCTTAATGAATAAACAAAAAAAGATTAGGAAAAATCAATACACAGCACCCCCGTGGCATCTCCTGGAACCTTGGCAGTCGACTGCGTGGCTCAAAGTCGACCCGGACAAGGGATTGGACAACGGGCAAGTGGAGGAACGCTTGGCAATCCACGGCCCGAATGTTATCCAGGAACAACAACGCCGAAGCATCCTACGAATATTTTTCGGGCAGTTTGCGGATTTCATGATTTTTATATTGATCCTGGCTGGCATTGCTTCAGGTGTAATTGGTGAAATGTCCGACACCATCGCAATATTCGTTATTGTCGCCCTGAACGCCGTGATAGGGTTTGTCCAGGAATTTCGTGCGGAACGTGCGGTGGCTGCGCTAAAACGTTTGGCCAGCCCAACGGCAATGGTGCTCAGGGAAGGCAAAATCCAAACGATTGCGACCCAAAAGCTGGTGCCCGGTGATTTGGTCATGTTGGAAGCCGGTTGTGTCGTCCCTGCCGACTTAAAGTTGTTGAATGTGGCGCGGCTCAAGGTGGAGGAAGCCACCCTTACTGGAGAATCCCAGCCGGTCGAAAAAACTGAAGTGTATATTAGGGAGTTGGATTCCCCCCTTTGCGACAGGCGCAATATAGCTTACAAAGGCACCATAGCGACCTATGGGCGCGGGTTGGGCGTGGTGATAGCGACAGGAATGTCCACCGAACTTGGCAAGATTGCGGAGATTTTAAGCCATGGGACGGAATCCAAGACGCCATTACAGCAACGCCTGGCGGGTTTTGGCAAGCGTTTGGCCTTATTGGTTTTGGCCATTTGCGCCATTATTTTCGGGGTGGGGATGTTGCGGGGCGAACCTCCCTTATTGATGTTCCTTACCGCCATTAGCCTGGCTGTAGCCGCCATTCCTGAGGCATTGCCCGCCGTGGCCACAGTTTCCTTGGCTTTGGGTGCGCGCAAGATGGTCAGGCAGAATGCCTTGATCCGAAGGCTTCCCGCTGTGGAAACTTTAGGATCCGTTACCTACATCTGCTCGGACAAGACGGGTACGCTCACACAGAACCGCATGCGCGCCGAAGCGTTTTATATCGATGGGCAACTTCAAAATAAATTGGCCGGTGATTTTCCTGCCCCTTTTTTGCGGGCGCTTGCCCTGAACAATGATGCCCGCCAAAACCATGAAGGGCAATTGGTTGGCGACCCTACCGAAATTGCACTGTACGAAGCGGCCGTAACGGTTGGTTACGTGGGCTTTGATTTAGCCAAGGACTCGCCGCGCGAGGATGAAATCCCTTTCGATTCCGAGCGTAAGCTGATGAGTACGCTGCACTGGGAAGACGGTAAACTTGTCGTTTACTCTAAAGGGGCGCCGGAAAGCCTACTGCAACATTGCGTAACTATTTGGGATAAAGGCGCTAAACAGCCATTGCACAGGGAAGAGATATTGGCCGTTGCTTCCCAAATGGCGGCGGAAGGCCTGCGGGTATTGGCTTTGGCGTACCGGGAGCTTCCCGATTATCCGCAAGGATTGGATGTCGATTCTGTAGAAACCGATTTATGCTTTCTGGGGTTGGTCGGTCTCATGGACCCTCCGAGGCCAGAAGCCAGCGAGGCTGTGCAGCTTTGCAAGACCGCTGGGATTACGCCGGTCATGATCACTGGCGACCATCCGGCGACGGCTTGGGCTATTGCCATGAGATTGGGTATCGCTGATGAAGGCGGCAAGGTGCTAACCGGACCGGAGCTGGCAAAAATGAGTCCTGAAGAATTCGAACAACAGGTCGACGAAGTTCGTGTATACGCCCGTGTCGCACCGGAACAGAAAATCCAGATCGTCCAGGCCTTACAAAATAAAGGTGAATTTGTCGCGATGACCGGCGACGGCGTTAATGATGCGCCGGCGCTCAGGACGGCCAACATCGGCGTAGCCATGGGACAGATAGGCACGGATGTCGCCAGGGAAGCCGCACACATGGTGTTGCTGGATGATAATTTCGCTACCATCGTGAAAGCGGTACGCGAAGGAAGGCGGATTTATGACAACATCAGGAAATTCATCAAATATGCGTTGACGGGCAATTCAGCGGAAATTTGGACTCTGTTTTTGGCGCCCTTTTTAGGGTTGCCGATTCCTTTGTTGCCCATCCATATCCTTTGGATTAATTTGGTCACCGATGGTCTGCCCGGCCTAGCCTTGGTTGTTGAACCGGAAGAACACAAAATTATGCAACGTCCACCCCGGCATCCGCAAGAAAGTATTTTTGCGCGAGGAATGTGGCAGCATATCTTGTGGGTTGGGTTCTTGATGGGCGGGATCTCCTTGTTTTCCCAAGGTTGGGCTTACTATATCGGTTCACCCCATTGGCAAAGCATTGTGTTCACCGTGCTTACTTTGTCGCAGATGGGGCATGTCCTTGCGATTAGGTCGGATAGGGAATCCTTGCTCAGGCTGGGGCTGCTTTCCAATAAGCCGCTACTGGCTGCGGTGTTGTTGACTTTTGCCCTGCAAATGGCTGTGCTGTATGTGCCGATGCTGCAACCCATATTTAAGACCGAACCTTTGAGCGCCGATGAACTGTTGTTCAGCCTTGCGCTTTCTACCGTCGTATTTTTTGCGGTTGAAGTTGAAAAATGGTTGTTTCGGCGGGGCAGGATTTATCGGTAAAGGGTGAGGAGTTTGCGATAAGCAGGCAACAAGCGTTGGTTTGCATTTTTAGCCAAGCGTTTTATCAAGACGGTTTCGTAAGGGTCATGGGCGATCTTATTTTGCACTTTATTGCCTGAAAATATCTCAACCAAATTTATAGTATGTCTTGTTGCTGCTTCAACCAGGCTTGCCATACCGCCAGCAATACTGATAAGAGTATAGGGCCGAGGAACACGCCGATTATGCCGAATGCTGTTAGCCCGCCAAAAACGCCATACAAGACAACCAAAAAAGGTATCCGCCCAGCCCCGCTGATGACCAGGGGACGAATGACATTGTCGATAGTGCTGACCACAAAAATGCCCCAAAGTAACAAACCGATCCCAGGCCAGAGTTGCCCAGAAAATATCAGGCCTAAACTTACGGGCAACCATACCAAAGGCGCACCCATTGGGATCATTGCCAACAATGCCGTCATTGTACCCAATAAGGCCGGTGCATTGACTCCGGCGAACGAATAACCCAGGCCAGCCAACAGTCCTTGGCCCAAAGCGGCAAGTACCACGCCGAAAACGACTGCACGCGCCGTATCACCGGCCGCTTTTAGGTAAATGCCCTGATATTTGCCCAAAAAAGGGCTAAGCCTTAGGCGTAATTGCCCGACAGCATCCTCTCCATCACGGAAGCAAAAGAACAGCGTCACCAAAATGAAGCCAAGCGCCATGATATTGCGGCCTACTCCGCTAAGTAACTTGCCTAGTTCGCCTAACCATTGCTTTGCCCAGTCGAGCAATTTGGCTTTAACGCCAGCTTCGTCGGCGTTTAACTCGTCGAGATGTTGCTGCAAATATTCGCTTAACCAAGTAATTTCTTTGAGGCTTTCGGGTATTTTTTTGGGAGGGTTGGCAAAATTTGTTGATAGGGTTTGGTAAATAAACTTGATTTCATTCTGTAAGGAATTCGCTAGCCAGAAGACGATTAAGAAAATCAGGATAGTGATAATTCCGGTCATGACGGCGGCGCTAAGCGTCCGTCGCTGATGCAGGATAGCCTTAAGCCGCTGAAAAAATGGCCACATTACATAGGCGATAATGAATGCCCAACTAATAATCACCAAAAAATCACGCATTACAGCATAGCTAAGCCATAGTAGGCCAACCAATAAGACGCCGGGAACCGCATATTTGAGGGAGGAATTTTGTCGGGGCTCGTTCATAAATGCGGCGCTATGTTTTAATTTCGAATATGAAGGGCAAATCCACGCTGAAAGTTGGCTTCATTGTGGACAAGGGATAATTTAAACATGTTCCCGCCCCTAATTTACTACCAAACAATGATATTTCAGCGGTTATTTGATCTAAATCAAGTCATGTCCTGGCAAACTGAATAACAATAATACCGCCCTGTGGGGTTTATATCCTTTTTCAGTATCGACTGATGGAAGGGACATTATCAAATATTGACGAGAAATTTTTATGAAAATGATAAGCAAATTGTTATTGTTAATTATCGCTGTTGCATCACTTACCGCTTGTATCGATAAGGATGAAGGCAAAATGCAAGGCAACAAAGCATCCGATGCAATAACAAAATAACATTCGGACAATCGGTTCGAGCGTTAGTACGAGGGGCTATCAGGCTGTTGCTGTTAAGGTTGAGGAGGTTGGTTTATGCACCGACTAAGCGGCAGCTTGATGAGTCTCTGGTAACCTGTGAATCATAGCTAATATGTAAAGTGGTCGTAGTGTGTTCGCCAAACTTTATGGGGTTATTGATTCAGCTAATAAATTTAAAATTATTGGGCAAACAGGGTTCTACAATTGATTTTAGCGAGTCCAAGTTGTTGATTTGGACTCCGCGTTGTTTCACCGTGATGACTCCTTTTTTGCTTAAATTGGCGAGTTGTCGGCTAACAGTTTCTATCGTCAAGCCTAAAAAATTGGCGATATCGTGGCGGCGCATGGTCAGGTTGAATTCGGTGCTTGAAAAGCCCAAGGCGTTATAACGCTGGGACAACATCAGGAGGAAGGTCGCCATTTTTTCTGTTGCGGAACGGTTCCCAAGCAGCACTATCTTGTCATGGTCGGAAACGATTTGCGTACCGACTATACGCATCAGCTGTGCTTGCAGGCTTGGTATCTGGGCACTTAATTCGTTTAGCCGGTGCATAGGGAGTTCGCAAACCGTCGCTGTCTCCAGCGCCACGACGGAACAATGGAAGCGCCCGTTTTTTAGGGAATCCAAGCCCATCAATTCGCCGGGCAAATAAAAACCGATGGTCTGTTCGCTGCCTTCCGCATTTGAGATGAAGCTGCGGAAAGAGCCCGACTTGACTGCAAACAGGCTTAGGCACTCGTCTTCTTGCCTATAGACGTATTCGTCCGTTTTTATGGGGCGTTTACGCTGGACAATATTTTCCAGCCGGGAAATTTCATCCTGCTTCAGCCCGTAAGGCAGGCAAAGGGTGCTTAATCTGCAATGAAGGCAGTCGACTTTATGGAAAACTGATTCCATCTACAATTCCAAAAAATGGTTTAGGCAATAATGAGATAATTCTTGAACTATTAGTACCTCATTATGTACTAATAATCGTTGCATTTTTTCTTGTTGGATAGGGAGTAAGCATAAGGGTAAATAGTTGTTTTTAATAAATCTTATGAAGTTATCAACCGCAAAGTTAAATGCTCACGGCAATTGTGGAGGGGCTATGAAACCCGACCCAGAATCACAGCAATATAGTCCCAACGTAAGCTTAAATCCAATGGTCGTAAAGAAAGATAATCATACCTTAAAAAATCACGCCCCACCTCAAAAAAACAAACCTACCTTAGCCAAGGCTTTAAAACAGCAGACTGACAAGTCTTACCGTGATCATTGGATTTCCGATGCCGCTTATTATAAGGCACAAGCCAGAGGATTTATCCCTGGCTATGACGTTTACGATTGGCTGGAGGCGGAACAAGAATACAAAGAGATGCAAGTCGGTTTGTTTTTGGCTAAATGCAAGGAAGATGGATGCATGACGGTCACGGGCTTGCGGGAGCTGGCAAAAGAAGTTGGGGTATCGAGGACGGAGCGCATTTATTCACAAATAAAACTAATTCACCTTATCCAAGCTGCTACCGGTCAACGCCCTTGTTTCAGGATAAACCCTGGGGAGTTTTGCAAGGATCAAGCCGAATGCCAATGGAGCGGTGAGTGCCAAAAGCTGATCGCCGAGTGGAGCAGGTAGCTCCAATAATTTGCCGTAAAAAACAAAAAAATCGGTATTTGCAAAGCTTTTTGTACTATTATTGGATAAATAGCTAATCATAGTTAATTCGCGGCCTCCAAAATAGCAACACCTAACCTTATGCGAAATGGCGGCCAAATCTGCACTGCCATTTGTTTGATATAAATCAAAAGGCCGATCAGTGCTTACGTTAAACTGTCGCGGTTTTATGTCAGACTGCATATAGGATAATGTATCCCAGATCAAGTTGACCTGTTTTATATGCAGTTTCCCTTAATTTTCAATGAGGCACTAGAGTCAAATGGATGAGGAAGAGCGTCAACGAATTCTTGAAAGTTCGCCGGTCGGAACGTTTGCTTTGCTGGCTGTTGTTATCGGCAGCATGGTCATTGCTTGGATGTTTCTTTATTTTGGCGTGTTTGTCCCGCGCGGCATTATCAATTAGGGCGTATTTATGCAAATAGATACCATTTTAAAAAAATGCCATGATTTGGCTGGCATGTGCGTAGACTTTATCCGGGATTTTTGCGGCCAAGCCCGTTCTGTCCATGTCGACCGTCTTGAACGTAAATGGATAAATATTACGCTCGCAATTGTCGGCGTATTGGTTGGCGTAATCACAATAGACGCGTTCTTTCATGGCATTAACCCGCCAAGCAAAGTCGAAACCATCGACTCAGCCAGGCTTCATTTAAGCAAAGAGTTTGCTGAAAGCAACCTAGGCGTGCAAGTCGACGAAAAAAGCCAAATTGTCGTCCGTATGGTTGCAGGCCGTTATTCCTTCTTCCCCAAACACATTGCCGTACCGGCTGAAACCAAACTCATATTCCGTTGGGTAAGCATGGATGTGTTGCATGGCGTCCATATCCCGATGACCAACATGAGCACTATGATAGTGCCGGGTTATGTTGCCGAAATAACCACATCATTCCCAAAACCGGGCGAATATCCGGTGTTATGCAATGAATACTGCGGCTTAGGCCACAATCACATGTGGAGCAATATTTCCGTCGTCGCCAAAGAAGATTGGAAAGCCCCCGTCCAAAATATTGCAAAAAAGGAACCGGAAAATGGATGACGCAGCAGAACGAAAACTGGCTTTAAGCCATTTGTGGGTCGCTTTCATCGCCTTTATATTGGCTTGTTTCATGGGCGAGTACCAAGTATTGGAACGTAGCGGCTTAATACCAGCATTGGATTCCCCTACCGTATATTTTGCCTCGGTCAGTACCCACGGTGTATTAATGGGTTTTGTCCTCACTTTCTTTTTTATCATGGGGTTCGGCTATTACATTGCGAACACCAGCCTAAAAATGCCGGTATGGAATATCAAACTGGCTTGGTGCGGATTTTGGATTTCCTTTGCCGGAACAGCAATGGCTGCCGTACCGTTATTGACCGGTAAAGCTTCAGTGCTTTATACGTTCTATTTGCCGATACAGGCGCATGTCGCCTTCTACCTGGGAGCTACTTTACTCGTAGTCGGCTCATGGGTCTGGTGCGCCATCATGTTGGTCATGTTCGCCCAGTGGAAAAAAGCAAACCCTAAGCAAACTGTACCGTTAGCCATGTTCGCCACGGCCGCCAATGCCATGTTATGGCTATGGACCAGCGCTGGCGTCGCCTTGGAGGTGTTATTCCAAGCGATACCATTAGCGTTAGGCTGGATCGATACCGTCGATCCAGGTTTGGCAAGGACTTTATTTGCCTGGACATTGCACCCGATCGTGTATTTCTGGTTAATTCCCGCTTATACCGCATTCTATGTTTTTGTGCCGAATCAAGCCGGCGGTTATTTGTTCAGCGATGAAATCGCCAGGGTTGCGTTCATTTTATTGGCGGTCTTCGGATTGCCGATCGGCTTCCACCATCTTTACATGGATCCGGAACAAGCGAGCGGTTGGAAACTGCTCCACGGCATCGGTACTTTTATAGTTGCACTACCGACATTGGTCACCGGATTTACTGTCATTGCATCCCTTGAAATCGCTGGCAGGTTGCGCGGCGGGAAAGGACTGTTCGGCTGGATAGGCACACTGCCATGGACGAATTCAATGGTGCTTGCCGTTATCCTCGGCTTGCTGATGTTGATACTCGGTGGATTTGGCGGTGTGGTCAACGCCAGTTATGCCATGAACGCCATGATCCACAATACGGCTTGGGTTTCCGGACATTTTCACCTTATCTTCGCCGGTACCACCGTCATTATGTACTTCGCTATCGCCTATTACATTTGGCCGTTACTTGTGCGTAAGCCCTTGTTTTCAAATTCAATGGCGTTAATCCAACTGTGGACGTGGTTTATCGGCATGAGCATTTTAACGACCCCGTGGCATGTCTTAGGTTTGCTTGGCCAACCGCGCCGCATATCGACTGTTGTCTACAATTCATTATTGACCCTGGCTTGGAAACCTTATGAGTTGGCGATGATATTTGGCGGGTTGATATTGCTGGGTTCGGCTTGCTTGTTCGTCTACAACTTGGTCAAGACGCAATTTAACCCGGGAGCAGAGGAGTTTAGCCAACAAATCGAATACGCCGAGCCTATCCATCCGGTAACGACGCTGCCCGAGTACCTTAACGACTTAAAACTTTGGAACCGTGTCATAGCCGTTTTGATGGCGCTCAGTTTTGGCGTACCTATCTTGCAGTTTTTCTTTATGGATACATTCGGCTCACCTGCTTGGGGATATTGATGATCTCGCGAATTCTTGTGTTGATAACCGCCCTTGTTACATCGATTATGGTTAATGCCGCCGACGTTGGTTCACAGGTTGCGTGGACGACGGAAACCTTAAGGCTGGTAAAAAATGGCAATGCCGAAAAAGGCAAAACCCTGGCCGAATCCTGTAAATCTTGCCATGGGCTTAGTGGTGAAGGGATGCCGGCAGAAATTAGGGACGATGAAAAAATCCCTGCCATTCCTGCCTTGGCAGGCCAAAACGCCAACTACTTATATAAACAGCTACGCGATTACTTTAACGGTGACCGCACTAACGACTCCATGACCGCTATCGCCAAAGGCTTATCCGAACAGGATGCAGCCGACTTGGCGGTTTGGTTTGCCACGCTGGCGCTGCCAAAATCCACAAACAAAGCCCAGGACAATGCGGGCGCGGAAAAAATGGTAGAGGCAGGGGACGGTAAACGCATCATCCCGCCTTGTTTCGTTTGTCATGGCTCTAAGGGGCAGGGCGAGAAAATCGATATACCCAGCTTAGCCGGACAGAAAGCGGATTATTTCGAACGGACGCTGATGCAGTATAGGAGCGGCGAGCGGCATAACGATATCTATAGCCGGATGCGGCTTATTGCGAAGCAACTCACTGAAGCGGAAATTAAGGCTTTGTCGGAATATTATCAAGCGCTTGAATAACGTTGATATAAATGCCGACGCGTCATTATAAAGGCTAAATTGGCGGGAAAAGGCAGGTTTTGGCATTTTTGGTTTTCAGGATTAAGGGTCGCAGATACGATTAGCCTTAAAAATAGCTTACATAACTCCGATTAGGCTGTCGCTAATCGGAGTTATGAGCTTTAAATTGGTGGCCCCAGTTTCATATCTGACCATGCTACACTGCCCATAAAATTTGGCGCATAGGTTTTAACAATATTCTGAACAGCATCAAAGAATGATTTATCTGCTTCTGGATGAACTCGCACTGACTCAATGAGATGTTCAAAATCAAAATCTAATCGAACACCATCAGTTGCTCCGGTTTTGCTGTTTTCGTCATAGAAGACTATTCGCACCTCTTCTTCATAGCTAAACATGGGACGTTTTTTAGTGACAAGGTCTGTATGAGTGGGCGTCCTTTTATTACTTCCTGGGATTGGGTAGGCAACGGAATGTAATGAATGCGGGCTCTTAAATAAATTTAATTTTTCATAAGTTGTCTGAAGCACAACTCCCTCTGTGTTTTTACAATAGATTTTCCATAATGCATTTGATTCATGTGGAGACTTATTCCAGCAACTAATAAATGTATTATTTCTCCATAACCCTATAATTCTTTTAGCTCTTTCTTCCGCTGTTTCTTTTGGTGCTACACCAATAGGAGTAATGGGATGGCGATCAATTACAAGCTGAAGTTGTTCTCCAGAAAGACTTATTTCCCACGGGTCACCTAATAAATCAGCACGAGACAACCATAAACACTTATTCTGAATAGTCCAAACAAACTTGGCAAAGCTCATATAACGCCATACAGGCATATTATTCTCTTTACTCATAGAGGCCTAACGAGCTAAGGGGCGTGCCGCTCAAGGACGCCAAGCGAAGCCCCAAAGCTTGATAAATTACAAACCTGCAAAATCGCCACGAAACGGCACGTCCCTTTGAGCGCCATGTTATGCCTAAATATTATTTTAAATTCAGAACCTTGAGTTAAGTAGGTAACGAGTTTCATCGACTTCCGCTTGGTAGAACTGCCATAACAGCCTATTTTCGTTCTCCTTCAAAAAAGGCTTATAAGCTGATAAGTCTACGGGCAGGCCGCTTTTTTTGAAAAAGGTCTCTCTACATAGAACCCAATATCCTCCTTTATCTTGTCGTGTTTGAGCGGTAATAAAGCCAGGATTGACTATAAAAAATTCCAAATACTCATTGTCCGATATTTTCAAACCAAGTCGCTGATCATCTGACATTGGAATCAAATAGACCGTTACCATGCGCCCAAACTTGTGCGAAGAAGACATCCTCTTTTCTTCATAGTTTTTGGCAAAGTTCATTTCGTCTTTAGCCTTAGCCCAGTCATCTAGGGAAAGCTCAATTGTTTTACCGGGTACAACCAATGAAAGCCCGTCGGCTGCGGATACGACTGAAGAACACAGTAATACACCAAGGAAAACTAAAAATAAGTTTATTGTGGTAGCGCGCACAGCGTTTTCCTCACAGGGCATAACAAGTTATTATCCAAGTCAGGCTAACATATGCTTTTTCAAAGCTCGTTGTCAAGAATGGGTACCAGTACCGGATTTTCTAAACGGTTTAATCTACATTTCATGCATGATAAACAGACCGGGATAACTCCAAACGCTCATGCTGCCGAAAGATCTATTACAAAAATCTGACGCGTTGTTAATCACAAAATCGTTTCCGGATTTGGCCAGGGCTTCCTATTTGAAATGGCTGCGTTTTTATTGGGATTTTTGCCATAAGTACCAATATGATCCTTATGTTTCTGAAAGTCTACCGTGATTTTTACCTACACTGGTGGAGAAGCAACAATCCGTGCGGCAGCAAAAACAAGCAAGCCATCCATGCGATTATGCTGTTTTATCGCATGCAATACAGGACTGTAGTAACGATTGGCGTATCGTAATCGTACGCTTGGAATAGTAACAACATTCCTCCGATTACGCTGTCGCTAATCGGAGCTACGGGTTTAACTGCTATGGTTTTTGCCATTCCCATAGGATATGTCGGGTTCCGGCGTATCGGTGTCCAGAACCCCGATATCGACTTTTCCCCTGGCTAATTCCGCCAAGGCTTCATATTTGGCGCGAAACGCATCAAGTTGGGTTTCTTCGAGTTCCTCCAAATCCAATAGGGCATTGTGCGCCCCTTTAGTGGCGCGGATCAATTCGTCTAGTTTGATTTGGATGGCTTCCGTGTCCCGGTTTTGGGTGCTTTGGATCAGGAAAACCATTAGGAAGGTGATAATCGTCGTCGCGGTATTGATGACTAACTGCCAGGTATCGCTGAAATTGAACAAAGGCCCAGTAATCAACCACGCGGCAATCGTAACGACAGCTAACGTAAAGACGATAGGCCGTCCGCTGAACCGCGAAGAGGCCTTGGCAAACCTTGAATACCAGGATGTTTGTTTCATAGTGAACCGCTTTTTATTTGCTGTTTTAGGTTAATCTATAGATTCGGCCTTGTGAAGTATTAAGTTTCCGTTCGCCATTGTGCCCATTGGGTATTGAACCTGTCGAAAGGCGGTGTGCGCTTCGACAAGCTCAGCACGAACGGTTCAGACATTAGAAGGCCGAATCAATAAGATACCTCATATTTTCAGCAACTGTAGCATTTCCTCGCGGTTAATGACTTCTTTTTCCAGCAAAAGATTGGCAAGCTTATCGAGTGCAGGACGGTTTTCAGTAATGATTTTCCGGGCACGGGTTTCGCCATCTGCTACAAGAGCCATCACTTCAGTATCAATCATCCTTGCAGTTTCGTCACTGTAATTCCGGTATTCCGGGGCATCGGTAACCAAAAATTGCATATGTTGCTGTTTCCCGTAAGTCAAAGCGCCTAATTTCTTGCTCATGCCCAGATAACAAACCATATTTCGTGCAATATCGCTGGCTTTTTCCAGGTCGTTTTGCGCGCCCGTAGAAATGGAGCCCAGGATGGTATCTTCGGCAATGCGGCCGCCCATGAGTATGGCTATTTGGTCTTTTAATTCATCTTCGGTCGATAAAAACTTTTCTTCTATCGGCAATTGCAGGGTAAAACCCAATGCAGAAACCCCCCTGGGGATAATGGAAATTTTATGCACCGGCTGGCCCGTAGGGACATTTTCTGCAACCATGGCATGGCCTGCTTCATGATAAGCCACCCTGCGCTTTTCCTCCGGATTCAACACACGGTTTTTCTTCTCGGGGCCGGCGAGTATCCGGTCGATGGCGGCTTCGAAATCCGTCATTTCGATTTTTTCATGCTCGCCCCTAATGGCGATGATGGCGGCTTCGTTCGCTATATTTGCCAAGTCGGCGCCGACAAGGCCCGGTGTACGGCGGGCAATTACAGTCAAATCAATGTCTTTAGACATTGTCATGTTTTTGGTGTGTAATTTAAGTATTTCAACGCGATCATGTAAATCCGGTTTATCGACCACTATCTGGCGATCAAATCGTCCAGACCTTAACAAGGCCTTATCAAGCACCTCAGGACGATTGGTGGCGGCCATCACGACCACGCCGACCGATGTATCGAAACCATCCATTTCCGTCAGTAATTGGTTGAGGGTTTGTTCCCTTTCATCATGGCCGCCCATGACAACCGGCCCGCCTCGCGAACGGCCTATGGCGTCCAGTTCATCGATAAAAATGATACAGGGGGCTTGGTTACGCGCCTGGAGGAAAAGTTCCCTTACCCGTGCCGCGCCTACCCCTACAAAAAGCTCGATAAATTCGGAGCCGCTGATATTAAAAAACGGCACTTGCGCTTCCCCTGAAACCGCTCGCGCCAACAACGTTTTGCCTGTCCCAGGTTGTCCCACCAGCAATACACCTTTAGGCATACGGCCGCCCAATTTCTGTATTTTTTCAGGGTTCTTTAAAAAATCGATTTCTTCTTTAAGCTCTTGCTTCGCGCTGTCCGAACCTGCCACATCCTTGAAGGAGATTTTGGGTTGGGTGTCCTGGTGTATTTTAATTTTGTTACCAAGATTCAAAAACGACTGCGCACCAGCCGTTGTCCTTCGCATAAACCAGGACGCAATCATCATGAAAATGAAGATGGGGATGATCCAGTTAAAAAAGATGCCGGTTAGCCAACCTTCACTTGGCCTGACTACAAAATCGACCTTGTTTTGCGATAACAAACCGGCCAGGTCGGGCTGCCACAAAGGGACGGTAACAAAGGGTTTGGGCTGACTTTCCGGTTTGTCGGGTTTAATAAAGCCGGTTATGTAGCGATCCGTGACTATCGCTTTGTCGATTTTGGCATCTTTTACATAAGCAATGAATTGGCCGTAAGATATTTCGTCCTGGTGCCTTCCTCCTAAACTGTTCAAATAGGAGAGGGCGACAATGGCCAACAACACAAAGAAAAAGAATTTTCCCCTCTTGATCAGGTCGTCATTACTGTCTTCACCTTTAGAAATTTTTTCTTCGGCCTTGGATTCTGGTGTTTGGCCGGCTATTTTGGCCATAAAATCCCTTACGCTGTTATAAAAGGAGCCCAGAATTGAGAATATTTTTTGAAAAATGTCGTTTGTCTGTTTGTCCATCTTAAATGTTCTCTTGGTTATAGGATTTGCTCATCAAATCGCGCTAAAGGATTAGCCATAACAATAGTGATATGATGGTTTTTTATGTAAGCGAAAATAGTTGATGATAGTCTAACCGCCCGCTTATCTTATTTATTGACCTAAATCAAAATTCTTTGATGGACGGCTAGTAGAATTACAAATAGGACTTTTTGATCGAAAAATAGTTCGAGTTGTCCATAATTATGGTTCCTTGAATGGTAGCTTTTTATGTTGCGTATCGAAAAATGTAATGACCATGAAGCTTCTTCATCTACTTGCAGCAGGGCTATTATTTCTATAACAGGAGTTCGACATGCCAGGACAAAAACGTTATATCCGTTGGTTTGAGGAATTAAACATCAACGATATTCCCTTGGTGGGCGGCAAAAATGCTTCCTTGGGAGAAATGTACCGCGAACTGATCCCGCAAGGCATCAACATTCCTAACGGTTTCGCGGTTACCGCCGAAGGCTACCGTTACATGCTGGATGAAGCAGATGCCTGGAAGGAGCTGCATTTGGCATTGGATGATCTTGATGCCGACAACATGGCGGATTTAGCCAAACGCGCCCTTAAAGCCAGGGAAATTATTTATGCCGCGCCCTTGCCTGATGTGCTTGAACGGCAAATCCTCGAAGCCTATGACCAACTTCAACGCCAGTACGGAGACGACCTAAGCTTGGCTGTCCGCAGTTCCGCCACTGCTGAAGATTTACCTACCGCCAGCTTTGCCGGACAGCAGGATACTTACCTAAATATCCGGGGCGGGCAATCTTTACTGGATGCCTGTAAACGATGTTTTGCCAGCCTTTTCACCGACCGCGCCATCCATTACCGTATCGACCAGGGTTTCGACCATTTTAAGCTCGGCCTTTCCATCGGTATCATGAAAATGGTGCGTTCCGACCTAAGCGCCAGCGGCGTCATGTTTTCATTGGATACCGAGTCCGGCTTCAATGATGTTATCTTTATAACCGGTGCTTACGGGCTGGGTGAAAACGTCGTACAAGGCGCGGTCGATCCCGATGAGTTTTACGTCCATATCCCGACCTATGAGCAGGGCTTTCGCGCTGTCCTGAAACGTACACTTGGCGCAAAAAAAATCAAAATGGTGTACAGCGAGGGTCGGACGCGCGAGCCGACCCAAAATATCGTTACCTCCGAGGAGGAACGCAGCCGTTTCTGCATTACCGACCAGGACGTTTTAAAGCTGGCCGATTACGCCATCCTTATCGAAAAGCATTACAGCGGCAAAGCGGGGCAACCCAGGCCGATGGACATGGAATGGGCCAAAGACGGCATCGACGGCCTGTTATATATCGTCCAGGCGCGGCCTGAAACTGTCGTATCGCAGCGTAACAGCATGATAATGTCTAGTTATGTCTTGAAAGACAAGGCAGAACCGCTCGTTATCGGCCATGCGGTTGGCAGCAAGATTGCCGCCGGGACTGCGCGCATTATCGAGCATCTTGACCAGTTAAGGGAATTTAAGCCCGGCGATGTCCTGGTCGCCGACATTACCACGCCCGATTGGGAGCCGGTGATGAAAATTGCCTCGGCCATCGTCACTAATCGTGGCGGCCGTACCTGCCATGCCGCGATCATTTCCCGTGAACTCGGCGTCCCCGCCGTCATCGGCTGCGAAAATGCCACGGTAGCCATCCAAACTGGTTCTCGGGTGACGGTATCCTGTGCGGAAGGCGATGTCGGCAAGGTTTACCCAGGTATCCTTAACTTCGACTTGATTACGACGGACTTATCTGGCCTGAAACGGCCCAAAACTAAAATCATGTTGAATATCGGCAATCCGGAACTGGCGTTTAAAACCTCGTTTTTACCGAACGACGGCGTGGGCCTGGCACGGATGGAATTCATCATTACCGAGTACATCAAGGCGCATCCCCTAGCCTTGATCCATCCTGAACGCGTTCAGGATAAAAGTGTATTAGACAAGCTGAAACAGTTGACCAACAATTATGCAAAACCCGAAGACTTCTTTGTTGAACGCCTGTCCGAAGGGGTGGCGACCATTGCCGCCGCGTTCTATCCAAAGCCGGTGGTTGTCAGGATGTCGGATTTCAAAACCAACGAATACGCCACGCTACTCGGTGGTTTGGACTTTGAATTTGAAGAGGAAAACCCGATGATAGGTTTCCGCGGCGCTTCCCGTTACATCCATCCTGCTTATGCAGAAGGCTTTGCCTTGGAATGCGCTGCGATGAAAAGGGTGCGCGAAGACATGGGCTTTACCAATGTGATTTTAATGATCCCCTTTTGCCGCCGTGTGCAAGAAGCGGAACGTGTGCTTGAAGCGATGGCAAAACACGGCCTAATACGCGGCGAAAACGGCCTGCACATCTATGTCATGTGCGAAATACCCAACAACGTCATCCAGATTGATGCGTTTTCACAGGTATTTGACGGCTTTTCCATCGGTTCCAACGACTTGACCCAGCTTACTTTAGGCGTAGACCGGGATTCAGCCATCGTCGCAGACGATTTCGACGAGCGCGACCCCGGCGTTAAGGAGATGATCCGCATGGCAATAAAAGGCGCACAACGCAACCACAAACACATCGGCTTGTGCGGGCAAGCCCCTTCGGATTACCCGGACATGGCCGAATTTTTGGTTGAGGCCGGCATTGATTCGATCAGCCTCAATCCGGATACGGTATTGCAGACTACGCAGAGAATTTTGGAGACCGAACAGTATCTCAACGGAACAAAAATCGTAGCGCTCGAATGAAACCAGTTAATTTTCTTAAATTTTGCTTAAAATTTTGGTTGATTCAAGTAAGTAGTTTAAAATATATGCAAAATAAAACATTTGCTGCGAGGCGAGAAGCCGAGTAGTCACCAGAAGCTCGGCGTTTTTACGTAATGCTGTTTGTGGAGTGAAATTGTAAAGCATTACGAAACCTCGTCGAGTCATTGCGCATTAAGTATTACCCCCTTGTCGGGTAAAAAGAGGGCAGCAGAGCCTGTCCTGAGCGTAATCGTAAGGAACGGCTGGGGCGCCACAGGCTTTACTTTACTAGCCGCGTTAAGTTAAGGCCGCTTGCTTAGGCTGGGATGCCCAAAACAAGCTTTCGAAAAAATAGCGACTCCCTTAAGTTACACACCAGGTAATTAAATAATCATGGAAAATAATTACGTATTATTGTTAGGGATCAATATGATAGTCCCATTAGCCGAGGAGTTTGACCAAGTTTTCAGTAGCGTAGGAGCTCCTTTAACTGGGCGATTTCCGGGGTTGAAAATCTGGATGGAAAACCACCTTGATTTTGAACCTTGGGGGATACTTGTTGAACGTAACGGAAAATTGGTAGCTGCCGCAATCTTAACACGATACCGACGTCATGGTATCTGGCGTATTGGAAAACCGGGTGGCAGCTTTGATCCCGTGCATTTTGGCGCTATAGATGCAGATGCAGCTTCTGAACTCGCTCATGCAATATGTGATACCGTCCAAAATTTTGGTGGGCCTTGGATTATGGAAATATCAGATCTCCCCCATCCAGATCCTGTTGTGATTCAAATACAGGCTATATGGAAGTCCTCACTATCTATACAAGACCAACAAATAGCGTGCCTGATCTTCAAACCTGATACTACGCTTAATTCCTATCTCTCGTCTAATACCCGTTCCGCTGTTGCTAAGGCTAGTAATCGTATTAAACGAGATAACATTCAAATGGTAAAGCAATGGACACGTGACAAATCACAAATTCAAAACCTATTGCCACAATTAATTGCTCTATACCGTAGCCGTGATTATCAGAAGTACGGTTGTTGCCTTATAGATAACCCAAATTCAGAGAGATTTTTTGTAAAATTTGTAACGGAACATGCCAACTTAGGTTTGATTGATTTATTGACAATCCATTTTGGAGATGAACTAGCTGCATTTGCGCTTTGTTTGTTGGAGAATGGCTTATACAAGGTACTTGTAAATAGGGCATCCCCCGATTGGCTTCAATATAGCCCTGGGACAATCGCAAATGCAGAGGTTGTAAAGCATGCTTTTGAAGACCCTAATAGCCATGGAGTAAACTGGGATGGCCCCCTCAGCCGCTATAAACTCAGCGGTGAAGTGACATTGATACCTCGCCAAACACTTTATGCTTGGTCTTCTGACATAGTTCGCCAACTTCAAAATATAAGGAGATATTTAAGGATGCCTATAATGAGTAAATCCACTTACAAGAAGGTTATGAATTATATCGATTAAATGTTGCATAATTGTTTTTTATTCAATAGGTTGTTAGAGCTGTCATAAATAAAGTTGGATCTGCCTTTGCTTTGGGTTCACTCAACCAAAAACTCCCGCATCATGCCCATATCCTCGTGCTCCAGGTTGTGGCAATGGAACATGAATAGGCCCTTGTAGTCTTGGAACGGCTTGATGATGCGTACCGTTTCGCCCGGCATGACTAGTACCGTATCTTTCAGGCCGCTATTGATAAAGCCCTGGTTGACCGTCTCATAATCACTTTCGCGGGAAGAATCGATACTGCGGCTGACGATTTGGAATTGCTGTCCGTGTAAATGGATTGGATGCGCCATCGCCATCATCCCGCCCATGCCTATTCCTCCACCCATGCCGCCGCGGTGCATGCCGCCCATCCCCATGCGCCCCATGCCCATACCGCCGCCATTACCCATTCCACCCATACCCATATGTCCCATGCCATGCTCGTGGGAAATTTCCATCAGTTGTATGGTATTGACAGGAATTCGCTCGTTCGGCTGAATGTCCCTAAAGGCGTAGGGGCGGCCATTCAGCAGCATCTGCATGTGCCCTTCGGAGATGGTAATCGGGAGCGGTTTGTTAGGGTTATGGGTATCGCTGATTTTATAGGCGGGTATCTTGGCCAATTTTGTCGGTAATTTTGGGCTGTCGCTGACGTTTTTGCTGACGCGAACCGTAAATACGGGGTAATCGCTGCCCATAGGCAGGCCAAACCCATGATGCCCCATCATGCCCATACCCATTCTCGGTAAAACTCCGGAAAACGGCAAGCTGCGCATCACTAGCTCAGAACCGACAGCACGTCCGCTGAAATCCACCCACACATCCAATCGTTCGCCGGGGGCGAGCATCACGTAAGGCTTGTTTTCCGGTTCTTCGAGAAGCCCTCCGTCAACGCCCAAGACGGTAATTGGCGTGCCGTCGTCCCAAGCCAGCTTATAAATCCGGGCGGTAGAGCCGTTAAGAAAACGCAAACGATAAGCACGGCTGGCGACGTCGAGTTGCCATTCGGGATGGCCGTTGACCAGGATACGGTTACCGTAAAACCCGAACATGCTGCCATGCATGCCTGGCGAGTAAATCAATTGGTTTTGCAAATCAAACAGGCGGTCTTGAATAACGATGGGGATTTCAAATTCGCCTGACGGCAATCCTAAAGCTTTTTCTTCCTCATCGTTAACAATGATACCCCCGGCTAAGCCGTGATAAACCTGCTTTGCAGTGGCTTCGTGCGGGTGAGGATGATAAATCGCCATGCAAGCACGATTGACGACTTCAAATTCATAGACAAATTTCTGTCCAGGGCCGAATGCATACATCGGATGGCCGTCGACCTCGGCAGGGACATGTAAACCGTGCCAATGGGTGATGGTGTCTTCATTCAATTGGTTGTGCAGGTGGATACGGACTTTCTGGCCTTTGTGTAACCGTATGACCGGCCCTAAGTAGGATCCGGGAATTTCTGCCACGCTTTGCCCAGGCCCGTGCAATAACTTGGCCGTATATTGTTGTACGCGCGTAAGCCGGCCTGCCAAAATTTGGGCTTCGGTATTTTGGCAATAAAGTTCAAGCTCAACATCGGGTTTAAAATTGGCGGACGCTTTCCTGGGTTGTAATAGCGGCATCCCATGCATCGTTTCTGCTGCGGTTAACCAGCCGGGAATACCGGCAAAAGCTAACAAACCAATGCTGGATTGTTTTAGGAAACGGCGACGCGATTGAAACTTTGAAACGGACATCTTAACTCCTCTGGTTGCCTCGTCATACCATGAACCATCCGCCTGCTTCCATGAAAAAAGGCTGACCGCTCATTCTAAATAAGGGCCAGCCTATTAGGAGGATGTCGAATAGTAACGACAAGTTTATTATTGCACCATCGGCTTTATAGGTTTTGACATGAATCAAAAACCTAACGATTAAAACTGGTATTGTAATGCCGTAGGATAAATTAATTGGTTGCGATAGTTGTGAAATGAGCCAGTGAACTTTTACTTTTTACTAATATCCTACCAATCACAATGATTGATTCATTGTATCTTTCAATTATTAAAATAAGGTGGTTTCAATGAAAAATGCTTACCAATTAGTTACGGCAATCTTTCTATTCTTAATGATGTCTACTATGAGTATCGCTGAGGACATTCAAAATGTAGCGCCACCCGCAACCCCGCCGAAAGATATGGGGATGAAACATGAAATGGGAGGCGGCATGGGAATGCAACATGGAATGGGTATGCAACACGGTATGGGTGGAATGGGCATGGGCATGCAGCATGGCATGGGCGGCATGATGGCAGGTATGACCGAAGAACAGAAAGAACAACATATGCGTTCAATGCAAGAACACATGCTAAAGATGCACGACCTCTCAAATCAAATTCTGGCCGAAAAAGACGCAACCAAAAAAGAAGAACTTAAAAAACAACAGCTAGGGCTAATGAAGGCGCATCATGCCGAGATGATGTCACACCGTCAGGAAATGAAAGAAAAATCAAAGAAATAACCGATTAAACCTAAAAAATTTCCAATTCCCAAATAATGTAATAGCGCATAAAGCCGGAGTTACGGCTTTATGCGCTAATCCTCCCGGGTTGAATTAAGGGTACTGACCCTTTTTCTATTCTCTGATAAATACGACAAGCCCAGTTGCAGTAAAGGCGAAAAGGCCGGATGCCATAAAGGCTAGGGTATAATTCCCAGCTAATTGATGTAAATAACCTGCGCCGTAAGATGCTATCGCCGCGCCGACTTGGTGGGCAAAGCAAATCCATCCGAATACGACCCCGACATTCTGTTTGCCGAACAAGTCGGCGGTGAGCGCAGATGTGGCCGGGATGGTGGATAGCCAGTTCAGCCCATACACGACAGAAAATGCCATCAGTTGCCCGGTCGACTCGACATAAGGCAACAGCAGCAAGGTTGCTCCCCGAAGCAGGTAATAAACCGCCAGCGGCCAGCGTTTGCCGAAGCGGTCGCAGAGCCAGCCGGACAAAATGGTGCCAAAGACATCCGTTGCCCCCATCAACCCCAATGACACCGCCATTGTCATTTCGGGGAAGCCATGTTCGATGCCATGAGTGATTAAATGGGTCTGGAATAACCCCGACGTGGTCAGGCCGCAGATGCCAAAGCTGAAGGCCAATAACCAGAATTGCGGGTTAGCCATTGCTTTACGCATCGGGTTTTGGTCGGGGTGCAGGTTTGTGTCTGTATGCCCGTTTGCGCCATAAGGCCGCATCCCCTTTAAACCGGGATTATCGGTCATTAGCCACAGCACCAAGGGCAATACCACCACACCCAACAGCACCACAATAAACAATGTTGAAGTGCGCCAACCTTCATCGATGTTCAGCTTCATGAGGAGTGGTGTGAATATTAATTGCCCGGACGAAAACGCCGCGCCCAATATCCCCAACGCCAGCCCACGGCGCTTGTGGAACCAGCGGTTAACGACCGAAGAACCCATAATCATGGAAGTTCCGCCCGAACCAGCACCGATAACGACACCCCAAAGTAGGTACAATTGCCAAGGTTGTTGCATCAGGACACTGCCGCCTGCACCCAACGTCACCAGGACAATCATAGTAGTAGTTATGGCTTTTACGCCATACACATCCATCAACCGACCCAGGAACGGCCCTGCCAGCCCGAACAAAAACAGGTTGACCGAAACCGCACCGCTGATGGTTTCCCTGTCCCAATGAAATTCATGCTCCAGGGACAACATGATGATGCCGGGGATAGAACGAAGTGCGGAAGCGACGAAGAGGCAAGCGAAGGTAACAGCGAGGATAACCCAAGCATAGTGGATCCCCGAGCGGTTAATGGTTGTCATCTCTTTTATGCTCCTTGCAACGGCTAATAAACCTGGGTTATTGAGTTGCCCCGATTAAGGCGTAAGGATGACGCTTTCGGCGGTGTAAAGTTTTTAAAACATCCCTAAATTCACTAAAGGGCAGGCATAAAGCCTGCCCTGGTTAGAAAACGGCTCAATCCGTCATCTTATGCCGCTTCTTCTAAGCCATCCAGCAACTCAGTCAAGCGGGTGACACCTTGTAGCAATATACCGCCTACGCCGTGGGCAAACCAAACCCCGATCACAAAGCCATAATGGATCGGTGCGGCGAAAAATTCCTCCCTAAACCAAAAGGTATGTCCCCATTCATTGAAGCCGACGCTGACCAGGATCATGAAAGGGCCAACTACCGCCAAGGTTAATGGCAACGAAATCCCTTTGGCGTAGAGCGGCAAACGCGTCCTGGCGTACAACCATGCGCAACCGCCCAGGATGATATACATCGGGAAGTTAAAATAAAACTCGATGATGTGGTTTGCCGTAAACGGTGTATCGCGGATGGCGACTTGATGCCAGGAGTTATCCTGCTCGGCAAAATAACTGCCTGCCCAGTACACGGCAAAGGTGTAGACGCTGATCCACATGGTCAAGGTTAAGTAGCGGCGTATTTCCTCTTTCGGTTCGAGCTTGTCCAGGTTCTTGTCCCGGGTAAACCATAGCCATCCCCATGACAGGCCAGCAAAGAGCGTAACAAAGGTCACATTAAAATTAAAAAGCCGCATCCAGTAGACATCAAAAGCGGGTTCAGTGGAATCCAGTCCGGTAGAGACAGCAAAAGCACCTTGATAAATGCGGAATCCCATGTAGATCGCAGTCAATATACCGAATGCCGACAGGTAGCGGTATAAATCCTTCAAATACCAAGGCGGCATTTGTTTTTGATTAGTCATAACTTTGACTTGTTCGGTTGTTGTAGCCATGAGTGCTTCCTCTTAAATTGTAAGTTAATTGAATTGTGGGATGACAGCAGCCGTGATGCTGGAAACATAGCGTTCACCTTCGGGGTCGAAGAAAAACACCAGGCCGCCAATCCGGCTGTCGGCATCGTTAATCAGGCCATCCAGGCGTTCTGACTCCCATAAGGCATCGGCAGCGGTCATTAACACCGTGCGTTGTTCGCCGGGTTGAATCGGTGCTGGATTGTCCAGGCTCAAACCCTCTGCTGCGACCACACTTTCAGCATTGCTTTGTTCCGGTACGGGGACGGCTTTGTTAAGGAAACGGACACTACCGGTGGCAAACTCGCCAAGTTGTATTGGTTTGTCACTGCCATTTTTAATTTTTAAGCTTAATTTCATCGCCCTCTCCGGTATCCGGTATTCAGCGCGTAAGGTTTCAACATCGACTACCCCGGCATTGACCTTGGCGGACAGCGGCAGGATTTGGTCTAGCGAGGCTTGTAAGGGAATCGCTTTGGGGTATTTATTGACCGTCATGGTGTAAAACGCAAACACCAGTACCGGAACACCGACTAATATGACTTTGCCGATATTCCTGTCCAATGGGGTGACCAATTCGTTTTCCAAGCCCGCTTGCAGCATCCGGTAACGGGCAATGAATAGGGGGCGGCGTACCCACCAGAGCAGCCAAGCGGTTCCCAGTAACGCCCAGAAACTGTGCCAGAAAATGCCGTTACCCAAACCATACGTTTCCATATTGACCATCTCGCCGTTAATGGTTTGGACGTGATTGGTAAAGTCCGCTTCATTGCCAGCAATATCCAGCCATGCGCCCGGCCCCATCACTTGTCCCGCATCGCGCAAATTAAAGAAAGGATGGATATGGTAATGTCCCGGCAAACGGCCTTTCAGGACAACTTTAAAGTCATAGTCGCCGCCCGGTTGTAAGGCAACGGAGTTCATGTATGGTTTGCCGTTTAGGTAACGCTCGGTGCGGATCAGGACTGGGCCTGGGGTTGAGATATTCAAGAAGGCCGCATCCGGTTTGGGTACGCTGATGGGCCAATCCTCCGCCACATGGAATTTTCCGGTTACCGTGACCTCATCGTTGACGTTAAACTTTTGCTTGTCCCATTGCACGTCATACCATTGGATAGTGCGCATGCGGACGTAAGGCTCCAGGTTTTTTTCCCCGTGCGCCATGACGGGCTGTAAGGTGAGCATAAAGATTGAAAGGATTAGCCCCAAAAACAACAGCCAGTTCGATGCCAATTGCTGCTGACTTTTAATGGGGATGCGAAAAGCCATAGGCCTAATGTAAGTTTGATTTTGTGCAGTAGATTTCATTGTCATATCCTCCCTTAGATTCTTTTAAGGTAACGGGTGGTAGCAAACCACTTGCCGATATGCCACCATAAGGTATACATCAGGGTGCAAATTAAGGCAGAAAAGAATGCTGAGAGCGGCGCCGCAACTTGGCCGTAAGTCCGTAACGTCCCACGCTCAATAATGCGAAGATATTCCGGCATCCCGGTACGGATGTATTGGAAGCCGAACATATCGGCCACGGTCAACTGGCTATTGCCCGCTTCTACAGGGACATGGAACATGCCGAAGATCGGCCAGTTACTGGGATAAAACAGCAATGCAAACGCAGAGCCGCCGAAAATCGCAGTCACCGTCAGGCTGTTGCTCAACATCAAGACAGCGTCCAATACCAGCGCACTGGGCAACATGGTCGATGGCAGCACCATGTTGATGGGAAAATAATTCCATAAATGGTAAGCGAAGATTCGGGCGATCCAGGTGCCTATCGACAAACACGCCACACACAGGGTGGCGCCTAAAGGCAGACGGAAATTAGTCCACAATACGGCTTGCACTGCCGCTGGAAAGGTAATGCCAATAATAGGTGTGACCGCTGGCCACCATTGCCTGTCCTTCCAGTCCACCCAGAAATCCCAGTCGCCGACGGTGAGCGCAAAATGCAGGTGGAAGGAGCCGATAAACAAAAATAGTGCCAATACCAGGACAAGGTAATCGTAAGCGCGGGCGATCCGCGCCTTTTCCCCGGCATAGGGCTGAAAAGTTCGGGTTGAAAGATTAGCTGACATAGCGATTTCTCCAAGTGAAGTAACGGAAAATGCCTTGGCATTTAGGTTTAAAAAAGGCGCTTTGCCAATTCAATCGACTAACCTTTAAGTCGGGAATGTTTTGGGTTGTCCAATGCGCTTGCGTGATACAGTAGTGTGTCCTCAGGCTTTTGTTAAATGTTTAATTTTCATGGGGCCATAGGTACAATTCATGGTCAATCCAGCCTGATTATTCAATATCATATCGCTATGTTTATTTGCATCGGCCAATCCCTAAGGTAATGTGATGTCTAACTTAAGAGCTTTCGATTTGAACTTGTTGTTGGCATTTGATGTGTTGATGCGGGAATTGAATGTTACCCGCGCTGCGGAACAGATGTTTGTCACGCAATCGGCGATGAGTCACATCTTGCAAAAACTAAGGCAACATCTGGATGATCCGTTGTTGGTAAAAACGCCATCCGGCATGAAACCGACAGTACGGGCGTTGGCCTTGGTCGACCCGGTCAGGGCATTATTGGCTGAAACCGAGCGGCTAATCCAACCGCCGTTAGAATTTGAAGCTGCGACCAGCCAAAGGCGTTTTGTGCTTGCCGCCAATGATTACCTGGAGTATTTGTTAATGCCCGCGCTCATTGGGGCTATTGACCAGCTTGCGCCCAGCATTGACCTTTATGTTAAACGCAGCGAAACCTCGTTTCCGGTTACGCAGTTAGAAAACGGTAGCTTAGACGTGATGCTCGGTTTTGGATCGGTCTTGAATCCGCCCGCGCATCTTCATTGCCAAACCTTATTTGACGACCAGATGGTTTGTGTCGTCAGGCAAAACCATCCCATCATTTGCGCTGCGCCTTCGCTGGAAGACTACATGGCAGTACCGCACATGCTTATTTCCTGGAAAGGCACTGCGACCGGAATCATCGACCAACATTTACAGGAAATGGGACTGGAGCGGCGGATTAAGTTAATCGTACCCAACTTCCTTTCTGCGCCGTTAATCGTTGCCCAAACCGACATGGTTTTATCTTTACCGTACAAACTGGCTAAACGGTTTACGAAGTTCGTGCCATTGGAAATATATCCAGTCCCTATCGGGCTTCCCTCCTACGATTTGGTGATGATTTGGCATCCCTTGCGTGACAAAGACCCGGCGCATCAATGGCTGCGGGACAAAATAACAGCGATATGCCGAAATATTGATGGTTTATAAAATTAGTTAACGTCCCGGCAACCCTATAGCCAACGCTTTCACCTGAATTAAATAAAAGGTGGCTTAACTTCCAATACCCCGCCATTCAGGGTAGCCGATTGAAGCTGACGGCTTATTGCCGGATGTTAATGGTTAACAAATAATCAGTAATGTTGCTCATTAGATTCCTGCAAAATCCAAAAATCTAACCTATATTTGTTGAGTGGATGGTTGTTTTTCGATTAATGCAACTAAGGTTTCCTTTAAAAAAGGCAAAGTTTCATGCCTAGCCCATCCATCATACGGGAGGCGCCTAAGCGCATACTTTGTGTCAAACGCTATTAAACGTAACGCTCTGAGAGCTTGTTTTTTACTGTCAATTTTTAATCAACGGGGTTTACTATGAAAATTTTAATTTCCAAACATAAAGTTGTTTGGGGACTGGGTTTATTTCTTGGGGTATGTTCGATTTCAGAGGCTTCCACAGTTGGAGTTAGCTTTACAAGGCTTAGCGGATCAGTAGCCCAAGGTACCGCGATCTTCCGGGCAGATTTGACAGGAATTGGGTTTAATGAGGTGACATCAGTAACGCTAATTGACAGCAATTCAAAGGTAGGCGGCTCGAATGGGCAATATTCCGGCTTTGACTTGGATGCGATCAAACTTTCAAATGTGTACGCCACGTCCGCTTCCGAAGCCAATAGTGCGGCCAGCATCGATGAGTTTGATTTCAACCCGACCGGCACCATTTTTTCTCCTGGAACACAAAGGGCGCCGCAAGACCCTAAGTTGCACGGAACGGATGCATCAGGCCTTGCTGTTGACCCGGCTTTTGCAACATTAAATTCGTTTGACGCCATTTTTTTTAGTACAGGTTCAGTTACCTTAGGGGATGGTGGTTCAATCACCTTTAACTTAAAGAATGCAGTGCAAACGGAAAATCTTTATCTGTACCTTGGCGAAGTTAGCGGTTCTTCAGGCGAAGCCTTGAATGGCACATTACTGGTTTCTGATTTAGCACCAGTCCCTGTCCCCGGCGCTTTTGTGCTTTTCGGTTCTGTTATCTTGGGTATGACCGGAATAAGAAAGCGCAAATAATACATAAACCGACCCTTAAGCCGACTGGTTAGGTTTCGCTTCCCGGTCGGCTTCGTCCTGGCATTCGGTCGACCGACTTTTTCCTAGTGTGCCTAACGAATGTCAGCTTTGCAAGGTTGGGCAACCACTTAAATAATCAGGTTACTGTTCCTTGGCGACAGGCTTGGGCTGTCCAATTAGTGAATTTTTTACCGTGCAAGTTGAGTCCGAAATTTATTTCTGTACCTGTCAGGCCGCATTCAGGCACTTACCGATTAAGCCACTGGAATAAATTAGCCAATTTAGCTGCGCCGCCATTCTCATAAAAGCTCTGATAAGCTTTATACACAGCAACTCCCGATAGCATTAAGAAGATAATACCGCCGATTTTATGCAATAGCTCTAGCGGTATTCTTTGAAGGAGTTTCCGTCCTGCCAAAACACCCAACGCAGAAGTTGTCCCTAATGCCATGGTTGAACCCAGCCATACGCCAACCGGGTTGCTTGTGCTGCTTAAGGCAACAACGGCAAGCTGGGTTTTATCGCCGAATTCAGCAAAGGTAATCAGCAAAAAGGTGGTAAAAAAAATCCCGTGCCCGCTTTTTTCTTTAAATTCCTCGTGCGGTTCTTCAATAGGTGTCCGTAACGCCTGGATGCCGAATACCATAAACAACAAAGCGACTGTTGCCGCAATGACGTATTCTGGCAACCAGTTGGCGATCGCCTTACCGAAACCTACCGCCAAAGCATTTAACAACGCAAAGGCGGCGAATGCACCCATCACAACGGGGACTGGGCGGTGTTTTGCCGCCAGTGCCATACAGACCAATTGGCTTTTATCGCCCATTTCAGCAGCCAGGATCAAGGCAAAGCTGGTTGCCGAGGCCGTTATGATTGGTAGGGCATCAGTCAGCGGACTGTTTGAAATAAACAGGATAAATTGGCTGGCAATTTGGGAAGACGACCAAATTTCCGTGATTGGATCGATAACGGCCTCTAGGTAAGCTTGGAGTTTATCCATTCAGGAACAACTAGTGGCTTAATATTTCCCAATATAAACATCAACTAAGCGCATTATCAACAATCATCATGACGATGAAGCCAACCATTAAGGAATAAGTTGCATAACGCGAGCGTCCTTTTGAATGTGTTTCCGGAATGATTTCTTCACTGATAACAAACAACATTGCCCCGGCTGCAAATCCCATCGCAATGGGCAATACTGATTGGAACAAGGTAACCATTGTGATGCCCAGCAGGCCGCCGACAGGTTCCACCAATCCTGTCGCCGTAGCAATCCCTATCGCCCGCCAACGGTTGTAACCCAAACTGACTAAAGGCAGTGCAACGGCCAAGCCTTCGGGAATATTTTGCATGGCGATAGCAATGGCCAATACTAACCCGTTTTTCATGTCGCCGGCCCCGAAGCTGACCCCGACCGACATGCCTTCCGGAAAATTATGGATCGTGATGGCAATGACAAAAAGCCAAATTTTTCTTAAGGAATTTAAGTGGGTATCGACGACTGCATCAAAATGTGGATGCGGGAGTTGATGGTCTGCATAATGCAGAAAAAATGCCCCAAACAGCATACCCATCGAGACAACATAAATCCCTGCACCTGGCCAAAGCGCATTGCCAACAGCAATCCCTGGTACTAACAGAGAGAATGCAGTTGCAGCCAGCATTACTCCTGCTGCTCCGCCTAGTAAACTGCTAAAGAGCTTATCAGAAATGTCCTTAAAAAAAAGGACGGGTAAAGCCCCCAAACCCGTCGCTAATCCTGCCAGGATACTGGCGATAAAGCCAATAACGACAAGTTTCCCGAACAATAGATATAAGACGCCGAAGATAACTGCTTGCGAAAGCAGAAATAATCCCGTTATGCTCAACCACCGCTGTAAGGGCGGTAATGCCATCAAGTCAATGAAATGCTCATTAGCTTGAAGCCTTGCGACCTGAATTTCGTAGAAGTTTTGTAATTTTTCTATATTTTTTGTTATGAAAGACATGAAATTTCCACTTACGGGTTCAAGGTTTAATTTAGGATCAAAATAGGGCGATAACGGTTAATTTGCAAGCATCGATTTGCGGTATTGATTGATCTAAATCAATTATTGGCGAAACTTTACTGCCTTTAAAAAACGATCCTTTCCCCAATAGCTGGGATCGCTGCCTGCCAATCCATACGTTTAAAACAGGTTTGCAAGGAAAGGGCTGCGGATTTTTCGCCATGGACCAGAAATAATCTAGGCTTAGGCTGCGTAAAGTGGCTAGCCCAAGACAATAACTGGCTTTGGTCTGCGTGGGCGCTTAATGCGCCTAGCGTGTGAATTTTGGCAGCGACATTGACTTCAGAACCCAATATTTTCAAGAATTTCCGTTTCCCTTCAACCAAGATCCTGCCTAACGTGCCTTCTACCTGATACCCGGTAATGATGACATGGGCATTGCGCCGCCAGAGATTATATTTAAGGTGGTGACGGATACGCCCGCCATTGCACATACCGCTACCGGCAATAATGATTGCCCCGCCGGCAATCCGGTTGATCGCCATGGATTGCTCCGCTGTTTCCGAATAAACCAGGCCTTCTAGCCAGTGCTGCCAGCCTTTTGGGGCAGCCTTGATAAATTCAGGGTCGTCGCTATTGAACAAATGGCTATGTTCGGCATAGATTTTACTGGCGCTGATAGCCATCGGGCTGTCCAAAAAAATCTTATTTTGCGGCAAGTTACCTTGCCGTTGTAATCTACCCAACCAGTAGATTAGGTCTTGCGTACGGCCAACAGCAAATGCAGGAATGATGACATTGCCAGCCGTTGCAGCAGCTTCGACCAAGGTTTCCTTAAGTTCAACCAGGGTGCTTTCCAATGGTTTATGGTCCCTGTCGCCATAAGTGGATTCCAACAGCAAGACGTCGGCTTTCGTGATAATTTTCGGGTCACGCAGCAATGGCGATTTCGAATTGCCCAAATCGCCCGAAAAAACCAAGGTTTTGGTTTTATCCTGATCCTTAATGGACAGTTCGACTATCGACGAACCGAGGATATGCCCCGCTTCATGAAAAGTGACTTCAATACCAGGCAAAATGTGTATTTTTTCGCCATAAGCAATCGGTTTCCTGAGCGTAAGCAAAGTTTCGACATCTTCAATGCCGTACAATGGCATAAGCAAATCCTTTCCAGCCCTTTCCCTGCGGCGGTTTTCCCATTCCGTATCCTTTATTTGCAGGTGGACGGCATCCCTTAACATCAGGTCCAGCAAAGGGTAGCAGGCACTGGTAAGGTACACGTTACCCTTGAAACCATCCTTAACTAACTTAGGAAGGCGGCCGCAATGGTCGATATGGGTATGGGACAGGATAACGGCATCAATGCTGGCTGGATCGAAAGGAAAATCGGCTTCATTCTGTTTTTCTGTTTCCTTAGAGCCTTGAAACAAGCCGCAGTCGAGCAAAATGCGGTGGTTATCTGTTTCCAGCAAATAACAAGAGCCGGTGACTTGGCCGGTAGCGCCAAAAAAGGTTAGGGCTGGCATTCGTGATCCATATTGAGTGTATTGATGGTTTATGATAACAATTTTAGTGCGCCTAAGGACAAAACACTTGGCGCAAATTCTCCCAACTTCATAGGCAAGCAGTAAATTCTGTTTTACGCACTTTTTGTTTCAGCTAAAACTACCCCCCTTGAAGCAGGGTTGTTGACATAATGCTGCCCAAACTACATTATCATCTACGATTATATTTTGGACAGTTTAGGAAATGGGCAACGACACTTTACAAATACGCCGTGTTGCGATTGATACTTACCATGAGAACGTCGCTTATCTGCATCGGGAATGCGGTATTTATCGTGCTGAGGGATTTCAGGCGTTGTCAAAAATCCAGGTTGCTGCGAACGGCTCGAAAGTATTGGCCGTGCTTAATGTCGTGGATGATACCTGTATCGTGCAGCCGGGTGAATTAGGCCTGTCCGAGCAAGCTTTTGCACAATTGAATGTCATAGAGGGCGGCCTAGTGACGGTTAACCATGCCGAACCGCCCAAATCGATGGATGCCGTGCGCCGTAAAATAAACGGTGAACGCCTTGACCAAGATGATTTTACCAATATTGCCACCGATATCGTCGATTCCCGTTATTCAAAAATGGAGATGGCGGCATTCCTGGTTGCCACCGGCCAAAACAACCTTGACCGTGATGAGCTGCTTTACCTTACGCGCGCCATGTTGCAATCCGGCGATAACATGGATTGGCACGAAACCTTGGTAGCGGATAAACACTGTATCGGCGGCATTCCCGGTAATCGCACCTCTATGCTGGTAGTGCCTATCGTTGCCGCGCACGGCATGTTAATACCGAAAACTTCCAGCCGCGCCATTACTTCCCCTGCCGGTACTGCCGATACGATGGAAGTGTTGGCAGAGGTTAACCTGACGCCGAGCCAATTACATGACATCGTCCGCCAGGAACGCGGTTGTCTGGCTTGGGGCGGGACTGCCAAGTTGGCGCCTGTCGATGATATGTTAATTTCAGTGGAACGGCCATTGGGGATTGATTCCCAGGGGCAAATGGTCGCCTCCATCCTTTCCAAGAAACTGGCCGCCGGATCCACGCATTTGATAATAGATATCCCAATAGGCCCTACGGCAAAAGTACGGCAAATGCGCCAGGCTTTGGCGCTACGTAAGTTATTTGAATTCGTTGGCGATAGGCTCAATATTCATTTGGAAGTGATGATAACCGATGGCCGCCAGCCTGTCGGCTTTGGCATCGGCCCGGTATTGGAGGCCAGAGATGTGATGAAAGTATTGCAGAACGACCCCGAGGCGCCGACCGATTTGCGCCAGAAATCCTTGCAACTCGCCGGTAGGATCATTGAGTTCGACCCCGATGTGCGCGGAGGCCAAGGTTACGCGATTGCCCGGGACATACTCGAATCGGGACGCGCCCTGGCAAAAATGAAGACACTGATCCAAGCGCAAGGCGCAAAAGAAATAGACCTTAATCCAAGTAAACTGTGTGAAGAAGTGTATGCCCAAAGTGACGGGGTAGTCACTTCGATAGATAACTTCCAAATGGCCAAAATTGCCCGTCTTGCCGGAGCGCCCATGATGAAAAAGGCCGGTGTCGATTTGTTGAAAAAGCTTGGCAATCCGGTAAAAAAAGGCGAACCCCTGTACCTCATCCATGCCGAATTTCCAGCCGATTTTTCCTTTGCAAAACAACTGGCTGGGCACAATAATGGTTATACCATCGGGAATGAATCACAGATCCTTACCGCGTTGGTCGACCTGTAGCCGGAATAGGATAGCCTCATGGTAGTGTTTGCCTTTCCCGATTACATAAACCAGGGTCAGCGGATTGCTTCCTGCCTGGAGATTGCAATGGTTGAAATCGTTTTGCACCATTTTCCTGACGGAGAAAGTTTCCTTCGGTTGCCGCCGTCGCTGGATGGGCACGTCATTGTTTGCCGCAGCCTCAACCAGCCTAACGACAAATTGATCGAGCTATTGTTGTGCGCCAAAACCGCAAGGGAACTCGGCGCCAAACGCCTGACCCTGGTCGCGCCTTATCTGTGTTATATGCGCCAGGATATCGCAAACCAGCCAGGGGAAGCAGTCAGCCAGCGGATCATCGGTAACATGCTGGCGGAATTGTTTGATGACGTCATCACCGTCGATCCCCATTTGCATCGCATTTCGACGCTGGATCAAGCCATTCCGATAAAAAACGCCATCAGCCTTACCGCCGCAAATGAAATTGGACGTTTCCTAAAGCAAAAACTGGACTATGCCTTGCTGTTAGGCCCTGACAGTGAATCCGAACAATGGGTTGCCAAGATAGCCAAGGCCAGTGGTTTCGACTATTGCATCGCCCACAAAGAAAGGTTTGGGGATAAAAAAGTCGATATTACTTTACCGGAACACGAATACCGTAACCGAAATGTCGTCATTATCGACGACATGGCCAGCACCGGCAGGACTTTAGGTAAGGCCGCCAAACTTTTAACAGCCGCGGGTTGCAAAGACATCTACGCCGTCGTTACCCATCCCTTGTTTTGCGAAGATGCAGAACCCTTTATCCTGCAATCCGGGGTAAAGGCCATTTGGAGCACAGACAGCATCAGCCACCCGACAGCCTGCATAAAACTTGACAGGCTGTTGGCCGAAGCAGTCGAAGCAATTATCTGAAAATGTAAGCAATTTTAAGGTTTAATAAGGATGTTGTTGGGTTCAAGCCCCTGAAAATAAGGATTGCTGGGCAATTTACCAAGCCTGTTGAAGAAAATATGAAACGTTTGTTCTTAGCACTTTGGCCGGACGATAAGTCGCGGCAGCAATGCGCAAAAATTGCAACCGCGATCCAAACAGAAAAAGTCAGCCCAGTGAAACCCTCGAATATCCATATCACACTGATATTTTTGGGCAATCTCGATTTGGAAAAGGAAACGCACTTAAAACAAGCCCTGGTTGATATTCATGTACCTAGGATAACCCTGACTTTTGATCGACTCAGCTTCTGGAAAAAGCCGGGTATTATCTGCTTGACCACAACTGGCCTTAGCGTAGGGTTGGCAACTTTGGTTGAAGATTTATCAATGCCGGTAAAAAAATTGGAAATCCTTATCGATGAACGCCCTTATAACCCCCACATTACGCTGATAAAAAAGGCAAAAAAACTAAAAGTACTCGAGTTTCCCCCCATAATTTGGCATTCGGAGTCTTTCTGTTTGGTCGAATCCTGTTCAACTCCAAACGGTGTTGAATACCGGGTTATCGGGGAATGGCCGACAAATCGCCAAGAAGGACGTAAATAAAAGCGGGCGGGCAAGATAACTGGCTTAAGTTTCCGTTATTTACAACGGCTGACAGATGAAACTGTTTATCAGTAGTTATAACCACTGCTGGTGCCGAGGAAAGGACTTGAACCTTCACGGGCTTTCGCCCACTAGCACCTGAAGCTAGCGTGTCTACCAATTTCACCACCTCGGCTGGAGTCGCTAAAAGCGAAGTGAGGGCGGCAATATACTCGGCATGCCCAATTTTGTCAATCAGATAAAAACTTAGGCCAACCACGGCAAAAATCGGGCATTTTCTGCAAAAATGACATCTAATTAAACGTCATGGCCCGTACTGATGTATATTGCGCATAGAAGCCGGTATTTTGCAAAATATGAAAAGAAAATAGCGGCGAAAAAATCGATACGCTGCCCAGCGCTGCAAAATTTTACCAAAGCAAAAATACTTATAACCTTATAATTATTTAACTTTGGGTTTCAATGAAGTTACAACATTGCGCTTAAAGGTTTAATTTCTCCCATGGGACTTTTACAGCATCAGCAGGCAAAATGATTAGAAATCCCTCCAGTCCGGTAAAAACATGACATCAAAGTCCAAAAAAGACGCTGCTTTCAGCATAAAAAAAGACCCATACCTTCAGCGCGAAGCTGAAAAATACGAACAACCTATCGCTAGTCGCGAACATATCCTGCAATTGCTCGGACACTCCGGAAAACCGTTGCGAAGGGCGGAAATCGCCGAAGCTTTCTCAATTACCGAAGAAGACCAGCTTGAAGCCTTGCGCCGCCGACTGCGGGCGATGGAACGCGATGGGCAATTATTGTTTAATCGCTCCCAACAATATTGCCTGGTCAATAACAAGGATTTGATTGTAGGCCGCGTGATCGGCCATGCCGATGGCTTTGGTTTTATCAAACCGGATGACGGCTCCGACGATTTGTTCCTGACGCCCCGCGAGATGAATCCCCTCCTGCACAACGACAGGGCGATGGTCCGCATCGTCGGGATAGACCGAAAAGGCCGAAGGGAAGCGGCGGTTGTCGAGATCCTGGAACGGAATACCCATCAGATCGTCGGCCGTTTGTATAAGGAAGACGGCTTTACTTATGTCGTTCCAGACCAGAAGAATATCGCCCAAACGGTATTGATCCAAAAAGGCGGGGCCGGTAAGGCCAAACAAGGGCAAATCGTCGTCGCTGAAATTATCGAACAACCGACCAAACAGCGCCAGCCTATCGGCCGCATTATCGAAGTTTTGGGCGATCACCTCGCGCCGGGCATGGAAATCGAGATGGCGATCCGATCCCATGAATTGCCGTACCAATGGCCGGATGAATTGCTGGAAGAAATCAAGCCATTGACGTCCGAAGTGCCGGAATCCGCAAAAGAAGGCCGTACCGATTTGCGGCTAACGCCACTCGTTACGATTGACGGCGAAGACGCCCGCGATTTCGACGATGCGGTGTATTGCCAGAAAACCCCCAAAGGTTGGAAACTGCTGGTTGCGATTGCCGATGTCTCGCATTACGTCAAGGCCAATACAGCCTTGGATAAAGAAGCGCAAAAACGGAGCACTTCCGTGTATTTCCCCGAGCAAGTCATCCCAATGCTGCCGGAAATCCTGTCGAATGGTTTGTGTTCATTGAATCCGGATGTCGACCGTTTGTGCATGGTTTGCGAATTGTTTATCGACCAGGAAGGTAAAGTCACCCGGTCCCGCTTTTTTGAAGGGGTAATGCGCTCCCATGCACGGATGACTTATACGGAAGCCGCAAAAATATTGGTTGATGGCGATAAAGCGCTTAGCGCCAAATATAAAACGTTGTTGCCCCACCTCAAGCAGCTTTATGACTTATATAAAGTCATGCGTATCAGCCGCGAGCAACGGGGCGCAATGGATTTCGACACCCAGGAAACCCGGATCATTTTCGGTGCTGACCGTAAAATTGAAAAAATTATCCCGACTGTACGCAACGATGCCCACCGTTTGATCGAAGAATTCATGATTACCGCCAACATGGCGGCGGCGAAATTCCTGAATTCAAAAAAAATGCCGAAACTGCTACGGGTGCATGAAGGCCCCAGTGCCGATAAGTTATTGAGCCTGAAAACATTCCTGGGCGAGCTAGGGTTAAAGCTTGGCGGAGGCGATAAACCGACGCCGCTTGATTATATGTATTTGATCGGATCGATAAAAGACAGGCAGGATAACCATTTGATACAGACGGTGTTGCTGCGTTCCATGTCGCAGGCTGTCTACAGCCCGGAGTTGAAAGGCCATTTCGGCTTGGCGTTGGATGCTTACGCCCATTTCACATCGCCAATCAGGCGTTACCCAGATTTACTGGTGCACCGAGCCATCAGGCATTGCCTACAAGGCCATAAACCGGAAACATTTATCTACGGTTTTCCCGATATGATAACGATGGGCGAACTCTGTTCCGCCAATGAACGCCGGGCCGACGATGCGACCCGTGATGTGGTCAGTTGGCTCAAATGCGAATACATGATGGATAAAATCGGCGATGTGTTTCCCGGCATTATTTCAGCGGTTACCTCGTTCGGTTTTTTTGTCGAACTCGCCGAAATTTATGTTGAAGGCCTCGTGCATATCAGCAACCTGGGTCAGGACTATTACCACTTCGACCCCACCAGCCACCAGTTAAAAGGTGAACGGACGGGCAGCAAGTTCCGTATCGGTGATAACGTCATGGTCAAAGTGGCGCGCGTTAGCCTTGATGATAAAAAGATAGATTTTGACTTGGTGCTTAAGAAATCAGGGGCTAAAAAGGTTGTTGTGGTTACGGGTAAGCCAACCAGGAAACGCCTCAAAAAATAAAGATATCAACCTAAGCGATGTTAAGGTTGCTATCTTGAAATAGGAAGTTGCCCTGCCGGTGCCACTAAGCCTGATGTTAGCTGTTTGCATAGATAGCCTAAGTAGCAGTGATGCCGAGCTGTGTGTTCAATCAATAAATAGACAAGGGTTCCCCTTCAAGGATAGCCAACCCAGATAGTCCCAGCACTTTATCAGTCAATGATCAGGTGCTAAGCCCCGCTTATACTTTAAACTAATCAAAGTTTGAATTGTCTTTATGCTGTTAAAGTAGTAAAGTAAAACCTAGTAGTTCTTAGAGTTTGACGTGTTTTTTTTGGTAAGCTGTAAATGCCTTGCTAATCAGTTATTACGCTGATTTAGTTTTATTTTTACGCTTATCTAAATTGTCCGCGTTAAAAAAATGATAATAAAAAGGAGAACGAATCATGCCAGTTATACTTGCTCCACCCCCTATCCAAAATCCCTTAAATCCGGCCTTGGAAGTTAGATTACTTCCTAAGGTTGCGTCAGAAACTGCACGGCAACATCAAATCCATCTGGTTTTCTGGCCGGGATAAACCAAGCAGTTTGGGTATTTTTACCTATTTTTGTAGAAAAATCTGATATAAATTGTCGGCAGAAACTGATTTTTTACTGCAATCTGACAAAGAACGGAAAATTTATTAAGGCGTTGCCTCAAGAATAAAATCCGCGCCTGAACATAGGAGTCAAGAAGATGATAAGTTATCGCTATTTGTTGTTCGTTCCTGTGGTGCTGTGGCTTACAGCCTGCTCTAGCACTGACATTAAAGAAAGGATAAGTTCGGATAGGGCCTGTGCGAGGGTGGCGGCGGAGGGTTTGCGGCCTATCGCAGGCAAGCAGACTGAGCGCTTTTTAGGTAAGGTGCAAGAAGACACCGCCAATTGTCGTGGCGGTGAAAAGGCGGTGGCCAGACGAGATTCTGTGTGGCTCGATTGGCCTAACTATTGGGGTGCAGGCGATGCCAGCAGTAAAGCCGATGGTTTGGGAGCCATAACCGAATTGGGGAAGCATTTGAAACCCAATGGGCGCGGCGTGGATGGCGCGTTGATTGATTTAGAATACCAACGGATGGAATTGATTAAGTTCAACCTTAACGACAATAAAACCTATGAACAATATGTAAAAGGTGAGGGTGACACACCAGGTCCTGTGCTCAAAACCTGGGAAGCCATGCGTTTGCCCCCAACCCATCCAGATTACCAGCAAGTGACAAGCAGCGACGGTATGCAGCTTTGTAAAGGTAGTTTAATCCGATACCGCAATTTAACCGGTATTTGTAATGATATTTACAATCCGGCCATGGGTTCGACCAACCAATTGTTTGCACGCAATGTGCGTTTTGAATCGACTTTCCCCGACCTGGGCAAAAATGAATTGGCTAAAAACCGTCATGGCGACCGGTTGGATCTGCTTAAACCGGATCCCCAACTTATCTCCCGTAAGTTGTTCACCCGCGCGCAATCTAACCCGGGCGCATGCAACTTCGGCCAAGGGTTGCCAGATAATTCTAGCAACGCCCATTGCGATTACAAAAAAGCACCTTTTTTCAATGTATTGGCTGCTTACTGGATTCAATTTATGACCCATGACTGGTTCTCGCACCTGCGTGAAGGCCATAATGCAGATGCCAGGATGTCTGTGGGTTGCAACAGCCCACAAGCCGAACAGCTAGGTTGCAGGCCGGGCGATAAGGCCGATGTTACTTATGTTGCCCAACATGAGCCCGCGCCTACTTTTGAGCATGACGGCAAAAGCTATTTGTCGAGGGCGCATAAAACGACAAATAACACGGTAACTGCGTGGTGGGATGCATCCCAAATCTATGGCTATGATGATACCTCAGCAAAACGGGTAAAACGCGACCCCAAAGATAAGGCTAAGTTATTGATGGTTGCACGCGGTAACCATACCGGAGCCAGCGAAAAATTGGGTTACTTGCCGGTTTTCAACGAATGTGAAAAAGCCAAAAAAGGGTGTGTCCCCGACCCAATCCACCCCCACTGGGCTGGCCAGGAAGCCGCTGCCTTTCCGGATAATTGGACGGTGGGCATGAGTTTCTACCACAACCTGTTTGTCCGTGAGCATAACCAATTTGTGGATGCTTTCAGGGCGCAAGCCGCCGCAACACCCCAAGCCGATTCGGGTTTGCGTAATCCGGCAAAGCCCGATCAAGCCATCCCATACAGCAAAGTCAGCGATGAAGAATTATTCCAAATCGCCCGTTTGGTGGTAGCCGCTGAAATCGCGAAGATTCACACCATCGAGTGGACTACGCAATTGTTGTATGACGAACCGATGCACTTGGGCATGAATGCCAATTGGAACGGCTTGGTCGATAAGGACAACCCTGTATCCAAGGTGTTGCAGAAAATTGTTGTCAACCATTTGGCGAAGTCACAGGATCCAAAAAAGGCCAATGAGTTTTATTCCGCGTTTGCCGCCGGCGCAGGCATCTTTGGCTTGGGCAGCCATCGTTATGAAGACCGCCCAGGGGTCGTCCGCGATGCAATCGACAAGAAAGATATTTGGAATTTACGCAATCCGGAACATGTCAATGGCGGCGTCAACCATTTTGGCTCGCCGTTTAACTTTCCGGAAGAATTCCCCACTGTCTACCGGCTGCATCCTTTGATACCCGACCTGCTTGAGTTCAGGGAATTAAAAACCCCCAATGCCGTCACTAAAAAAGTGCCGGTAGTCAGCACGTTTCGCGGCAAAGCCACAAAAGCAATGGCGGACGGCGGTTTAAGCAATTGGGCGTTAAGCATGGGCAAGCAACGTCTTGGCTTGCTGACTTTGCAAAACCATGCCCAGTTCCTGCAAAATTTAGACTTGCCTAGGATGCAAAGCGCTACCGATAAAATTGACGTCGCGGCTTTAGACCTGATCCGCGACCGGGAACACGGTGTTCCTAGGTTCAATGAATTCAGGCGGCAATACGGGTTGACGCAACTGACCAGTTTTGACGATTTTATCGATAAGCGCCTAGCACCGGACAGCGCTGAACGTAAGGAACAGGAACGTTTGATAGGTATCTTGCGCGAAGTCTATGGCCAGCACAAATGCGATGCCAGCAAAATAATCACCGATGCGCAGTTAAATGCCGACGGTTCGCAAATCAACGACTGTCTCGGCCATCCTGACGGCAGCATGGTCGATAACATCGAGGACGTCGATACAGTGGTTGGCTGGTTGTCGGAGTTTACCCGCCCGCATGGGTTTGCTATTTCAGAGACCCAGTTCCATGTGTTCATCCTGAATGCATCGCGCCGCTTGTTCAGCGACCGTTTCTTTACTTCAAGTTTCCGCCCAGAGTTTTATTCCACATTCGGGCACCAATGGGTCACGAATAATGGCCCTGGCCCTAAGCAAATGGAACCGGGTTTGTACAATGAACACAAGGTTGAAGTGTCGCCATTAAAAAGGATTATGTTACGCACCATGCCGGAATTGTCTGGACAACTGGCCGATGTCAGGAATGTATTTGATCCTTGGGCCAGGGATCCCGGCGAATATTATTCATTACAATGGAAAGCTAAACCAGGGGCGGAAGCAGACGAAAGTTTTCGCTGAAATATAAATATGGCTGGGGGGCAATATCGATGAAAAAAGAAATCGCCATTGACCAATTGGTTGCCGAGATGGGCGAGCTTATAGCCGACGTTACCTTGGCGGAGGCTGAAAATAATATTGTCCCCCGGTTCAATCAGCCGAAAACCGTTGCTTATGTCGATGCAGAGTTTCGCATCCATGATGAAATTCCCGAGGAATTGAAACAAGGCCTATTTTCGCGACCAACCAGTTATCCTGCAAAATTGCGATTTGCCAATGGCACTAATAGGGATGATTCAAAAAAAGACATAAGGGGTTTATCCATCCGGTTATCCAATGTAGAAGGCCCGACGCTTTGGGGCAAGCCGGGTTTCCAGGATTTTATATTGAACAGCCATCCCGCGCTTTTTGTTGCAACCCCCGAAGATTTTTTAGAGTTTATCCGGGCACGGAAGAAGGGCAAGCTGAATATGATGCGGTTTTTTTTGAACCCTTTCAATCCGCACCTGAAATCGATGACGATGGTGCTTAAATCCCATAAAAAGCACCTAAGTCCCTTGGATATCCGGTATTGGAGCACAGTCCCGTTCCGCTTAGGGAACCAGGTCGTCAAATATTCGCTTATACCTTGTTCGGATTATGAAACCACCGAGGCGGTGAATGCTGGTGAAAACCAACTGCGCGCCGCCATAAAAGCGCACCTGCAACACGCGCCCGCCTGTTTTCACTTTGCCGTGCAAAAACAAGCCGACCCGGAGTCCATGCCGATCGAGGATGCTTCCGTTATCTGGGACGAAGCGGTTTCGCCGTTCATTCCCGTGGCAACGGTCAAGATTGAGGATCAAGATATCGATAACCCTGAAACATTAGCAAACGGCGAGCGTTGCAGTTTCAATCCCTGGCAATGTCTCGCAGCCCACGAACCACTCGGCAGGATGAATTTGGTCCGCCGGATGGTCTATGCCAAAGCCGCAGAACTACGTAATAAGGAGTAATAACATGAACGAAACTGTCAACACTTGGTTAAGCAAGACAAGGGAAGAACTGGACGAAATTTACCGGAATGCCAAACCCGGCAAAATTCCCAGTGGTAATATGCACGGTACTGCAATTCTGGCGGGATCTTTGTTTTCAAAGATTGTTGCTTTTTTTGTAGGGCTCTATGTTTGGCAAGGAAAAGTATTCGACCTATTTTGTCCAGGTGGCAAAGCAGGGGTACTTATCAATAAAATCACTTTTTTCAGCCTGACATTTATTGTTGCCAAGGTCTATCTTGATAAAAGTTGGCTCGATGACAAGGATACTATCGTTATCGATTACTCCAAAACATCGTTTTTTGCCAAGTTGATCCGTGACGAAATCCGTGAAGTGGAACCCGGCGTTTACCTTGGAAAAGTGTGGTGGGGCAAAAAGCGCATCTTGGATTTTGCCTTGACCGTGGAAAAGGTCGGCTAAGGTTATGGGCTGGTTTCCAGGATGAGGATAAGACCATGACACCGCAATCAAACTTCATGATTTGTGCAACTGTCCGTGACGGCGAGTTAGAGGGCTTGCGGAAGTTGTTGGCCTCCATGAATAAGGTTATTGCCCATGCCGACCCCGACAATAAGCTTGTCCCTTTCGGTAAGTTCGACCGACTGCATTTTGCCCGTTTCAGCATTATCGAAGCACTTACCGCCGAGGAAATCCGGGAATTTGGCGTGACGCCAAGGCCTTGGCAACCAACGCTCGCCTTTCTCGGGGACTGCGACGGCGATAGGGATTCATTCCTGGCAGAATTGGTGGAAAAGGCGGGCACAGGCTTAGATAAGATTTTTTCATACTGCGTCGGCTATCCTGATGCAAACAGCGAAGGCCTACTGGCCTGGATGCTTAGCCATGATATCCAGCCCAAGGCCAGTTATGTTAACTGGATAGGCCGGACTGTCCGGCAAGTCCATGAAGAAGCGGCATTGCATCGTTGTTTGTCCGATTACTTAAACGAAATCGTCGGCAAAGAAGACAAGAACGACCATCGTGCTTTGCGGCAAAAGCTGTTGGCGCATGTCGAGTTGGAAAAACATGCAGGTCGGCTTACCTTGACACCTCCCAAGCCCACGCCTTGGTGTTGGCGAATTTGCAATTTTCTGCATTTGATCGGGGTGCCGTTAATCCTGTTATTGCTTTCACCTTTGCTTCTGCTTGGCGCGCCTTTTTTCTTCCTTTATCTTCGTTTTCGCGAGAGCACCGACCCGGAACTTTATATACGTCCTGACCCGAATCATATTGAAACACTTACGGTTCAAGAAGATTGGGATGTAACGAATCAATACAACGTGTTTGGCGACGTAAAACCGGGCATTTTCCGCCGTCTTACTTTCGAATTCCTGTTGTTGCTAACTGATTGGGTTGCCAGGCATATCTATAACCGTGGATTTTTGACCCGTATCAGGACTATCCACTTCGCCCGTTGGGTGTTCATGGACAATGACAGGCGGGCGTTTTTTGCCAGTAATTACGACGGTACCCATGAGAGTTATATGGATGATTTCATCAATAAGGTCGGTTGGGGCTTGAACATAACCTTCGGTTGTGCAGTCGGCTACCCATCCACAAGGTGGCTGATCAAGGAAGGCGCTGAACGGGAACAGCAATTCAAATATACCCAACGGCGGCACCAACTGCCTAGCGAAGTATGGTACAAGGCTTATCCTGGCTTGACTGCTGTCGACTTGGTGCGCAACACCCTCATCCGCAAAGGCGTGGAAATCCGTCAAGCCAATGAAGCGGAAATCCGTGAATGGCTAAGCCTGATTTAGCTAAGGTAGAGACCATGAACAATAAGAATGATTTTGAATTTGAAGACCTACAAGGGTTAATCCGTTTTGGTTATGGGAAATTAACTGACACCTGTTTTCTATTACTTAATATTAAAAATCCTGTAGCAGCCAAAGAATGGTTGAGGACGACATCGTTCAGCAACGCCGTAAAAGCAGAGAAACCACCCAAGACCGCATTACAAGTTGCCTTTACTTATGAAGGTTTACATAAGATGGAGGTTTATTCAGTATTAAAGGGGTTTTCTGATCTTAATAGATTTTCAGATGAATTTATTTTCGGAATGTCGGGAGATGAAAGCCGTTCTCGCCGTATTGGCGATGTAGAAAAGAACGCGCCCCAATATTGGGAATGGGGAGGTAAAAAAGAAAACATACCGCATGTGTTATTGTTGTTTTATGCTGATCCCAAACAGGGTGTAAGCATTGAAGAATGGCGAAAAGAGGTGGAAGGTAAAAATTTCAACAAAGCCTTTAACATCTTGGCTACATTACCGACCCTGGATATTGGCAATGTTGAGCCTTTTGGGTTTATCGATGGAATCAGCCAACCGAATATTGATTGGCAACAGCAAGAAAGCACGAATCCGCATGATCGTTTTGGCTATTCCAATTTGCTTGCAGTGGGTGAAGTAGTGTTGGGATATCCTAACGAATATCGCCAATACACTGCCAGGCCGCTGATCGATCCGGTGCAAGACAAAGAGGCGGCTGTCCTGCCGGATGCGAAAGATAAGCCGAAACTGAAAGATTTTGGACGTAACGGTACTTATTTGGTACTGCGGCAATTAGGCCAGGATGTGCCCGGCTTTTGGCAGTTTGTCGATAAGTCGTCGGGTTCCGCGCCACAAAAACGGGAACAGTTGGCTGCGGCCATGGTCGGGAGAAACCGCGACGGTTCGCCACTGGTCCCATTTAGCTCGGAAAATATTCCAGGCATTCCGGAAGGTGACAGTAGCAACCATTTTACCTACAAGGGAGACCCGTCCGGACACCAATGTCCGGTTGGCGCCCATATCCGCAGGGCCAACCCGCGAACCGGCGATATGCCGGGCACAGTGACCAGTTGGTGGTCTTGGTTTGTTAAAGCCTTAGGTTTCGGTCTTAACCGGTACGAGGACGACCTGGTTGCCTCCACCCGCTTTCACCGGCTATTACGGCGCGGCCGAAGTTATGGCCCGAAGCTGGCGCCGGAAGATGCCGTCAAACCGGATGCCCCGGTTGCCGAACGTGGCTTGCAGTTTATTTGCCTTGTCGCCAATATTCAACGGCAGTTTGAATTTGTCCAAAACGCATGGGTGATGAGCAGTAAATTTGCCGGTCTCCAGCAAGAACGGGATCCCTTGTTGGGGCATCGCAAGCCATTAATGAGCGGTGAAATTACCGATCAATTCCATCAACCTGATCCTACTGGGCCCATGCAAAAAACCTGTCATCTGCCGCAATTCATTACTGTGCGTGGCGGCGCTTATTTTTTCATGCCCGGTTTACGCGCACTTAACTATATTGCAGCCGCCCGACCGGCAGCTAAGCCAGCAACAGGGAGCGAGAACAAATCATGACGATCAAGACACGCCTATTGAAGCTTATCCACTTGTTCCTATTGCAAATCCTGTATTTTGAACGCCGCTTGGAACCCTGGTTCCGCCCCCAGTTGAACCGGCTTTTCCGGGAACCTGGAACCCGGTTTGTGCAGTTCCTGGTCAGCCTTCGACGTAAAAACGAAGGCTTGAAAATTGCCGAGGAAAGGATAGAGCCGGACGAAGTAGAAAGCTTGAACCGTATCATAGACCTTATGGCCGACCAGATGCGTGGGCGTTTTAAACCCGGCGGGTATGAGCGGGGTGGGAATACCAAAACCCACGGTGTTATGAAAGCCACGTTCACCGTAAGGGACGATATACCCGATGAGCGTTGCAAGGTCGGCATTTTTGCTAAGCCGAATACGTATAAGGCCTATGTACGTTACGCCGGTCCCGGGCCGAACGTGCCTTCCGATATCCAAGATGTCGGTTTCTTGAGTATGGCGGTGAAAGTGATGGGTGTCCCCGGCAAAAAACTGATGGAAGATAAAAGCCTTCAGAAGCAGTATGGGTTATTTCCGGACAGTATTGAAAAAAATACCCAAGACTTCATTACCACCAGTGGCGGCCCGACCTTCGTTACGCCCAACACCAGGGAAAACGCTAAGTTGCAATACTGGAGCCTGGTTGATATGACGCTTTATTATTTTCTCAACCCGGTTGATTCCCATTTGGTGGACATGATGATGCATGCCCTGTGGAATGAGACCAAATACAACCCCTTGGGCGACCGTTATTGGAGTTGTACGCCTTATTTGCTGGGCGAAGGCCAAGCCGTCATGTATTCGTTCGTGCCGAAAACGAAAGGCCTTTACACCAAGATAGCGGGCCTGCCCTTTGGTAAGGTGCCGTTCAATTATCTGCGGGAAAATATGGTTAAGACCTTGAACGAAAAGGATGTGGAGTTTGATTTAATGGTGCAACTGCAAACCGACCCGCACCGAATGCCCATAGAGGACAGTTCGGTGCGTTGGCCGGAGAAGGAGTCCCCCTTTATACCCGTCGCCACGGTGCATATACCGAAACAAGAGTTCGATACCCTCGCCATGATCGAATTTAACAAACGGCTAAAAATGAACCCTTGGCATTGCTTGCCGGAACACCGTCCTTTGGGGAACCTCAACCGCGCCCGCTTCAGGTTGTATTCAACCTTGTCCAGATTCCGGCAAGAGATGAACAATGTTAAACACCTTGAACCGACAGGGGATGAAGTATTGGACTAGTAACGCATTCCGAGGTTTAAAGCCGTGTGTGCGTTATATTTATGTGGGATATAAATGGGGTTACTGCCAGTAAATTGCCTAGTAAAACCGTATCAAGCTAGTAGCTGCTGAAGATTTTATTCTTCATAAAAGGTGTTAAGAACAACATTGCCATATGGGGTATTGCCGTTATGTCGTCCTATACTTTTAAAGCGGATATCAATAAATTTGATGCCCAGACCACCCGCTATAATGGCGAAAATGCGTTGGTGCTTGCAGATTGTGCAAAGCTTGCTTATAAACCGGAAGCAGTAATTAAGGAAGCAATAACAGCAACCTGGAAGATTAAAAATTTCGCTTTTTTTTCCGATAAAAGCACCGATGCTTATATAGCAGGCAATGATTACGTCATCATTGTGGCTTTTAGGGGTACTGAAATCCTAAAGGTCGCAGACCTTAAGTCCGATATAAAACTTAGGCTCACTGAAACAGGTATCCCTAACCTTCCCGGTAAAGTGCATGCAGGTTTTAAAGACGCCCTCCATGAGGTGTGGGATAGCATGAACAGTGCCATTAAAAGCTTTCAAGATAAGCAGCAGACAGTTTGGTTTTGTGGGCATAGCTTAGGGGCTGCACTCGCAACGTTGGCAGTAGCCGAATTTGTCGGCAATGGAGGCGGACGGATTAACGGCCTTTACACGATTGGGCAACCCCGCGTGGGCAATTCCAAATTCGCCGGGGAATTTGACAGTAAGGTTGGGAAAAACTGTTTCCGTTTTGTTAACAACAATGATGTCGTCCCCCAATTGCCTTTGTGGGGGCCATTATTTAAATACACCCATATCGGAAACCTTATCTATATCGACAGTAAAGGCAGTTTCCATGATTCCATTTCATTGGTAAAACACATATGGGATCGTCTGGTAGGCCTTACGGATGATATTGGACAGGTAGGGCTCGATCATTTGAAAGACCACGGCGCGGATCTCTATGTTGGCCATATTGCCAAAAACCGGTCAGCCACAACCAAGTGGTCGTAACATATTGGCACCATAAATATAAAAACAATATGCTGGATGGCATCTTTCCAACAAAAACTATAAGCCTACAAAACCCCCAAGGAGGGTTATATGCCTAAAAATATTATCTTGCTTTCCGATGGCACCGCCAGTTCCAATATAAAAAACCGCGGCACCAATGTTTACAAATTATACGAAGCCCTCGATTTTAATTCGGATAAAATCAAACAAGTGGCCTTTTATGATGACGGTGTAGGTACCCAGGACTTTAAACCGTTAAAACTTCTGGGTGGCGCATTTGGTTGGGGATTGGCTCGCAATGTAAGGCATTTGTATAAAGAATTAGTACAAAGCTATAAACCTGGGGATAAGATTTACATGTTCGGTTTTAGTCGGGGTGCTTTTACGGTAAGGACCTTGGCTGGTTTTATTTGTAGCCAGGGGATTTTGGATAATAACGTCTATTGGGATGACGACCAGCTCGACAAAGCGGTTTTTCAATGTTACCAGCAATACCGCTCAACAAAATTGGCTGTTCTTGAAAGCCTCTTTTATAAACCGCATGAGAGGGAGTTTAAACTTATAGAGGCAAAACCCTCAATAGAATTCATTGGTGTGTGGGATACGGTAGATGCTGTAGGGTTGCCTATAGACGAGGTTACGGGGTTTTGGAACAGTTTTATATTCCGCTTCAAATTTAAAGACCAGAAACTCCATCCCCAGGTAAAACAAGCGCATCATGCCCTCTCGATAGATGAGGAACGCCAGTCGTTTCATCCCTTGCTGTGGGAAAACGATGACCGCATCGAACAAGTCTGGTTTCCCGGTTCGCACGGTGATGTAGGCGGAGGCCATCCACAACAAGGGTTGTCATTGGTCGCCCTGGATTGGATGATGAAAAAGGCGCAAGACGCCGGGTTGAAATTTACGGATTACGATATAAATTTCGTAAAGGACAGAAAATACATTTTTGATAAAATTTACGATAGCCGCGCTGGTATAGGGACGTTTTACCGTTACCGCCCAAGGAACATCGCAAAATATTGTGATGAAAACGCAGTCCAAATCCCAAAAATCCATGAGTGTGTTTTTGAACGTATTGCCCAGGGGCTTTTTGGATACGCTCCAGTGAACATACCCAATACCTTCGAAGTTGTTGACAATCAGGGTAAGCGCAAAAAGTCTGATGCCATTGCCAAGCTGGTTAATAATGCAATCGGTAATTTGACCCCCCCTTCCTTAATGGGGCAAGCCGCTACATCTATCGCACAGCGCCGGATACTCTACGTCGTATTTCTGGTCTATTCGTTGATTACTTTGTACTGGCTAGTGCGCGGCGACCTTGCCGATTCCGGGTTCTTTGGCACACTTAAAATACTGGTGTCGCCTGACGGGTTACTGGACAAGTTGTATTCGCTTTTTTGGTATCACAAAATATTTGTGGTTGTCGGTGCGGCGATTTACGCTAGCAGCTACTTCGTCCGTCAACGCATGGCAGGAATATTCGCCGGGTTTTGGTCAAAACTCCGCGCTGATCTGGAGAAATTATTAAAGTAAGCTTATATAGTTTTGTCGGAAAGGCATTGGCGAGAAGGGCTGCGTTTTCCTTTCTTTTCATTGAGAAACATACCCATGCAGATCTGGATAGATGCCGATGCCTGCCCCAATGTCATCAAGGATATACTGTTCCGTGCGGCGGACCGTAGGCAATTATCGTTAATATTGGTGGCGAACCGGTTTATAGCAACGCCCCCTTCACCCTTCATCAAAACCGTACAAGTTGCTAACGGTTTTGATGTTGCCGACAACTACATTGTCCAGCACTGCCAAGCCAGTGATCTCGTCATAACCGCCGACATTCCCCTGGCGGCGGAAGTAGTTGCCAAGCACGCATACGCCCTAAATCCCAGGGGTGAGATGTATAACAAAGAAAACATCAAGGAACACCTTGCCATGCGCGACTTCATGACCGGCCTGCGCGATACCGGACAAGTGTCCGGCGGCCCGTCCGCCTTCGGACAACGGGATAAACAGGCTTTTGTTAATGCGTTGGATAGGTTTTTGGCGCAACGATGTTGATATTCTCTATCCAAAAGAAATCAAAGTTCAATCGAAACCTTAGATGGGAGAAAGTATGCCAAGCCAAAATCAATCATGCGACTTTATTGGGTTTATGCCGCACGAATGCGGTATGGTTGATCAAATTTTACAACTACTTGAACCAATCGCTACTGCTGGATTAACTATAATATCAATTCTGGGTGTGGTTTATTTCATCATTGATCATTGTTTGCCAAGCGCAAAATTATTAAAAAAATACTTCAAAACGACAGAGCGATTACACATAATCGTAACTGTCATCCGCCATAACGGAAAGTCGGTGTTCAATACAACTAGAGCTATTATTGAGCATGAGCTATTGTTAAAGAAAGGGGAAGATGGTCAGGTTCCTCCTTATAGAGATATTGCGCGTAATACGAAAGCAAACCTTTTGGAAATCACAATAAACAACTGTTACGAGCTATTTAAACGGGAAGATGAAATCAAAGTTTACTTGAAAGAAATAAAAGAGCTTGAAGTTGTTGACCATAAAGATAGTTTTTTTTGCAAAATTAAGATTGAAAATGGTTTTATCGCACCAATTTTTTTACTTACCGGCCTTCAAGACCGATTTGACGAAGAATGGGAAGATATTATTGCAAATTACAAGGACGATTTAAAATTTAATAAGAATAAACTCGATTCAGAAAGTTTTCAAAAATTACAGATATTTTTATTCTATTGTTGGATGACATGGGGGCCGAGTATCCCTTTATGTAATTGCCCATGCTGGGGAACTTATAAAAATACAGCACTGCAATATGGATACGGTGATGAAGATAATTCGATTCCTGTTTTTTTAAAAGACGAAGAAAATCATGCAAAATTTAAAAATTTAATTAAAGTTTTTGGGCAAACTGAAAACTTCAAGCCGCTTGCCTACCCGGTTTCTATAAATGGAAAATTGCAGTGGGGACCAGGCGCATTCACAACAAACCCACAAGACAAAAATGATGAAGTTAACAAATTCGTAGAACTATGTGAGAATCAAGCATCTATCAAAAGTAAAAACACTGGTGTTTTGTTATTAAGGGAAGCAGAAATAATTGGGGAGATACCTGAAGTCAAGACAAAGATTGAGAAAGGCTACTATTCTGCATATTTATGGGTCATTTTTGTAATCATGACCAAAAAAGAAAATAAATGGGAGCCGCTTTACCCAAGTCAAAAAGAAGATACATGGCGGGGGGTAATTACATTTTTTGAACATTCAAGCATAGCAGATGAAGATACCTATGATTTTCTAAGTCAACAGCTTGCATCTAAAGCCCTTTCGTCAGTAACAAGAATTCTAAGAGAAAACAAAAATATAGGGCTATATTATGCGTGTGCAGTCGATGATTCTCATTGTTACCATACTGACCCAGATAAACCCCATATGTATGAAGTAACACAAAAAGGTATTTTAAGATATCTCAATAAACTAGTAGACAATCTAACAAACTTCACCCCGGATGATCCTGCCCAACATGGCACTAATTTATTATTCCTTAAAGAACAATTAAACGACGGAAGGTTTTATATTCCCTCCCACGAACATAAAAATGCAGCTGAGAGCAATAAGGCAGGGCTTTCTTCTTGTGACCTTCCTGGAATAATTAAAAACTTTTATCCTGAAAAAAAATCGTAAAAGATAAGGTATCAGATATAAAGAACCAATGACATTTTTAGAATTGAACCAATCTATAACCCACTTGCAGTTGTTGGAATGGTTCTATGCTGGGATATATGTCCCTGAATTCCCCGATCCCGATGAGCGCGAATCACTGGATAATATGGAGCGTTATTTAGAACTAAAAGCCGAGGGCTGGTATGGCAAGAACAACTATCACATCTTGGTCGTTATGGAAGACGAAAAGCCGATTGCAGGTTCCATTACCGATTATCTTGCCGAAGCCAATGCTGGCGTTATTGAGTTCCTTTTGGTTGATCCTGAATATCGTGGACAGGGAATTGCTAAGCAACTATTGGAATTTACCGAAGCCACACTTAAAAAAGATGCTCAAAATAGTTTAAGCCGCGACTTGGATTTGATCGTCGGAGAAATGAACGACCCATTCAAAAGCGGGAATGCACATGACAATCTTGATCCATTCGAAAGGGCAAAGATATGGCATAAGTGGGGTTATCAAAAACTTGATTTCCCTTATATACAACCCGCGTTATCTAGCGATCAAATCCCTGTTCGGCATCTTTTGCTGATGGGAAAAATTTTAAACCCTGATTATTCGACGGGGTTACCTTCCGATCTGGTTAAACTCATTGTTCACGAGTACCTGCGCTGGGCGATGCGCATCGAACAACCCGATGGCTGCGGAGAATACCAAGAAATGGCTCGTTATTTGGATGATGTGGATACAGTGAATACTATTCCTTTAAGAAGCTATGTAGGCTACGACGATACCAAACCTTTGGCAATTGAAGAGATTACAAGTATTGATCATCCTGATATTGACAATGCATTAACTGTTTATCATTGTTCATTTAGTGACAGTCCTGTCACAGCTCTTAGTGATGATTTCAAAAATGCTATATCTGCTTCCAGTTCAGGTGAAGAGCTATTCAACTTTCATTTTTGGAGTCTACGTTCCGCACCTGAAAACCCTGTAGAGGGAATGGCTTCTTTCTTTACATTTCCAAATGCAGGATTTGGCGGCTATCTGACTCTTTCCGGTACTTTAAAGGGAAACGGGCGGCTCAGGCTGTTGCTCGCAAGGATGGAAGAACTGATGATTAAAGATAATAAAAATGCAAGCGGTTGGTATATTGAGTGCGAACCGCATGGCCAACATCTTATATTTAATCACCTTGGTTTCAGGGAAATAGCCATCAACTATCGACAGCCTCCGCTTGAAGGGCAACCCAAATATGACTTGGCTGAAACGCCGGATTTACGGCTAATGTACAAGGATTTTGGCAACAACTACCACGAGCCACAAATAAAACGTGATGAGTTTCTAAATAGTATCGAGTGGGTTTATCGTATTGTTTATAAAGTCCCGCAACCTAAACAATCCTTATTTTTTCAAGATATGGAAAAGCAAGTTGCCGCTTTTAAGGATGGCTTTGTTATTTTTAGGCAATCTCTAGCTTAAATAAAACCAAAAAATAGGCGGATTTTTATCTTAATCTTTTTGTCACATTTCATCAGGCAATAAAAAACCCGCAGAACCTTTCGGTTTGCGGGTTTATATTTTTGTACGTGCTTTATTATTATAATTATTTTGGTACCGAGGGCCGGAATCGAACCGGCACGATGTCACCATCACCGGATTTTGAATCCGGCGCGTCTACCAGTTCCGCCACCCCGGCAAGGACGCACATTATAATGACACTTGGTCAAAATTACCAGTCCATTTTGTGGTGTATTTGTAGGGTTAACCTGATAACATCACGCGCCATGAAAAAAAGTGATTTCGTTTACCAACTGCCAGAAGAATTAATCGCCCAAAAGCCCTTGCCGGAACGCCATGCCAGCCGCCTGTTATGCCTCAATAAGCTGACAGGCGAGTTAGCCGATAAGCAATTTACCGATTTCATTGATTTAATCAGCGATCACGACCTGCTGGTGTTTAACGATACCAAGGTAATTCCTGCCCGCTTATTCGGCGCGAAATTAACAGGTGGCAAGGTTGAAGTCCTTATCGAACGGGTCATTGACGACCACCATGCCATAGCCCATATTAGGGCGAGCAAGTCGCCGAAGGAAGGGGCAATAATCGAATTAGATAAAGGCTATCGCTGTGTCGTGCAAGGCAGGGTAAACGATTTGTTCATGATTGAGTTTAAAGCGGATGTGCCTTTGCCTGAGATATTAAACCAGATAGGCCACATACCCTTACCGCCTTACATTACCAGGGCTGATGATAAGTCGGATGCAAGCCGTTACCAAAGCGTATTTGCCAAGCGCGCTGGCGCTGTCGCCGCCCCTACGGCCAGTTTGCATTTCGACTTAGGGATGATGGCAAAAATAAAAACGAAAGGCATTGCAACGGCTTTTGTTACCTTGCATGTAGGGAGCGGTACATTCCAACCCGTTAGGGTGGAAGAGTTATCGCAACACATCATGCATAAGGAGTGCTTTGCCGTGTCGCAAGAGACCGTTGACGCAGTCCATAAGGCAAGAAGCCAAGGCGGACGGGTTATCGCTGTCGGGACAACGGCGGTCAGGGCGTTGGAATCGGCATCCCAAAGAGGGCAGCTTGAAGCCGGAGTAGGCGATACTGATTTGTTTATTACGCCGGGTTATCAATTCAAATCCGTCGACGCCATGCTGACCAATTTCCACCTTCCTGAATCGACATTGTTAATGTTAGTGTCCGCGTTTGCCGGTTACCAACAGGTTATGGATGCTTATCAACACGCCATTGACCAGTCGTACCGTTTCTTCAGTTATGGCGATGCGATGTTTTTGGGTGATAGCTTTTAATGGCATCCGCTGTTAAGATCGCCGGTTTTTTGCGTCGGCCGAATCCCGGCGTGCGGAGCCGATTTAGTGCCTACGGCAAGATCAAGGTAAAATAAGCTATCGACTTTCCTAAAAATGGGTTTACATTTGGACACTCCCTCTTTTTGTCTTTGCGGCTCTGGCATTGATTATAACCAATGCTGTGGTCCGTACCACACTGGCGATAAGCTGCCCGGTACTGCCGAAGCATTAATGCGTTCGCGTTTTACGGCTTATGCCTTGGACAATAGCGATTACATCATGGCGACTTGGGACAAGGTTTCGCAACCGGAAAAATTAGAATTTTCCGATGAAAACCTTACTTGGCAACGGCTGGAAATTGTCGACACCAAAAAAGGCGGCATAAACGACCATAAGAGCATCGTGGAATTTAAGGCGTATTACTTAAATAAAGGGGAAGACTATATGCTGCATGAGGTTAGCCGATTCGCCAAAACCGATGGCCGCTGGTTTTATATCGACGGCGTGATCAAAAAGGTCGGTAAGATAATCCAGCAGCAAAACCAAGGAAAGAACGCCCCTTGTCCTTGCGGTAGCGGCAAGAAATTTAAACGCTGTTGCGGGGCCGGATAAAACAATCAAATCAGCTTTTATGGCAAGAAAACCCATCCCAACCCCTGAAATTCCCCAGACTAAAGATCGAACGATAATTTGGCCTGGGCTACTTGGCTGCGGCGACTCGTTGGCTTTAGCATCGGCAATCCAAAACGGGAACCGATTGTTTGTCGTTATTACGCCTGACAATCAAACCGCTTTGCGCCTGGAACATGAACTGGCTTTCTTTTTGCTAGACCAATGCCCCATCCTGCATTTTCCCGACTGGGAAACCCTGCCCTACGATGTCTTTTCGCCGCTTCCGGAAATCATTTCGGAACGCCTAAAAACCTTGGCGTTATTGCCGGAAGTCAAGCGCGGTGTGTTGGTCGTATCGGTAACAACCTTGATGCATCGGCTTGCCCCCAGGGAACACGTGCTGGCGAATAGCTTTGCCGTGAAGGATCGGGATAATTTCAACCTGGAACTAAACCGTATTAAGCTGGAAAGTGTCGGTTACCAGTGCGTGCCGCAAGTTTACCAGCACGGCGAATTTGCGGTCAGGGGTTCTATTGTCGATATCTTCCCCATGGGCAGCAAAGTGCCTTACCGCATCGAACTTTTCGATGAGGAAATCGAATCCATCCGTACGTTTAACCCGGAAACCCAACGGTCGCAGGAGCGTTGTAACGAAATCCAGTTGTTTCCGGCCCGCGAATTTCCGTTTACCGATGAATCCATCAAACACTTCCGACAAGCCTTCAGGGAATATTTTCCGGAAACGTCACCCAAAAATGTATTGTATGTGGACATCAGCAAAGGCATCACGCCCAGCGGGATTGAATACTATCTCCCGCTTTTTGTCGACCAAACCGCAACCTTATTCGATTACCTTCCCTCCTCGGCTGTGCTGGTAACTCCAGGGGAATTTACTAAAACCGCACAGGCATTTTATAACGAAGCAGAAGACCGTTTTCAACAACGAAAATACGATGTCGATAGGCCTTTGCTTGCACCGGAATTGTTGTTTTTATCGGCAGGGGAGCTGGCGGAAAAGACGGCAAACTTCCCCCAAATTACGATCGAAAACAAAGAAGCAGATAAAGGCAAGGTATTCAATTGCCAAGAATTGCCCGACCTGACAATCGATGCCAAATTGATCGAACCGCCACAACGGTTACAGCAGTTTGTCAACGGATTTACGGGAAAAATCCTGTTTGTTGCCGAATCCGCAGGACGCAGGGAAGCATTAATCGATAGGTTAAGGCAATACAAAATTCCGGTTAAACAGGCGGACAGTTGGCAGGAGTTTTTAGCGTCGGACACCTCGCCCGCCATAACGGTTGCCCCGATGGATCATGGTTTGTGGTTACAAGAGCCACCAATCGCCATCATTACGGAAAACCTGCTTTCAGGGGAGAAAGTCCAACAGCGGCGAAGACGACGGCGCTCTGCGACCCGTGAACTTGAAAACATCGTCAATAACCTCAATGAGCTGACGATAGGTTCGCCGGTCGTCCATCAGGAACACGGTGTAGGCCGATATCTGGGGCTTCATACCTTGAAAGTGGGCGGCATCCCAGCCGAATTCCTGGCTTTGGAATACGCTAACGGCGATAAGCTGTATGTGCCCGTATCATCATTGCATGTGATCGGGCGCTACACTGGAGTGAGCCCGGAAAATGCACCCCTGCATAAGCTGGGCGGAGACCAATGGACAAAAGCCAAGAAAAAAGCGATTGCCAGGATCAGGGATGTGGCGGCGGAATTGCTGGAAATCCAGGCCAAACGCGCCGTCCAAAAAGGCCATGCATTTTCGGTTTTGGATGCCGATTATATGGCTTTTTCCGATGCTTTCCCGTTCGAGGAAACGCCGGACCAACAAACCGCGATAGAAGCAATCTTGGAAGATATGGCGAACCCGCAGCCGATGGACAGGGTCGTGTGCGGCGACGTCGGTTTCGGGAAGACCGAAGTGGCCATGCGCGCCGCCTTTATCGCCGTGCAAAGCGGCAAGCAGGTTGCCGTATTGGTGCCTACTACGTTGCTGGCGCAACAACATTTCCAGAACTTCCGCGACCGTTTTGCCGACTGGCCGGTGCGTGTCGAAGTGATGTCGAGGTTTGTAACGCCCAAGCAGCAAAAAGAAATTGCGGAAGAATTGGAACAGGGTAAGGTCGATATTGTGATCGGGACGCATAAGCTGCTTTCCAAAGAATTACGCTATAAAGCTTTAGGTTTAGTCATCATCGATGAAGAACACCGTTTCGGGGTTACCCAGAAGGAGCATTTCAAAAAGCTAAGGCATACTTTGGATATGCTGACCTTAACCGCCACACCGATCCCGCGGACGCTAAACATGGCTTTATCGGGATTGCGCGATATTTCGATTATCGCTAGCCCGCCACCCAACCGCCACGTTATCAAAACCTTCATCAGCGAATGGGTCGATGCCCAAATCAAGGAAGCCTGCCAACGCGAGCTTAAACGCGGAGGCCAGGTGTTTTTTCTGCACAATGATGTGAAATCCATGGGCAAAATGGCGGAAGAACTAGAAAAACTAGTGCCGGAAGCGCGTATAGCGATCGCCCACGGACAGATGGCGGAACGCGATCTGGAACACATCATGATGGATTTTTACCATCAGCGCTTTAACCTCTTGCTGTGTTCCACCATAATCGAAAGCGGGATCGATATTCCAAGCGCCAATACCATCATTATCAACCGCGCCGATAAACTGGGCTTGGCGCAATTACATCAATTGCGGGGCAGGGTCGGCCGTTCCCATCACCGCGCTTATGCTTACTTTGTGGTGCCGCCTAAATCCTTAATGAGCAGCGATGCGGTAAAACGTCTGGAAGCGGTTGAAAAATCCGGCGACCTTGGCGCAGGTTTCATGTTGTCGTCCCATGACATGGAAATCCGCGGCGCCGGTGAATTGCTCGGCGACGAACAAAGCGGTCAAATCCAGGAAATCGGTTTTACCTTATACACCGAGCTTTTGGAACGGGCAGTTAACGCCTTGAAGTCGGGCAAAGTCCCGGAGCTGGAAACGCCGATGGATTACGGCCCGGAGGTCGATATCCAGGCAGCGGCATTGATCCCCGAAGACTACCTGCCCGACATTCATGCCCGTCTGGTGCTGTATAAACGTATCGCCAATACCGAAACCCAGGAAGACTTACGCGAGTTACAAATAGAAATGATCGACCGCTTCGGCTTATTGCCGGAGGCAACCAAAACCCTGTTTGCCGTCACCGAGCTAAAACAACAGGCCGCCAAATTGGGGGTAAAGAAGATCGATGCGAATGCGGGCGGCGGGCGCATCGTCTTTACGGCAACGCCCGCAATTAACACTGACCAGTTAATTAAATTGATCCAAACCGAAGCGCAATGTTATAAATTTGACGGCACGGATAAGCTAAGGTTTATCAAACCGTTTACCGACACAGAACAAAAGCTTGAGTTTATTGTCGAGTTATTAGGCAAGTTAAGCGTGGATGGGCTTACGACGTCTTGAATTGCAAGTTATGGGTGGTGAGGAGTCCATGATATCATCCTACCGAGCTATAAATTACGACTTATCGGTTTGGAATACGGCATAATTTTTCAACAACTCTGTCAGAGCACCAATTATACATCTTGTACATTTCCATTCTTTTACGTTATTTTTCTCATGGCGTATTTTGGTTAATGTTGCCTATGCTTTTCAACAATCTCATTTCAACTGGGCTCGTCTGCTTGGATCAAAGAGACATTCTACAAATAATTAATCATAAAGCAGAGATATGGCCGTTTTACATTTATTGAGTTGTATTTTTTTATTTGCATTACTATGTAGTTGTGCGTCGAATTCGAATTCCGTTATCTCCGAATCTCAGCGAAGCCGATTAGGAGTTGTTGGCGTTAATTCAATCTCCACTTTACCAAGCACGGATTTAAATATTGGATCAGTAGGCATTGGCGCAGGTGTGGGAAAAGGTCTAGCAAGCGGAGTATTTAGTGGCCTTGCCGCCTCAGCATTTGTATGCCACGATCCGTTTTGTATTATTTTTCTTAGCCCAATTATGTTCGTAAGCGGAGCAACTTATGGTGCCATAATTGGTGGTATTAATACTATTCCAAAAAGTAAAGCGAAAGAAATTGAAGATCAACTGAAAAATGTTTTAACAAATGTCGATATTCAGAAACAACTTCAAACAGAGGTCGTTGATGCCGCGAAAAAATCAGACGTTCAAAATGTATATTTACTTTCTTTGAATACCCGGCCTCAATTAAATGCCAAACCCAATAACAAAACACTTATTGCTTCAAGTCCCGATGCAATTCTTGAAGTCGGTGTTGTTTCTGTCGGTTTCGTCGGCGACGGCGGAGAAAACCCTTTCCTGTCGCTCCAGGTGAATACGATCATAAAACTCTTCGACATCAAATCTAATCAGGTGATTTATTACCGCGATTCATTAATAAAAAAAACCGCACCTAGAAAATTTAATGAATGGCGCGATAACTCAGCGGTTTTACTGAAAGTGGACTTGACAACAACTTTACATGAGCTTGCGAGACTCATTGTTGATGAGGTTTTTCTTTTAGTACGATCAAATTGAGAAAATACAGTGGATCTCAATATCGCCACAAATATAACAATAATGCTATACCTTTCTGGATGTTCAATCACTCCTCCCATTTCTGGATTTCGACCCATCTACCCAGAATTAACCTACTCTTCTACTAAGCCAATGCTGAATTGGACATTGGTTGATTCATTGCGGCCAACTCTAAAATGGCAATCTTTTCCCGGCGAACACCAAAAATTTCTCGGAGCTGAACTCGTAACCTTTATTGATCCGAGTATCGGTCAAGTCAATGATATCAAATATGATTTAAAAATCTGGACGGTACGAGAACTTGATCCGGCAAAGGTTGAATACGAAATTGAAGGTCTTAAATCGCCAAATCATACTCTCAAAAGGCCATTGAAACCCAACACTGAATACTATTGGAGTGTCAGAACTCGATTCAAAGTAAATGACCACCCCAGACTATCCGAATGGAGTCTTAGCCAAATCCCGTGCCCACCATCTTATGGGTTTGAATGTGCGCGTGGTGTTAGTAGGAAGTTGGGGTTTATTCCCCCAGCAAATTACTATAGATTCAAAACTCCCTGAGGTAAGGAGCGTAGAAATTTTTTCAGAATAGTGAAAAAATGATAAACCGTTTTACGCTCTTTTTACCGAAAACCCAGCCCAAGTCAGTTGTATTAAACCATCTGGTTAAGAGTGGTCATCCGATTTGGAAGTAGGATTGACGCTTGTTGGTCGGTTTTCCCATTTCAATTTTTGAGCCGACAGACGCAGAAATTTTGAATTAATGGGAAACCAGCAGATAACCAAAGGGCTACTCGCCAACCAACTGCTCTGCCCGGTAATGACCTTGTTCGTTTTCTCCCAGAGTTTCGGCTAACCAGGGCAATACCTGTTGCATATCGGCCAGCAATGTCCAGGGTGGATTGACGGCAATCATGCCGCAAGCCGTCATGCCGAATTCATCTCTATCAGCCTGAATGCCAAGCTCGAATAATTGTATGTTGGTAATACCGCTTGTTTGTAAGGCGCGTTCCATATAATTGTTACGCTTCCTGGCAACTACCGGATACCAAAGCAAATAACAGCCGTTGGCGAAACGCTTGGTCATTTCCTTGAGCGCATCCACTACGGTTTGGTATTCAGTTTTGACTTCATAAGAAGGGTCGGCCAATATCAAGCCGCGATGTTCTTTCGGGGGCAACAACCCCAAGCTGTCTTTTAGGCCGTCGGCACGAAAGATTTTGATGCGTTTATCCTTACCAACAGCATCGTTTAACAGCCTGGATTCAGCAGTATGCAGTTCGTAAAGGAATAGGCGGTCTTTGCCGCCCAGCAACTGGGCGGCAATTTTCGGCGAACCGGGGTAGCTGGTTAATTGACCAGGCTGATTGAATTGTTTGATGAGGTCGACATAATCGTTCACGCAATCGGGCAAATCTCCACGTTGCCATAGTTTGCCGATACCCCCCAGATATTCCTTATTTTTCTGCGCTTCGACGCCGTTCAACTTATAGTTGCCGGATCCGGCATGGGTATCGATGAAACATAGCTGCTTGTCCTTTTGTTTCATGTACTTTAGGACATGCACCAAGACCAAGTGCTTTAGGACGTCAGCAAAATTTCCGGCATGGTAGGCGTGTTGGTAACTTAACATATCGTGCGGAGGTGCAAGGAATTTGTGCCGAATGCCATAAATTCGTTATCTAAAAATCATGCCCAAAATCTGGGTATCAGGGACAAAAGGGTCGGATGCGGGAATGCAATATCAAGCACTTAGCCTTGGGATTGCTATATGTCCCTAATGTAATATGAGGAGTAATCGGGTAATTTAGTTTTCAGAAATTTTCACTAGCCATCCTTCCGCAGCCCTGCATGTTGAAACCTTGGAATCGATTTTGACGTCAATACGCGCCGCCGTATTGCGTAACGAATCGGGAATTTTCCCCTTGATGATATAAAAAGGGTCTTTAAATTCGGTTTTGATATCGACAGCTTGCTTTTTAACTTGTACGGAAACTTGCTCCGGGTCGTCGAGATTCGATATGACGAAAGAAAATTCCGATCCAGGGGAAATTGTCGCCAAATGTGCGGGTTGCATTTTGCTCAATTGGGGGCGGACACAAGCAGCACCGCCGGTATCCGGCTTAACACTGCTGCCACGGTGTGCACTATGGTCCATCGCCGCATGGGCATCAATAAATGAAAAAACAAACAAAGCAGTCAGGATAGGTAATTTGTCCATGGGTCACTCCTACAGTTATTATTGGCCATAATATTGCCTCTTTTCGATTATACCCTTTATTACGAGAATCTTTGTCGGAACGGTTTGGTGATGGAGCCGTATTTCGATAGGCTTCAACTTCTTAGGGGTCAAGATTGTTTACAGTAACCTGAGTTTTGGGTTGGCGGCATTGGTTTCGTAATGGATGGAATTAGAAGCCAAAGTAAGTCCCATGACATGTAATTTCTTGGTTTAGTTATTAAAAACAGAAGGTTATGGCAGGTTGGCGGCTTTTGCCCACAGACGGACAAGCCGGTCAAAGGTGGTTTAGGATGTTGTTGTATGTTTTTAGCATTTATAGTATTTTGTAATGGGTGTTTTAGGCATTCATCGTATGTCTTGGGCCTAGCAAGTGTGGTAGGTGTTTGGTTAAGCGCAGGCGCATGAGGGGCAAATATGGCGGGAATCGAGATAAAGCCGATATTTAATTACACAATCGATTGGATACAGGCAAGGGTTAATGAAAGGACTTCATGGGATGGGGTAACTATTATCATCATTAGCCTTATCGCTTTAATTGCCACGCCTTTGGTCAAATACGCAGCGTGGATTGGTTTGGGTTACGGCACCTGGACGTTATGGAAAAGAGAAAAAGTACAATAACAATTTTTACTAACCGTTTCACATCCCCGTAGCTGATACGGGAATTATTACTGGGAGAATAACAACATGTCTACGAAAGATGAATATTTGGCGAAATTAAAAACCCAACTGGATAGCTGGCAAGGGGAAGTCGCGGAATTGGAAGCTAAAGCGAGTGAAGCAACGGAAGATGCCAAGGCTGAATTAGATGAACAAATTGCCAACCTTCGTGTTAAATTCGCGGAGGGGGAAAACAAGTTTAACGAATTGGCCGATGCGACCGAAGAGAAGTGGGAAGAACTTAAAGTCGACGCGGAAGCCAAGTTCGATAAACTGATCGGCGATTTCAAGGAAGATGCCGAGCAAGCTGTCGCCAGCGCACAAGGCATTTTCGCAAAAATTAAGTCATTTTTCAGTTAAGTTTTTATTTAAAAAGGTTACCATGCCATTGTTAACCTTTTGTCCGCAAACAGAAATACCTCTGGTAACCCCAAGGCGCACGCAAGATAGTTTAATAGCTGCTTAAGTGTGCTTTGGGGCGCTTCCCATGCCTTCTAAACCAAAATTTAATTGCCTTTATCCTCTAAAGAGAGAATTTGAACAAGTGGAATTCCGTTCGTGCAGAGCCCAGTCGAAGCATGTGCGGAATTCCACTTGTTCACCTATTCGGTGAGCTGTCAAAAATCCGTTCACCCTTCGACTGGGCTCAGGCCGAACGGATTTTTGACAGCTCAACTGCTCTTTTTAGGTTAATGGGCCATTTTTCGGGTTAACTTCAAAAATCGTTGATACCTTGTCATTGTTATTTCACCACTTTCCGCCGCTGCGCGGATGGCGCAACCCTTGTCATGGCTATGGCTGCAATCGTTGAACTGGCACTTGTCTATGAAAGGTAGGAATTCCCTGTAACCTTGGGCAAGTTGCTGTCGGCTTAGGTCGGCAAGTCCAAAGATCGCCACACCGGGACTGTCTATCAAATCGCCGCCAGAAGGTAGATGGTAAAGCGTTGCGGCAGTTGTGGTATGCCGCCCGTGTTTGGTGGTCTCAGAAATGGAATTGGTTTTCAAATCCTTATGGGGAACCATCAAGTTAGTGATAGAGGATTTTCCTACACCTGATTGCCCCGAGAGTAAGCTGACTTGGTTTTGCAGTTTCCGTTTTAGGTCGTCGAGACCAACCTTTGATTTTGTGCTTATCTTATGCACTTCATAGCCAAGCTTTTGGTAAACAATAAGTTCGTTATTAATGGCTTCAGGTTGCCCTAAATCTATTTTATTTAAGATCAACGCGGCATCGATCCGGTTATTCTCGCAAACCGCAAGGTATTGGTCGACCAGCAAGAAATCGCAATAGGGTTCCACGGCAAGGACGACAAAAACTTTATCGATATTGGCCGCAACCGGGCGGATTTTATTGTTCCTTACTGGCCTGGCCAATAGCGACCGTCGAGGCAGTATGGCTTCGATGCGGCCTTGGTCGGGCGCTGTTTGCGACCATAGTACCTTATCGCCGACTGCCAATGTTTCAAGCCGTCTTAACGTTTGGCATAAGATCGTTTTGTTTTCGCATTCTACGGCAATGCCTTGGCCTAAATGCGCAATGACCAAGCCTTCTTTTGGGCCCGAGATGGGGAGATCCATAGGCACTTGCGCTAGTATTTCCCCCGGCATGGTCATGCCGACTGCATTTTAGTTTCCAAGTGGGCAATTCGAATGGCTGCTGGCGGATGGCTATAGTGGAAAGCGGAGTAAAGCGGGTCTGGCGTCAAAGTACTGGCATTTTCTTCATATAACTTGACCAAACCGCTAATCATTTTGGTGGCTTTGGCGTTGTTGGCGGCGAAATCATCCGCTTCAAACTCGAATTTACGCTGGAAATAAGCACTGATGGGCTGTAAAAAGAAAGTAAACACCGGCGATACCAGCATAAACAGCAATAAGGCGGCCGCATTGGAAGCCTGTTGGACGCCAAGCCCGGTATAAAACCATTGCTGGTTAATCAGCCAGCCGAGGACGGCTAGCCCTATCAGGCTCGTAAGCGACGATGCGCACAACATCTTTATGACGTGTTTGCGTTTGAAATGGCCGAGTTCGTGGGCCAATACGGCTTCCAGTTCTTCTTCGTCGAGCGATTCGACTAAGGTGTCGAAAAATACGATGCGTTTGTTATTGCCCAAACCGGTAAAATAAGCATTACCATGGCCGGAGCGTTTTGAACCGTCCATGATAAAGATTCCCTGGCTATTAAAGCCGCAACGGGCAAGCAGGCCTTGGATTCGGTTTTTCAACGAACCTTCTTGCATCGGCGTGAATTTATTGAATAATGGCGCTATCAAGGTAGGGAATAGCCAACTCATTAGCAACGAAAAACTGATGATGATTAGCCAAGCCCAAAACCACCAAAGATTGCCTACGCTATCCATGACCCACAAAATCAGTGCCAAAAAAGGGATGCCTATCGCAGCGGATAATCCCAATTGCAATAGGTGGTCTTTGATGAATTGTTTAAGGGTGCTTTTATTGAAGCCATATTTTTCTTCTATCACAAAGGTTTGGTACAAGCTTGTCGGGATGTCGATTAAGGCCATTACCAAGAAAATGCTTGCCAGCGCGGCAATGCCTGCCCATAGGGGGGACGCTACCTGTCCAGTCCAAAACACGAATGCCGCATTGATACCGCCGCCTAACGTCAATACTAGTAAGACGACGATGCTTATCAGGCTGTCTATATTGTGTAACTTGCCCTTTTCAATCGTATAATCAGCCGCTTTCTGGTGGGCTTCCAAGGAAACGCGGTCTTTGAATGCCTCCGGCACAGTGGAACGATGCTTGGCTACATAACTGGATTGGCGTTTAGCTAACCAAAATTGTGTGGCATAACAAATCACTAAGGCTATCAAAAAGATTAATGTAAAACTATTCATGGGGTAGAATCATCGGGTTTAATTAACTAGGTAAGGCATTAGGGCAATGCTACACTAACTATCGTACAATTAATATAACGGAAAAATGAAATGGCACAAGATGTCCAAAACCTGATCTGGATTGACTTGGAAATGACAGGGCTCGATCCCGATACCGACCTGATTATCGAAATAGCAACCGTTATCACCGATAAGGACTTGAACATTCTCTCCGAAGGCCCCGCGCTGGCCGTGCATCAACCGGAAGCCGCTTTGCTGGCGATGGATGACTGGAACCAGAAGCATCATGGCGAATCGGGTTTGATTAGCCGGGTTAGGGAATCCAAAATATCTGCGGAGGCGGCAGAGGAAATGACGATTGCCTTCCTGAAGGAATGGGTGCCTGAACGGACATCCCCGATGTGCGGAAACACCATCGGGCAAGATAGGCGGTTTTTAGTCCGTTATATGCCGAAACTGGAAGCCTATTTCCATTACCGTAGCATCGATGTTTCGACCTTAAAGGAATTGGCGGCACGTTGGGCGCCCGAATTGAAGGACCGGTTTAAAAAAGAAACCAAACACCAGGCGTTAGCCGATGTCGTTGAGTCCATTGAAGAACTGCGCTTTTACCGCGAACGCTTTATCGCTGGTGAATATTCGGGCAAAGGCCGTACAGTTTAAGTTTTAGCTTTATGAATCAATTGATTGTAATTGCTTTGGGTGGTGCCTGCGGTTCGGTTTTACGTTACCTTGTTTCATCAGGTATTTATCAGTGGCTGGGCAAAGGGTTTCCTTACGGTACGCTTTTTGTCAATGTGACAGGTTCTTTTTTAATCGGTTTGCTGGCCGAAGCGCTTATACTTCAACGTATCGCCTTCACATTAGAATTCCGGGCGGCAATATTGGTAGGGGTATTGGGTGGTTACACCACTTTTTCCAGCTTTTCCCTGGAAACCCTTTATTTGATTGAACAGGGCGCATTTAACAAAGCTGCGCTCAATGTCGCGGTCAGTATCGTTTCCTGCTTGTTTGCGGTTTGGGTCGGACTATTGCTGGGCAGGTCGCTATTTTACTACTCAAACGGTAATTTCCACTGGGCCGGAGGCATGTTTCCTTATGCGCTGGTTCTCGTAAATGCTTTGATTGCGTTTATGATAGGGCTCGTTATGACCGCTTTATTCCAGAAAGTGACGCTATCGGTGGAACATCGAGCCGCGATTTTGGTTGTCATCATCGGCACTTATTTAACATTGACCGGTTTGTATTTAATCCTGTACCTGATAGAGCATGATTATTCGTTCGAATCCCATCTCAAATTAATGCTTTCCGTTTTTGTCAGTAACGGCCTAATTTGTATGTTTGTCCTTTGGATGGGTTTATTGGCGGGCAATAAGATATGAATTCAACAAATGTTACGATTGCCAGGGTATATGCCTTAGAAAGCCATGATCAGTTAGATCAAGTATTAAACACCCTGCGCAATGAACAAAAAATCAATGGCGTCACGGTATTGAGGGGTATTGAAGGGCAAGGGGCATCGGGCGACCTACATACCTCGTCGCTGCTTGATTTATCCCTGGATTTGCCGATAATCATCGAGTTTTACGATAAGCCAGATAAAGTTAAAACAGCAATACAAGCGCTCCAGTCCAAGTTCGGCCTTCATCATATAGTAAGTTGGCAGGCAACGGTCCATAGCGGGCCTGAGGCTCATCCGTAATTTTTTTGTTAATCTAATAGGTAACTACGTTTTTTATGTTAGACCCCCGTTTATTTAGGACAGATCTCGATTTTGTTAAAGCACAATTGGGTAGGCGTGCTTTCGCCTTCGACCCAGAACCTTATCTTGAATTAGAAACTAGGCGCAAAGCCGTCCAAGTCAAGACCCAGGAATTACAGAATGAACGTAACAGCCGTTCAAAAGCCATTGGGCAGGCCAAGGCAAAAGGCGAAGATGCCCAACCGTTAATGGATCTGGTGCAGCATTTAGGGGATGAGCTGAAAGCGGCAGAGGCTGAACTTGCTGAAATCCAAAAGTCACTGTCCGGCTTAATGGAGGTTATCCCCAATATCCTGGATGCGTCCGTGCCGGATGGAAAAAATGAGGGCGACAATGTCGAAATCAGCCGTTGGGGCGATTTGCCTGAATTTGCTTTTACGCCGAAAGACCATGTGGATCTGGGTGCAAAAGCTAACCGGATCGATTTTGAATTGGGCGCGAAGATTGCGGGCTCACGTTTTGTTGTGCTAAACGGTGCTATTGCCCGGTTGCAACGGGCGATCATCCAGCTAATGCTCGACACCCATACCCAAGAACACGGTTACAGCGAGACTTATGTACCTTATTTAGTCAACGCTGATAGTTTATATGGTACCGGAAATTTGCCCAAGTTCGGTGCTGACTTGTTTAAAGCCAACGATGATCCGGCTTTGTATCTAATCCCGACGGCGGAAGTCCCAGTAACAAATATTGTCAGGGATGTGATTGTTGACAGTAAAGACATGCCGCTCAAATTCGTCTGCCACAGCCCGTGTTTCCGTAGCGAAGCGGGCGCCTACGGGCGCGATGTCAGGGGCATGATTAGGCAACACCAGTTTGAGAAAGTGGAAATCGTCCAAATCGTCAGGCCTGACGATTCCGAACTGGCGCACGAGGAATTGACCCGCCATGCGGAAACCATCCTTGAAAAACTGGAGCTGCCATACCGGCGGATGTTGCTGTGTGCGGGCGACACCGGTTTTTCATCGGCAAAAACCTACGACCTGGAAGTCTGGCTGCCGGGGCAGGGCGCGTACCGGGAAATATCGTCATGCAGTAATTTTAAGGATTTCCAGGCTCGCCGGTTACAGGCGCGCTGGCGTAACCCGGAAACCGGCAAGCCGGAATTGGTGCATACCTTAAACGGATCGGGATTGGCAGCTGGAAGGACATTGATTGCGGTGATGGAAAATTATCAGGATGAAGAGGGGAGGATTCGGATTCCTGATGCGTTGTTGCCGTATATGGGTGGGGTGGAGGTTATTGAATGATTTTTGTTGATTCCGTTCGTACCCACAGGGCATATATGGTGAGCTTGTCGAACCATAGGCGCGGAATCGATATTAATGTGTCGCTAACGCGACGGTTATTTAGAAACCAGTTCTCGCACTGGCAGGCGAGATACTTTCTTTTGCTTCGCCAAAAGAAAGTATCCAAAGAAAAAGCGACCCGGATGCCGCTTGCTTCCTGCGCTTCTCGCACTTGTGCCCCGTGGGTATTTCCCGGGGTTTGCCAGAAAGGACATCCTTGTCCTTCTGGCAACGTGCGGTATCCCTGACGCACCCCTAACGGGCTATTCCCGATAAATGCTCCGATGCTCGGCGCGGCATACGGGAGATGGGGGTAATTGTAGGTTGTGGTGAGCTTGCGAACCACAACAAATATAATGGTCGGTGTTAGGCTGGGGTTCGTATTTCCCCCAACTTACGGTGCTAGGAGAGGATAATAAAAAATGCGAATTGGGAAGCTCTGCTTAAAAAACTATCGGACTTTTGAAAACTTGGAAATCGAATTTCCAAATTTTTATACAGCGGTATGTGGTCAAAATGATGCTGGTAAAAGTAATGTTATTCGAGCCTTACAATTACTACTTGGTGTTCAAGAACCTTATTTTCGTCGAAGATCCTCTACTGATTTATCTCTAGCAAGCGATTATCCTAAGTGGCTTCCGCAGGAAGGACGTTTTATTTGCGTCTCTGTCGTTTTGGAAGTTTTTAGAGAATACGACGCTGGTTTATATAGCTTTATTAATGAATGGCTTGAATTAGATACCAGTGATGATTCAATTGTCTTAACTATGAAAATAACCTTGAATGAAGGTGCTTCCAATTCTGAAATTTCGGTTTCAGTTGGTGAAAACAACTTCACAGGATTAAAGGCGCAAGAAGTAAACAATAAACTCCGCTCAACACTCTTGATACATAATTCGACTGAGGCTGGATATCGCTTTTCTTTTATCGGTGAACTTGATGAGTTTTCTGATGAGTACGGGGCAGATCTTGAGGACATAAGTAAAAAGGCAAGCAGTTCACTAAAGCGAGTTGCAAAAGCGCATAAAGAAGAAATTACAAATCTACTGGGGAGGTTAAGCAGAAGTTATAAGGTTGAGATTAGTTTGCCTGATATTTCATTGAATCATCTGCCCTATGATCTTACTCTTGGCGATTCAAAGATTGATGTTGCTCTCAGCGAATGGGGTAGTGGAACAAAAAACAGAACGATGATTTTTTTAGCCTTGCTGAAAGCACGCCAAATAAGTCAATCAATAACAACCTCTTCAAAAATAACTCCCGTTCTGGTTATTGAAGAGCCAGAAAGCTTTCTCCACCCATCAGCACAGGCCGAATTTGGTCGAATTCTTCAAGATTTATCCGGTGAATTTGGTGTTCAGGTTATTACAACAACACATAGTCCTTACATGTTAAGTAAAGATAAACCCGAATCCAATGTTCTTTTAGAGCGTAAACTCTTTAGAGATCAGTTTCGTGGCTCTCAGTTAGTTCCAACTAGTGGAGATAACTGGATGGAACCTTTTAGTTTGATTCTGGGCTTATCTTCAGAAGAATTTCGGCCTTGGAAAGAATTATTTTTTGGAAATAATGAATCTGTGTTGCTTGTAGAAGGGCTTACAGACAAGGAGTATTTCGAGATGTTGCGTTCAAATGAGCATGGGGTAAATCGATTATCATTCGATGGAACGATTTTTGTTTACGACGGCTTCGGTGCGTTAACAAATCCAACCATGCTCAAATTCATCAAGAATAGAAGCAAATCTGCTTTTATTACTTACGATCTCGATGTCGAAGACCAAGTTAAGCCTTGTTTAGAACGGAATGGATTTTTACATAAGTCAGATTTCATCGCTATAGGGATAAATAAATCAGGCATGAGAAATATTGAAGGTTTATTGCCACAGCAAATGGTTAATGCAGTAAATACTTCCAATCAAGAACTTGTTCAAACGGCCATATACGGAACAAAAGATGAACAAAAATCTGCAAAATCGAAACTCAAGACACTTTATTTACAGGATTTCAAAACCAAGTCAAAACCAGGAGAAGAATGGTTTGGAGAGTTTTACAAATTTGTTAAAACTATAAATAAAACACTTTCAGCGAGGTAGTTTGTGTTCCTACAAAGTCACTATTCTACGACAATTACCCTATATTCCCGTTATGCCGCGCCGAGCATTGGCGGTTTTATTGGGAATAGCCCGTTGGGGCACGGCAAGGATGCCGTGCTTTGTTGGAGGGATAGGAAATCCCTTTCAGCAAACTCCGATAAAATCGTCAGGGCGCATGAAGCAAGCGGCATCCGGGTTGCCTTTTCTTTGAATACTTTCTTTTGGCAATGCAAAAGAAAGTATTCCGCCTGCCAGTGCGGGAACTGGTATTAAAATAAGCTTAAAGCCCCAAAACTGTATGTAGGTGAACACAATGAAAAAACTTGATCCTGAAGAGCAAGCCCTTTCAGACGACTTTGATGCGGGTCTATTAACTCAAGTTTCAAATATAAAGCCTGAACTTAAACGGCATAAAGATTATGTGGGAACGACATTCCAAAAAGACACCCGGATTAATATACGGATTTCATCCAAGGACTTACGTTTGCTGCAAAAACGCGCCTTTGAGCGAGGGATTGCCGTATCAGACCCTTATCTCCAGCCTTTTGCATAAATATGTGGAAGGGCAGTTGACGGAGCAAAGCTAAAAATATTGCATCAGTTAGTTTTTTTACGGGATTAGTTGCCAATTTCGATACCTTTGTAAACCCATATACATTCTCTCTCAAAATAAATGACCATAAGAACCCGCTTTGCCCCCAGCCCCACCGGCTATTTGCACGTAGGCGGTGCCCGCACCGCGCTGTTTTCCTGGCTTTATGCCCGCAAGCATGAAGGCAAGTTTATCTTGCGGATTGAAGACACTGACATGGAACGGTCCACCCAGGAATCCGTTGACGCCATCTTTGAAGGCATGGAATGGCTGGAATTGGCGCATGACGAAGGGCCTTTTTATCAATCCGCGCGCTTCGACCGCTATAAGGAAGTTATTAAGCAATTGCTGGAGCAAGGGCACGCTTACCGCTGTTATTGCAGTAAGGAGGAATTGGAGCTGGTGCGCGCCGAGCAGATGGCCAATAAGGAAAAGCCGCGCTACAACGGCAAATGCCGTCATCTGGAGTTGCATCTGCCCAATCAGGAATGTGTCGTCCGCTTCAAGAATCCGCTGGAGGGCGAGGTCACGATCAAGGATCTTGTCAAAGGCGACATAACTATTGCCAATAAGGAATTGGACGATTTGGTTATCGCCCGGACAGACGGTACGCCGACCTATAACCTGACGGTGGTGGTCGACGACATGGATATGCAGGTCACCCACGTTATCCGCGGCGACGACCATGTGAATAATACCCCAAGGCAAATCAATATTCTGCAGGCGCTAGGCGCGCCTTTGCCGCTGTACGCCCATCTGCCGATGATTCTGGGGGCGGATGGCGCACGCCTGTCGAAACGGCATGGCGCGGTCAGTGTAACGCAATTCCGGGATGACGGTTATTTGCCGGAAGCCTTGCTGAATTACTTGGTGCGGCTGGGTTGGTCCCATGGCGACCAGGAAATTTTTTCAATTGAAGAAATGATCGCCCATTTCAGCCTTGAAGCCATCAATGTCTCTGCGTCGGCTTTCAATATGGAAAAGTTGTTATGGTTGAACCATCATTACATCATGAACAACGAGCCAGAGCAGGTGGCCCAACATTTGGCTTGGCATTTCGAACAGCGCGGCATCGACCTTACGCAAGGACCTGAGTTAAAGGATTTAGTCCTAGCGCAACGGGAACGTTGTAAAACATTGGTAGAAATGGCTGATGCGAGCCTTTATTTTTATCAAGAGTTTCATCAGTACGATGAAAAAGCTGTAAAAAAGAATTTTGTTGTCGGTTCCGACCAGGTTTTATCAAACCTCCACGGCGAGTTTTCCATGTTGCAATCATGGGATCGTGAGCATTTACATGCTATCGTCATTAACTTGGCCGAAAAAATGGAGTTGGGTTTAGGAAAAGTGGCCCAGCCTTTGCGCGTGGCGCTGTTCGGGTCGGCAGTTTCGCCAGCGATAGACATTAGCCTGTCTTTACTGGGGAAAGAAAAAACTTTAGCCAGGATAGAAAAAGCAATTCACTACATTAAGGGTTTAAATTAATTCTGGACATAAATTGTAATTGTTGTAGAATGCCCGGTCTCAGTTGAGGGGCCATAGCTCAGCTGGGAGAGCGCTTGCATGGCATGCAAGAGGTCAGCGGTTCGATCCCGCTTGGCTCCACCAAAACTGAAGTCTTTAGATTTATTTGTACAAGTTTCAGTCCCCATCGTCTAGCGGCCTAGGACACTGCCCTTTCACGGCGGTAACAGGGGTTCGAACCCCCTTGGGGACGCCATCATTACAAGGCTGTCGTTTACGACAGCCTTTTTTATGCAAAAATTTTAATTGTCACGGTTTTTTGCCAGATGGAAACTGTAGAATTGAGTTACGAAGAGTTGGGTAGCCACCACCCGATCCCGCTTATCGTTCTGCATGGATTTTTTGCATCCTCACGGAACTGGCGAAAAATTGCCGAAAAACTTTCGTCCCTGTTCCATGTCTTTACACTGGACTTGCGCAATCATGGGAATTCACCTCACCATGAGTTAATGGACTACCATGCCCTGGTCGCCGATGTGTTGCAGTTCATGGATAACAATGCGTTAACGTCTGCCCACATCCTGGGGCATAGCATGGGCGGTAAGTGCGCCATGTGGTTGGCGTTGAATCATCCTGACCGTATGGGCAAATTGGTGGTGGTCGATATAGCGCCTAAAAGTTATAAGCACAGCTTTGACAAGACTATCCAGGCATTGGTTGGTTTGCCTTTAGATAAAATACTTAACCGCAAGCAGGCGGAGGCAATTCTTGCCGGGGATATACCTGAATTGGAATTCCGCCAATTTTTATTGCAAAATCTTGTTTTGGACGATGGGCGTTATGCTTGGCGTATAGATTTAGAGATTTTTATGGAAATGGCGCCCAATATTGTTGCTTTTCCTGAAATAAAGAATTTAACCCCATACCAGGGGGAAGCCTTGTTTGCTGCGGGTGCAAACTCCGGTTATGTTGCTTGGGAGGACATAAAAGGGCTGTTTCCGCAAGCAGAACTCAAGATAATCTCTGATGCTGGACATTGGCTACATGTACAACAACCGGAAGTTTTTACAGAAGTGGTTGAAAATTTTTTACAAAGAGGGTAAAAAATAGCCCTTGCTATTCTAAAAAATGTCATCATATTGAACTTTGTGGGTAATCTGTAATCAAGGCTATTGCTTATGCTGTTTCTAGTTTGTTTGGCAACTACGGGTTTACTGCAAAACATCTTTACGACCAAAGGTTTTGGATGGGATGTTCACGGCGAAGCCGGTGGGCTCAAGGATTATGGGAACATTGGTGTTTGCTTAACATTAAATAATAAAAATAAGGAGAAATCGGATGTCGAAAGGTCAAAATTTACAGGATAATTTCCTAAATGCCCTCAGGAAGGAGCATACTCCAGTATCGATATTTTTGGTCAACGGGATCAAATTGCAAGGAAAGGTCGATTCTTTCGACCAGTACGTCATCATGCTAAAAAATACCGTCAGCCAAATGGTCTACAAACACGCTATCTCAACGATAGTGCCGGGTAAAACCGTAAAAATGGTACGCGACGATGAACCCGCTGAGGAATGATCCTGGCTGCTACTTTGGTTGTATATAAAATCAGGGGCCTAGCTTCAAAATTTACAGTGGGGCACTTCATTGTTTGACCGCCCCGAATCGGGTGAACGCGCCATTCTTGTTCACTTGCTCCTGCAAGCCCATCATGAAGATCTCCAAGAATTAAAAGAATTGGCAAAATCCGCCGGGACCGATCCAGTCCATGTTGTGACCGGCAGCCGAAAAAGTCCTGAGGCCAAATATTTTGTCGGGAAGGGGAAGCTGGAAGAAATTAAAGACGCCGTGGCGGTTTATGCTGCCGACATCGTCTTGTTCAACCATGCCTTATCGCCCAGCCAGGAACGAAACCTTGAGCAATTTTTAGGGGTCAGGGTAGTGGACAGGAATGGCCTTATTTTGGATATCTTTGCGCAACGGGCGCAATCTTTTGAAGGTAAATTGCAAGTTGAACTGGCGCAACTCAAGCACCTTTCCACCCGGCTAGTCCGCGGCTGGACGCACTTAGAGCGGCAAAAAGGCGGTATCGGGATGCGCGGGCCGGGCGAAACCCAGTTAGAAACGGATAGGCGTTTAGTGGGCGTCCGTATCAAACAAATCCAAAAAAGACTGGAAAAAGTCGAGAAACAAAGGCATCAAGGCCGCAGTAAACGAAAGAAAGCGGAAATTGCCTCAGTCTCTTTGGTAGGCTATACGAATGCCGGAAAGTCTACTTTATTCAACCGCTTAACAGGCGCTTATGCCTATGCTGCCGACCAGTTGTTCGCAACCTTGGATCCCACGCTGAGAAGTTGCCGATTACCCAATAATTCTGATTGCGTCCTGGCCGATACGGTAGGGTTTATCCGCAACTTGCCCCACGAATTGGTGGCTTCTTTTAAGTCAACGTTACAAGAGGCCAGCGAAGCGGATTTGCTCCTCCACGTGGTGGATGCCCATTCTGATGATCGGGACGAAATCATTTCGGAGGTCAATCTTGTGTTGGCGGAAATTGGCGCCGATAAGATTCCCTGCATACAGGTCTTCAACAAAATCGATTTGCTGGAAAACGGGCAACCCAAAGTGGACAGGGACGAGTTGGGTAATCCGCTAAGGGTTTGGCTTTCCGCTGAAACCGGGCTTGGGGTCGATTTGTTGGCCAATGTTTTAGCGGAAAAATTCGCTCCTACGAGAACAATGCGGAAATGTCATCTCAGGCCGGACCAAGGCCAAATCAGGGCTAAATTATTTACTTGCGCAAAAATAATTGACGAGCATATTAACGATTCGGGAGGTTTTGATTTGACAATTGAAATAGATAACAAATACCTGGGGTTATTGGACACTATCGAAGCCCAAGAAACGGTATAAGGGGAAATCCTAATTTTTTCCATAAATTTATTTATCGTATATTGTTAAAGGTATTCACCTGGAACTTTAACAATGAGAATTCGATTATTTACGATACAATGGCAGGATTGCACAAGTAATACCTTAACTATTGTTACCTAATCGTTAAGGCGCAGCATCCTCAGTGAAAAGATAATAAATAATCCAATACGGAGCAGAAATATGTCGTGGAATGAGCCAGGCGGTGATAAAAAGGATCCTTGGAGTGGTCGAGGGGATCAAAAAGGCCCGCCGGATTTAGATGAAGCAATACGTTCATTACAAGAAAAGTTAAGCAATCTTTTTGGTGGCGGGAAAGGTGGAAACGGTGGCGGTGATGGAACTGGAGGCCGTGGTTCGAACGTTTTTTCACCAGGCCACTTGATGAAGAACTTGGGGTTGATTCTCGGCGGCATATTGGCTTTCTGGATCCTAAGTGGCTTTTATATTATCGATGAAGGTATCCAAGGGGTAGTCACCCGTTTCGGGAAATATACCGAAACCACCAATTCTGGCTTGAATTGGCATATTCCGACACCTATAGAGCAGGTCGAAAAAATTAATGTAAAACAACAACGTTATATCGAAGTCGGCTACCGCTCAGGTGGTTCTGGTCAGGCGCAAGGGGCAGTTTCGGTGCCCAAGGAAGCGCTTATGCTGACTAAAGACGAAAATTACATAGATGTCCGAATGGCGGTCCAATACCAAGTCAAGGATGCCAAGGCATTCTTGTTTAATCTGGCCGAACCCGAAGCGACATTGAAACAAGCCACGGAAAGTTCGTTGCGCGGAGTTATCGGCGGAAGCAACATGGATTTTGTTTTGACGGAAGGCAGAAGCGAAGTTGTTGCCCAAGCCAAAAAGGAAATTCAGGAAGCAATGGACTCTTATAATTCCGGTGTACAGATAACCAGTGTCAACTTGCAGGATGCCCAACCACCAGAACAGGTGCAAAATGCATTCGAAGATGCCATCAAGGCTCGGGAAGACCAACAACGTTTCATAAATGAAGCGGAAGCTTACTCCAATGATGTCGTGCCAAAAGCACGTGGTGCCGCAGCCAGAAAGATCCAGGAAGCGCAAGGATACAAAGAGCAAGTGATCGCCCAGGCCCAAGGTGAAACCAGCCGGTTTAGCCAATTGTTGACCGAATATAAAAAAGCGCCTGAGGTAACCCGAAAGCGGCTTTATATTGAGTCAATGGAATCAGTCATGTCCGAGACAAGTCCGATCATGATCGATGTCAAAGGCGGCAACAACATGATGTATTTGCCCCTGGACAAAATAGTACAGCAAAATCATCCTGAAGCTGCCGTTCAAGCTATTGATGTTTCTAGCCAACAACATGTGGATCGCCAATCGCCTAAGCATGTACCCGTAGAAGAACAACAACAGCTGGTTATAGACAGGCCGTCGACGCGCGGCCGTGAAGCAAGGGGACGTTAATGTTACAAAATAAGATACTCATAGGTATAGGCGCAATATTCATCCTTGGGTTGATGAGCATCTTTACAGTCGGGCAAACGGAACGGGTCATTAAATTCCGTCTCGGGCAAATCCAAAAAGTGGATTATGAACCAGGGTTACAAGTTAAGTTGCCATTCATCAACAATGTCAAAAAATTCGATGCCCGAATCCAATCCATGGATTCAAATCCAGAGCGTTTCTTGACACTGGAAAAGAAAAACGTGATTGTAGATTCTTTCGTTAAATGGCGTATAGGCGATTTGAGGAAGTTTTATACCGTTGTTTCCGGTGAAATTGACCAAGCCAATTTACGTCTGGATCCAATTATCAAGAATGCTTTCCGCGATGAATTCGGTAAACGGAATATCCGGCAGCTAGTATCGACCGACCGTCAGGAAATACGGGAAATTTTGATCAAAAGCGTTAAACCGCTTGCTGCGGAATTGGGCATGGAAATTATCGATGTCAGAATAAAACGGATTGATTTACCAGAAGAAGTCAGCAGTTCAGTGTTCCGCAGGATGGAAGCGGAACGGGAAAGGGTAGCCCGTGAATTCCGTTCGCAAGGCTCGGAAGCGGCCGAAAAAATCCGGGCTGATGCCGACAGGCAACGGGTTGTGACTTTAGCTAACGCCTTCCGGGATGCTGAAAAGCTGCGTGGTGAGGGCGATGCGAAATCTGCCGAAATTTATGCAAGTGCTTATGGTGCAGATGCAGAATTTTTTACCTTTATACGCAGCATGAATGCTTACAAAAAAACTTTTTCGGGATCGGGCAGCATGATGGTGCTAGATCCTGAGTCGGACTTTTTTAAATATTTTAAGGATCAAGGCGCAGGCAAATAAGCTGAAAGGATAAGCAAATCAAGTTTGTCTTATTTGTAAGCGAATAAATGTGTATCATTAGATAGGCAAATCCAAACGGCAAAAATAAAAAACGCTCCACTTGTGGGGCGTTTTGTTTGAGTAGGCACCGAAACATGCAACAAAATGATTCCTGGCTTTTACCGGAAGGCATAGAAGAGACTTTGCCTGATGAGGCAACGTATCTTGAAAATTTACGTCGGCGGATACTCCAGTTATTTGCCTGTTGGGGCTATGATCTTGTGATACCCCCGATGATTGACTTTATCGACTCATTGCTGACCGGTTCAGGCCACGACCTCGACCTGCAAACTTTTAAATTAACCGACCAAATCAGCGGTAAAACGCTGGGTTTCAGGGCAGACATGACGCCGCAAGTTGCCAGGATGGATGCCCACCATCTTAAACATGAATGGCCAACCCGTTTGTGTTATGTAGGTACGGTGCTCCATACCCGTGGCGACCCTTTGGAAAAGACCCGCAGCCCTATGCAGATAGGCGCGGAGCTTTACGGCCACGCCGGGATTGAAAGCGATGTCGAAGTGATAAGCCTGATGCTGGAAATGCTGGCGCAATCAGGATTATTGGATGTCCATCTCGATTTGGGGCATGTAGGAATATTCCGGGCGTTGTCCGGGCAAGCCGGGCTCAATCAATCTACAGAAAGCCTCCTGTTCGATGTCCTGCAACGTAAAGCGAAAACAGAACTTGAAGAACTGATTTCCGGGCTTGATGTTGACGAAGCAATTAAAATCATGCTGTTAAAGCTGCCTGAACTAAACGGCGGCAGGGACACCCTTAGCAAGGCGGGATCAATATTAGCAAAGGCGGACGGGCAGGTAAAAAAGTCATTGGCTAACTTGGAAACCGTAGCGGAACAATTATCTAGACGGTTTCCGAGTTTACCCCTAAGCTATGATTTAGCAGAATTGCGGGGCTATCATTACCACACCGGCGTAGTTTTTGCCGCTTTCGTGCCAACTGTTGGCCGGGAAATAGCGCGCGGCGGCCGCTATGATAACATTGGCGCAGTATTTGGCCGGGCACGCCCTGCCACGGGTTTTAGCGCCGACCTCAAATTGTTGGCAACACTGGGCAAACAAACGGCCCAAGTTGAGAATATCCAACGGATATTTGCACCTTACCTGGATGATTACACGCTTAATCAAAAAATCAGGGACTTGCGTGCCCTAGGACAAATAATCATCCAGCAACTGCCTGGACAAACAGGCACCGCAAAAGAATTGGGATGTACGGCCGTTTTGGAACAAGAGCACCAAAACTGGGTTATTAAGGCATTAGATTAAGTTTAGGATCATCATGGGTAAGAATGTCGTTATTATAGGTAGCCAATGGGGCGACGAAGGCAAAGGTAAGTTGGTCGACCTGCTGACTGAACAAGCGGAAGCCGTCGTTCGTTTTCAAGGGGGGCACAATGCCGGACATACTTTAGTAATCAATGGAAAGAAAACCGTCCTGCACCTGATCCCATCCGGCATCCTAAGGGCTCATGTCCAATGTTTGATAGGCAACGGCGTCGTGTTGTCCTTGAATGCCCTGCTGGAAGAAATTGGCATTTTGGAAAATGCGGGGATCCAGGTTAAAAACCGCCTGTCAATCAGCGAAGCCTGCACCTTGATCTTGCCCGTGCATGTCGCTGTCGATAAGGCTAGGGAATTGGCGCGCGGCAGTAAGGCGATCGGCACAACCGGACGCGGTATCGGCCCTGCTTATGAAGACAAGGCAGGGCGCAGGGGCTTAAGGGCTGGGGATTTGCTTTATCCAAATGTTTTTGCGGAAAAGCTAAAAGAATTGCTGGATTACCATAATTTCATGCTGACCGGTTACTACCACGCCGAAGCGGTCGATTACCAACAAACATTGGATGAAGCGCTTAAGTTAGGCGAACAAGTCAAGCCGATGCTGTGCGATGTCAGCGAGGTTTTATACGCCCTGCAAGCCCAAGGGAAGAACCTTTTGTTCGAAGGCGCCCAAGGTGCATTGCTGGATATCGATCACGGCACGTTTCCCTATGTCACATCGTCCAGCACGACGGCAGGCGGCGCGGCGACGGGTAGCGGTATCGGGCCGCTCGACCTGGATTATGTTTTAGGGATTACCAAAGCTTATTCAACTCGCGTAGGTAATGGCCCGTTTCCATCTGAATTGCACGATGCCAACGGCGACCATTTAGGTACCAAAGGCCATGAATTCGGCGCCACTACGGGCCGTAAGCGTCGTTGCGGCTGGTTTGATGCGGTGATCATGCGTAAGTCGGCGCAACTCAACAGCCTTAGCGGCATCTGTTTGACCAAGTTGGATGTATTGGACGGCCTCCCGGAAATCGGCATTTGCTCGGGTTACAAATTGAACGGGACTGTTACCGACACCGCGCCGTTAGGCGCAGAACAATATCAGAATTGTGAAGCCATTATCGAAACGTTGCCGGGATGGAGCGGCACGACTGCCGGGGTTACCGACTTCAGCGCCTTGCCTGAGAATGCTAAAACTTATATTAAACGCATAGAGGAGCTGGTTGGTGTCAAGGTGACTATCCTGTCTACGGGTGCGGAACGGGACGAAACGATTGTCCTTGAGAATCCGTTTGCATAAGTGCTAAAGGGAATTACAAAATAAGTCCAAGCCATGCTTAGCCCCGTCGTATCAAACCGCATCGTCGTCCTCGATACCGAAACCACGGGGCTAAATCCCCAAGAAGGCCACCGGGTCATCGAAATCGGCTGCGTAGAGTTAATCAACCGGCGGTTTACCGGCAACCGCTTCCATGTCTATATCAACCCTGACCGCGACATCGACCAGGGCGCAATCGAAGTGCATGGCATCACCAACCAATTCCTGGAAGACAAACCCAGGTTTGGTGATGTCCTCGACGATTTTATTGCCTTCATTAAAGGGGCGGAACTCGTCATCCATAACGCGCCGTTTGATATCGGCTTTATCAACCACGAATTTTCGCTGTTAGACAGGGTTGAAACGGTAGACGATTACAGCACCGTCTTCGACACCTTGGCCTTTGCCAGGAAAAAGCATCCGGGCCAACGTAACAGCTTGGATGCCTTATGCAAGCGATATTCAATAGACAACAGCCATAGGGAATTGCACGGCGCATTGCTGGACGCCGAAATCCTGGCCGATGTGTTTTTGTTGATGACCGGCGGGCAGTCGTCCTTGCTGGATGAAGGCGAAGCTATTGACCGGGAAACCGGAAATAGCCATAAACCCAGGCAGTTAGCTGGTAACAGACCCGCATTGGCTGTTGTTTATTGCAGCGAATTGGAATTGGTTGAGCATGAAGCGCGGTTGGAAGCGATTGAAAAAACCAGCGGTCTTTGTGTTTGGAAGCAATAAGGTAAAAAGCTGTAATGTTAGGGTTATCTGTTATAGCTAATTTCTTCGTAGTTCTTGATGTAGTCAAGATTGTCCAAATCGCAGAAAAATTCTTCTAGGTCTTTAAGATATCTATCCTTACGAGTTGAATGTTTTTTCTGAATATGAAACGTTAAAGAGCCTCCTTCAATCTCCTGGAACCATAGTTCAAGCACTCCCCTTATGCCCCATTGATCTTCCCGAATAAGGTTTTCCTGTTCGGGGATAACACATAAATCTTCGCATAGTCGCTGCAAGCTCCATGGTCGTGAACCATCGATGTACAGCACTAGCCTGTAAATTCTTGGTTCGAAGCTGTAATTCATTGTGCTAACGGTAAAGCTAAAGCGGCGTAGCGTTAGCGGAGTCCGCTGGAGCGTTGGGTTAGGCTATTTGTGCGCTTGGCTACCTCAATTAGATAACGTAACGCTTCATTAACGGCTTCGGCATTCGGAAACGCAGCAAACACATCAGGTTCCAAACGAACGGTATCACAAAACCTTTTCCGCCCTGGCCCCAGTTTTCTTACCTGCAAACTTTGTAAATCATATTCAGGCCGTAACTCATCTTCTATTTCATTCTTGCTCATAGGCTTTCCGCTCCAATGGCGTTGCTTCTCTTGCACTGATTAAACGAATGACATTGTTACGCTCCATATAGGAAACGAACAACAATCTCCCTTGGGCCGATTCACCCAACAGGATAAAACGGTGTTCCCCGAAGGAATGGTCAGGGTCATAGAAATCCACATACAATGGATCATCAAAAACCGTTTTTGCTTCTTCAAAAGGGACGCCATGCTTTGACAAATTTGTTACAGCTTTGTTTTTATCCCAGTCGTATTCCATTGAAAATGCATCCCCAGCCCGCAACGTAATATGCTATCTGTATTCCTTCCCTTTTAGCAAGCATCATCTGCTCCGTTTATGACGGTTTGCTAAAGCGAAACCGCTTTACGGGTTGTTAGGCATTATCTATGATTTCCTCTAACTGCCGCTTGAAACTGCTTGAGTTGTCCCAACTTTTTTGGGCCAACGCCTTTTCTCGAAGAAAACTTCTCGACATCTATTTCTAAGCATTTTTCTGGTTTAGTATAACCTTCGCTATACAATTCAAATGCTAGCGGCAATCCAGCCAAACGTAATTTTTCCGCGAACCACTGATTACCTGGTTTCAAAGGGCTTTCTGAATCAAAAAACACTTCTGAAAACGATTTGTCTTTAGATGCAAGTTGATTGATTTTCGTTTTTTTCTCCTCTTCTGACTCGCTCGATTCAACAATGCTCCGAAATTTTATCAATGACTTGATATAAGTTTCTGGGTCTTCATTTAAACCGTAATCATCTATTCCGTACCAATCTGATTTATCACCAGATAATTTATTTTTTAGTTCTTCATATTGTTCATTGGAAAAAACTTTGTATGCATGATCCAACACTTCTTTTGGAGTATCTAAGTCGACACTTGGGATAAATTGCCACTGGTAGATTTTTGATTGAGCCATATCGACAGCAGCTTGAAGAACATCATGCTTATGGCAAGCATTATCATAAGCACGTTCTGACTCAACTTCGGTCATTCGATTTTCTGCATTTTCTAGCTTCCGCTCAAGAGAACGAAATTGCTGAATCGTGGTTACATTTTTTGCAATCTCTTGTGCCTCATGCGAAACATTCCTAGCTAGCTTTTCCTTATTGCCACTGCTCTTTGTGCTGCTAGACCCAAGCTTTCCCACAAGCCATAGACCCACCAGAGCAACTATTAACCATCCTATCCAGCTCATATGGATTTCCTCTTCTTTTGCCTAGCAAGTAATTATAAAGTTTCCATGTATTTACTATACCTTAAGGCTACGCAACAATAAATTTAAGATAGTCGTTCAATTTCTTAACGGTATAACATCCTAAAATAGAACGATATACAGTCATGGAGATCATTTACAAACTAGGTTCGCACGATTATTTAAGTTCGTATGGCTAAGGCTTGGAACCCAACATTCCGTTACTCCTATTTTGGGCTTAATCTGCGACAGTCGTTACGCATCAACCGCCTTCGGCTTAGCCCGTTTGGAAGTCGAACTTAGCCTTTTCTTGCTTTTATCCGGCTTTTTGCCTGAATCTTCGAATTTATGAGGTTTGCCGGACGACTCGCCAAGCCGGGAAATATTCAATGCCTGGCCGACAACCCTGACCTTTTTCAATTCATTGAACAGTTCTTTGGGCATCCCGGCGGGCAGTTCCACCGTGCTGTAATCCTGTTCGATTTTGATGCGGGCGATATGGTCGCCGTCGATGCCGGTTTCATTGGCGATGGCGCCGACGATATTGCCCGGTTTAACGCCGTGGACATGGCCGACTTCAATGCGGAAGGTTTCCATTTCAATGTTGCTTGCCCCGCCGAAATCGCGCCTGGGTTTATGTTCTTTCGACGAGCGTTCAAAACGCTCCGGCCTGTCCGACCTTGACGGCCTTTCCCGTCCTTCCCTATCGTCCCGGTGGTCTTTTGGTTTCTTGGGCAGGTTTTGCAATAACAATGGGGTGTCGCCTTGGACTAACTTGGCCAGTGCCGCGGCTATTTCCAAGGCGGTGACATTATGTTCCTGCTGGTATTGTTCGATCAGTTGGCTGAAAAAGCTCAGTTCTTCGGCTGCCAAGGTATCGGTAATGTTTTGTTTGAAACGCGAGATACGCTTGTTATTGATCACTTCCGTTGACGGCAGCCCCATCTCCTCTACGCGCTGTTTGGTTGCTTTTTCAATATTGATCAACAACCTTCTCTCTCTCGGCGCGATAAACAAAATGGCGTCACCCGTCCGTCCGGCACGGCCTGTCCTGCCGATGCGGTGGATATAAGATTCGGTGTCGTAAGGGATATCGTAGTTGACGACATGGGTAATGCGGTCTACATCGAGCCCCCTCGCTGCCACATCGGTGGCGATCAATATATCTAGCTTGCCGTTTTTCAGGTTGTTTATTGCGCGCTCCCTCAGTGCTTGCGACATGTCGCCGTTGATCGCGGCGGCAGAAAAGCCGCGCGCTTCCAGTTTTTCGGCGAGTTCAACGGTGGCGGTTTTCGTCCTGACAAAGATTATCATGCCTTCGAAAGTTTCGGCTTCCAGGATGCGAGTCAGGGATTCGAGTTTGTGGGAGCCATTGACCAGGCAAAAGCGTTGACGGATATTTTCTGCCGAAGCTGTCGTGACTTTGATGGTGACTTCTTCAGGGTCGCGCAAGTAATCGTGGGCGATTTTGCGGATAGGGCCTGGCATAGTCGCCGAAAACAGGGCAATTTGTTTATCTTCAGGCGATTGTTCTAATATCCATTCGACATCGTCAATGAAGCCCATACGCAACATTTCATCGGCTTCATCCAGCACCAGCACACTAAGGTTGTCCAAAATCAAGGTGCCGCGGCGCATGTGGTCCATGACCCGGCCTGGTGTCCCGACCACGACATGGGCGCCGCGTTTAAGTTGCCGTAGTTGGGAGCTATAGTCTTGGCCGCCGTAAATCGGCAAGACATGAAAACCTTTCAAATGGCCTGCGTAACGCTGGAAAGCCTCGGCAACTTGGATTGCCAGTTCGCGGGTCGGCGCTAAAACCAGGACTTGCGGGTCTTTTTGTTTGAGGTCGATACGGCTCAGGATCGGTAACGCAAAGGCTGCGGTTTTTCCTGTACCTGTTTGGGCTTGCCCCAGCACGTCTTTTCCATTCAACATATGGGGAATGACCTTGGCCTGGATCGGGGAAGGCGTTTCGTAACCGACATCATCCAGGACTTTTAGGATCGGTTCTATTAGGGCTAAATCGTGGAATGAGGGCAGGGGGGCGATATCGTTGGACATTAATTTACCAGTTGAATTAAGGGAAATGCTTTAGTTTGATAAGCTATGGAGACACGGTCTAATCATTCATTTGGCCGAGGTTTGATTAGCCAATATGGCAAATTCAAGTCCAATAGCCAGATAAAAGGGGGAAGGAACAGGATTGATTGTCGGCACAAATAACCTAGCTCTAAAGCTATTTCCCCAATTATACAGTAAGGAAAAAGATTTCCCTAATTAAAACAATAGGCTTTATTGGCAGGTTGCAGGATATAACTGTTGGTTATATCCTGGTTTGTATGCTGGAAAATGAAGGGATTCAGGAAAGATAGGCAATCCACTTAGTTGGCCTTTTAATAGGGATATAGCTTGACCCTAAGTTATAGGTTAATGTTTCCGGTCATGGTTCAAGGTGCCTCGGGGTGCGTCGTTGGGTTTTATGTGTTATTTACCAAAGACGCACAGAAGATACCCGTGGTTTATAGGCATTCAACTTTTAACGACCTGATTTTCTTATGAAAATTAAAGTCTCCGAGGTCATGGACCGTTGCATTCTCATTAAAGATCAGCTCCGAATCTTCCTTGATGTCTTGCTCGGTGATGCCCCAGGCCCGCATAAAATCGGGCTTTTTGGCCATTTCCGTTATTGTCAATTCAAAGTGGGGGTTTTGGTAGACCGTTACCTTAGCTTTGGGGCCGACTTTTATGCTATGTATGCGTTTATCCCAATTTTCCCCGTTTACGTTGCTTAAATTTTCTAATTTGGATGCGCCCTCTAAGTGTAATTTTTTGCCAGCGTATTGGGCCTCTTCAAAAAAATCGCTCCAGCAACCACTATCGGCTGCATGGCCGATAGGGATGTAACCTAAAAACAGCATTGTAACGAACACGGTTTTGAAACTACGCAACATCAATAGTATTCGGATCATATGCCTTCTCCTGATGTGGATTGCCGCTACTAAGTGAAAAATTGTTTTGGCCATAATTTTGCCAAAACAAACCTACTCTTAGGACAATATTGACGATATTCTGTTCCCATTATCGTCGCCAATCGGAAGGGAATGGCTATAATTTAAATTTCGGATAACAAAAATAGAACGTAGGCTTATTACGATTAGCTCTGATAATGCACTCTTGGCAATGGGATATTCAATTGCCGTTATGCTTTGAAAACTCCTTAGGCGAAAGATATTTTTTCAACCTGTCTTTATTATGGTATTGCGAAAACGGCAATGTAAGGGCCAAGGATTGTTCAAGTCTGCAAGAAAGCTATGCGTGTTTTCCTTTCAGCCCTATAGAGAATGTCCGTGATTCAAAAGCTTTTGGAGTATGCCTTTGACCTGGCAGGTTGCCGGATTCCGTTATGACTAACAATATATGGCCGGTTTTCACGAATTGGTCGGTTTACATGATCCTGTGCAGCGATAATTCCCTATATACGGGGATAACCAATAATCTTCCAAGGCGATTTAAGCAACATTGCGGAAAACAAGGCGCGAAATATTTCCGTGGGAGACGAGCCTTGAGAGTGGTTTATGTCGATGACGGGCACTGCCGCAGTTCAGCAAGTAAGCGGGAATTCGCCATAAAACAACTTAAGCGTGCAGATAAATTGCGCCTTATCGCTTGCGAGTCTAACAAAGCTAGTGAATATGATATGTAAGATATTGAAATTAAAGCAAAAATTATACATGGAGAATCGGGGTGTTGATCCAATAATAAAGCTGCTTTTCTTAGTCGCATTTAGGCAAATTTCATATATAATGTTGCTGAAATATAACAATCTGTAGCTTTATTGCTTAACAACAACATGCCCAAAAAGAGAACATCGCCATCCTTTGAGGAAACGCTTACAGAACTGGAGCAATTGGTAAATAAGTTAGAGCGCGGCGATATTTCCTTGGAAGAATCCTTGCAAACCTTTGAGCGCGGGGTGAGCTTGACCAGGACTTGCCAAAAAGCCTTACAGGAAGCGGAGCAAAAAGTGCAGATTTTGATCGACAAAAATGGTAACCAAACATTGGAGCCTTTTCTTGATGAGTGAAGCGCTAAAAGAATATCTTTCTTCCTGCCAACAGCGGGTAGAAAAAGCCTTGGAAATGCGCTTGCCCAGCGAAAAGATTTTGCCGCAAAAATTACATACGGCGATGCGGTATTGCGTACTTGACGGCGGCAAGCGAATGCGCCCCATGCTGACCTATTGCACAGCTAAGGCGTTAGGCATGAATCCCGATGGAGTCGACGGTATCGCTTGTGCAGTCGAATTTATCCATGTGTACTCGTTAATCCATGATGACCTTCCTGCGATGGACGATGACGACCTTCGCCGAGGCAAACCAACCTGCCATGTCGCATACGACGAGGCGACGGCAATTTTGGCTGGCGATGCCTTACAAGCCTTGGCTTTCGAAACGTTGGCGCATGATTCAAGTATCACCGCCAACCCAGAAAACCGCTTGCTCATGATTACCGCTTTGGCAAAAGCCAGCGGCTCTCAAGGTATGGTGGGCGGCCAAGCCATTGACCTTGAATCCGTTGGCACACAGCTAAATCTGCCCGAACTTGAAAATATGCATATCCATAAGACTGGTGCGCTGATTCGGGCGAGTGTGACCATGGCAACAATGGCTAAAGCGGATGTCGACCCGGTCGTCGCCACTAAACTGGACCATTACGCTAAAAGTATCGGTTTGTCATTTCAGGTCAAAGACGACATCCTGGATGAAGAAAGCGATACTGCAACCTTAGGTAAAACCCAAGGGAAAGACAAAGATAACGCCAAACCCACTTATCCTGCTTTATTAGGTATGGCAGGTGCTAAACAAAAAGCCCAAGAATTACATGAGAAAGCCATCGACAGCTTGGGCATGTTCGGCCCGGAAGCCGATTTACTACGTGATTTGTCGCTCTATATTATTCAACGTGATCATTGATGTTGGCTTGAGTTAACAATTTGAATTGAGGGAAAACAATATGAAACAATCACTTAAACGTAGAGAAATGGATATTGTATTGACCGCAGAAATGATTGCCGAAGTTACGGGGGCCAAACTAAAGCCTGTCCAGAACCTGGAAGTAGGTTCAAAAATGACGGTAAAAGGGTCTTACCCTATCTTAAAAGATATCGCTTATCCCTCAGACATAAAAAAACTCCCGCAAGAAACATTAAAGGAATTGGCCCATGAACTCCGCGAGTACCTGACGCAGACGGTGAGCGTGTCGGGGGGGCACTTTTCGGCGGGCTTGGGCACCGTGGAACTGACCGTGGCGCTGCACTACGTCTTCGACACCCCCAACGACCAACTGGTCTGGGACGTCGGCCACCAGGCCTACCCCCACAAGATCCTCACCGGGCGCAAGGGCCGGATGACCAGCATCCGCGCCAAGGACGGCATCTGCGCCTTCCCCAACCGTTCCGAGAGCGAATACGACGCCTTCGGGGTCGGCCATTCCAGCACCTCCATCAGCGCCGCCCTGGGCATGGCCATCGCCAACCGGCTCAAGGGCGGGCACGACCACATGGTCGCCATCATCGGCGACGGCAGCATCACCGGCGGCATGGCCTTCGAGGCCATGAACCACGCCGGCGCCATCGACGCCAACCTGCTCGTCATCCTCAACGACAACGACATGTCCATTTCGCCCAACGTCGGCGCCATGAACAACTACCTCACCAAGATCCTGTCCAGCAAGCTCTACTCCTCCGTGCGCGAAGAGAGCAAAAAGGCCCTCAAAAAGATGCCCAGCGTCTGGGAACTGGCGCGCCGGACCGAAGAGCACATGAAAGGCATGATCGTCCCCGGCACCCTGTTCGAAGAGCTCGGCTTCAACTACATCGGCCCCATCGACGGCCACGACGTCGACATGCTCGTCGAGACCCTCGAAAGCCTCAAGCACATCAGCGGCCCCAGGTTCCTGCACATCGTCACCAAAAAAGGCAAAGGCTACGCCCCTGCGGAAAACGACCCCCTGGCCTACCACGGCGTCCCCGCCTTCGACCCGACCAAGGACGCCCTGCCCAAATCCACCCCCTCGGCGCACCCCACCTACACCGAAGTCTTCGGCAACTGGCTGTGCGACATGGCAAAAGAAGATGAACGCCTACTGGGCATCACCCCCGCCATGCGCGAAGGCTCAGGGCTCGTCAAGTTTTCCGAACAATACCCCGACCGCTACTTCGACGTCGCCATCGCCGAACAGCACGCCGTCACCCTCGCCGCCGGCCAGGCCTGCCAAGGCGCCAAGCCCGTCGTCGCCATCTACTCCACCTTCCTGCAACGCGGCTACGACCAACTCATCCACGACGTCGCCATCCAAAACCTTGATGTCCTCTTCGCCCTCGACCGGGCAGGGCTCGTCGGCCCCGACGGCCCCACCCATGCCGGCAGCTTCGACCACAGCTACCTCAGCTGCATCCCCAACATCACCGTCATGGCGCCCGCCGACGAAAACGAATGCCGGCAAATGCTCAGCACCGGCTTCCTGCACCCAGGCCCCGCGGCGGTACGCTACCCGCGCGGCAAAGGCCCGGGCGCCACCGTACAAAAAGGCCTCACCACCCTGCCCATCGGCAAGGGCGAGGTACGGCAACAAGGCGAACGCATCGCCATCCTCGCCTGGGGCAGCATGGTCGCCCCGGCCGAAGCGGCGGGCAAGGAACTGGGCGCCACCGTCGCCAACATGCGCTTCGTCAAGCCGCTGGATGAAGGTCTCATCCTGCAACTGGCAAACACACACGACATCCTCGTCACCGTAGAGGAAAACGTCATCTCAGGTGGTGCCGGCAGTGCCGTCAACGCCCTGCTGCACAGGCACAAGGTCCTGCGGCACACCCTCAACCTCGGCCTGCCCGACGCCTTCGTCGAGCAGGGCACGCGCGAGGAACTGCTTGCCCTCTGCGGCCTCGACAAACAAGGCATCCTGAGGCAGGTCAAAGAGTTTGTCGCCGATGCTTAAAAATTTTTAATTGAAGGGTTAATTTGTGGAAAGGCTGAGAAGTAAAATCCGTGATATTCCAGATTTTCCAAAGCCTGGGATTATATTTAAAGACATTACCCCCCTGGTCAAAGACCCCGCAACTTTAAGGTTATCTGTCCATCAGCTGCTGCAACCCTTTTTGGGTAGGGAGATTACGGCAGTGGCGGGTATGGAGGCGCGCGGATTTATTTTCGGCTCATTAGTGGCTTGGGAACTTGGTTTACCGTTTGTGCCCTTACGTAAACCGGGAAAACTGCCTTACGACGTCCAAAGTGTCGCTTATGATTTGGAGTACGGTTCCGCAACGTTGGAAGTGCATATTGATGCTTTTGATGCAGGTGACCGGGTATTATTGATAGATGATTTGCTTGCTACCGGAGGAACGGCAAAAGCGAGCTGTGAATTGATCGAAAAGTCAGGGGCAATAGTCGAAGCCTGCGCTTTTGTTGTGGAATTGGACTTTTTAAACGGCAAGAAGAAGCTATGCGACTATGAAGTACATAGCTTGATACATTTCTAGTTGTTTTACAGCCGACACTGACGGTTTTTTCAAGGGCGCTACTTTCTGCTTTGTTTGGTTCGCCCAGATTTTTCGGTTAGTTATGTGTATCCTTCGAATCCGGGGGAAGGATCTCCAAGGTGTTTTTATTGCCCGTGGTTGATGTTGACGCATTTTCTTTATTGCTGGGAGAAGCGGTTGCATTAGGTATAGGGGATGCTTTTGCCCCATTCGTTATTCCGTCGCTGTTATCGAGCAATTCGCTATCAAAATCGTCCAAATCAGACGAGGCATCAGATTTGCCGTCCGTGGCGAGATGATTGCGCCATTGTAAAAAAGATTCCCTTGTGAATACGTAGGGGTCAAGTGCTGCTTCATCGATAAACTTTAAGGCGCCTTCGGCGTTAGCCCTGGAATTGATCAGGGAGATTACCTGTACAGGTGCGCCCACATAGTTAGCTGGGTTTGCGGCCGAATCGAATACCGCCCCTGGGATGCCGCGGGTGGTGATTGGCCCCAACAGGGGCAATACGATATAAGATCCTTGAGGGACGCCCCAGACAGCCAGGGTCTGCTCGAAATCTTCTTCATTTTGCTCGAGCCCGACACTTTTCGCCACGTCGAAAACGCCAGCCAAACCAAGGGTTGAATTCATCAGGAAGCGCCCTGTATCGCGGCTGCTTTGTTTGAATTTTGCCTGCAACACGTCATTCAAGACAACATTGATTGTTTTCAGGTTATTGAAAAAGTTGGAAACGCCGGTTTCCATAAAATCAGGGGTTATAAATTTGTAGGCATCGGAAACCGGTTTCGCTACATAATCGTCTACGTTGTCATTAAAGCCGTAGATTTTTCTGTTGATGTTTTCGTAAGGGTCGGCTTGGTTTGCCACGGATGGCGCCTTGGTTGATGCACAGCCGCCAAGCCCGAATACCAGCCCTAGTACTAAAAAAGGCGCAAAATAGATGGCCTGAGTGTGCCGTAAATTATTATGTGACTTGTTCATGTGCAAAAAACCTTAATGCTTTACTGTTTGGAGTAATTATCAATCTTCTCGTTGATTTTCGCAATTAAAGCATCAAAACCTTCGCGTTGCAAAATGGTAGTGTATTCGGATCGTTTCAAGGCGAGGTCACTAACCCCGTTAGCGATTATATTAATTATCCGCCAACTGTCGCCTTTTTCCTTAAGCATATAATCGAATTTGACCGGTTTGTCGTCAGGGATGTTTAAATGGGAATGGATAACTACCCCGCCTCTGGTGGTTTCTTCTTCCGTATCAAAAGTAAAGGTTTCACCATCATAGTCCTTAAAATTGTGGGCATAAGATGCAATGCTTAAGCGGCTAAACACATCGACCAGCTGCTGTTGCTGGGATTCGCTAAGTTTTTCCCATTCCTTGCCCACGACGATACGGGCAATTTTGCCTAAGTCGTGGCTGTCGTTGACGGGGCTTTTTAGCTTATCAAATCTTCCTGAATAACCCAGTTTTTTGCCGTTTTTCATGACGGCAATGAGTTCTTGTTGGAATTTGTCAACAATTTGTTTGGCCGATGATTTGCCTTGATCCGCTGCGTAAATGCCATTTGCGCCCGCTATGCATAAGCATAAGGCCGCCAGTTTAAGGATGTTTTTGCCCATTGCCTTAGTCCTCGTTAAATTGAGCGTTTAACTTATTATTGTAGGGATTGATTATTATTCAACCCTTATTGGGATTCCGGACAGGGTAGGCATAAGTTTTTCATTCGCATAGGCGGGGATTTGCTCGGGCACCATGTCGCCTTCTGTCTTAGGCCCCCTTAATGAAGTCATCAGCCCCTTCACAGGATTTTTCAGCATGTCTTCTACAGCGGTTGCTTCGTAGCCGCAATGAGCCATACAACCGGCACATTTAGGATTTTTAACGGTACCGTATTTATCCCAGGGCGTAGTGTCGATCAGGTCTTTAAAGCTGCTTGCATACCCTTCGTCAGCTAACAAATAACAAGGTTTTTGCCACCCAAACACGTTTCTGGTCGGGTTGCCCCAAGGGGTGCAATCGTAACTTTGGTTGCCTGCCAGAAAGTCAAGGTAGAGGGCAGAGTGGTTGAGTTTCCATTTGTGGTTTTTACCGATTTTGAATATTCCCCGGAACAATTCTTTAACGGCTGTACCTTTAATAAACACGTCCTGTCTCGGTGCATGTTCATAACTGAACCCAGGCGCAATGGTTACGCCTTCCACCCCCAATTCCATGCAATAATCGAGGAATTCCGCAACCTCATGGGCCTTTTCGCCTTGAAATAAGGTGCAGTTTACCGTGACCCTAAAACCTTTGCCTAGCGCCAGTTTGATGGCTTCCACAGCACGTTCAAATACGCCTTCTTGGCAAACTGAGGCATCATGCCTGTCTTGCATACCGTCCAGGTGGATTGAAAAAGTGAGATAGGGAGATGGCTTATAGTCGTCTATCCTTTTTTTGAGGAGCAGTGCATTGGTGCAAAGGTAAACAAATTTTTTGCGGGCGATTATGCCTGCGACAATTTGGGGCATTTCCTTATGTATTAACGGTTCTCCGCCTGGAATCGAAACCATGGGGGCGTTGCATTCATCCACCGCTTGCATGCATTCCTCGTAAGACAGGCGCTTGTCGAGGATGTCGTCCGGGTAGTCAATTTTACCGCAACCCGCGCAGGCTAAATTGCAGCGGAAAAGGGGTTCAAGCATGAGGACTAGCGGGTATTTTTTTACCCCTTTCAATTTTTGTTTCATGAGATAACTGGCTACAGTTAACTGTTGACGTAAAGGAACTCCCACTGTCTCTCTCCTATTTAAAAATGCGGCTAAGATCGTTCAAATTAGTTGCAAGGCCTGTAGAACCAAGGCAAGCTGTCGCTCAAAAACAACATGATGACAACGACAGGAAGATTGCTTTCAATTACTGGCCCAATATCAAATCTTTGTTTAAAAGCTTGGTTTGGTTGTATCAAGAAAACCGGTCAAGCCAAATCTCATGCCCGTTCCCGTCCGGTTTATATTGTTTAATTAAGGCAACCAAATATGGCTTGCTTTCTAAATTTAAAACCATTATATCATAAAATTATCGTAATATTGGCAACAAAACAACATAATTTTGCAAAATACCAACAAAACGGCTATCATGAGGCAAATTTTGTGACAACTGGCTTGATTTAGCACTGTAAAAAGCATGCGTGGAACCCAAATAACCCTGGAAAATATAGAGTCCTTAAATGCGATGGGCGACGGGGCATTTCAGATGGAGTTGCTTGAAGGTGTGTCAAGGACTTTTGCATTGACAATCCCCCAGTTGCCGGACAGCCTTTGCAAAGCGGTGGCCAATGCGTACTTGTTGTGCCGGATTGTGGATACCATTGAGGACGAGGTGTCGCTTAGCCCGGAACAAAAGAAGTTTTTTTGCCACGGATTCATAAATGTTGTGAGGACATGTGAGAATTCGGAAGCGTTTGCCACGGAACTTGGACCCTTGTTGTCAAGCAATACGCTGCCTGCGGAGCACGTATTGATCCATGTCATTCCCAGGGTAGTACGGATCACGCATCAGCTTGACCAAGAACAAATAACGGCATTGTCAACTTGCGTGGAGACCATGGCGGAAGGCATGCCGGTTTTCCAAGCTGAAAACATGCACAGCGGCTTGCCCAAGCTTGCGGATATGGACAGCTACTGTTACTACGTGGCGGGCTGCGTCGGGGAAATGCTTACCAAGCTGTTTTGCCACTATTCGCCGCAAATTGCCTTGCACAGGGATGAAATGCTGGCCTTGGCTGTTTCTTTCGGACAGGGTTTGCAGATGACAAACATATTGAAAGATATATGGGATGACGCCGAACGCGGTGTATGTTGGTTGCCCCAGGATATTTTTTCTGAAATCGGCTACGACCTAAAAAATTTGAATGCCAAGACAAATGATGAAAATTTCAGGATTGGGCTGGGGCGATTGATCAGCATTGCCCACGGGCATCTCCACAATGCCTTGAAGTATACCCAATTAATTCCAGGGCACGAAACAGGCATTAGAAATTTCTGTTTATGGGCATTGGGGATGGCCATACTGACCTTGAAAAAAATCAAGCAGAATTTAGGGTTTACCCGGTCAGAACAAGTCAAGATTTCACGAAACAGTGTTAAATCGACAGTTTTGGCCAGCAAATTGATTGGCCGGAGCAACAGCTTACTTACGCTGTTGTTCAATCTTATCAGCCAAGGTTTGCATGACCCGGATTGGACTTATTCACCACATATTGCAAAGCAACGTTAGATATTTGGAGGATTGATAATGTTTACCGACGCAAATACAGGATCAGAAACACATAGTGGCCAAAGTACCTCGACGGCAATTGTTTTCAAGAACGGCAACCTCGATGCCGCCATCAAAAATGCCCAAGATAAGCTGTTAAGTTTGCAAAGTAAAAAAGGATATTGGGTATTCGACTTGGAAGCCGATTGCACCATTCCGTCTGAATACATCATGATGATGCATTACCTGGGTGAAATCGATGAATCCCTACAGGCCAAGATTGCCAATTACTTAAGGTCGCGCCAATCTAAGGACGGCAGTTATCCGCTTTTTACCCATGGCCCCGGCGACATCAGTTGCAGCGTTAAGGTTTACTACGCGTTGAAAATGTCTGGCGACCCTGTCGAAGCCCCGCATATGGTTTCTTTGAGGGCCTATATCCTTAAACAAGGCGGCGCGGCAAAAGCCAATGTTTTTACCCGAATAGCCCTGGCCATGTTCGGGCAGCTTCCTTGGCGAGGCGTGCCTTTTATTCCGCCGGAAATTATGCTGTTCCCAAAATGGTTTCCTTTTCACCTGGATAAAGTTTCGTACTGGTCAAGGACTGTCATGGTACCGCTTTTTATCCTGTGCAGCTTGAAGGCAACGGCCAAAAACCCTAATAAGGTTGGTATCTTGGAGCTTTTTGTCACGCACCCTGATGAGGAAAGGCACTATTTTCCAGAAAGGACGCTTTTGAATAAGGTCTTTCTGGGTTTGGATAAGCTTGGCCGGTTAGTCGAACCCTTGATCCCACAAAAAATCCACGAACGCGCCTTAGGAAAAGCTAAAGATTGGGTAATAGAGCGCTTAAATGGTGAAGATGGTTTGGGTTGTATCTTTCCGGCAATGGTTAACGCTTATGAATCCCTCTTATTGTTAGGGTTCCCAAAAGACCATGAGTATGTCGTCACTGCCCGTAAGGCAATTGATAAATTGCTGGTCATCAACGAAAACGATGCATTTTGCCAACCCTGCGTATCCCCGGTTTGGGATACTGCGCTGGCAGCCTTGGCTTTGCAAGAGGTAGACAAAACAGCTAACGCTCCTAGCCTTACCAAAGCCTACGATTGGCTGAAAAGCGTACAGTTATCCGATGAACCGGGAGACTGGCGCGTTTCCCGGCCGGATTTGGCGGGCGGTGGTTGGGCGTTCCAATATGCCAATCCGCATTACCCTGATGTCGATGACACGGCGGTCGTTGGTTTTGCTATGGCGGATTCAGGCCTGCCCAACCAGGATGAATCGATCCATCGGGCAACGCGCTGGATAGAAGGCATGCAATCCAAAAATGGCGGATATGGTGCATTCGACGTCGACAACACTTACTATTATTTGAATGAAATTCCTTTTGCAGATCATGGGGCTTTGCTTGACCCGCCAACAGCCGATGTAAGCGCCCGTTGTGCGATGCTGATGGCAAAGGCAAGTAAAGAAAGCGGTTTATATAGCCAAGCATTGGAACGGACGGTCAATTATTTGCGTTCGGAACAAGAAGCGGATGGTTCCTGGTTTGGAAGGTGGGGCACTAACTATATTTACGGGACATGGTCGGTATTGCTTGGGCTTGAACAGGTCGATTTGCCTAAGACAGATCCAATGTTCGTCAATGCCGTTAACTATTTAAAAAAGACACAGCGTGAAGACGGCGGCTGGGGTGAAGATAATTATAGTTACCATGATGTCAATTATAGCGGTAAGTACCAATTCAGCACCGCCTTCCAAACTGCGTGGGCTGTGATAGGTTTAATGGCGGCAGGGGAAGCCCGCAGCCCGGAAGTCAAGGCGGGAATTGATTTCATCTTACGTAACCAGCAAGCAGACGGCGTTTGGAATGACCCGTGTTTTACCGCGCCGGGCTTCCCACGGGTTTTTTATTTGAAATACCACGGTTACGATAAGTTTTTCCCGCTTTGGGCGCTTGCCAGGTATCGCAACGAACTCAATCTTAAGTGATTACGGGAATTGTCGTTGCTTTACCTGAGGAACTTAGCACCCTAACGGCAAAGAGAATTGAAAAAGGATGCATCGGCTCTATAGGTGACAAAATACTCGTGGCCCATTCGGGTGTAGGCGCTAAGAATGCAAGTGCTTCAGCCGAGCTTTTAGTTAAACAAGGGGTCAATAGCTTGATTAGCTGGGGTTGCGCGGCTGCTTTAGATAAAGCTTTAAAGCCAGGGGATTTAGTTGTGGCGGTTAGTCTTGTCGATACCGATAAGCTTTGGCTTGATCTAGACAACAATGGCTGGGCCAATCATGTCCAAGCCACCCTTGCTAAGCAGCCATTAGTGACTGCGAGGGTAGGGACACTGGCGGAAAGTGAAAATATTATCGTTACCAGCCGTGAGAAGGGGCAGCTAGCCAGCGCAAGCGGAGCTATAGCAGTAGATATGGAGAGCGCGGCTATAGCCAAAGTAGCTAAGTTGCATGGTTTGCCGTTCTTGGCGGTAAGGGCGGTTGCCGACCCGCTCGACATGGATTTGCCCAAAGCGGTAAGCCATGCGCTCAATGGCCAGGGCGAAGTTATTTTACGGAAATTGCTTATGTTTTTGTTGCTGCATCCAAGCGAGTTGCCTGGATTGGTTAAGTTGGGTTTACATTTTAATGACGCTAGAAACACTTTAAAACGGGTTGCAAAACAGCTTGATGTTTTAACGAAAATCCCCCAAAGCACATAATAATCCAACTCGATAACGCATCCGCATGCCTAAGCGCCATATCCCTTTTTACGACAGATTTTTTTACTGGTGCGAGCGGCAAATCATACGTTTCCCTTGGACGCTGCTTTTATTGTCCTTATTGTTTTGCGGCGGCGTTTCTTACCACGTCTACAACCATCTGGGGATCAATACCAATACCTCGGATATGCTGTCGCCGGACTTGCCTTTCCAAAAAAACCAACGACGGATAGACAAGGCTTTTCCGCAGGATGCGGCAACCTTAATCTTGATTGTTGAAGCCCAGACGCCCGAAGAAACGACATTGGCGGCTAATGAGCTAAAAAACCGCTTAGGCGCCCAAACAGACCGTTTTGACTCGGTAACAATCCCAACGGATAACGCATTTTTCAGGCAGCAGGCCTTGCTTTACCTGGATCAAGCCGACCTTGACACGCTGGCAAAAAAATTGACGGATGCCCAACCGTTTATCGGCCATCTTGCGCAAAACTATCATCTCGGCGGGCTGTTTGAAATTATTGGTTTGGCTTTAAACGAGAAGGATGAAGAACTGCCGATGGACTTAAATCCATTGTTGGTGGCGATTGACAACAACATCAGCCAGCAGCTTGCCAGGCATCCACAGCGTTTATCCTGGCAAAGCTTATTGGCGGAAGATAAGCTGAATACGGACACTAACCGTACCCTGGTGATCGCCAAACCGAAACTGGACTTCAGCGAACTCCTTCCCGCCGATGCCCCCCAGTCCTCAACCAAGGAAGCTGTACGGGCCATAATGGCCGAAAATCCGTCGGTCAAAATCCGGATAACTGGCGAGACCGCCTTGGAACATGATGAGTTGGAAAGTGTTACCAGGGGCGCGCAATTGGCTGGCATAGTGTCTTTAGTGTTGGTCTTTGTCGTACAGTGGATAGGGTTGCGTTCACTCAAATTATTGAGCATCACCTATATCGTGCTGGTCATGGGCTTGATAATCACAGCCGGATTTGCCGCGATCACCGTTGGCCATTTGAACGTCATATCGATTGCGTTTGCTACCCTCTACATCGGGTTAGGCGTCGATTACGCCGTGCATATCTGCCTTTACTACCGGGAGCGTAAGGCACGGGGTTACGCGAATGACCTAGCTATACACCATAGCATGCATGGGGTGGGGTCGTCCTTATTTTTATGCGCGTTAACAACAGCATTGGGATTTTTTGCCTTTATCCCTACCGATTATGCGGGCGTGTCTGAATTGGGCATTATTTCTGGCGGCGGCATATTCATAGGATTGATAATCTCGGTTACAATCTTGCCTGCGTTATTTTGCGTTTTGCCGGTCAATAATCCAAAACCGATACATTCATCATTGACGCCGAAATTTATTGTTACTTTCCCATTCCGGTACTCAACGCCGATCCGTATCGTCTCTATCCTATTAGGGTTAGGTGCATGCGTGGTGCTGACGAAACTTTCATTTGATTCCAATCCTGTCAATCTGCGCGATCCCGAAAGTGAATCGGTTTCATCCTTCAAAGAATTGCTGAAATCCAAAAATGATTCGCCGTTTGCATTGATAACCTTGGCCTCCAGTTTGGACGAAGCCAAAAGCATAGCCGCTAAGATGGGTCGGCTGCCAACCGTACATGAAGCGATTACCCTGGCTGATTTTGTTGCAACTGACCAAGATGAAAAATTGGCCACCATAGAAGACCTGAACTTGATTTTAGGCAATCAATTGGAAAATTTCGGTAAGTCCCTACCGGAAAATAGCAATCAACGTCAGGCATTGGCCAAATTTAACGATGAGCTGAAAAAAGCCATTGCCGAAAATTCGCCAAATGCGCCATTGGCTACCTTACAGCAATTGCAACAACGGGTTGAGGCCTTCATACAGCAGGCCGACAAGTCAGCCAATCCGGCAGTAAGTTATAGCCAATTGGAAAAAAATATGTTGGGCTTATTGCCTTATACGTTAGAGCGCTTGAAGTCCAGCTTGACGGCAACTGCTTTCGATATCAATGATATACCGTCATATATCAGTTCACATTGGTTGAGTTCAGACGGACTTTATAAGATCCTGATAACGCCAAAGAAAGACTTGAACGACCCGGAAAGCCAGAAAGAGTTTGTCGCTGAGGCGCAAAAGGTCGATAACAAAGTGTCCGGTTTACCGGTTGCCAACCAAGCCAGCGGCGATGCCGTAGTCAAAGCCTTTGTCCAGGCCTTTGGCAGTGCTTTCGCTGCCATTGCCCTGGTATTGCTAATCATTTATCGTAGCGCCAAGCAAACCGCCTTGGTTATTATGCCCTTGGTGCTTGCTGCGCTACTTACTGGGGCGACTAATGTCCTGATGAACAACCAGTTCAATTTTGCCAATATTATCGCCTTACCTTTACTCTTAGGCATGGGTATAGACAGCAGTATTTTGATTATGCACCGTTTACATTTCAACTTGAGTGAAAATGAAAACCTGTTGCAGAGCAGTACGACCCGAGGCATTATTTTTAGTTCGATAACAACATTATGCAGTTTTTCGAGTTTATCGTTTACTTCCCATCAAGGGATGGCAAGTATGGGCTTGTTACTGTCTATCGGTTTATTTTTTACAGTGATTTGTTCGTTAATTGTGTTGCCCGCCTTCAGTGGCAAACGAGTTTAAAGCAAATTAGACGATTTTTTACTGGCTAAGATTTTGAGGTAATAAATGGCTTTCAGCATCGCCGAACTTTTTACTAAACATAACCCTGAAAAATTTGACCTGTACGAACAGTACCTGAACAACCAGATGGTCAGGGTTTTGAAAACCATCGGTTATGACCGTTTTTATAAAAGCGCCGTTGGGCAATACCTTTATGATGAAGACGGCAATGAATACCTGGATTTGCTGAGCGGCTTTGGGGTTTTTGCGCTAGGACGCAACCATCCGACTATCGCCAATGCATTGAAAGAAACCTTGACGCTGGATTTGCCCAACCTTGTGCAACTGGACGTCTCTGTACTGAGCGGTTTATTGGCGCAAGCCTTGTTAAAAACCACGCCTGAAAACATCAACAAGATGTTTTTCTGTAATTCCGGGACGGAAGCGGTGGAAGCGGCCATCAAGTTTGCACGCTTTACCACTAAGCGGGAAAGGATTTTATTCTGCGAACATGCTTACCACGGCTTGACGATGGGTGCGTTGTCGCTGAATGGTGAAGAAATTTTTCGGCAAGGTTTCGGGCCATTGCTACCGGGTTGCAGTTCCGTGCCGTTCAATGATTTGGCTGCATTGGAGCAAGCATTAAGCAGCAAGGACATTGCGGCGTTTATCGTCGAACCGATACAAGGTAAGGGCGTTAACTTACCGGACGACAATTATCTTATCGAAGTGCAGCGATTGTGCAAGAAATACGGCGCATTGTTTGTCGCCGACGAGGTGCAAACAGGCTTAGGCCGCACCGGGAAGTTTTGGGCCATTGACCATTGGGGTGTTACGCCGGATATGATCTGCATGGCGAAAGCCCTATCCGGAGGCCACGTTCCTGTAGGTGCGGTTGCCATGACGCAGAAGGTCATGGACACCGTCTATAACCGAATGGATAGGGCGGTAGTGCACGGTTCAACGTTTGCAAAAAACAATCTGGCAATGGCCGCTGGGCTTGCCACGTTGCATGTACTTGAAGAAGAAAAACTGGTCGAAAATAGCGCAAAGATGGGTACGGAGATTATCACAGCGCTAAACTCCCTGTCCGGCAAATACGAATTTTTAAAAGAGGCCAGGGGCAAGGGCATGATGATCGCCATCGAGTTCCAATCACCCAAGAGCCTCAAATTAAAGGCGGCATGGGCCATGCTGGAAGCGGCGAATAAGGGGCTGTTCTGCCAGATGATCACTATTCCCTTGTTTAAGGAATATCGCATATTGACCCAGGTTGCTGGGCATGGCATGAACGTGGTCAAGTTGCTCCCGCCATTGATGATCAACCAGAAAGATTGTGACAAGATTGTCCATTCATTCGACAAAGTGATTGCCGATACCCACCAAATCCCCGGCTCGATCTGGGATTTGGGTAAAAATTTGGCAAGCCACGCATTGAAAGGTAAAGGCAAATAGTACTTATGAAAACATTATTATCCATCAGCGTATTGCTGCTAAGTTTAACGCCCTTCAGCGGACTTTTTGCCCATGCTGTCGTTACTGACCATACCTTAAAGATAGAACAACCCAAAGTAAACGAAGCCAAAAAAGTAGAGTTGACTTTCAATTCAAAAATCGAACTGGGTTTGTCGCAGGTTTTTTTGGTCAGCAAGGGCGATAAGCACCAATTATTGAACATAAGCGGAGGCAAAAAACAGGGCAATGTCCTGGTTGACATCCCGCCCTTAGCGCCGGGTGAATATGCCTTACGGTATAAGATATTCGCGGCGGACGGTCATTTGACCGAAGACGTCATCCATTTTTCCATAAATCCTTAACGAGTTGTGAACACAATGGCCGGTATCGCTGATTTTCTTGATTCCCTGATTGGTGGATTTGACCTTATCTGTTTTTGTTTAGCTATTGGAGGCCTGTTTTGGGGCTTGTTTATATTACGCCCGTGGCACCAGCAAAATACTTATAATCCCGAGCTGCTCGATAAAACAGTTACCCTGATCTACAAAGGCGGTTTTTACTTGGCTGCGGCGCAGGTATTTAAAATTATCCTTAAAATTTGGCTGATGACGGCTTTATTGAATAAATGGCCGTTCCCGGAATTTGCAGAAACCACACAATTTATCGGTGGCGTAATCCGGACCTTATTAACCTTGGTCGTTGCCGCTTACTGTTATTTGGCCCTCCGTAAAAATCCGGCCTCTAAAAAGCATTGGCTAACTGCAAACCTGATGTCTATACCCATGATTGTATCCGGTGCCTGGTTAGTCCACGGGGCTGGACGGTTTGAGTATCAGTATTTCTTAATGTCCTTTACCGTACTGCATCAACTTGCCGCCGCTATCTGGATAGGCAGTGTTTTCCAGCTTGTTAACCTATGGCTATTGCGTTATCGTCGAAAAGTTCCTGAAACCTTATGGCCGAGATTATTACGCGAATTTTCTCCTTACGGCATGGTAGCAGTCGCTGCAATTTTACTGTCCGGATTGCCGATTGCCCTACAGTATATCGATACCTGGAATGGTTTGATTGGGACAGGTTATGGAAACCTTTTGACGGTGAAGATAATTTTGCTCGCTATGGCTTTGGGTTATGCCTGGTTAAACCGTTCCGCCGTATTGACTTACGGGTCTACCGGTAACGGTTACTCGTTAACAAATCGGGTCCCATATTTCGTCGAAGCGGAAACCTTTGTCTTGGTTACCTTACTGTTTACCGCTGCCAGTTTGGCTTCCCAGCCACCTTCGATCGATATCCCCAGCCTGACCGCAACTTGGCAGGAAGTGCTTGACACATTCAAACCACAGGTTCCGTTAACCAGTTCGCCGACACATTCAGACTTGCTTGCCGGTGAAGCGGGACGTGTTGCTATTGTTGGGAAGGTGCCTTCCGTTGCAGCGACTGAATGGTCTAATTACAACCATAATATTGCCGGTATATTCCTGACCGTAATGAGCTTCTTTGCAATGCTCTCCTATATCAGGTTATCCCCATCCTTTACCCAAGCCAGGAATATATTAGGATTTACAGATTATTGGCCGCTTGGTTTCGTCCTCTTGGGCGTTTTTCTTTTTTTTCGTAGCGATGCCGAAACTTGGCCATTAGGCCCGATAGGTTTTTGGGAAAGCACATTCAATAACGGCGAGGTTCTGCAACACCGGATTGCGACCCTATTGGTCTTTACCTTAGGTGTCATTGAGTTGAGTGCCAGGTTCAGTAAAAATCCGCGTCCGGCCTTGGTTTATTCCTTCCCTGTGCTTTCAGCTTTCGGCGGATTAATGCTGCTGACCCATTCCCATATCGGTTTCGAGCCTAAGAGTGCATTCCTTATACAGGTTGGGCATACGGCTATGGGGGTGTTTTCCTTAATTTTGGCCTGCGGCAGGTGGTTGGAATTGAAACTGGATAGTCCGGCCAAGGAAATTGCCGGTTTTGTCTCTGTCGCCGCCTTGTTCCAAATCGGCCTGATCCTTATGTTTTATCACGAACCTTTGTATTGATATGGGTAACCCCGATAAATTTCCATTGTTAGACACCATCGCTTATCCTTCCGATGTCAGGCGTTTAAGGAAGGCGCAGCTTAAAACCTTAACCCATGAACTCCGCGAGTACCTGACGCAGACGGTGAGCGTGTCTGGGGGGCATTTTTCGGCGGGCTTGGGCACCGTGGAACTGACGGTGGCGCTGCACTACGTCTTCGACACCCCCAACGACCAACTGGTCTGGGACGTCGGCCACCAGGCCTACCCCCACAAGATCCTCACCGGGCGCAAGGGCCGGATGACCAGCATCCGCGCCAAGGACGGCATCTGCGCCTTCCCCAACCGTTCCGAGAGCGAATACGACGCCTTCGGGGTCGGCCATTCCAGCACCTCCATCAGCGCCGCCCTGGGCATGGCCATCGCCAACCGGCTCAAGGGCGGGCACGACCACATGGTCGCCATCATCGGCGACGGCAGCATCACCGGCGGCATGGCCTTCGAGGCCATGAACCACGCCGGCGCCATCGACGCCAACCTGCTCGTCATCCTCAACGACAACGACATGTCCATTTCGCCCAACGTCGGCGCCATGAACAACTACCTCACCAAGATCCTGTCCAGCAAGCTCTACTCCTCCGTGCGCGAAGAGAGCAAAAAGGCCCTCAAAAAGATGCCCAGCGTCTGGGAACTGGCGCGCCGGACCGAAGAGCACATGAAAGGCATGATCGTCCCCGGCACCCTGTTCGAAGAGCTCGGCTTCAACTACATCGGCCCCATCGACGGCCACGACGTCGACATGCTCGTCGAGACCCTCGAAAGCCTCAAGCACATCAGCGGCCCCAGGTTCCTGCACATCGTCACCAAAAAAGGCAAAGGCTACGCCCCTGCGGAAAACGACCCCCTGGCCTACCACGGCGTCCCCGCCTTCGACCCGACCAAGGACGCCCTGCCCAAATCCACCCCCTCGGCGCACCCCACCTACACCGAAGTCTTCGGCAACTGGCTGTGCGACATGGCAAAAGAAGATGAACGCCTACTGGGCATCACCCCCGCCATGCGCGAAGGCTCAGGGCTCGTCAAGTTTTCCGAACAATACCCCGACCGCTACTTCGACGTCGCCATCGCCGAACAGCACGCCGTCACCCTCGCCGCCGGCCAGGCCTGCCAAGGCGCCAAGCCCGTCGTCGCCATCTACTCCACCTTCCTGCAACGCGGCTACGACCAACTCATCCACGACGTCGCCATCCAAAACCTTGATGTCCTCTTCGCCCTCGACCGGGCAGGGCTCGTCGGCCCCGACGGCCCCACCCATGCCGGCAGCTTCGACCACAGCTACCTCAGCTGCATCCCCAACATCACCGTCATGGCGCCCGCCGACGAAAACGAATGCCGGCAAATGCTCAGCACCGGCTTCCTGCACCCAGGCCCCGCGGCGGTACGCTACCCGCGCGGCAAAGGCCCGGGCGCCACCGTACAAAAAGGCCTCACCACCCTGCCCATCGGCAAGGGCGAGGTACGGCAACAAGGCGAACGCATCGCCATCCTCGCCTGGGGCAGCATGGTCGCCCCGGCCGAAGCGGCGGGCAAGGAACTGGGCGCCACCGTCGCCAACATGCGCTTCGTCAAGCCGCTGGATGAAGGTCTCATCCTGCAACTGGCAAACACACACGACATCCTCGTCACCGTAGAGGAAAACGTCATCTCAGGTGGTGCCGGCAGTGCCGTCAACGCCCTGCTGCACAGGCACAAGGTCCTGCGGCACACCCTCAACCTCGGCCTGCCCGACGCCTTCGTCGAGCAGGGCACGCGCGAGGAACTGCTTGCCCTCTGCGGACTGGACAAACAGGGCATCCTTAGGCAGGTCAAAGAGTTTGTGGACAATTCATAACATTTCTAGGTAACCTTATTCTTTTTTCAACTCTGTTTTTCCTGTTAAGGACAAGGCAGTTTGGATAGAGAAGGTTGCCTTATGCTTGAAATAATAACCCTCCCCGTACTGGCCGATAATTACATTTACCTTATCCATGATCCCGTTTCACAAGAAACGGCGGCAGTAGACCCGGCACTTGCCCAGCCTGTGCTCGATATCCTTGAGGAGAAAGGCTGGGTACTTACTTATATCCTCAACACCCATCACCACTCAGACCATGTGGGTGGAAATTCCTGGCTTAAGCAATGTACCGGTTGTAAAATCATTGCGGCACAAGCGGATTGGGACAGGATTCCCGGAATCGACCAAGGTGTCGATGAAGGCGATGTTGTATCGATAGGGCGGCATAAAGCCTACGTGATTGCTACACCAGGCCATACGCGGGCACATATCGTTTACCATTTTGCCGAAGATAAGCTCTTGTTTTGCGGGGATACTTTATTCGTAATGGGCTGTGGTCGCTTGTTTGAAGGTACAGCCCTGCAGCTATGGCAAAGCTTGCAAAAACTGAAAGCCTTGCCGAAAGCAACCAGGGTGTACTGCACCCATGAATACACCCAGACCAACGGCCGGTTTGCCTTGACAGTAGAACCGGAAAATCGACTATTGCAACAGAGGATGGTCGAAGTCAACCGCCTTCGCAGCAACAACCAACCGACCGTCCCCACGACCATAGCGGATGAATTGGCAACCAACCCTTTTTTCCGTGAAGACAGCGTATCGCTAAGGAAATCGGTTGGTATGCCGTCAGACAAACCGTCCGAAGTATTTGCGAATATCAGGCGAATGAAAGACCGCTTTTAAAGAAAGTCAAAAATTTCATTTTTCACCATAACCCAACGTGTAAACGCTGGAAATCCATTTACACTAGCCCCCTGTCCTCAAAGAACTGGAAGACGACGGCTATGGGGCGGTTGCGGTAGGTGGGTGGCACAGGAGTTTTAATATAGCCGTGTAAGGCGTATTAGCGATAGCGTAATGCGCCGGATGTAGTTATTTATACGAATATGGGGCAAATTAAAATGATGGTTTTTAATCGAGCAATACAGCGCACTGCCTTTTGGTTACTGCGCCTTACGGCCTTTACCCCGAAAATTGGAGCAATCATTTTATGCAGGATATTGATGGAATTGAAAAACATGGACAAGACGAATGTACCGCACAACGAAGTTCCACTCGAACGATGCGCCTCGTTCCTCGGCACATCCTACCGGGCTTCAGGTAATTTAGATATTTTGATAAAGCGCCTTACGGATTGCACATTATGCGTTCGCCGGATAATTGGGAAAACAGCGAGTAATTTGACCAAGTGCGATACCTTGTTAGCATCTACCAAAATCGTAGATAGACCTGAAAGCATTTGATTGTGTCAATCCCGTATCAACTAATACCCTTTCAACCTCATTTTTTTTATCTTTGTCAAAAGGTTCAAAGTCGATGAAGTTAAATAGTTCCTTTCTCGTTGAGACTGCCAGTTTAAGTGGAGCTGCGAGACAACAATGATCTTTATCAAAACAATATACAAATGAATCATCATTAATGTAAGTTTCTATTTGATTTTTAATTTGGGCTTTGTCAAACAATGTAGTATAGAAATATCGTTGATCAGGCTCTTGAAAAGTACGTTCACGATAGTTTATTTGTTCTCGCAATTCCATTAGCCAATCATAAACAAGTTGACCTTCAATTGTGTTGGTTTGCAAAATATCATATGCCTCGAACGTCGAAACATAAGTTGCAATCGTTGTTTTATGATCTCCGCGAACATTTTCTCCTCGATATTTACCTATATCCCTTCGGACAGGGCTTTCTCCAACATCAAGTTTTATTGTAAAAATACCTTGATTTTTTACAAACGCATAGTTGTGGGTTGCCATTGAACATCTTAGAAGGTAAAAAACTGCATAATAAAGCTTAACCACTGACCATGAATAGCGCCCATGACTTAAGCTAGAAATTGCATCTGCCATGCTAAATATTGCTTTAAAATAAATATCAGCTGCATCCAACTTAAGTTCAGTAAGAAGTTTTTCTTTTTGAGTGGCATTTACCTTAAACTTTTCAAATTTAGATTTATAAGAACCCCATTTTCGCAAATCCGTACATCCTAACTCCTGTTCTACAGCTACTTGCGTTCTAAAACGATCAAAACTCATATTGATCTTGATGCGGCAAGGATTTTAACAAATTAGCTTCAAGAGCCTCCTTAACTTTCTTTCGACTCGTCTTTCCATCCAATCCTTTCAAGTCATCCCAAGTTATTACATCTTCTTTTTCGAATGATATAATATTGCTTATTGTTTCAACCGAAAACGACCCCTTCTCAGCACAACGTTGTATTAGGGATGAGGTAAGAAAATCAATTGCGCCATTAAATCCTGCCGCTTTCATGAATGGATTTTTAGTTTTTGAATCCCATAATTTATTATCCAAATAAAACTTTTTAATGCTCTTGAAGAAGTTTGTTATAACTACCTTTTGATGATCAAGAGTACCCAACTTATAAATCCCAAATGAACCGCCTGGTTTTAAATGCTCTTTGATTGCAGCAACAAATGTCGATAACTCTATGTAGCCAACCCCACGTGGAGAACCGGGGAATTTAATTAATTTATAGAGTGGCGATTCAGCATCTTCATTTAAGTATCTAGCAATGTCCATGGCTCTATTAACAGCATGTGTTTCATCATCTATAACTTCACCAAAAAGATCATACATCAAACTTTTAGGTACTGGTTTCTGCTCTGTATTGATATTGAGAAAAATTTCTGCTGCTTTTTGAGTAGTTAATTTCATGCAAAGTGTCACGATAATGTCACGTTCTCCAACATTCTCATCATCTTCAATTGCTGCTTCAAAACCGGCAATTCTATGCTGCCCATCAATAACTTGTGCACTAGAGCTTATTATGGGTAATTCAATTTCATCCCCAATTATTTCAGGAGTATAATTGTCTTCAGTCCAGTTTAGAATGAATGAATTAAAGAATGTATGTCCCCCTAAGATGAACTCTTTTATATCAACAATTCGCCTTTTATTAAGAACTCTTTGGACAGCGCCTTCAACATTATCGATCCCTCGAACTGCCACATAATAAATTGCAACCACATCTTTTACTTTCATTGTAAAAGTATATGTAGGTACATCACCGAAACTCGCGGGCAAACATTTGTAACGGATTTTTCTTGCTTCAGCCATTGATGTAGCTCCTTTTTTAATTAAAACATATCCAGTTGTCATTTGAACTAAATGATTTATGTTAATAAGTTATCGATTAAACCAGAATATCTTACAGCCTTTTAAAGCATGTAGGATGCGGTAAAGACAGTGAACCGCATCAATCGCGAAATTCGAACGATGCGGTTCGTACCTTTTATGCCCTTTGGGTACACCGCATCCTACAAACGAACCAATGGATGACGTCTTTCGCCTTGGCGGACGTTGGCGGCATCGCCAGTATTCACCCCATCAACCGTGGCACTGCCGCCAACAACTTCTGTGTATAAGGGTGTAAAGGCGATTTACAAACTTGTTCCGTTTCGCCTTGCTCCACAATTTTACCGTTGTGCATGACGACTGTCAGGTCGCTCAGGTATTCCACCACGCCGATATTATGGGTGATAAAGAGCAGGGTCAGGTTACGTTCCCGGCGAATTTTTAACAATAATTGCAGGATTTCGGCTTGCACGGAAACATCCAGGGCGCTGGTAATTTCATCGCAGACGATAAATTCAGGGTTCAACGCCAACGCCCTCGCCAAGCCGATGCGCTGGCGTTGTCCGCCGGAAAATTCGTGCGGATAACGCCAAAGGAATTCGCGTTTCAGTTGGATGCTTTCCAGGAGTTGTCCGGCCAGTTCGATACGTGCTTCGCGATTTCCGCCGATGCCGTGTACTTTCATCGGTTCGGTCAATGCGGTCTCAACCAGTAAGCGAGGGTTCAGCGACGATTGCGGGTCTTGAAAAGCGATCTGCATTTTTCGCCGTACAGGACGTAATTCAGCGGGTGTAAGACCTGTCAATTCTTGGCTGTCAAGCTTGATACTGCCAGAAGTCGGTTTCTCCAGTTGCAGTACTGCCCGGCCAATTGTGGTTTTGCCGCAACCGGATTCGCCGACAAGCGCAACGATTTGGCCTCGCGGGATATCCAGCGTTACGTCGTCTACCGCCCTTACATAATCGACCGTATGACGGAACAGCCCTTTCTTGATGGGGAACCAGACTTTTAAGTTGCGTATCTGTAGTAACTGCGCTGATTCGGTTGTTTGGGGCTCAGCAATATTGCTGGGTTTTGGGCTTACTTTTACTTGCCGCGCCATATTTTCCGGTACGGCGGCAAGCAGTTGCCGGGTATAAGCATGTTGCGGTTGCCGCAGGACTTGGGAACAAGCGCCAACTTCCACCAGTTTACCTTGCTGCATCACTGCAACCCACTGCGCCATCTGAGCCACAACGCCGAAATCATGGGTGATGAACAGCATGCTCATGCCGGTATCATCCTGTAGCTTACGCATCAAGCGCAGGATTTCAGCTTGTACGGTGACGTCCAATGCCGTGGTCGGTTCGTCGGCGATAAGCAATTGAGGTTCGCAAGCCAAAGCCATGGCTATCATCACCCGTTGCCGTTGGCCGCCCGATAACTGGTGCGGGTAAGCCCGAAAGCGGTCGGAAGGATGGGGCATTTGTACCTGTTCCAACGCTTTGATAGTCCGTGCTTTCGCTTCTTCATCGGCCAAATCGGGTTGGTGTAATTGTAACGCTTCGGAGATTTGTTCGCCTACGGTCAACACCGGATTCAGCGAGGTCATGGGTTCCTGGAAGATCATGGCGATCTGCGAACCGCGGATGCCCCTGATCCCAGGGTCGTCCAGTTTCAATAAGTCTTGCCCGTTAAACAGGATTTCTCCGTTGGGATGTTTTGCCACTCCCTGGGGCAACAACCTGATAATTGACAGCGCACTGATAGACTTGCCGCTGCCGGATTCGCCGACCAGGCAAAAAGTCTCGCCTTTTGGGATGCTGAAACTGATGTCGTCAACAGCCCGGACTTCTTTGCCGTTAGCATTCAGGTAAGTATGAAGGTTGCGGACTTCCAGCAAGGGCTGGGACACTAGTTGACTCCAGCTTTACGTGAAAGTTGCGGGTCGATGGCGTCGCGGAAGGCTTCGCCGATTAAATTATAGGAAAACACCGTCATGAAAATCGCGCCGCCGGGGAATACCGCCATCCACCAGTTGAAAGTCGATGACTTGACGGCTTGGTCCAACATTTGTCCCCAGGAAGGTGCATCGACCACGCCAAGGCCCAGGAAACTAAGGGTGGCTTCTGCCAAGATAGCACCGGCAACCCCGAAACTTACCGCCACTAGGAGCGGCGCCACGCCATTCGGCAGCATGTGCCGGAACAGGATTGAAGTTAACGGCAACCCGCTTGCTAACGCTGCCTGGACAAAATCCTGTTTACGTAGCTTGAGGAATTCGGTGCGGACATAACGCGCGTAACCCGACCAGCCGGTGATGCCGATGATCACCATCATCATGTATAGGCTGCGGCCAAAAAAAGCGACGAAGGTAAGCAGTAGGAACAAGGTAGGGATATCCTCGAAAATTTCCACCAAGCGCATGCCCAGCATGTCCACAAGACCAGAAAAATAACCCATCAAGCCGCCTACAATCACGCCAATAATTAAGGCAATCCCGGACGAGATAAAGCCGATGCTCAGTGAAATCCGGCAGGCATGGATCATCCGGCTTAGGACGTCCGCGCCATTCTCCTCGGTGCCCATGAGATGGGTTACCCCGTCGGTTGCGAACGGCGCTTCCAGGCCTTTGCTGCCTATATCCCGCAGGTAGTCGCTGGGTGCAAAAGGGATTGGCGGCATGATCCGCCAATCGGCTTCGATATATGCTGCGCTACGGAAATCATCGTAGATGACCAAAACCGGCGGTTTGACGAAGAGATTAACCAGTAGGGCGGCAATGATGCTGCCCAGAAGAAACAATACGATGCGTTTGCCCAACCCAAGCCTTATCCGGTAAAGGACAAGGGCAAGGAAAAAAACGGCCAGCACCCAGGCATCCTCAATGGATAAATATTGCAGGACAGGCGCGGTGATTACGCCGTTTTTGCTCATCAATAAAGGCATGGAATTCGCCAGGAACGGCGCAAACACGGCGGCGCTTACCAGCAACATGACCCAGGCTATGCCCAGCTTGACGCCAACCCCTTCCAGCGTTTTGCGCCAGATGCGGGCGGAAAATGATTCGTGGCTTACGGTTGCTTCAATCATAGCTTAATCATAACAACTTAGTCATAACTTACGCGGGGGTCGGCCAGGGTATAACAGAAATCGGCAATCAAATAGCCGATTAAAGTCAGGAATCCGCTTATCCAGGTGATCGACAACACCAGCTCACGGTCGCGGCCTTTTACCGCTTCCACGGCAAGTTGCCCCATGCCGTTAATGCTGAAGATATTTTCCACGATCAACGATCCCGCCAATAAGCTAGGCAATAACCCTGCCGATATGGTAATCAAAGGCAATAAGCTGTTACGGAACACATGCTTCCATAATACGTCGTGCTCGGATAAGCCCTTGGCCCGCGCGGTACGGGCGTAATCGGAATTCAGGTTTTCCAGTATCGATGTCCGCGTCAATTTTGCCAGCGCGGCGAAACTGCCATAGGACAAACACAGTACAGGTAATACCAAATGCCATATCCGGTCGAGCAAGAAACCGCGCACAAAACCGGTTTCTCCCCAATGCGGAAGGAAGGGCATATCGAGTGCTTCCCGGCTGCTGATGCCTGCGGTTGGAAACCATTGGAAGTGCTGCACATTGGCAAAAAAACCCAACAGCAAAACCCCTGCCAGCATGGTCGGTATCGACCATAAGGCCAGCATAGACACGCCCATGCCGACATCGAATGTGCTGCCTCGGGTCGAGGCGGATTTCATGCCGACCATGATCGCAATAAAATAAGTGACGGGGATGGTAACTAGGTTTAGCAACAAAGTGATGGGTATCCGCTCGGCAAGGATGTCCGAAACCGGCCTGCCGTATTGGAAGCTAGTACCTAAGTCCATGCCTTTGGTAAATGAAAACCCTTTGTGGTTGCCTTGCTCGTCGGTGATAAAGCCGATGGGGGAAACATTATTCAACCAACGGAAATATTGTACCGGGGCGGGCTTGTCCAGTCCGTAACGCTTATTGTAATAATCTTGCAGGGCTTTGCGTTCTTCGGGTTTCATGTCCATGCCTCCGGTCAATGTCTGCGGGCTGATCCCGCCCGGCGACAGCGCCATCACCGTAAATACCAAGACCGTAATACCCAAGAGGGTGGGTATCATCAGCATTAATCGGCGCAACAGATAAGTTAACATTCAATAAACCAGCCTGCTTATTGCGTGTACTTTTGGAGACTAAGCGGGACATAGGTCTCCAGAGGCAATGAACCCATGTTTAACCCCAGTTTTGTCATTTGCAAATTATGGATGCGTTTGTCGACGAACAGCAAGTTCTTGCGGCGCATCAAGAAAGTATAAGGTTGGTCCTCATATAGGATGTGTTCAGCCTGTTGCCACAAGGGCATACGCTTATTCTCATCGACAGTGCGGCGGGCTTCTTCAATCAGCTTATCCAGTTTAGGGTTACGGTAGCTGATCCGGTTATCGCCATTGTCGAGAATTTGGGAGCTATGGAACATCTGATAGATGTCGGTTTCTATGCCGCTGGTCCAACCCAGGGTAATGGCGTCGAAATCCTTTTTATCCAGGTTTTCCAGCATCACCGGCCATTCCTGAGGAAACGGAATAAGGCGCACACCGGCTTTGGCGTAAAGGTCTTTCAGCAACAAAACCATGCGTTTAGTATCTTCGTTCGATTCGAGATAAGTCAGCTTGAATTCAAAAATCTTACCGTCCTTATCTTCCAGGACGCCATCGCCGTTACGGTCTTCGTAACCCGCCTGTTGTAACAGTTTTTTCGCCTTTTCGAGGTCGAAAGGATAAGGCTGCAAAGCATTATCGTGTTGTTTGCTGGTATTACTGAAAGGGCTTACCGCGGGTTCGCTGTAATTCAGGAAGACATCCCGGATAATACGGTTAACGTCGGTCAAATAAGTCATCGCCAGCCTGATCTTGGGATCCGCAAAACGCGTCGGTTTGCTGCCGCGTTCTTGGTTCCAGCCGATGTAACTATACCCGGCTATCGGGGGCATGTACTCGAAGTTTTGGCTTTTGGCGATCATCTGTTTGTCTTCCTTTAAGGATTGATATTCCACGGGACGGGCGGAATAGGAATCGATGTCGCCATTACGGAAGGTGGTTAAGCGGGCGCTATCGTTCTGGATGATTTTCCAGAGGATACGGTTAAAGGAAGGCTGCACATCGCCCCAGTATTGGTCGTTCCGTACCACTTCCACATTGCCTTTATCGGGAGTCCAATTTTTCGGGTCGGGCAACTTGTAAGGGCCGCTACCTAATAATAAGCCTTTGGATTCATTAAATTTCTGCGGCTCCTTTAAATAAGCGGAATAGAAATGCTTGGGGAATATACCCATGCTGCCGGATAGCGACAAAGCCTCGAAATACGGTTCTTTAAATGTAAAAACAACTTCGTATTTGCCGTTTGCTTTTACCTGTTTGATTTTCTCCAGATACGCCCGTTCCCGCGGCGCCTGGATGGCGTTATTCATAATAAAATCAAAGGTAAACACCACATCGTCTGCCGTCAGCGCTTCGCCGTCTGAAAATTTGACGTCATCACGCATTTGATAACTGATGACCAAACCATCCGAGCTGATATTCCAGCTTTTGGCGATTAATCCCTCCCATTCCAGGGAGTCGGGATTACGGGTTATCAAACTTTCCAGTACATAACCTTGTATTATTGCGGCATAGGCGTCTGTTGAAATCAGCGGCGTAATGGTTTTCAAATTGGTGCCGAAAGCCTCAACACTCCAGTCGCCTTGGGCATAATCCGGCAACAACGTGGCGTCATGGGCGCGTTTGAAAGCAGGGGCAATGCCGTTATTGGAAGATAATTGGGTAGCACTGGCGGTTTGGGGTACGCCGTTGGCAATCGTATTCCGTAAATCACGCAGGGCTTTGACCTGTTCCGACAATGCACTTTGCATTTCCGTAAGCTTCAGCCATTGCCGATCGATTTGGTACATTGCAAGCACAAGCATCACTATCAATAAACACAGCAGCGAATAGATTATCCAGTCCCTAGAAGTCAATTGTTTTTGCATAGTGTCAAGACGGCTGATAATGATGGTAGCGAATGATGAAATTTTAACCCTAATAATATGAGGATAACATAAATGGGAATGTTAATTCCGGCATCGTGCCTGGCTGGTTTTATTTGCCCCGATAAGCTTTAAGCGGCTTACGACAAAACACTGGACATCGTATTATAGCTCAGGGATACTTTCGCTTATTTTAACAACAATTACACGAGGACATAACAATGGGTTTTATGCAGGGCAAACGGGTATTGATTGTGGGCTTGGCGAGCAACCGCTCTATCGCGTGGGGCATCGCCCAGGCCATGTATCGCGAGGGCGCTGAACTGGCGTTTACCTTCCAGAATGAAAAGCTGCAAAGCCGCGTGGAAGAAATGGCGGAGCAATGCAGTTCCAAAATCACCATTGAATGCGATGTCAGTATTGACGAGCATATCGACAGCGTATTCGGGCAACTGGCCAAGCACTGGGACGGCCTGGATTGCATCGTGCATTCGGTCGCCTTTGCCCCGCGCGATGCGCTGAACGGCGATTATGTGGATGTCACCACCCGCGAAAATTTCCGGATTGCCCACGATGTCAGCTCTTACAGCTTTACCGCGTTGGCTAAAGCGGGCAGGGCGATGATGGTGGGGCGCAATGGTTCCCTGCTAACCCTGACTTATCTCGGCGCGGAACGGGCGATTCCTAATTACAACGTCATGGGTGTTGCCAAAGCCAGCCTGGAAGCGAATGTCCGTTACATGGCGGTGGCATTAGGGCCGGAAGGCACACGTGTTAACGCCATTTCCGCCGGCCCGATCCGTACCTTGGCGGCGTCAGGCATCAACGATTTTAAATCCATGTTAAACAAAGCCGCCGATGCTGCGCCTCTTCGTAAAAATGTCACTATCGAAGAAGTCGGCAACGCCGCCGCATTCATGTGTTCCGATTTGGCTTCGGGTATTACCGGGGAAATTACTTATGTGGATTGCGGCTACAATATTGCGGGATTGGCGGCGGTTTGAGGGTGACATTTAAACATGTAGGTTGGGTTAGGCGCGCATGGCAACATTGACAACACAACCACTAGCCGTTGGGCGCGTCGTAACCCAACGTTCTGCGGTTAAATTACCTCCCAATGTTGGGTTACGGCTCGCCTGAACGCCTGTATTGCTTGGCTCATGGCGATGTGCGAGCCTAACCCAACCTACGCCACTAAAATGTTAGATTGTAGGATGGTGGTGAGTTTGGCGAACCCCAACAATTTATACGTGGTACCTTTTTGGGGTTCAAAGTTCACTCCATCTAACAAGCTTTAGGTCAATGACGAATGAAAGCCGTTCTATATCCTTTAGCTGCAAGATCTGTAGGGCGGATTAGCCGCGCAACTTGGTTAGTCTTTGATTTGCCACTTTTGTTTGGGCGCGGCGTAATCCGCCGAATGTGGTTTACCCTTACCATTCTATATCTACATCCTAAGCTTCATCGAAATTGCAGATACTTACCTTTTCAAATTATCGATCCTAAAATCATCCAGGTACAGGATGGCTGCGCCGACCAACAGGCACGTAAGATGGCTAAAGGTCGGGTAACCGGGGGGAAAAATAAATGTCCAACAATCCCCAAAACCCTCGCCAGACCATGATGATGGCAAAAATGATGACCAGCACATTGGCGGATGGGTGCAATGCTTTAAGTTCTTGTAGTTTGGGCGAATCTTTAATCTCTTTTAACATGCGTTTTTGCCTTATCGTTTTAAGTTATGGGGGCAGGGTTATAGGGAAGATTTTATTTGAATAGCCGCCCAAAAGACAATGTTAAAGTTGGCTAAAGCAGCCAATGTCGATTAGTGTCGCATAACCGCTAACGTGGCAAGGCGACCCACTCGTAGATTCACTCTGAAAACTCCATCCCGGCAACCTCATTGCTTTTGATAGGCTGTTCCAATATCCGGGCTAACCATGTATCTGCGGCTTTTTTATGGGTATGCAGGATAAGGTTGGGGAAAAATCCGAAGATAATTGCCAGCAATGCGGGCGCGCATAAAAGGAGCAACTCTCGTCGGCGCAAATCCTGGCATTGGCTAACCGCTTGCTGGTTAATCGGGCCGAAGAAGGCTTTACGGGTGAAATCGAGCATGTAAGCGGAACTCAATACGGCAGCGGCAAGCGCTGCAATGCCGAGGCTGGGGTGGGCGCCCAAGGCGCTGAAAATCAGCAATAGCTCCGCCGGAAAACCGCTAGTGCCGGGTACGGCTATACTGGCTAGGGCAAACAGGAAATAAAAACAGGTCATTCTCGGCATGACTTTAGCCAAGCCGCCCATATGGACGCATTCCGTGCTTCCCAAGCGGTGTTGGATAAACCCCGCAATCAACATCAACGAACTGGCTACAAATGTAAAGTTGAACAACTGGAAAAGTGCACCCTGTATGCCCTGCATATTCAAGGAAGAGATTCCAACTATCACTAAGCCGACATGGCTTACGCTGGCATAAGCCAACAAGCGGCGCAGGTTGGTTTGGTACAAGGCTATCAAAGCGCCGTAAATAAGGGTAATGGCGCCAATTACGCCGAGTATCCAACTGTATTCAACGGCGGCGGACGGCGCTAAGGGCATGGTAAAACGGATAATGCCGTAAGCGCCCAGCTTTAAACCTGTCAATATTGCAGCGATTTGCGGCGAGCCTTCCATTGTAGCGGTAGGCATCCAGGTGTGGAACGGGATTAACGGCGTTTTGACTGCGAACGCCAGCAATAATAACAAACAGACGGCGCCTTGCAAGTCATCGGGCAATGGCCTTTCGAGTAGTTTCGGCAAACTAAAAACAAGCTGCTTCCCGATACTATCTGCCTCCGGCATCGCATTGAGCGCCAAAATAACGATAGCAATCAATAAGGCTGCGCCGCCGAATAACATGAACAATGTATACTTGGTGGCCGCCATGCGACGGTGCGGACCCACTCCCCACAAGCCGATCAAAAAGAAGATGGGCGGTAAGGTAAGTTCCCAAAACAGGAAGAACAACACCATATCCAAGGCTGTAAAAACGCCGATGGTAATGCCTTGCAACGCTAAGAGCAGGGCATAATGGAAAGGCGCCATGTGCTGTATCGAATTCCATGATGCGATGATCGCCATCAGGGTAACGAAAGCGGACATGGGTAAAAAAAGCACGGAGATTCCGTCGATACCCAACAAATATTCAACATTCAGGTTAGGAATCCAAACGTAGTGTTCCACCAGTTGAAATTGCCCGCCTTCATCAGGGTTAAACCAATGTAGTGCCAGTGATGCCCCCAGCAATTCGAAAACGGCAAAAAAGGCGGCGAATTTTTTGGCGCGATTTTTATTCCCGGATAGACCGGTCGCAATCGCACCCAGCAAAGGCAAAAAAATCAGTAGGCTGAGCAAAGGGAAAGTTGTGGCAATCACTTAGGGATGCCCTTATCTTCATTGGTTTTACCATCGGCATCTGGAGCTAAATTTAGTCCGTCATTTTGGGCGCTGTGTTCCGGATATTGGCTGACTAAGTCGATGACATCCTCATCGATTAAGTTAAATAAAGGCATGGAATTCAGGCCTGTGCCTATCAGGAGCGAACAGATCACAATAGCGATCAAACGCTCCTGGATGATGGTTTGGTCATTACTGGTGTAAATGATATGGCGTTTGGAATTTGCAAGGAACATTCGTTGAAACGCCCAGAGCAAGAAACCTGCGGCCAGGACATGTCCTGTGAGGATTGCAATGGAAACTCCCCATTCGTGCTCTTCCACCACACCTTCCAGCAGCACATGGCCTGCATCAAAACCTAATGAACCTGGCATAATCATGGTACTCAGTGATGCGATCATAAACAACAACGCTAACGTTGTGTGGCTGTCAAACAGGTCTCCCAGGCGAGGCATCATAGTGGTTTTGGTTTGTTCATTTATCAACCCGATGCTGAGCAACATACCAATTGAGGCTAAGCCATAAACCAATGACAGCAACAATGTCCCTTCCAAGCCATGTTCATTGAAACTGAAGATTCCAAAAACTAGCATGCCTGTATGACTGAGGGTGGCAAACGCCAGTAAACGGTAAATATTGTTTTGCATGAATGCCAGTAAGGCACCGTAATAAATACTTAAGATGCAAAGGATCAAAACAAAGTTTGCCCATTGCTCTGCAATGCCGGGAATCAAAGGGAAAATAAACCTGATCATCCCGTAAACGGCTAGCTTCAGGCCAATGATAAATACAGCCAAGGAGGTAAGATTACTTTGTTCAGCTAAAAGGGGTAACCAGCCGTGAAAGGGAAACAGTGGCATACGGATAGCGAATCCATAAAATAACAGGATAAAAATCAGGGTTTCATCATGCAAATAAGCATTATTGTTCTTGAGGGTCAGCAGATCGAAAGTCAAATCATTTTCTGAGTCCACTAAGCCAAAAGCCAACAACAAAATGCCGCTTAAGGTCATGAGTACGCTGCTGCCAAAAAATTGTGCCAACCTAACCAGGAGATGGCGTTTTTTCTGGTCGAATCCTGATTGCTTGACAACCAGAAGGACGAGTATCAGTTCAGCCACGGTCCATAACCAGAACTGCATTAGATTGAGGGCGCAAAAAGCTCCGATCAATATTGTTTCATAACCAAGTATGTTTGCGATTAAGCGGAGGCTTTCAGTATTGCGGGTTGCGGAAATATAGACCATCAAAAGCCATGTTGAGAAGGCAATTAAAGGGATGAACAAAATATTTATGCCATCCACGCCGACGCTATAGCTTAATCCGAACAGGCTGGCCTGTTCGGCAAATTGTATACCTGCCTTATTGCCGTCAAACAAGTACAGCAAGTACAAACTTAGCCCGACATTTAGCAAAGTAGCGGCGAAACCAATTCGAACTGCCATGAAAGTGGATTTCGAAGCTAGCACCGCAAGCATTGACATTAAAGGTATCAGGGTCATAGTGGTTAAAAGTGGAAATCCACCGGACTCTTGCCAAAATGTAATCTGGGTCAACATAACCTAGGAAGCAACCAAAAAGGTAATTAATACAAAAAGCACAAGATACCTTGGCCTCAGCACCAAAGTTTCTAATTTGTTGGCTAGATGCCCTAACTCACGGCCTAAATGTAAGGTGTCCTTGCCCACTCCTTGCAAAATTAAACGTTCCTCAAACCAATGGGCTATACCCATTATCCATCCCGCCACTGTCCCAAACAAACCAGTGTCTTTTACAAAACTACTGTTTCGATAATCTGACCCATTCTCCAATCTTGCGGCCAGGCTGCGTTCTTCAAGTTGGGTAAGGGTGGAAACGGCATTAATTGCAGGTGCAGGGATGCCCATAAGCCGATCAACCATCTGGTCATCAATATGGCTAAGGTCATGCGCCAGGCGCCGGACAGGTTGAACCAAAGCCCAATCATTTATCGGTTCTACCCAAAAGCGTTGCAGGGAGGCGGCAAATAGCCATCGGTTCTTTGCCAGTATCGGATTTATAGGTTTAACCGGAACGTCCTTAATATTGAACATAAACGAAGGGGCGGTGAGGAGCAAATAACATCGGACGACGGCATGGGCGCACAAATGCCAACTTGCTAACTCCCAAAAACCTAGGCCGCACTCCAAGAACATCAACCCCAATTGCCCTGAGGTTGCAAAAACTTGTGAGCTTTTGACATCGGTCTGGCTTAAGCCGACAAAATAACTGTACAAGGCAGTGATTGACCCTGAAAAAATAAGTAAAATCCTTACCAGTATTGAATGATCGATTAACGGTTCCAGAAGGATTATCAGGAAAACACCGGCATGGATCATAACCGCGCCGTAGAATGCCGCACTTGAAGGCGTTGGCCCTTCCATGGCACGGGCAAGCCAGGGCGAAAACGGCAATTGGGCGGATTTTGCCAAAGCGGCGATAGCAAAGCATAAAGCAATGGCTGTGTTTTCCCCTTTGCTTAATCCCCCAACCGTCGCCTTCAAATCCAGCCAATTGACACTTTCTGCCCATGCATAACTTAGGCCGATACCTAATACGAAAGCGGCATCGCCGATCCGGTTGGTGACAAACACCCGGGTGGCGTTGGTAACAGCATTCGGGCGGTCATAGGCGTAGGCTATTAGCAGATAGGAGCACACGCCGGCAATTTCCCAGCCCAAAAATGTGCCCAAGGCATTACCTGACAATACGACTGAAAATATTGCGGATGAAAACAAACTCATGATAAAAAAGAACCGGTGAAATCCCGCTTCCCTGTGCATGTAATTGATCGAAAACCGCGTGATTATCATCAAAAGTACAGCAAACAATGCCGCCAGTTTCACACCGAAACCGGTTGAGATGAAATTCATGGCAATAGCCAGGGTATCGCTATCCAACCATAAACCAACCGTAAAGATGCCGTTATTCCGGTCCAAAATATCGGCAATGAACAAAGTTAGCGCCAATAAGCATGACATGCTGATCGCCCAAGTTGCGGCCAGGGCAGTGAATGTTTCGCTGGCTTCGCCTTTGATCGCGCCAAAAAGATGTCCAATACCGATGATTAAAGAGGCAATAAAAGGCATGAGCGGGATTAACGCAACTAGAGCGTCCATTAGGCGGCAACCTCTTCGGGTTGTTGAATTAGCGCGGGCGGGACGGGCAAAGTTTGGTTGCGGTAACAGTCCGGGGATGCGGCGAAAACGGGAAGTTCTTTTGGTTCAGCCCGCCATGGCACGAAACCTACGCCCCGTTCAAAGATAAAGATTTCCCCGGTATCGGGATCGATAGCGCTTAAAAGTATCCAGCCGCCCGCAATCAATTCCCGCAGGCTGGGTTGGCGGGCATAGATTTGTTCGAGAGTGTTTGTTTTTGCTTCGACTACCAGTTGTAAACGCATGGCTTCATGAATTTCGATCATTTGGCTGGGCAAGCCGGTACGCAAATCGCTGCTTGTCCCCTCCATCACCCCAAATAGGCCGACTATGTTATGGGGTACTTTGGTGCCGCAACCCAGGCGGTCGTTATTGACAGTCGAAAAATAATATTCCAAATTGATCCCGGCACCGACCGGGCCAACATTGAGCAATATCCCTTCAACAATTTTGCCATCCGGATCTTGCGTAGGATCGTAAGAAATCAAAAAAACGCGGCGGTCAAAAAAAGCCCCTTGTGTAACTGAACGTCTGCCCACCACGGCGGAAGCGTTAGTGCAGTGGCCTAGTTCTGGCCTAGCCTGGGAGAAATCGGTTGACCGCTCTGAAATATGTGCGAGTGCTTCGGGCAGTTTCGGGTTTCGGGGGGCGGAAGCTAACCGCCTGCATCGTTCATGAGCCGACAAGTATTGCGCGTGTTTTAATTGTAGCTGTAATTTGGCAAATGCTTCCTGCCGTCCTTTGGGGATTTGGTCGCTATCGAACCAGCTTATTTCTTCGTTGCACGTATTGTGCTCCGCACCGATGAACCAAGTTCCTTCAGGGATATAGATATTGCGTTCAGCCAATCGTTGCCGGATTACCGGCTGGTTGGCCATTGCCGCAAAGGCCCTTGCATTGGGGCCGCCGTGACGGCCGCTACATGCCCCGCAATCATAAGCGGCTAAATGCGGATTATTTTGGCTCATAGAGCCATGTCCCATCAAGGCGACCAATGGCGCAAACCCGTAAGATAAACCGGTATTGCGCAAAAAAGCTGAGACACGATCCGTTTGCTCGCTTTCGGTAAACCCCAGTTTCGGTTGGTCTGGCGTGGCAACGGTTTCGTTATCGGTTGAGGTAAAGTGTAGGCGGGTTTTAACAGTACCTGCCACGCTTCTTGCCGCCCTTGCCAGTAAATGGGTTTGCGGTAAGGGTATAAGGGATTTTGCCAGTAACCCAAGCAATGTGATGGGCGCCATAACATTGATGCTTAGCTGGGAAAGTATAAGGTTGCGGCGCAAACCATGGTGCAAGAGGCTGGCAAACCAATGGTTTACTTTCAGCCTTTGTTTATGGCGGTGGAAGGATTGTTCATGACCCGCTTGGGGCAATTCTTGTACCTCGTGTGCAGGTGTTACGACAATAGGGCATAAGGGGGTAACTTTAGTGTCGTCCAGGCCTTTATAATTCATGGCGACACCAAAAAATCCAGCCGCACCCAAAGTTTCTATAGCCGGATTGAGTTCTTCAAGATGGCGGCGAAAGCTTTCCTCGCGTTCGTCCATACAAAAGATGATTTGGGCTTCAGGCGGTTTGTCCCGTTTTGCCCAGCGCCCGCGCTTAGTGTTGGCCCTTAAGGCTTGAAATAAATCTTCACGGTAGTGTCTTTCATAAGCAACTAACCAGATTTTGCTACGCTCTGTAAGGGTAAATTCGTCCAATATCGCTAACAGGTTGTGTAAGCCTGCCATGCCGAGCTGTTGGATCTGATGGGTTTTGAGGGCCAGATGTTGGCATAAACGGAAAAGCCGCCAACCGACATTGTTGACTGAATTTCCAGCCTGTGTCTCCGACATAGGGCTTCTGTCCCAAGTGTAGATGAGGTCTGCCAAGTGTTGCCAGTCCGGACGGCACTGCCGTTCGGATCCTGCACGAATCGTCAGTAACTCGGCTTGGTGGGTCAAGTACTCCGGCAGCTTGCCTTGGTACAAATGCTGGCGCACGATAAATTCTGATAGGTTCTTGCCAAAATAACTTTGCAACGTTGTCAGTTTGGCTTCAATTTTCCAGGTATCCCTGCATACTTGATTAAGCCAAAGCCGATCTAGCGTTAAGCGGATTGCCAAATAATCTTCCAGTTTCGGAATCACATTGTTAGCAGTCTGGTATTTAGGATGTTGCTGTCGCCAATTGACCATTCCGGACCAACCGGGGATTTCCAAGGCAAGGCGACCCATGTAAGCTTTCCAGTGCGTTTTCGGCAATTCGAAATATTTCAGTTGCAAAACGATATTATCAATTGCATCTTCGGGTAAATCAGCCATGATTTGCGGCCAGTCAGGCAGTTCATGCAGAAATGGATAAGCATCGGATTGGGCAATGTTACGCCATGCGCCATATAATCCCAAACGGCTACATCCCGGCAATTGCCAGGCGGCCACGCCTTCATCCAATGCCGAGGCGCATACCCGTATCAATTGCGGGCGTACGGAATCAAGAACATCTTTGCCCGTTAACGATTGGATAATTCCGCGCAGGCTATACTTATCGCCTAAGCCGGCAAAAAATTGTCCCAAGGCAGTTCGTGCAAGCTCTTGCGTGTGTTGGTGTATGGGGGTGGTATCTAGGGATTCATCAAGCCACTGTTCGGTTTGTTCCAACGACAGGTCAAGCATGTTTTCCGGATGTAGCGCGGCCTGTTTCAGTTCCAATTGCCCGCATAGCAATTCCCAGAGATGCCTGATTGGGTTTTCAGGATTGTTACGGCCAGCATTGCCCAATTCCAGCCACTTGTTTCTGATGGCTTCTGGTACATCGGTTTGGATGACATCCAGCGCGCCCAGCTCTTCAATGTGCCAATTCAATTGGCTTAGGCTAATGCCATGGAAGTCATACAATAAGGCAAGCCGGTAGATATCTTTGCGCTTAATAACCTTGTCTTCCAACTCACAAACCATTTGCTCGGAATTTAAGGTAGGGTTTTGGCTAAAAGCCGCCGCCAGATCGTCATCGTTAATGCGCCCTTGCCGATAAAACTCGCGGCTCTTGGCTTCCGGCAGGTAGGCGGGTATGCCGGTCAGTTTTTCTGACCCCGCGAGCGCCTCTTCAAATGGCAGGTGTTGGTAACCATGCAAGGTGTTGTGATGGACGAAATCCTGTATCGGTGCTTGGGCGGGCAATATGTGGTCTAAATGTGCCAATGCCTTTGAAATTAGCCCACGTTCACTTAATGTTTCCTGATCAAATTCTTGATGCGAACCCGACATAACTACTGGTTAATTTCCATGGTTGATGATTTGGTAAAACTGGGTAATTGTTGCCGCAGAAAGTTTTATTAACGGTGCAGGTAAAAACCCGAACAAAACAATGCCTGAAACCAAAATTCCTGCAGCTATAAATTCATAAGGCCGCAAATCTGCTATGTTTTGTAGTTGTGGTTTTGTTGGTCCGGTAAATAATACAGTGATGGTGCGTATAGAATAAGCGGCTGTTATTAAAATACTTAGGCTGAAAAAGGCCATTAGCCATCCCCACTTTTGAAAGCCTCCAATCAAACTGTGTAGTTCAGCTATGAAACCAACAGTACCAGGCAAGCCCATAGCTGCAAATAAAGTCAATGTCATAAAGACCGCAAATCGCGGCATGATTTGCACCAGCGAACTGTAATCCTGTATGTTTCTGGTATGCGTACGCTCATATAACAAACCCACCAGTAAGAACATTGCACCGGCAATCAGGCCATGCGCTGTCATTTGCAACACGGCTCCTTTTAATGCTATTTCGTTGAGTGCAGCAATTCCGAGCAACACGATACCCATATGGCTGACTGAAGAATAGGCTACCATGGCTTTTATATCGGTTTGCCGCCAAGCCAGCAGCCCTCCATATATCATCCCAAATAAGGCAAGGAATATCAGGAACGCTTGCAGTTCATGCGCTGCTTCCGGCAACATGGTTACCGTTCTGATTAACCCATAAGCCCCCATTTTTAGAAGGATGCCGGACAAAAGAATGCTTATTGGACTTGGGGCTTCAACATGGGCAAGAGGTAGCCAGCCATGAAGCGGGAAGATAGGCAGTTTAACGCCAAATCCGATTAAGAAGCCCAATAATGCCAGAATTTGCTGATGCTTAGGCATGTGTTGGGCAGCTACACTCATATCGGTCATCAAAGAATCATGCCTTGGGACATACTGGTAGATTGCAATGATGCTCAATAACATAAAAACCGAGCCGCCCATGGTATATAGGACAAAATTTAGGCTAGCCGCATTCCGTCGCATTCCTCCCCATCGGTTTATGAGAAAAAATAACGGGGTTAAACTTAATTCCCAAAAAATATAAAAAATAGACCAATCTTGGGACATGAACACACCCAACATGCCAAATTCAAGCATTAATACACAGATATGGTAGCCCTTAATTCCTTTAGTCAGGCTAAATGAAGCCAACAACGAAATTGATGTGAGCAGGGTCGCCAGAATTAGCAATGGTGCGGACAAGCCGTCAACTCCTAAAGAGTAGGCGCTGCCTAATTTAGAATTGAGAATTAAATATTCTTGAAACTGAAGTTCAGGATTTTGTTGATCGTAATTGGCAATAACCAAACAACTGGTCAAAAAAGCGAAAGTTGTAAAAAGGTTAGCCAGACAACGGATAACCTGGATTTTTTGGGCAGGTATGAAAGCTAATATCAAGGCCCCAATTGCGGGCGTCCAAAGCAGAACGCTGAGAATCTCCATTATTTTCAGTTTTTTAGGGTAGTCTTAATGGCGTGGGGCTATTGTACAAGTTCATTTCCCAACTGGCTAGGTAAAAGGGAAAACGTATTTTAATTGTAAGGATTCAACAAAAAATAAAAATGCCCGGAAAATTAAAACATCATTTTTTGGACGACTAAATAAATTAGCGCCATAGCGCAATTTCGTCTTAAGTAACGATACAAAGGTATTTATGAATGAACAAAGCATACGCCAAAAATTTTATATTTTCCGTGGTGCTTTATTTCCCCCTAAATATGATGGCTTGCAGCCCAATTTAGGGTTGATTTTCGATCAAAAATGGTTCAAAACAAGCATGCTATCGGTTGGTTCGAACCAATACATGGTGTTGGTAAATACTGCTTATTACGGACAGCAGGAAACACCGCTTGCCTTAAACTAAAGTGTAAGGAAGGGTAACCTTGGCTTAAGTTTGGTATCCCTGTTTTTCCAAAAAATAACCGTAAGCCCTATTCAACCGTTCCCGTGGGATACGGGCGTGGCTTCGTCTATCACCACAAAGGCTTCATGTTTTTTGATTTTTTCCTTACCATAGAGGTCAATGGTTTCTACGACAATATTGCTATCCGGGGCGGATGCAATAAAATCGTTGATTGTTTCAAGGATGTCATGGTCAATAAATTGGGCGTTTTGGGCATCAATGGTGACAACACTGTTTTCCTTTACGAGCAAGATAAATTTTCGGAGCAAGGCCTTGTTCAAAAACGAAACATCCTTATTGAGTTTTATCTGGTACAAATTCCCCATTTGGGTCATCGTAATCGCGGCATGATAATTCGCCTTGATTACAAAAAACAAACCGATAGCCATGCCGATTGCCATTCCTTTTAACAGGTCGGTCACTAAAATAGCGCCAACGGTTATGACAAAAGGTAACAACTGGCTCAACCCTTGGCGGTAAAAATCCTTAAACATTGAAGGTTTCGCCAATTTATATCCGGTATGCAACAGGATGGCGGCCAAACAGGCTAATGGGATTGTATTCAGGTATTGGGCAAAAAACAGGACGCTGATCAATAGGCAAACACCGTGAATAAAGCAGGATAGACTGGTTTTGCCGCCGGCGTTGATGTTTGCCGAACTGCGGACAATAACGGCCGTCATCGGCAATCCGCCTAGCATCCCGCTGATGATGTTACCGACGCCTTGCGCTTTAAGTTCACGGTCGGTAGGGGCTAAACGTTTCATTGGGTCTAACTTATCTGTGGCTTCAAGGCTTAACAAGGTTTCAAGGCTAGCTATGATTGCAATAGTGACTGCAGCAACATAAACGTGCGGGTTGCTTAGATGGCTGAAGTCTGGAAAGATCAAATTATTAAGGAAATCGATAGGTCGCTCAGATACCGGCAGCTTGACAAGGTGATTTGGGTTAACCTGCCACTCAGGGGCATTTTTTCCGGCAAACAAATTAAAACTAACTCCCCATATCACTGTCACCAAAGGGCCGGGTATCAGTTTTATCAAAGCTTGCTTTTTGAGCCAGGGCAATTCCCATAAAATCAAAATCAGCAAACCGACTACGCTGATTACGATCGCCCCAGGCGAGATGGCGTGTAAGGAATCAAACAGTTCAAAAAAACTGGATTCCGCCGTCTCCTTCATATAACTTTCATCGCCCTCGAAGCTGGCGTCGTAACCGACAGCATGGGGTATTTGCTTGATGATGAGTATCAAGCCGATAGCCGCTAGCATACCTTTAATGACAGCGGATGGAAAAAATGCGGCAATCACGCCCGCTTTTAAATAGCCAAGCACCAATTGCAGGATGCCAGCCAAGACGCAAGCCACCAGCAAAGCTTGGAAGTCGCCTAGTGTTTGCAACGCATTGAAAACAATTACAGTAAGGCCGGCAGCGGGGCCGCTCACACTCAATTGCGATCCGCTAAGCCAAGACACAATCAATCCACCGACCAAACCGGCAATTAGGCCGGAAAATAAAGGCGTACCCGATGCCAGGGCGATCCCCAAACAGAGGGGCAATGCAACTAGGAAGACTACAATCCCAGCCGGTACATCTTCTTTAATATGGCGAAAATAATAGCCAGTCTTGTGTATCATAGTTAGCTCCAGTTAAGGTTAATGCCAAAAATGCAGTATTGAACCAATATTATATGGCAACGAAATCCAGCACCCTGCAAATAGTGCGCTCAGTAGTCGGGTTTGCCATCATTTTTATCATGGTTTTTCGGTGCAATGAAATTCTTTCATAGAGTTTATACGCTATCGTCCATATTAAGTAGTAATACCTATTGAATAAACAAGCAAAGTTAATTTATGCTATCCCCTTAAAAATAGCTTAAATGCAGGTTTGACGAAACGGGTTAATTTAAGCGAAAAATACAGGTGAATTATTTGCAATGCGGTTATGGATATTTCATTATTGATGCGTTTTCGAGGGAAAAAGAGTTTTATAAAAAATATTAGGAGGTTGCGCTATGAGACTTGGCAAGAAATTTGTTTTTATTTGTGTACCGGTTATTTGCTTAGGCCATGTCGATACGGCTTTTGCTGATAGGTATCAAGATGAAATGCAAAAAAGGCTGAATGAGCAAGTACTCTCCAAACCATTTAATGTCCAGGACGACGCCACCTTGAGCAAATCGCTTGACGAGGCAACTGAAAGGGGCAAGCCGTCGAAATCGAAGGCCAAAGACGGCTACTACCGGTACTATTACAACGGATACTATTATCCGCATCGGTATTTATATAACGGATATTACTATCCGCATCCCTATTCTTATTATAGGCGTTATGGGTACTGGTATTAACCTTTGCTTTCACTTCTTGGTAGTGGCTGTCCTCTCCTTGAGGAACTGAATAAAGCCAATAGCTTAGTAACCCAGCAATCGCTACTTAAGATAATACTGATTTGAGGCTATAATGTCTTTAATTATTTGTTTTTATTAATCTAAGCTGTTTCTACAATAATAATTGGGGGAAAAATGGGTATCGTGCAATTTAAAAAAATCCTGGCATTTGCATCAATCCTTGCCTTTTTGGCGGTTCTTGGTGGATGTGCCGCCGTACATACATCGATTGCCAAAAAAGACTTGGATGTCCAAACGAAAATGAGCGATACGGTTTTCTTGGATCCAGTAGGGCCCGATAAAAAGACTATCTACGTGGACATTCGGAATACTTCTGATAAATCCAATTTTGACATACACGGCTCGATCGTGCGCAACCTGCAAGCCAAAGGTTATACAGTGACCAGCGATCCTGACAGGGCCCATTACTGGTTGCGTGCCAATGTTTTGAGCGTCGATAAAGCCAGCCCAACGGCTGCTGAAAGTGCGCTTCATGCGGGATACGGTGGGGCCCTTACCGGTGCCGCAGTGGGTGCGGCAACAGGAGGCGCTATAGGTGGATGGAGCGGTGCAGGTATCGGTGGACTTGCCGGAGCCGCCGCTTTCGGTATTGCTGAAACCGTGGCCGATGCGTATGTGAAAGATGTTACCTACATGGCAATTACCGATGTTGAAATTGCAGAGAAAGCAAAGAAGGGGGTCATTGTCAGGCAAGACAGTAAACAAGATGCCAAACAAGGCATAGGCGGCGCTAGGACGCAAACATCATCGGAAATCTCAGACAAAAAACAGTACCGTGTGCGGATAGTCAGTACTGCTAATAAAGCTAATTTGGAATATCCAGAAGCAGCGCCCCTGTTAACCGAAGGCCTCACACGCTCAATTTCTGGTGTTTTTTGATTGCTTTGAATTGTGGCTAAGGTTGTGTCCGTATGGGTGGATACGCTTATAAGTGAATCCACCATATCTTTGTAATAAATTAACGGTTTTGAAGGGAAAACCGTTAATTTTCGATTGGATAGGGATAACTGCCTTTGCGGATATTGAAAAATAAAAGTTCTGGCAGGCTTGCCAAAATGCCTCTAGCGCCAACCTTAATCTCCCTCCCTCCGTCAAACGGCCAGGTAAATAAACCCATAATACTTTGGCTCGTTGCCGCCAAGGCATTAACCGCACCGAGGACCGGCCTTAGCAGTATCGTATCGTCGGTAAAAAACACAAACCAAGCGTCATCCGGGTTATGTTTGTATAAGCTGGAACTGAAAATATTGGATTCCCGGATGTAGACCAAGCTATCGGCTTCGTGTTGATACATAACAGCCAATTTTTGTAGCCGATAAGCGGGCAATTCCCTCGTTTTGACGACGTGATAAGTCTCCAGCACCCTATCGAATGCCTGGAAGGGGATAATAGACTTAGCAGGGTCAATGCTTCCCCCCAGTAGTTCCTTCGTTTGCCCCGACACCGATGCATTGATCAGTTCAAACAGGGCGGTAACACAGTTCTTAGTCAGCAAATGATAAAAATTTAAGTCTGTGTCTTTCTCTGTCAGGCGTTCAATTTCCAGCCCTTTCAGGCGCAAGGCATGTGCAATTTTTTCTTCGGATAGGCGGGTCGATAAAAATGGGGTGGCTGGGATACTCTTTGCTGGCAATGGACGTTCGCTTCGGTAGCGTAATTCGTTATTTCTCCCTACAGATAACCATTGTTGATAACGGTTTGCCATAATTTCCAAAACAGCGTAGTTCTGTTCATAACCGCTTGTAGCTAAAGAAAATTCAAGGACGGCTTTGTGTAAATTCTTTAAATCTTCAAGCCGTTTTTTTTGTAAATGATTACCATAAAGTGTTAATTGTCGGTTTGGGATAGTGGTTGCCCCTTCATCGGTATCATCAATGAATGTCCATTGCAGGGTTTGAATGGAATGTTCAAGTGCAACCAACCTAGCCAATTCAACAAAAAGGGCGTAACCCCAGTCAGGGCGATTTGAGTTTACCAAGGATTGGGCGCTAAGAAACAGTTTTTGCTGTAACGTTTTGGCCTGTTTTATGGCCTCGTCCGTCAATTTAAATTCTGGATCAAGGAGTTGGAAGCAAGAACTGTCCGTTAATGGTTGGGGCTTCTCGATGACCTGTAAGGCCAGCAAACCATTCAACAAATCGGTGTAATGTTCAGAGAACGAATACTGGGTGGAAGCAGCATCCTCTAAACTGGAAGGTATAAGGTTGCCGATTTCCAAACGCAACGATTTTATTTTCTGGGCCAGAAAATCTTTCCCGTATCGGCTTTCAAGTTGCTGCTTAATATCAGAAAGTATTTTTGTGCTGGCATGGGCTGAATCGCACCAGTTAAGTTCGTTATTGGCCTTGTCTCCCCCCTCTGGATAAAACAATCCTGCGCCTTGTAACCTAAGAGAAAAATTTGGTTCGTAAAGGCCGTTTTTCTCCAGGTCACCTTGTTTCTTTCGCAGCAAAGCCTGTAATAAAGCTTGATCTTCCTGTGCCGCCTTTAACCGCTTAACATGTTGCTTCTGCCCAAAATACCGTAATTTAAAATAATTACTGACCTGGTCGTACACCCTATCCGAAACTTGTATATCGGCGATGTGTATGTTGCGGTTCTGTTTTAATTGATAATTTGCCCTGAATGTATCGGCAGGATGTTTAAATAACCGAATAAATGAATCTTCGTATTGGTAATGGTATACCTCATTGCCCAGTTGTACGGCAACATGGCCGCCGCTCGCATTTCCTTCACTGGCTTCTATGTATAAAAATTGAAAGTCTTGGGCGCATGCATTCCCAGCACATAACAGCATCCCAATAAGTAGTGCTTTCACATTTGTTAAACCTTATTTGTCATAGCCTTCTTGAATATCATCCATCTTGCCCCTGTCGCCGTTGGCTAATTGTTTTTTATACTTATCGTACTGAACGGCTGAAATTTTGGCTTTCTTCAACCCTTTGCCGATAGCCCTATAAGTCTTAGGGTTTGCCTCCCAATCGACGATGCCGTTCTGGGAAGCCACATCGCTGATGCCTTTCATAAACCCATTTTGATCAGTCAGGCTGGAATTGGTGCGCATATACGTGACTGTAAAATCCTGGATTTCATTTTCATACCGGCTGTCATCGGCCTTAACTTCTTTTTCTTCCCTTTCGCTGGATGATTTTGAAGAGTCTGAGATGCTTTCCGAGCTATTGGCAAGAGATCCGGAGCTATCGGAGATTGATCCGGCACTGTTTGAGATGGAACAACTGCTCAGGCTTATCACAGTGCTAAAAGCCAAGATAGCAAGAAAAAATGTTTTTAAGTAACCTAAACTGGCCATATTCTCCCCAAGATATATTTAGCACTGTATGGTTTGGATCCGGTTTTATAAGGAATCCAGGAATTGGCTGTATAAAAATAACGCGATGCATATCGATCAACCAGCTTGCATACTACCAGTTTCTTAAGGCGCTTTGAACATTTCCAGGCAAACAATAAGCGGCAAAAGCGGAAGATAGGGAAAAACTCCGGCTTGCATCGCATCACCTTCATATTATAATCCCCGTGTTTTTCACGATACTTAAGGAAATAAAAATGAAGAAGTCTTATCTGTGTATTCCGGTGTTAGCCTTTCTGTGTGCGGGTGTTGCCAATGCGCATGGCCCTGTTCGCCAAAAAGTGGATGAAGATATCACCATTAATGCGCCCGCCGCAAAAGTGTGGGCCATCATTAAAGATTTCGGCGACATGTCCTGGTTGCCGCCTGTTAAAAATACCGAAGGCAAAGGCGGCAATGCCGATGGCGCCAGCCGTGTATTGACCTTGCAAAGCGGCGGCACGATTACCGAAGAACTCAAAAAATATGACGATGCCGGGATGACTTACGCCTACAAGATCACCGATATGAGTTCCGAAAAGACCATTAACCATGCCGGTGCCGACGTAAAAATCCCTGTCGTTCCTGTCGATAATTATGCTGCGACCATTAAAGTCGAAGATAAAGGCGGCAGTTCGGTCGTTTCCTGGAAAGCTGGCTTCTACCGCGCTTATACCAACAATAACCCGCCGCCAGAAATGAACGAAGAAGCCGCCAACACGGCGATTAAAGGTATTTTCAAGGAAGGCTTGGAAAACCTGAAAAAACTCGCTGAAAAATAAGCGCTTACTTTAAAGGCAGTCGAGTGTTGTGTATGCGGGGGTTCTTAAGCCACGAGATTGCTTTCTTGGACAAACGGTTAACGGCAATCCGCGTTGGGTTGGCTAACCACAAACGGAATCGACAACCTGCCCGCCGTCTGCTCTTGGGTTGCATTCAGATAAGGCTTGCCAAAGGACAAAAACAGCGATTTTTTAAAGGCTTAATGCTTTTTATGGCGCTGAGTTTTGTCCAGCCGATTTCAGCTGCACCTTACGCTTACATCAGCAACCAACTCGGAGACAGCGTGTCCGTCATCGATACGCAGTCGGGTTCGGTGGCCGCTACGGTTGCTGTGCCGGGCAAACCGGCTGGCGTTGCGGCATCGCCCGACGGCAATCGGGTGTACATCAGTACGCCGGAAGCCCATGGTTTTGCCGTTATCGACACCAAACAACGCAAGGTTATCGCTAAGGTTAAGGTCAGCGAAGGTTCATTAGGGATAACGGTCAGCCCGGACAGTAAACGCGTTTATGTGGCGGACTGGTATAACAATACCGTCTCGGCCATCGATGCAGATAGCTTGAAGATAACCGGAACTGTCGCCGTGGGGCAATCGCCGTCCGGCCTGATGGTCAGCCCCAATAACCATTGGCTGTACGTCGCCAACCGGCTGGATAATTCCGTATCCAAGATCGACACCTATAAGATGGCAGTCGTAAAGACAGTAACGGTAGGCGAGCATCCTTTCGGGCTTACCTTGGATACGCGCGGCGATCGGCTCTATGTCGCCAATGTAAAGAGCGACGATGTTACGGCGGTTGAAACAGCGACCATGAAAGTGCTGGCGACTGTGAAAGTCAAGATCCTGCCGTATGCAACCGCCTTGGCGATGAACGACAGCCGCTTGTTCGTGACGAACCAGGATGACGGTTCGGTATCGGTCATTGATACGGAAACGCTCAAAGCAATCGGGGTAATCCCTGTCGGCGAGAAACCCGAAGGCATCGCCACCCACCCGGACGACCGCAATGTCTACGTGGCCAACTGGTTCGACGGCAACGTCAGCGTTATCGACGCCAGGAATTTAAAAGTCATCGACACCATCAAAGCGGGCGAGGGCAGCCGCGGCTTCGGGCAGTTTTTTAGTACACATTAAATTTATAAAATCAGGCAAGCAAATGGCAGAAACAGTAGACGAATTGACCGTTAACTATGAAGACGGCGGCATCCAAACGGTTAAGGAACTGGACAAAAAAGTCCTCACCAAAGGCGCGTGGGCGACGTTAATCTTCCGTTACCAGGACTGGAACGGCGCCAAAGGCGAATACGGCCCGGATAAATACACCATCCGCCGTTACCAAAAACAGAACGGCGAATATCGGCAAAAATCCAAGTTCAATATTTCCAGTAAGGAACAAGCCAAGAGCATTATTGAGGCATTGTCGGAGTGGGTGGGGGATGAGTAAGCGCGCCTGGGTGTGTTTGAAATGCAAAATATAACGAAAATAGGTGCGATATTCATGGTTTACTTTATGATATTAAAAAATTTTAGGATGAACGATTTGAAATTAACAACCTGCCCAAATAAAAAATTAGGTTTTTATTTGGGGGCTAATTATAGTTAGACCGCAGATGGTGCTCGGAGACCTCAGGGAGATAGGAACATGAGTTGGGTTATTGTCCTTGCATTGGTTGCTTTCGGCATCTATTTTGCCTTCCTCCGCAAACCCAAGAGCAATGAAGTTGTCATTCGCATAGATACAACATCAAGCCCAGAGACAAGGGCTTCTACTAGCTCCGAGGGTGTTGGCGAGGAGAAAGATAACTGGGAGCAATTCGACTTCTACACTGCCAGAATGCTCCCAGCTTCTGGTAGATACCGCATCAACTACGAAGACCAGCGAGGACTGAAAACCGAACGCGACATCCAAGTTAAGCGAGTCCATGAAAATCGAGGACAGTACGCTATTGACGCGCACTGCTTGCTCCGAAACGCGCATCGATCATTCCTCAGCGAGCGCATTCAAAAAGCCGTCAATCTTGACACTGGCGAAATCGTGGAGAATCTTGCCCGCGATGCAATGGCTCAATACAGCAATTCAGGAGAAGGGCGTGCTCTTGCTGCAATCGATAAGGAATGGATGGGAGTCGCCGTTCTTACCTTTGTATGCCGTGCTGATGGCCAAATGCGAAAGTCGGAGCGTCTAATTGTTACCGAATACCTCAAACGGCGGTGCCCTGCCGTAACACTCGATGATGCCGATCTTGATTCAGCTATTAAGTCCCTCGGAGAACCCGATCATAAAGAGTTCAAGCGCATCGTTCGTGACCTCAAGAATGCAGGAGAGCGCGAACAATTGATCGATCTTCTTGAGTATGCGAAACGTATCGTTGCAACGCAGAAGGCAGTTACACCAATAGAAAAGGCTGCTCTTGAAATCCTTTCCGAGGCCGTTTCATGACGCTGCGGTCTAAGGACATAAGGCGGATTAGCCGCTCATCATGGTTGGGTTTTGGTTGATCCATTTTGTTTGGGCGCGGCACTTGTGCCCAATGGGTATAATCCGCCGAATGAGGTGTAGCCTTACCATGCGGCGGATTACGGTGCGCGGAAACTCCTTGCCTTTCTTAATGTTAAACATTTTGCGCACCTAATCCGCACTACGGTTCTATGCGGCTTTCAGCCTCGCAGCTTACGCTAAGATAATGTTATTGTGTTTTGTTGTGTAACACGATAAAAAACGATATGTTATCTTTTTAAATTTTTTGGGACATCTACATGGCATCCATCCAATTGTCCGATAGCTTGATAGACGCAGCCAAAATAGCGGCAAAGGCCATGCACAGGTCGACACCGAAACAGATCGAGCATTGGGCTTTGCTGGGCAAGGCGGTTGAGGAAACGCAGAACATTTCCGCCGTGAAGATGGCGAAGTTTGAGGACATTATCGGGCGATATTCTGAAACCTTCAGAATTTTGTCCAAGTGACCGAGATTATCTGGATTACCGAGAGCGATACCCTTCTGATACATGGGCGGTTATTAGCCCTTAACGGCGGTGCCGCCGGAATGCGTGACCGTGGCTTGTTGCAATCCGCGCTTGCCCGACCGCAGCAACTGCACAATTACGGCGACAACCCTACCATAACCGACTTGGCGGCATCCTACATCATGGGGATTGTCAAAATCACCCCTTCGTTGACGGCAAGGACATAAGGCGGATTACGGCGCACAGAAACTCCTTACATATCTTATGGTTTAGCTTTTTGTGCGCCGAATTTGCCACGGCTCTTATAGGTACTTTATGCCTCTGGATACTACAGAAATTAGGGATGCAGTAACTACAAAAAACAATCACCAAACCCTTTCTATACCATATTGTAAGAATAAGGCTTCGTTACTGATAAACTCCATTTTTTCAGTTAACACTTGGCTAATGAGCAAACGGTCAAATGGGTCACGATGTACAAATGGCAAATTTATCAAAGACATCAAGTGAGTGGGCTTTACAGATAACAGCAAAATACTTTGTTTCTCGATTGTTTCAATCACTTGTTCAAGTGATTGTGATAAATTCAACTTGGCTAGGCTAATCTTGATCGCCATTTCCCAAAGACTCGCCATGCTTAAATAGATGTCGGAGTTATCATCGCTAATAATTTCCTTCGCTTTGGCAGAAAGGCGATCATCTCCCTCTAAAAACCAGATCAAAGCATGGGTATCCAGTAAATATGCCATTACATGTACTCATTAAAATCAGCTATTGGTGCGTCAAAATCATCTGTCATCGATACAACTAAACCTTTCATACAGCCAAAGTTCCGTTTTGGTTTTTTCTTGTAGTCTCGCAATTGCGAAATTAATTTTTCTAATTCAACTAATGATTCTTCCGGCAATTCGTCAATTTGACGAATTAAATTAAGTTTTTGTTCTGCGATATTCATTTTTACCTCCTACACTAAATTAGGCAAATGTCAGATTTTCTTATACAACATATTAACTAATAACCTTAGTTATTTTTTCTTGATAAAAAACACCTGCACATTTTCCCGCCTGGTCAATTCAATTATTTGATGTCCTGTTTGGTCGACATAGACGCCGATGTCCAAATGGGCGGCGGGGTCGGTGGCGATGATTTTTACCACGTTGCCGCTTTGGATTTCCATCAGGGCTTTTTTCAGGCGCAATAACGGCAACGGGCAATTCAGGCCGCTGGCATCGACTTCCAATGCAAATTCAATAGGGCTTAATTCGGTCAGGCTTAGCTCTGTCATCGCTATTTATTGTCTCGGCTGTGCTACGGATTGCATATAATAACATTCCTGCTTATATCGATGAATTGGCTTGTAATGGATTATTTCCCCGTTTTTTTTAACCTGAAAGGGCAAGATTGCCTGGTCGTGGGCGGGGGCGATATCGCCGCCCGTAAAATCGAGATGTTAGTCCGCGCCGGGGCGAAAATCACCGTGATCGCCAAGGAAATTAGTCCGGCGGTTGCGGCAATTCAGGTTTTAACCATCCGGCAAACAGCCTTTACCCAGGAAAATTTAAGGCAATATAAGCTCATTGTGTCGGCAACAGACAATGCCGAAACCAATAAGCTGGTTGCCGAAACCGCCCGGGAACAGGGCATTCCCGTGAATGTAGTCGATAACCCCGGCTTGAGCAGCTTTATCTTTCCGGCGATTGTCGACCGTTCGCCGGTCGTTATTGCGGTGTCTTCCGGCGGGGCTGCCCCCGTCCTGGCGCGGTTGTTGAGGGCCAAAATTGAGACCTTGATCCCGCCTGCTTACGGACGTTTAGCCAATCTGGCTGAGAAATTCAGGGATAAGGTAAAGCAGCGGATTAAGGTTGCCCCGCAACGGCGGCTCTTTTGGGAAAATGTCTTTCAGGGAAGCATCGCTGAACAAATGTTTTCCGGCAATGAACAGGATTCTGAGAGGCTCCTAAACCAGGCCATTGACGATTACGAAAAGGTTGTTAACCATGGCGAAGTCTATTTGATAGGTGCTGGCCCTGGCGCGGCGGATTTGTTGACGTTCCGGGCCTTGCGGTTGTTACAGCAGGCGGACATCGTGGTTTACGACCGTTTGGTGTCGCCGGAAATACTCGACCTGGCACGCCGGGATGCGGAAAAAATTTATGTCGGCAAGCAACGGCAAAACCATACTTTACAGCAGGTTTCCATCAACCGGCTCTTGGCCGATCTGGCAAAAGAAGGGAAACGGGTGGCGCGTTTAAAGGGCGGCGACCCTTTTATTTTCGGTCGCGGCGGCGAAGAAATCGAAACCCTGATGGCGCAGGGGATTCGTTTTCAAGTCGTTCCAGGGATCACGGCGGCTTCTGGTTGCGCCAGTTATGCGGGCATCCCGTTAACGCACCGCGACCATGCCCAGTCATGCATCTTTGTGACCGGGCATCTTAAGGATGATGTCGTCAACCTGAATTGGACGCAATTATCGCAACCTAACCAGACTGTCGTCATTTACATGGGTTTGGTTGGCTTGGCGCAAATTTGCCGCTCCCTGATTGCCCACGGCAGCCCCAAAGATACCCCCATCGCATTGATCCAACAGGGCACGACCGACAACCAAAAAGTCGTTACCGGTACCTTGGAGAGCATGCCGGATGTAGTGAATCACCAAGCCATTAAAGCACCCACGATCATCATTATCGGGACTGTAGTGAAGTTACATGACAGCTTAAAATGGTTTGGGGAGGATGTGCTTTAACATCATGATAAATAATATAAAAAACTTTATATGACAAATTGTTTTGATATTCAGCCAAGGTTCATGCCGTCAGGCAATAATAAAACCGCTGAAAATAAATACCGAATGGGTAACAAAAACATTTGAATTATGGGCTTATATTTCTTATCCTTATAGCTTAAGTAATAATAAGAGATTGAGCCGGGGTAAACTTAGGTTCTTTTTTAAAACCACCAAGAGAGGTCTACATGAAAACAACAATAGGAACAATAGCTGGTGCAGCATTAATCGCATTAAGTGGCACTGCGTTTGCTGACGAAGCCACGGATATCGGTAAAAAAATCTATGACCGTGCTTTTGGTCGTGGTTGCGGCACTTGCCATGATATCTCTTCAAACCCACAACTGACTGCCAACATTAAGGCAGGTACATTGGATCGTGCGAAATTTGAAGAAGTGCTAAGAAACGGCAGGAACGCAATGCCAAAGGCGATGGATGAGATCATGAAAAACGCCGCTGTAACCAAGGCAGGTTACACCGAAGAACTTGCGGTTGACGCCTTGTATAAATACATCAGCACCAAGTAAAGAATAAAGCTTAAACTTGAAAAAACCGCCTTTACTTACAGGCGGTTTTTTTATGCCTAAAGGTTTAGGCAAATTTCAAATGGATTGCCAAGTTGGGCGGAAGATTTCCTACGGTTTCAAGTATGCGCTCAGCCAGCCTGTTTTTCCATATCTTTAGGTTTATCCACAGACCATAATTTTTCAATCTGATAATACTCACGTGCTTCGGCGGTCATGGCTTGCACAACGACATCGCCTAAGTCCAAAAGCACCCAATCTGCGCTAGGGCCGCCTTCGAGGCCTAAGGGTTGGACGCCGTTTTCTTCGACTTTTGCTATAACGTGTTCGCACATTGACATCAAATGCCGGTTGGATGTGCCCGTTACGACCACCATGTAATCGGTAAAGCTGGTTTTTTCCCGCAGGTCTAAGGTGGCGATCTTAAGTCCTTTGCGTTCATCTAATTCATCTAGGACAATTTTCAATAATTTGTCTGATTGCATTCAAGCTCCTGGTGATTGTGGATTCAAGTTAGCGTCTGCGTTTGGTAAAGCTGATGTTGTTTGATAAGCGCGATTACAGGATCCGGCAATAAAAATGCCGGATTGCGGTTGTTGGCTATCAAGGCCCTGATTTTCGTTGCGGAAATGTCGAGCTGGGTTATGGGTTGAAAATACAGCTTCCCAGCCAATTGCGCTGACAGTTCTTGTTTGTTGGTGGTGTGTCTTGCAGCAAGGAATTCTTCGAGTTGCCCGACAGTAGATCCGGGTCGAGTCAACACAACGATATGGGCAAAATCAAATAGACGCTGCCACTGATGCCAGCTTGTCAGCCGATTGAAAGCATCGCTGCCGATTATCAATAGTGAAGGTTGCTTTGGAAAGTCATGCCTCAATGATACCAAAGTGTCGAGCATAAAAGAAGCGCCTTGTCGATCCAATTCCCTGGTGTCAACCATTAAGCCGGGCTGGTTTTCTGTTGCAAGCCGCAACATTTCAACGCGCATGGCGGCAGGGGCTTGGGGCGGGTTTCTGTGCGGTGGTTGAGCGCTAGGTATCAACCTGACTTCGTCGAGGCTAAATATTTCTTTGATTTCAATAGCCGACCTAAGATGACCGTAATGTACCGGATCGAAAGTGCCACCGAAAATACCGATCATCTATTCCCTGATATGACCGTCGCCCAGGACGATATATTTGAGCGAGGTCAAACCTTTTAACCCAACCGGGCCGCGGGCATGGAGCTTGTCGGTGCTGATGCCGATTTCTGCCCCTAGGCCGTACTCAAAACCGTCGGCAAAGCGCGTTGAGGCGTTAACCATCACCGAACTGGAATCGACTTCCCGCAAAAACCGCCTGGCTTTGCTGTAGTCTTCGGTCACAATGGCATCGGTGTGGAGCGAACCGTAATGGTTAATATGTTCGATAGCCACGTCCAAGCCATCGACTATTTTTATCGATAGGATGGGCGCCAAGTACTCGGTAAACCAGTCCTCTTCCGTTGCCGGTGTGCAGCCTGGAACCATTGCGCACGTTTTCGGGCAGCCCCGAAGTTCTACGCCCTTTTCGAGGTACTTTTCAACAAGCGGCGGTAAGGCTTTATCGGCAATGCTTTCGGCAACCAATAAGGTTTCCATCGCGTTGCAAACTCCGTAACGGTGGGTCTTGGCATTAACCGCAATGGTTACGGCCTTGGCAATATCCGCATCGTCGTCGATGTACACATGGCAAATGCCGTCCAAGTGTTTGATGACGGGGATCGTTGCATCCTTGGAAATCCGTTCAATCAACCCCTTGCCGCCCCTGGGCACAATCACGTCAACAAAAGAGTTCATGGTGATAAGTTCGCCGACGGCTTGGCGGTCGGCTGTGGCCACAATCTGTACAGCCTCGACGGGTAAGCCAACCTCGCTTAAGCCCTTAGTGATGCAAGCGGCAATCGCCTGGTTGGAATGGATGGCTTCGGAACCGCCCCTTAAAATACAGGCATTGCCTGATTTCAGGCATAAGGCGGCGGCATCGACCGTGACATTCGGACGGGATTCGTAAATAATGCCGATTACTCCTAAAGGCACACGCATTTGCCCGACCTGGATACCGCTAGGCCGGTAGCTTAGGTCGGTGATTTCCCCAACCGGGTCGGGCAAAGCCGCGACTTGTTTTAAGCCTTCAGCCATCGACTGTATGCTCTTCGGGGTTATGGCTAGCCGATCCAGCATCGCCGCATCCAAACCGTTGGCTTTGCCAGCCGTTAAATCTTTTTGGTTTTCGCTAATCAAGCTATCGGCGCTTGCTTCGATCACTTCGGCAATCTTCAATAAAGCCGAATTTTTCTTGCCGGACTCGGTACGGCTGATTTCCCGCCCTGCTTTTTTGGCCTTAATGCCAAGGTCGTTCATGTATTCTTTAATGTTCACTGCATACCCATGCTCAATAACCCCAAATCAATTATATCGAGTATATAAGTTTTTGGACAGAAGCCGAGGTAAGCCCAAACCGGCCTCGGCTTTTTATGGGGCTTAAATACTGACAAAGTTATTCAAATTCGTACCCTGCCTTTTTCCAGGCGCTTGCGCCGCCCTCAAGGTTAATCAAGTTACGGTAGCCTAAGCCGTTAAGCTTCCTTGCGGCGGCATTTCCCATCGGCCCGCCTTCGCAGTATAGGTAAATGGCGGTGTTTTTATCATTGGGCAGCTTGTCTTGGTGTTTATCGATTTCATTGTAAGGGATAAAAAGGTCAGTCCCTTTGATGTGCCGTTGTTGCGGCGTATGTACGTCAACGAGGAATATATCGCCATTCTGCATGGATTGGTGCAATTCAGCCGGGGTTATCATTTTCAAATAATCAGGCTTTTGGAATTGGCAACCGCTAATCATAAAAATAAAAGCGATGATGTAAAGTCTTTTCATGACGATTAAGTAAATTTTCTAAAAGAGTGGTAACAGGGTGTCAGATTTTTTATCCCCCATCAGCCTGCCATATAGATAAACATACTAGCCGTAATCATCTTGTAAATATAGTGGGTTAGGCTACAAGTTCCTTCCGGTTAATGAAGGCGAAAGCCATCGAAATGACTTCGTGGTGACTTGGGGGATAAATTGGTGCGTCAATTAACTTTTAATAGAGAGTATCACAATGGTAACAATCGATAATTTTAAATTACAAAAAACAAAGGGCAAGCAAATCATGCGTAAAATTTTCTGTTCGATTTTTTGCGCTTCACTGATGACAGCATTTGTTGTCAGTACCGCAAATGCCGTCGAGCAAGAAGGGGGCGATTCTTATGCCATTGGCTTGTGGGGGGATTTGGCCTATTCCGATATTCAGGCAACTGTTGGCGTTCCCAACCTCATTGCCGACATGAATGCGCAAAAATTGGCTTTTACCGTGCATGACGGCGACCTGAAAGCAGGTAGTGGATCAACTACTTCAACAACACCAAGCCAATGCACAGACGAGTTATATTTTTTATGGCAGGATAATTTTAATGACTTGAAAGCGCCCGCCATGTTCACGCCAGGCGATAACGATTGGACTGATTGTGACCGCCCTGCCAACGGCGGATATTCATCACGTGAACGCCTCGACTTTGAGCGCAAAATATTTTTTGGCACGCCGTATTCGCTTGGGCAGCGCCAACTTCGCCAAGATGTACAAACAGAAAAACTCTGCCTAGACAATTTTGGCAACAAGGTAGGCTGTGTTGAAAACCGCCGCTGGACTGTCGGTAAAGTGACCTATGCTACCCTAAACGTTCCTGGATCATGCAATAATCTCTGCGATACAACGCCGGATTCGGATGAATTTGCCGCCCGCAATGCCGCCAATATCAAATGGTTAAATGAAACCTTTGCACAGGCAAAAACCAAAAATTCAGTTGCGGTGATGTTGATCGCTCAAGCCACGGTTGGTTGGGATCTCAGTGATGGAACCCGCGCGCCAGTGCGTGATCCCAAAACTTTAGCTGAAACCCCAAATCAACCCGATGGCCATACTGCCGACGGTTTTGTAGATTACCTGAATGCATTGCGAAACTTGGTCATAGATTTCAAAAAGCCGGTTGCCTATGTTCACGGCGATTCGCACTATTTCCGGGTAGACAAACCTTTTCAAGATGCAAAAGGTCAACGCTTAGAAAATTTTACCCGTGTTGAGACATTCGGCGACAATGCCGCAAATAAAACTAATGACGTACAGTGGGTAAAAGTGCTGGTCAATCCAAAAAGCCGTGAAGTATTTGCATATCAAGCGCAAATAGTCCCAGGGAATCGCGTAGCGGTTCCAGCCCCATAAAGGGGGAAGTCAGTAAACGTGAAAATTTGAATTTCACGAACTTCGTAACTAAGGGCGGATAACCGATGGTTTCCGCCCTTTTCGCTGTTGAATCGCTTCGAGCAATATTAACAGAACGTACGGCTATAATCTCTAGGTAGGTTTCGTGCAAGGAAACTGCCATCCCAAGGAAGCTCGATTACCTGCTTATGACTCAAGATAAACCCCGCTTTAGTAAACATCCGTGTCAAGGAAAGCGTGATAGGCCGTAGTTTATGGCTGATTATGTTGCGGCGAACCTGCCTTATGGGTTGAGCGATAATTGTTTGATCCAAATCAAAATCTTGAGTAACTTGTCTCGTTAAAATAAATAAAGGCAAACGAAATACAAATTCAATAAAGATATTGCTTTTCTTCCGACTAAGAAAAAGCAATGTGATAAAAACAATGGTTGAGATTGAACGATATGATTGATTATTACGAGATACTTGAAGTTAGTCCGAAAGCGAGCTTAGAAGTCATCAGGGCAGCCTATAAAGTTTTGTTGCACCGTTATAATGTGGAACACGATTCCGAAGACCAAAGTGAAATCCAGGAATTACAAAATCTAAACCTTGCCTACGATGTTTTATCCGATCCTGATAAACGGGAGGCTTACGACCATGAGCTTAACAAAATAAGGAAAGCGCTGAATGGCTCCGCAAGCCCACATAATCCTGACCGATTGGCGGGTGATAATGTCGTTCAGATTGGCCAGGCCGATTCAAATCAGCTTATAAGTAAGGCCAATAAAAAAGGCCAGACCTCAAAGAATGCATCACTTTTGTCACGGTTAAACTGGAACAGGTGGGGATGGATTGTATCCATCTTGGCAGTGGTTATTGTCTTAATATCAATGGTCCGGCCAGATCCTGAAAAAGCGTTAAGCGGTCAGGCGGCGGTCAAATCACATGTTGAAAGTAAAGAACTTGGGACTGGATTGAAAAAGGGCGAAGCCGAAAAACAAAAAACCGATCCTGTTGAAAATAAAGGAAAGTAGCAAGGTAGCCCGTATGAAGTGCAACATAATACGGGAAATCGAAGCCACGAACTCCCGGATTCTGCTACGCTCCATCCAGGCTACTCGTTGAAAATAAAGGAAAGCAGGAGTAAATAGCCAAAGCAGGATTAGCAAGCAAGACGGGTCGAGCCCCGTCTTACCAATGTTGAAAAATACTTTACCCCTTCAACGCCTTCAGCACTTCCTGCAACATTTTATTGGCATCGCCGAACAACATCCGGGTGTTGTCCTTGACGAACAAGGGATTGCCGACACCGGCATAACCCGATGCCATACTACGCTTCATGACGATGGTGGTGTCGCCTTTCCAGCATTCCAGGACGGGCATACCGGCGATGGGGCTGTTGGGGTCGTCCAACGCGGAGGGGTTGACGATGTCGTTGGCGCCGATGACGATGGAGACATCCACTTCATCCCAGTCTTCATTGATTTCATCCATTTCATACACGATATCGTAAGGGACTTTGGCTTCCGCCAGCAGCACGTTCATATGCCCAGGCATACGGCCTGCGACCGGATGGATGCCGAAACCGATTTTCTTGCCTTTATCGCGTAGGAATTTGGTGATTTCGTTGACGGTGTGTTGCGCTTGCGCGACCGCCATTCCGTAGCCGGGAATAATCATGATGTTTTTGGACGACAACAGCAATTGCGCTGTTTCCTCGGCATCAATCGGATGCACTTCACCTTCAACCACCGCCGCTTCGCCGCCTGAAGCCGTGCCGAAACCGCCGGCGATTACGCTAAGGAAGTGGCGGTTCATGGCGCGGCACATGATGTAACTCAAGATCGCCCCGCTGCTGCCGACGAGCGCGCCCGTTACAATCAGCAAATCGTTGTTTAACATGAAGCCGGTTGCCGCTGCCGCCCAACCGGAATAACTGTTGAGCATGGAGACCACCACGGGCATGTCGGCACCGCCGATTGCCATTACCATGTGGATACCGAATAACAGGGCGATAACGGTCATGATGGCAAGCGGATAAAGGCCGCCGCCGTTCTCTGTTTGATGCAGGAATATGCCGCCCAGGACGATTGCACCTATCAGCAAGCCGAGATTAAGCCAGTGCCGTGCAGGCAGCAACATGGGTTTGCCGCTGATTTTTTCGCTGAGTTTGCCGAACGCGATCACTGAACCTGAGAAGGTTACCGCGCCGATCAGGATACCTAAGTAGATTTCGATTTCATGGATGGTTTTTTCTACGCCAATAAGGGTGGATGAGGTATCCATAAAATTGGCGTAACCGACCAATACCGCCGCCATACCGACCAAGCTGTGCATGATGGCGACCAGTTCCGGCATTTGGGTCATTTCGACTTTGCGGGCGGCAAACGCACCGATTGACCCGCCGACCAATAAGGCTAAAATCAATATGCCGTAACTGCCGACAGCATCGCTGAATGTGGTGGCGATAATGGCGATAGCCATGCCGATCATGCCGTAGTAGTTGCCCCGGCGGGCGGTTTCCTGGTTGCTTAAGCCGCTCAAACTAAGAATGAACAGAATGGTGGCGACGATGTAAGACATCGTGACTAAACTTTGAGACATTGTTGTTTTCCCCTTATTTTCTGAACATTTCCAACATGCGGCGGGTAACCAGAAAGCCACCGACGATGTTGATTGAAGCGATTAAAATAGCGATCCCGGCCAATCCGCTGATCAAGGTATCCGGCCTGGAAATTTGGACTAATGCCCCGATGACGATAATCCCGCTGATGGCGTTGGTTACGCTCATCAAAGGCGTATGCAATGAGGGAGTCACATTCCAGATCACCATATAGCCGACGAAGCAGGCGAGGACAAAAACCGTGAAATGTTCCATAAAGGCGGCCGGGGCCACTGTCCCAATCCCGAACAAGGCTGCCCCGCCGATTAACAAAGGCAGCATTTGTTTAACCCAGGATGCTTCTTTTTTGGGTTCTTCCTGTTTGTAGGCTGGCGCTTCGGTTTGAGGCTGCGGGGTTACCGTGATGGTTGGCGGCGGTGGCGGCCAAGTGATCTTGCCTTCCTTGATGACGGTCGTACCGCGGATTACCTCGTCATCCATGTTAACGTTGACCACCCCGTTTTTTTCAGGTGTCAAATCGGTCAACAAATGCCGCAGATTGGTTGCGTAAAGTTGGCTGGACTGGTTCGCCAATCGGCTGGGTAAGTCCGTATAACCGATGATGGTAACGCCATGTTTGTGGACGACCGTGTTTTTTTCGGTCAGTTCGCAATTCCCACCTTGTTCTGCCGCCAAATCCACGATGACACTGCCGGGTTTCATGGATAAAACCATGGCTTTGGTAATCAGTTTTGGCGCGGGTTTACCCGGAATCAGGGCCGTGGTAACGATAATATCCACTTCCATTGCCTGTTTGGCAAACAAAGCCATTTCCGCTTCTATGAATTCTTTGGACATGGTTTTGGCATAGCCGCCCACCCCTGAACCTTCTTCCTTAAAATCCAGCATCAGGAATTCGGCATCCATGCTTTCAACTTGCTCTTTCACTTCAGGCCGGGTGTCGAATGCCCGTACAATTGCGCCCATGCTTTTTGCGGCGCCGATGGCCGCCAATCCGGCAACACCGGCGCCAATGACCATTACCTTGGCGGGGGGGATTTTACCGGCGGCGGTTATCTGGCCGGTGAAAAAACGCCCAAAGTGCTGCGCCGCTTCGACAATGGCGCGGTATCCGGCGATATTCGCCATGGAGCTTAAGGCATCGAGCTTTTGCGCCCTGGATATCCGGGGTACACTGTCCATAGCCAGGACGGTTGCGCCTTTAGAGGCCAGTTGGTTCATCAACGCTTCATTTTGGGCAGGCCAGATAAAGCTGATCAAGCGGCCTCCTTGGGGCAACAGGTCGACTTCATGCACACCCAAATGTGGATGATGTTCCGGGGCACGCACTTTCATCACGATATCGGCCGTTTCCCAGAGGGTTTTGGTATCATGGACAATTTCTACGCCGGCTTCTTTATAAACTTCATCGGAAATATTCGCATTTGCGCCTGCTCCGCTTTCGATACAGACGGCAAAGCCAAGCTTAATGATCTGTTCCGCGGCTTCAGGTGTCGTTGCAACACGCTTTTCGCCGGGGTGAATTTCTTTAGGTATACCGATCTTCATAAGGTTTCCTGTTAGTGATTTAAGGCATAATAAGGGCTGGTTTGTTTTTAGGACAAAACGGCGAGAGCATAGAAGATTAAGCTTAGGTTTTCAATATAAATTATTTGTCAGGTTTCGCTTGGATAAAGAAATAAAGGTGATCGAAAAATGATGGCAGGGTTAAGTAGGGCTTTCCTTCCTAAGGACTTTATCGAAACGTCGGAAGGCCTCTGTTTTGCAGTTGTCCTGGCGGGCACTGAGGTTTGCGACGGAGTTGAGAGGGTCTTATGTTTTCTTCGCTATGTAAAAAACGGCACGGAAAAAAAGGAAGGATGGCTCAAAGTTTCAACAGAACAGGCAAACGAGTATCTGGGCATGCATTACCCCAGGTATTTACATTACTCCCCGAAATTGGATACCCAACTCCATGCGGTTGCTGTAGGCCTTATCGTCCAACATCATAAGCCCAAGGAACGGTTGCGGCAGGTTTTGTCCATGGAAACAAGGGATAAGGTCGAATGGGACTTGTTTGAATTATGCGCCTTATTCAAACAACAGGGGTTGGATATAACACAGGTCGGCGTTACCGGTTCTATCTTGATAGGTGCGCAACAGCAGAATTCAGATATTGATTTGGTGTTCTATGACCGGGATATTTTCCATCAAGCCAGGGCTATTACCGCCGACCTTATGAAAATACAAAAATTAGGCGACTTGGCTGAAAAAGATTGGCAGGAAGCCTATGCCCGTCGATCCTGTACCTTAAGCTTAGGGGAATATGTCTGGCATGAACGCCGGAAATTCAACAAAGGGCTGATAAACGGAAGGAAATTCGATTTAAACTTTGTGGCTGAGCCGATTGGCTCGGGTGAAATGATTTACCATAAACGCGGCAGCATTAAACTGCAATGTAGGATTATTGAAGACCGTTACAGTTTCGATTACCCGGCGCTTTACTCCATTGACCATGATGTGATTCATTCGGTTGTTTGCTTTATTGCAACCTACACCGGACAGGCGCATGTGGGCGAAATGGTAGAAATATCAGGGTTATTGGAAGAAACGGAACAGGGAAATAAGCGCATTGTCGTCGGTTCCAGCCGTGAAGCGCCTGGGGAATACATTAAGGTGATCACATGACTGCGCTTAGCGACTTTGACGCCTTCATTTTCGACATGGATGGCTTGGTGTTGGATACCGAACCCGCTTACTTTGAAGCTTGGCGGTTGGCGCTGGAGACGTTGGGCTATCAGGCCGATTGGGATTTTTTTAAAAGTTTGTCGGGTTGCCGTTTCACTATCATTCGGGAAAAGCTTATCGGCCTTTACGGGGAAGGTTTCGATGTCCAGGCTTTTAAGTATTTGGGCGGTAAATTTTGGCGCAACCACATCAAGACGAATGGTATAGCGGTCAAAACGGGCGTAACTGAATTGCTCGATTATGCAGAAAGCAACAGGATACCGGTTTGCATTGCAACCAACAGCCCGGCTTTCAATGCGCATGAATGCCTCGAGCTTGCCGGAATCAAGTCCCGTTTTCCCGTCATCGTTACCGGCGATGAAGTAAGCCAAGCTAAACCTTCGCCCGATATCTTCCTTCGGGCAGCAGATAAGCTGGGCGTCGATATCCGGCGCTGTGTCGTGTTCGAAGATTCGCACCCAGGTATTGTCGCCGCATCCGAAGCGGGTGCTTATTCGGTGTACGTCCCTTCGACTTTTCCGGTTGACCCGCTGACTGTCGAGTTATGTAATCACTTGGCCGACGATTTATTAAAGCTTTTCCAAAGCTTAACATAGCCGCCGACAAAAGTTATATAATTACCGATTACACAGCGAGTTCCATCCGGTGCCCAGTTAATGCCATCGAAAAATAAAGTTATTGTTACTGCGCCAGCAAGATTGCACATGGGTTTTATCGACCTGAGCGGCGCGCTGGGGCGGCATTTCGGCAGCATAGGCATTGCGTTAACTGAAATCAACACCCGTTTAACCTTAAGCAAAGCCGTTCAACGTTCTATTGTCGGGCCTTCATCGCAACGCGCCGGCAAGTGCCTGACCCAATTATGCCAAGCAATGTCTGTGTCAGACCGGGTCAACATACACATAGAAGCGGCAATCCCAGAGCATGTGGGTTTAGGATCCGGGACACAAATGGCCTTGGCCATAGGCACGGCGTTAAATGCCTACTATGGGCTAGGGATGACGGTACGTGAGATCGCCTCTGTAATGGACAGGGGCTTACGTTCGGGGATAGGTATCGGCGTGTTTGAGCATGGCGGTTTGGTTGTGGATGGCGGTCGAGGCCTTAACACCGTTACACCGCCATTGCTGGTCCATTTGGATGTTCCTTCGGAATGGAGGTTTATCTTGGTGTTTGACCTTCGCGGGCAAGGGTTGCACGGCGAACAGGAAATCGCCGCTTTTCGGGCATTGCCCCCGTTCCCCCAACACGAGGCTGAACATTTCTGTTACCTCCTCCTGATGCAGGGTTTGCCTGCCGTGGCGGAAAATGACCTTAAGCAATTTGGGCAAGTAATTTCAAAATTACAAAGTTCTGTTGGAAAACACTTTGCCCCAGCCCAAGGTGGCGTATTCGCAAGCGATGAAGTCGCCAAGGCCATGCAATGGCTGGCAGGAAAAGGCGCTGTTGGTATTGGTCAAACGTCCTGGGGACCTACGGGTTTTTGCGCTGTCGAAGGCTCTGAATTTGCCGAGACAATCGTTATGCAAGCCAAGGCAGAATTTGCGGATTTGAAAAATTTGGAGTTTATGGTGGTAAGCGCCAATAACCAGAAAGGAGCTTCAAGGTTGGCGTTAGTTGACGACCAATAACCGGTAGAATTTGGTTTTATGCCCAGAGGCCTAAATGCTGTATGTCCTAAGGCCGAACCTTATCGCTATAGATTCGGCCTTGTGAAGTATTAAGTTTCCGTTCGCCCTTGTGCCCATTGGGTATTGAGCCTGTCGAAAGGCTGTGTGTGCTTCGACAAGCTCAGCATTTATGCCCTTCGGGTACGAACGGTTCATACATTAAAAGGCCGAATCAATAAGGTGCAAGATGCCGAGTGAAAAGTCGCCCCTAAGCCAAGCACTTCCAGCAGAATCAATTGGTTTAACTGTTGGTGTTTTATTGCTGGTGTGTGTCGGTATTTACCACACCTTTCCAACCGCGTCCCCTTCGGTTTTGGGTGCGGCAACTGTTTTTTCGGCTAGCCGGGCAATGCCCCATGTACAGCAGATAGCGTCGAAACCCCATGCAACAGGCACACCTGAAAATGGCGATGTCAGGCGTTATTTGCTAGGCCAATTAAAAGGGTTAGGGCTTGAAGGCGAGGTGCAATCAGCCTTTGTTGTCAATCCGCAAAAAAAACATGCCGGAAGAATCCATAATGTCCTGGCACGGATCCCAGGTACGAAACCCGGCAAAGCACTCTTGCTGATGGCGCATTACGATTCAGTCCCTACCGGGCCAGGCGCCGCGGACAATGCCGCATCCGTAGCTGCCATCCTGGAAACGCTGAGTGCCTTAAAGACGCAGCCCGCACTCCAAAATGACCTGATTTGCCTTTTTACGGATGGCGAAGAGATGGGGTTGCTCGGTTCGAAGGCTTTTGTCGAGCAACATCCGTGGGCAAAAAATATCGGCCTGGTGTTTAATTTCGAGTATCGCGGCAATCGCGGCGCATTCATGATGTTTGAAACGAGTGAAGGAAACGGCAAGCTTATAGAAGGCTTGTCGAATTCCGTCCCTTCTGTGCTGGCAAATTCCTTGATGTACGAAGCCTACAAGCGATTGCCTAACGATACCGACTTTACCGTTTTTAAACAGGCGGGTTTTACGGGGATGAATTTTGCCGCGATTGAAGGCCACACCAGTTACCACACCCAACTGGACCGTCCAGATAGGTTAGACCAAAGCACCCTACAACAGGAAGGGGATATCATGCTTGGCTTGGCCGAACATTTTGGCAATATCCCTTTAGGCGACCTTAAATCTCCCGACCGTATCTATTTCGATGTGCCGGGATTAGGCTTGATGAATTATCCGGAAAGCTGGATGTGGCCGCTTAACGGTTTGCTATTGCTATTGTTTACCGCTGCATTATCGAAAGTAACCAAAACGGAAGAGGTACGCATTCATCGAGTTATCTATGCAACAATTATCTTTATGGCCATCCTGTTTGGGTTGGCAATTATTAGCCGCTATGGCTGGGTTGGCGTTTGCCGACTGTATCCGGAATATAAAACGTTCTTTCAAGGCGATACCTATAATAGCCACTGGTACTTTATCGCTTTCGTATTGCTGAATATCGGGTTGTTTTACCTTTTGTATGCTTATGCATGCAGATGGTTATGGCCTGTCGAGTTCAGCTTTGGGGGTATGGCGTGCTGGCTGGTTCTGCTAATAGCGGTTAGCGTTTTGTCGCCAGGGGTAAGCTTCCTGTTCTTCTGGCCTTTGGCTGGAATCTTGTGGGTTTTATGGATAATTCTTGCCCTTACAAAAAAAGCCCAACAGCCGTCCAATACAATCCTGATATTACTGGGAAGCACTCCAGGGCTCCTTATCTTTACGCCTTTAATACGTAATTTGTTTATCGGCTTAACACCCCGGATGATGGGTGTAGTAGTCTTTTTCCTGGTCTTGCTGCTAGGTTTGCTCACACCGCTCCTTGAAAGGATAGGGCGACAAAAATGGTTGACAGGATTATCGTTATTGTTGGGTTTTGCGGCTTTAGGGATGGGTTCATGGACTTCCGGCTTTGACGCAGAGCACCCGCGCCAAAATTCCTTGTTCTATGTGCTAAACGATTCGAAGCAAAATGCTTACTGGTTATCTACGGATAGGCAGCTAGACCAATGGACTGCTACTTTTTTCCCAAAGGCGGAGGATAAACGGCTTATGGCTTCACTATTGGGCAGCAACTACCCGGATATGTGGATGGCGTCCGCGCCCGTTCTGGCACAACCATCGCCTATCTTGGAAATATTGGAAGATAGTTTGCTTATAGATAAGGCAACGCTTAACAGGAAGCTTACAATACGGGTGAAATCGACAAGGAATGCGCCAAAGTTAAAAATCATGGCCGAAGGCGTAAGCGTGCTTTCCTCCACCGTTGCCGGATGGCCTTACACAACAACCCCAGGGCCAAATTGGCGCTTGGACAGTATCGGCCTGAACGGGGAAGGGCTTGACATCGAAATCATAGTTAATGCAGGCAAGCCGTTCGTACTTAGGCTAATCGACGTGGCTTACGGCCTACCCGCCGCAGGCCAACAGCCAAGGCCACCGTTTACGATCAGCAGGCCGGGCGAATTTAGCGATACTTCCATTATTGCTAAAGTATTCCGATTTTAATCCTGCTGGGGATTTTCGAGTTTGTAAAATGTTGGCCCGTCAACTATCCTGGGTTTAAAGTCAAAACAAGGTAAATTCTTCCCTTATATGCACATAATCCTGGCCATTTTATTTATCTCGATCATTTTGATGGTGATTCTTTGGTCGCGGCAGCAGGCGTTGGCAAGGGTCGAGTTTATCCGAAGCTATATGTTTCCAACCGGGCTGCTTGAAAAGCTTTCGCTCCAGTATCCTGAACTTGAGGCGAAAGACCGGCAATTGGTTGCCCGGGCGTTACGGCATTTTTTTATCGCGCACTCAAAAAGCGGCCGGAAGTTTGTGTCCATGCCGTCGCAGGTGGTTGATGGCCTCTGGCACGAATTTATCCTTTATACCCGGCAATACGACCGCTTTTGCCAAAAAGCCTTCGGCCGCTTTTTACACCACATGCCTGCCGTTGTTTTGGGACAGGATCGTCAAAACAATGCGGGATTACGGCGGGTTTGGTGGTACGCCTGCCTTGAAGAAAATATCAACCCTAAAAAAGCTACCCGATTGCCTTTGTTGTTTGCCATAGACGCAAAGCTGAAAATCTCCAATGGCTTCCATTATGTGATCGATTGCAAAGGAATAAAGCCGGAAAGCGAAGATTCGTGCCGATCAGTCTACTGCGGTGGCGATATAACCAGTACCGATTTTGACGGCGGTATCGACGGTTTTGGCGATTCGTCCTTCAGCGATTCGGGCGATTCAAGCGGTTGTGTCGACGGTTGTGGGGGAGGTTGCGGCGGCGATTAACCAAGCCCGAGATGGGAAAAGGCGGAAATATCTTGATAATTTCATGCTGCTTCGGGCGCAGCGGTCAAACATATATTATGTTATTTGTCCATTAGTTGTTGGTTTTTAAAGGATTACCGATTTCTTCCGCTTTGCTTTTGGCATTTTAGGCGGCGTTCTTATAGATTCGGCCTTGTGAAGTATTAAGTTTCCGTTCGCCTTGAGCCTATCGAAAGATAGTGTGTGCTTCGACAAGCTCAGCACGAACGGTTCAGACATTAAAAGGCCGAATCAATAGTTAAATGTGAAGGTATAAAAACATCAATCAGTTTAACGCAGTTATATTTCATTGTGGCCTAACCCCCGATCCCATTTTTTCCTTCTTGCTCAGGGATAGAATCCAATCTGCCAACTGTTTAGCTTCCTCCGTATTGACTTGGGGTTGTGGGGGCATGGTGACTTTACGCCACTGGTTACCTGTTGGGAAGCCCGAAAGTGTACCGACGATTGGTTGTGGCGGGAGATCCATTGTCCCCAATTGGTGGGCGCCGCCTTCTTGAATTTGCTTGGTAATTTTGGCCACAGCATTTTTGTCCTGACTGTATTTCTTGGCTACTTCGATATAGGAAGGGCCTACTCTATTGCCTTCTACCTTATGGCAGGAAAAACAGTTCTTGGCTTCCGCTAGCACCTCTGGACAGGCATTCGTTATTTCGGGAAGGCCTAATGCGGCAAACAACAGAACCTGGCTAGTCAGGGACTTTCGCGTTTTATTCCGAACTAACTGGGTTATTGGGTAAAGTTTCACTTTAATGGCGTCTAGAATGAAAATTTGGACGGTTAATAACCTGCCTAAAATAATTAAGGCGCTGGAAGCTATGCCCATGCTAAACATGAGCTAGTCGAAAAATGAAGGCACACGCTTCTAACATGAGCACGTTCCTCAATTTAAGTGAAGCAATTATTGCGCCATAAAGTTGCTAAGTTATGGTGAATCGCAGAATAAAATGCCCGAAAACCCTATTGGATAGGAGGTTTAATTGTTTGTTGAAGATTCAAATGGAAACGGGGATTAGCGTTGACTGGTGGGGAAAATTGAGTGTTATTGAGTCGGCCTTTAATGTCTGAACCGTTCGTGCTGTCGAAGCACACACCGCCTTTCGACAGGCTCAATACCCAATGGGCACAATGGCGAACGGAAGTTAAAACTTCACAAGGCCGAATCAATAAGAAAATTAAAACAGCCAGTTATAAAGATTCCTTACGTTCTTTACAGGTCGAATTGGTTAAACTGCAAAAACACATCATCAAAAAGAATGAGCGGGTTCTGGTTATTATTAAAGGCCGCGATGCGAGCGGTAAGGATGGTATCATCAAGCGCATCACGTAATACTTGAGTTCGAGAGATACCTGTACCGTTGTGCTGGGCAAACCGTCTGACCGGGATATGAGTAGTTAGTACTTTCAGCGCTATGTTGCACACCTGCCAGCGGCTGACGAAATGGTATTTTTCAACCGTAGCTGGTATAACCTTGTGGGTGTGGAAAAGGTTATGGGCTTCTGTTCCGAGCTGGAATATCATGAGTTTTTGGAAACAGTGTTCTGGCATCAAGTTATTGAAATGCTACCTGGACATTAGCCAAGGCGAACAGAAAGGACGTTATACTAGCAGCCAATGGATCAGCAAGTATGGCAAGTAAGCTAGTTGTGATGCTATCCTTAAAAAACAATAAATTTACAGCAATATTGAGGGCAGAGAAGCCATGAACGAAACCCAAGTACAAACATCCCCGCAGATCGATTTTTTTTCATCAGACTTTTTATTGGGCAATGTCGGCGCGCCATTCCTGATCGGCGCCGCAGTCGGTTATTTCGCCAAGAAAATGCTCAAGGTTGCCTTGTTTGTGGGCGGTGCGCTTATCGTACTGATGTTTGTTGGGGAATATTATGGCATCTTCGATCTCAGCGATGTCCAACTCCAGAGTGCTGCCGATACGGTAGCCAAAGGCGCTAAGGCGTCCGGTAGTTTCCTGGTTGACCGTCTTACCCGTATAACCAGCAAAGGCGTTAGCGCTGTTGGCGGTTTTTTTGTCGGGTTTAAGTTTGGTTAAGGGATAATCAATAACTGAGGTACATTCAACTGATATCTCGGTTACATAGCACTTAAACAAGCAGCATTAATTGCTGGCGCTTGAAAACCCGAGGGCAATCCCCCATGTTAGTAGCATCTTGAATATTAATCATGAGGTAACCCATGCGAATGGACAAATTGACCAGCAAGTTTCAGGCGGCATTGGCTGATGCGCAAAGCCTTGCCCTCGGCAAAGACCACCAGTTTATTGAGCCAGTGCACCTGATGCTGGCTTTGCTGGACCAGGAAGGCGGCAGCATCAAGCCCTTACTGTCGCAAATCGGCGTAAACGTCCCGGTTTTCCGTAATGAACTGACTAAAGAACTGGCAAGGATTGCTACCGTCTCGGGTTCAGGCGGCGATGTGCAGTTTTCCAACAACTCAATGCGATTGCTCAACTTGACCGATAAGCTGGCGCAAAAACGGAACGACCAGTTTATTTCCAGCGAACTCTTTGTCTTGGCGGCGCTGGAAGAAAAAGGTTTTTTGCAGGATTTATTCAACAAGTCCGGGGTGAACAAGCAAGTTGCCGAAAAAGCCATCGATGCCTTGCGCGGCGGTCAAGCGGTCGACGACCCGAACGCTGAAGACCAACGCCAGGCGCTGAAAAAATATACAATTGACCTCACAGAGAGGGCTGCCGCTGGGAAACTCGACCCTGTGATTGGGCGGGATGATGAAATCCGGCGCACGATACAGGTGCTGCAACGGCGTACCAAAAACAATCCGGTGTTGATCGGCGAACCCGGTGTCGGCAAGACAGCCATCGTCGAAGGCTTGGCGCAGCGCATTGTTAACGGCGAGGTACCGGAAGGCATCAAAGGCAAAAAAGTGCTAGCGCTCGACATGGCGGCCTTGATCGCAGGCGCCAAATTCCGCGGCGAGTTTGAAGAACGCTTGAAAGCTGTGCTGAACGATCTCGCCAAACAGGAAGGCCAAGTCATCTTGTTTATCGACGAATTGCATACCATGGTCGGTGCGGGCAAGGCCGAAGGCGCGATGGATGCGGGCAACATGCTCAAACCTGCCCTCGCGCGCGGCGAGCTGCATTGCGTCGGCGCCACCACCTTGGATGAATACCGTAAATACGTCGAAAAGGACGCAGCGCTGGAGCGCCGATTCCAGAAAGTGCTGGTCGACCAACCCAGCGTCGAAGACACCATCGCCATCCTGCGCGGTTTAAAGGAAAAGTACGAAGTCCATCACGGCGTGGATATTACCGACCCGGCCATCGTCGCGGCGGCGAGCTTGTCGTACCGTTATATCGCCGACCGTCAATTGCCGGATAAGGCCATCGACCTGATCGACGAGGCCGCCAGCCGTATCCGCATGGAAATGGATTCCAAGCCTGAAGAAATGGATAAGCTCTACCGGCGCTTGATCCAATTGAAAATCGAGCAGGTTGCCTTGAAAAAAGAGTCCGACGCGGCTTCCAAGAAACGGCTGGAAATGTTGGAAGAAGACATCGCCGAGCTGGAAAAGGAATATTCCGACCTGGAAGAAATCTGGAAAGCGGAAAAGGCGTCATTGCAGGATTCGGCCTCCATCAAAGAAAAACTCGAGCATGCCCGTGTTGAACTGGATGCGGCGAAACGAGCTAACGATTTAGCGAAACAGGCCGAATTACAGTACGGCACAATTCCTTCATTGGAGAAGCAATTACTAAGCGCGGATTCCGGAGAAGAGCGCAAGACGACTTTGCTGCGCAACAAGGTTACCGAGGAGGAAATCGCAGAAGTCGTTTCCAAATGGACGGGCATTCCGGTCAGCAAAATGCTGGAAGGAGAGCGTGAAAAATTGCTGCACATGGAGGAAGCTTTAGCGAAACGGGTAGTAGGCCAGGACGAAGCCTTGAAAGCCGTCAGCAACGCCATCCGCCGCGCCAGGGCTGGTTTGTCAGACCCTAACCGCCCCAACGGTTCGTTCCTGTTTTTGGGGCCGACCGGTGTCGGCAAGACCGAATTGTGCAAAACGTTGGCGGAATTTTTATTCGACACCGCCGATGCCATGGTGCGCATCGACATGTCCGAATTCATGGAAAAACATTCCGTCGCGCGTTTGATAGGCGCGCCCCCGGGCTATGTCGGCTATGAAGAAGGTGGCTACCTGACCGAATTGGTACGGCGCAAGCCTTATTCGGTCATCCTCATGGACGAGATCGAAAAAGCGCATCCCGACGTCTTTAACATATTATTGCAGGTTTTGGACGATGGCCGGTTGACCGATGGCCAAGGCAGGACGGTAGATTTCAGGAATACCGTCGTAGTAATGACCTCCAACCTGGGTTCATCCGTTATTCAAGAGATGGTGGGCGATGCACAGGGACGTGCGAGTGTCGCAGGAGGCAGGACGCCGGAAGCGAACGAAGAAAATTATGCGGCCATGAAAGCAGCAGTCATGGAGATTGTCGGCGCGCATTTCCGTCCGGAGTTTATCAACCGGATCGACGAATCGGTTGTGTTCCATCCCTTAGGGCGTGAGCAAATCCGGGCTATCTCGACCATCCAGATCGCACAATTGCGCAAACGTCTGCAAGATCGTGAGATCGGCTTCGAGATCTCCGACCAGGCTTTGGATTTGCTGGGCGAAGCCGGATTCGATCCGGTATACGGCGCACGGCCTTTAAAACGCGCCATCCAGCAACAACTGGAGAATCCGCTGGCGCAGGAAATTTTGGCCGGAAGATTTGAGGCAGGGGATGTCATTAAAGTGACGGTTGAAGGCGAAACGTTGAAGTTTGTTAAAAACTAAGGCCAAAGCTAACGCCGCAAGTCGATAAAAACACGTCTTACCGGCATGTAATGCCGGTAAGACGCTATACTTTTGCCGACTAAATTCGCCAAGACGTCGTCCAATAGGACCTTGCCTGTTCGTGGTTCTTTGCCGTAAGAGGTTGATACCATTCCTTCCTGACCTGTAAATTCAATCATTTCTGTAATAAACCCCAAAAATTTGCTATGCGAAAATAGCTTTTATCGTTAAGCGGATTTAATTAATACGACAAAAGGAAAGATACGAAACGCTAATAAACTTGTAAAATGGGCTTTTTAAATTAAGAAAACCTATGCGCACGTCCCAAAACATACTTAACACTGTCAAAGAAATTCCTGCCGATGCGGTTGTTATCAGCCATCAATTAATGATACGGGCAGGGCTAATCCGTAAGCTTGCTGCCGGACTTTACACGTGGTTCCCTTTGGGCTTACGGGTGCTGAGGAAAGTCGAGGCCATTGTCCGTGAGGAAATGGACAGGGCAGGTGCGCTGGAAGTGCTTATGCCCGCCCTGCAACCGGCGGAGCTATGGCAAGAGACAGGCCGTTGGGAGAAATACGGGCCAGAACTTGCCCGCTTACAAGACCGCCATGACCGCGATTTTTGCCTTGGGCCAACGCATGAAGAAATTATCACTGACATCGCACGCAACGAAATCAAAAGCTACAAACAATTGCCGATCAATTATTACCAAATCCAGACGAAGTTCAGGGATGAAATTCGCCCCCGTTTTGGCGTGATGCGCTGCCGAGAATTTATAATGAAAGATGCTTATTCCTTTCATTTAAGCCAGGAGTCCTTACAGTCTACTTATGACCTGATGTACCAAGTGTACACTACGATATTCACCCGCTTCGGCCTGAAATTTCGGGCAGTTATCGCCGATTCGGGTTCTATCGGCGGCGCGGTGTCGCACGAGTTCCACGTCCTGGCCGAATCGGGCGAAGATGCTATCGCCTTTTCGGATGCCAGCGATTATGCCGCCAATCTTGAAAGGGCAGAGGCATTGCATCCTGAAATAAACCAACTATCAGGAAGCGAAAAAATAGAAAAAGTTGAGACTCCTGGCAAAAAGTCCATTGCAGAAGTCAGTGAATTTTTAAATGTTCCGCCCGAAAAAATCCTCAAGACGCTTGCCATCATCCATAAAACAAAAACGGCGATGGACGAGGACAAAGATGAATTTATGCTGCTTTTTTTGCGGGGCGACCATGACCTGAATGAAGTTAAGTTAAGTAAAATTGTTGGTGAATATCGTTTCGCAACTGATGAAGAAATTGAAAGCCAACTTGATTGTCGTTCTGGATATATTGGGCCACAGATTGGCGGTTCTGGTTTATACATTCCTTTTATAATTGATCGGTCAGCTAGGCAACTGACAGATTTTGTATGTGGTGCTAATGAACCAGGATGCCATTTTAGAGGATGTAATTGGGATAATTTTTTACTATTATCGTTAAAAGGTATGGGTGGCAATGTCCATGATATTCGTAATGTCGTTGCTGGCGACCCCAGCCCAGATGGGCAAGGCCAATTGCACATCGCCCGTGGTATCGAGGTCGGCCATATTTTCCAACTGGGCACAAAATACAGCGCTGCAATGAAAGCCGGGGTAATCAACGAGGAAGGCAAAAACCAGACGATGATCATGGGTTGTTACGGTATCGGCATTTCCCGCGTAGTGGCTTCAAGCATTGAGCAAAACCATGATGCGCGGGGGATTATCTGGCCTGCCAGCCTTGCGCCTTTTCAGGTCGCCCTTTGCCCGATGAACATGCATAAATCAGAACGCTTAAAGGCGGCTGCCGAACAGTTATATCAAGACCTGCTCAATGCCGATATCGAGGTTTTATTCGATGACCGTAAAGTTCGCGCTGGTTTTATGTTTTCAGATATGGAACTGATTGGTATTCCGCATTGCATCATTATCAGCGACCGTGGCTTGGAGGCGGGGGTTGTCGAATATAAGGCGAGAACTGCGGAACAAAACGAGGAAATTCCTGTTAATGGGATCATTGATTTCATAAGGGCTAAGCTTACCGAATTATGACCCCAAAGCCATCCTTTTTCCTGGCAATACTGGTCTTGGTATTGGCTGCGGTTGCCGTGCAGTTCATGCCTGGGCGTTTTCAAAAGGCAGAGATTAACCCTCCTGCTACCAGCTACAGCAGGGCGCAAGGCGACACAAGCAAAATCGAGTCGCCTTGTTACAACGAACACCCGGAATGGCGTCAAGCACAAACAATCGACGGTGTTGAAATTGCTGAAGCACCCGCCTGCGAGCCTGACAATCCTTACGACATTGCCGCCTCGGTCAAGGGTACTAATAAGGTATCGATGGCGACCTTGATGCAATCAAACCTCGCTCAGGACGCCCTGGTGATGGGTGACGATCTCGATCATGACGGCGATCCGGACGTGATCCATCTCAAACTGGAAGTCATCGAGCTTAACGGCTTCAGTCCGGACGGCGAGTATCTTATCAACACTTATAACATTGCTCCCGGCCTGCAACCGGGGCTATGGGCGTTCGCGCCCAAGTCGAGCGGCATGGCGTTGAAAAACTTCAACTCGCGCGAAGCGCGTCCGTTCCTGCGCGCGCCGTCGCCGACCATCCGGGTCGAGCAGGGCGATAAGGTGTTTGTTACCCTTGAAAACACCCATTATTTGCCGCACACCATCCATCTTCACGGTGTAGACCATGCTTGGCAGAATTCCAAAGGCGAGGATAACGACGGCACCGAAGAACATGCGGTTTTTCCTGGCAAAAGCCACACTTACGAAATCCAGCCCCGCCACGTAGGAACCATGCTTTACCACTGTCATGTGCAAACAGGGCAACATATGATGATGGGTTTGATGGGTATGTTTGTCGTCGAGGAAAACCAGCCCAACAACTGGGTGCAGGCCTTCAATGTCGGCGCGGGGCAGGTACGCCATCCGTCGGTCGGAGTAAAAAAAGCCTACAGCCAGGAATACGACTTGATTTACCAATCCATCGACAAAAAACTGGCCGGGACTATCCAAGCTGATAACGACCCGCGCTTGGTCGCCAAAAGCATGGGGCGCGATTACAACATGACCGAATCGTTCGAGAATTATTTCCTGCTCAATGGGCATTCGTTCCCGTATACCTTGCGCGATTCGTTGATAGTTACGGAAGGCAACGAAGCAATTAAGCTGCGCATCGCCAACACCCAACGTTCGCAAGTAGCCCTGCATATCCACGGACATAAGGCGACCATAACGGCAATGGACGGTGTCGAACTTTCGGCGGGCCAACAAATTACGCGTGACGTTTTCGATATCGCCAGCGCGCAACGCCTGGACTTGAATTTGCTGACGACTAACGACGGCCTGCACAGCTACGGTCCCGGCCTGTGGATGTTCCACGACCATGTGCCGACCGGCACCATGACCGACGGCGTGGAGCCGGGCGGCAACATGGCTATCCTGGCTTATAAGCCGCTACTGGATGAAAAGGGCATGCCCAAGCACCACGACCAAATGTTGGGCGAACTTTTCGATAAGGACTATTACGCCAAACAACAGCCGTTCTGGCAGCAAAGCGATTATGCCAACGTGTTCGGCGATGTCGGCCTTATCGCACCGAATAGCAAGGACTTGATCATTTTCGGGCTATTGTTAGGCCTAATTGTCGGTTTGATGATTTTATTGATGGCCTTAAAACGGAAACGGCGGCTATGAGACAAAAACGCCAGTTGCGTTGGCAATCCCTTATTAGCTTGCTTCTAATGGCGTGTAGCTTAACACCAGCCTCGGCCATGATGGGACACGAGCACATGATAATGGACGAAAAGGGCATGGTCATGAATGCCAATTCTGACCGTTTGCCCAAAGATTGCCCAAAAATATCCCAAGATGTTGACATCACCATTCGCGCAGGCCATAAGTACGCGCAAAAATTCAACGGCAAAATGTTCGCTTTCGACAGCCAGTCTTGGGACGTGCCGCCTTGCGCGCGGGTGAATATCATTTTTATCAACGATGACGACATCCGCCATCAACTGATGATCCACGGCTTGCCGGGTTATCTGTATCCACAGGGCATGTTACATTTGGAACTTTACGGGGCAGGGCAGTTAAAGGCCTCGCTCATCATGCCTTCCATGAAAAAAACCTACCTCGTGCATTGCGAATTGCCCCAGCACATGGAAAAAGGCATGAAAGCCCAACTTAAAGTGGACGGCGGCGACGGCGACCTGCCCAGCATCCCGGGGCTGACCAAGCCGGTCAGGGCGGACAGTTATCCCGTGGATTGGAATCCGATGGTATGGGCAATGTTGCTGGCTTGTGTTTTAGTGGGTTGTTTGGTGCCGATATTGGCGTTAAGGATGAAAGTGTTTAGAAAATAAGGCCTTGTAGGATGCTGTCGAAGAACGAGGTACTGGGGCATCAATCGCGAACGCTGAGCTTCACTTTGTTCAGCAATTTCCTATAGCTAATCTTGCAGCCTATCATTAATTCCATAATTTACATGTAATGTTTGTCATCATAAGATTAAATACATTTCCAGGAAATGTAGCCTTTCTTCCTGTCTCTATCAATGCACTAAAATCCAGTAATGAATCGATTGGGATCAATCGTTTATTTGTTGGATCCATATTGAATAGCTTTTTATGATTGTAACTTAATATTTTTTCAGCAAATACTCTTGCCCCATCGGGTTTTGTATCTAATAATGGTACATGAAACTCGAAAATAATGATAAAGTCCAAAGAGGAAGAAAATAATTTATTCATTCCTACGAAAGCTTCTGGTTCACATCCTTCGATATCGATTTTTATAAGAATTACCGTATCTTGAGAAATACGAGAAAAAGGGATTTCATCATCAATAGTAGTCGATAAAATAGCGTTGCTTACGTTGCTACTGCTAGCATTGGTTACCCTACTCCGTTCGGAATGTTCATTATTAATATATTCGAAGGTTTCTCCTACACGATCAGATACTGCAGCATTAATTACGCGCACCTTCCGTTCGAGGTTATTGGCTTTAATTGTATCTTTCAAGTGTTTGCTAACAACTGTAGATGCTTCGATAGCTACTATGGATTCTACGGAAGGGAAGGAAGCGGCTAACAGGGTAAATAGGCCATAACTTGAACCGCAATCAATAAAACAAATCGACCTAAATGTATTGCAAATTTGTTCTACTAAGGCTTGCGTGTATAACTCATGTCTCCATTCGCCGGTTAACAGATATCTAAAATAAAGAGTTGTTGCTGATAAATCCTTAGAAGGTAATTCTACGTTATACCCGCGAAATATGATGACGTGTTTTTTTATTGATTTGGAGAGTATCTCTATGCACGTGTCTTCAATCCAGCGCTGAAATGAATATGGCAGTACATTTGCCAAGATATTAACGATGGATTTCATGTTTTTATTCCCTGGTTGTTAGCTGGTTTTTTAAGATAAAAAGTAATCAAAATGTTTTGTATCAAACATTCGGAATCAAGTGTAGTTAAAATTCAATATTGCTGCATTCATTAAGTATCTCCGACTATTTTAGGATTGGTGAAGACGAGTAGACAAGGGTACGCATCGCGTACCATTACCATAGTGAAGTAGCCTGGATGAAACTGAAGTGGAATCCGGGGATGAGGTTTTAATGTTCCCTCATATCGTTTTTACTTCATGCGGGCTACGGCTACTACGGCTACGGCATTTTTTGAAGTAACGAAGCCAATTGCCTAAGCGCCTGCCCCCTATGGCTCAACGAATTCTTAACCTCAGGCGCTAATTCGGCGGAAGAGCAGTCATGCTCGGGCACCCAAAAAACAGGATCGTAACCAAAACCGTTTGCGCCTTGCGGATGCGTTAGAATAAGGCCTTCCCAGATGCCTTGGGCGATAAGCGGCACGGGATCGGCGGCGTGTTCCAGCATGACGACCACGCAAATAAACCGCGCCGTGCGTTCTTCAAACGGCACATCTGCCAATTCCAGCAGCAGTCTATCGTTATTATCCTTGTCGTTCGCACCCTTGCCGGCATATCGGGCGGAATAGATGCCCGGTTCGCCGTTTAAGGCATCCACCGCCAATCCGGAGTCATCGGCAATCACGGGCAGGTGGCAATGCTGGGCGGCATGTCGGGCTTTCAGCAAGGCATTTTCGACAAAGGTCAGGCCGGTTTCTTCGGCTTCCGTTTGCACGAATTCGGATTGCGGGATAATTTCGTAATCCGGCAACAGGGACTGGATTTCCTTGATTTTGCCCTGGTTATTGCTGGCCAGGACGATTTGCTGTCTAATGATTTTATTCATAATCAAGAAAGGTGATTACTAACTAATTTTACTGTAAATAACGCTAGCTTAGCTTACATCTAAGCGCTTAAGCCCCGTTTAAAGCGGAGGTTGGTTTGCCCCGGTTTGGATGATTCGCACCTTATCCCCAACCGACAAACTGCCGTAGCTGTCATGTAAAGCATTTTGGCCGAAAAAGACCTTGTTCTCCCATTTTCGCAATCTATTAAGCGTGGCCAATGGCTCTTTGCCAGTTTTTGCCGTTTCAGGGTCTATGGTGGGGACTGAGCAACGCGAGCAGGGTTTAGGCAGACGAAAGCCGATTGAGCCTATCATGATTTCGCGCCAAGCGTCTTCAGCATAACTGCCGCAACCGGATACCACTAAGTTGGGGCGGAAGCGGGTCATGGACAGGTCAAGCTGCATGGCCTTATTTAGCGCGACGAGCGAGTTTTCCGAAATTAGCAGGAATGGGAAGCCGTCCGAGAGCGCGCATTGGTCTTCGGGTTTGGCGAAGTTAGGGTTGACATGTCGGGCTACGTGATCAGGCTGGTAAACCAATGTACATTCAATTTGTAAAAAATCGCTAAACCATTGATCGGACTCGTTCGATACGGCTATGGTGTCAACTTGGTCGTGCCAGATAGTGCTGCGGATAATCGGCCCTGTTTGGGTTTCCAATTCCAAAGCTAGGTTATCCATACCGGGAGCGGAAAGCAACAGGTTATCCTCCGTTATGGCGGTTTTGATTAAAGCCATCCGGGGCAAGCTGCGTTGGCTGAGGAATTGCCGCCCGGAATCGATCAGCATCCATTTCCGGTCGTACTTAAAACCGGTTTTCACCACCGGCCAGTTTGTTACGCGTATTCCCGCGAGTGATTTGATCGGATAGATATAAATGTCGCTGAGGGCTATGCTGGTCATGTCGGTGTAATCGGATATATCTTACAGGCAGTATTTTTATGCACCTGCCATATTGTCGGCTTTACGAACAAGTAAGCAAAGGCCGCTACTTGAAGGTTAGTTTTGTTTGTGTTTTCAATAAATAATTTGCTAACTCATTATTGACGCTAAGAAATTTGATACCGTAAACATGGATTTCGCCCAAAGATTTTCGGATGACTGTGCCAGGAATTTCGAATTCTTTAAAGTCAGCAAACCGTACCACCAAAATTACTTTCTTGTTGATGGTTAAGCGTAAGCTTGTAGCGATCAGGACGCCAACGCCCCTGCTGCTAATGTCGACCAGTTTAACGGGTATGTCTATCTTTTTAAAGAATGTTAACATGCCGATTTTGCGTATCGTAACACCGATATCGTTCCTGATGTAACGGGTGCTTTTGCGCCGGTTGGTTTCGAATGGATGGGGGACGTTTTGGTGAAACCATTTGTCGTCGGAAGGCGTTGTGTCAAGGGGATTAGGCATGATATGGATTTGTTGACAGGTTAGGCGGGCAATTACCGTATTATTGGCCCTTAAGGGATAATATTCAAATGTTAGCCTTAAAAGATGGGATTAACGTAAAATATTGCGTAGAATCCGTTACAATTAATGCCCGTTAGTAATTGATTAACCATAAAAATGAGACCGTCAAAGAGAATTTTACGGATAATTCTGCTGTTGCTTGTTTTCTTGCAATTATTTGCCGCTAAAGATCTATTTGCAAAAGGAAGTTTTGTGGTCAAGATTGCCTTTTTGATGCAACAGCCGAAAATACGGCCGCCACTTTCCAATATCGACCCGGTTATCGAAAACAAAGGGGTCTTGGGCGCACAACTTGCGATTGAGGATAACAATACGACAGGGGAATACACCAAGCAGAAATTTTCCTTAGAGCCGTTTATTGTGCCTGAGGGCGGGAACGTTATTGAAACGTTTAACCAGAAAATCGCAAACAAATATTCCTTTTTGATCACTAACCTGTCCCCGGACAGAACCAGCAAAATCGCCGATATGGGCGCGGCAAAGGGTGTCTTGGTTATGGATGCCGCAACTATTGACGATGCTTCACGCAACAAAGATTGTAGGGATAACGTCCTGCGGCTGTTGCCCAGCCGGGCTATGCGGGCCGATGCGCTCGCCCAGTACATGATGAAAAAGCGCTGGACGAAGTGGTTTTTGGTTATCGGCAACAACAATGAAGATAAGCTCTTTGCGGAGGCGGTCAGGCGGGCGGCAAAAAAGTTCGGCATTACGATCGTCCAGGAAAAAAATTGGGAACATACTTATGATTCCAGGAAAACCGCCCAATCCGACGTGGCTGTTTTTAGCCAGATAGACGATGATTATGATGTCTTGGTCGTTGCCGATGAACAGGGCGAATTTGGCGAATACCTTAACTACCGTTCCTGGAAGCCGCGTCCTGTCATAGGGACCCAAGGTTTAATGGCGACCTCGTGGCACCGTACCCATGAACAATGGGGCGCCACACAAATACAAAACCGGTTCAAAGGAAAGGCAGGGCGCTGGATGGCAGAAGAAGATTACGGGGCTTATTTAGGGGTAAGGGCGATTGGGGAGGCGGCTACCCGCGCCCAATCGAAAGAAACAGGGCCGATAAAAGCTTATTTGCTAAGTGACCAATTCGCCTTACAGGGTTACAAAGGCGTGCCGTTATCGTTCAGGACTTGGGATCACCAATTAAGGCAACCCGTCCTGTTGGCCGCCGACAGGGCTTTAGTGGCGGTAGCGCCGATCGAAGGTTTCCTGCATCCTAAAACCGAGCTGGATACTTTGGGTTACGACGAACCGGAAACAGGTTGCCAGTGGGGTAAGGGAAAATGAAAATACAGGTTTTATGTGTGTTTTTTTTGGTTTTTGTTGCGGTTTCAGCCCATGTCCAGGCGGAAACTGTCTACGTTACCCTGGAAAAAGACAATGCCCTTGCGCTTGTCGACCCGATTGAAGGTAAGCTGATAAAGACGGTCGAAGTCGGCCGACGCCCCAGGGGTATCGCTATCAGCCCGGACTATAAGGTGTTATATATCGCTACGAGCGATGATAATGTGATCAAAATGATAGACAGCGAAACCTTGCAAGAAATCGGGACGCTGCCGTCCGGCGACGATCCAGAGACGTTTGCGCTTAACCCGAAAGGCGACCGTTTATATATTTCAAATGAAGATGACAGCATGGTGACCGTCATCGACATAGCCAAGAAAAAGTCCATTAAACAGGTTAAAGTGGGGGTCGAACCGGAGGGAATTACCGTTAGCCCGGATAATCACTGGATTGTGAGCGCGACTGAAACGACCAATATGCTACATTGGATCGATGCCAAAACCAACAACATAGCCGAAAATACCCTTGTCGATCCGCGACCACGCGCCGTAACGTTTACTGTCGACAGCAAGTTCGCGTGGGCGACTTCGGAGATGGGCGGCAGCCTTATGATTGTTGACGCCAAAACTAAGCAGATTACCAAACGCATCGGTTTTCAGGTCCAAGGTGTGGCAAAGGATAAGATCCAGCCGGTCGGCGTTGTTATCGATAAGGAAAATAAGCGGGGATATGTGGCCTTGGGTCCCGCTAATCGTGTGGCGGTGATAAACGCCCAAACCCTGGAAGTGGAAAAATACCTATTGGTTGGGCAACGGGTTTGGAACTTGGCCTTTTCACCCGACCAAAAACGCTTATACACGACAAATGGCTTGAGCAACGATATTTCCATTATCGACCTTGACAGCCAAACCGTCACTAAATCCGTAGGCGTGGGCAATTATCCCTGGGGCGTTGCCGTCAAGCCATGAACCAAGCCTTAAGCCATCAAGCAAGAGCCTTAGCCATAGAAGGCCTGAGTTTCTCCTACAGCGGCAAAATGGCCTTAGACCATGTTGAGTTTACGATATACGAGGGTGAGTGCACTTTATTGTTAGGGCCTAACGGGGCTGGGAAGAGTACCTTGTTTTCCTTGATTACCCGATTATACGATGCCCGGAACGGGCGCATAGAGTTATGCGGCTATGACGTCAAAAAGCAAACCACTAAGGCCTTATCCCGTTTGGGCGTGGTATTCCAACAATCGACACTGGATTTGGACCTGACTGTCATGCAGAACTTGGCATACCATGCCGCCTTGCATGGCATGGGGCGCAAACTTGCCAAACAGCGGATACAACAGGAATTGGAACGGCTGGATATGTACGGTCGCCGGTTTGAGAAAATACGCCAGTTGAATGGCGGGCATAGGCGTCGGGTGGAGATCGCCAGGGCATTGTTACATAGGCCATCCTTATTGCTGCTCGATGAACCTACAGTAGGGCTTGATGTACCTAGCCGCCAGGACATCGTCGAACATGTGCATCATTTGGCTAAGGATGACAATATCGCTGTACTATGGGCTAGCCATTTGATTGACGAGATCTATCCGGAGGATAAGCTTATTATTTTGCACAAAGGCCAAATCAAGGCAATGGGGTCGGTTGATGAAATCTTGCAGAAGGCCGGTGCCCCTACCATTAAAGACGCATTTTATAAGCTGACGCAAGGAATTCAAGGATGAAAATCCTGCATTACTGGCGCGCCATGTTGGGGATTATCTGGCGGGAATGCTGGCGCTTTGTGACCCAGCGGGAACGTTTTATTTCCGCCTTGGTAAGGCCTTTGGTTTGGCTGTTCATCTTCGCGGCCGGATTCAGGTCGGCTTTAGGCTTGGCAATCAGCCCGCCTTATGAAACCTACATCCTTTATGAAGTCTATATCGTGCCTGGATTATGCGGGATGATCCAGTTGTTCAATGGGATGCAAAGTTCGCTTTCGATGGTCTACGACCGCGAAATGGGTAGCATGCGGATTTTATTGACCTGCCCCTTGCCGCGCTGGTTTTTGTTGCTGTCCAAATTGTTGGCAGGCACTGCTGTATCCATATTGCAGGTGTATGTTTTCCTTGGCATTGCCTGGTGTTATGAAATCCGCCCGCCCCTTGGGGGATATGGCTGGGTTTTCCCTTCCTTGGTATTGTCCGGGCTCATGCTGGGTGCGTTGGGGTTATTGTTGTCGTCGTTTATCAAACAACTGGAAAATTTTGCAGGCGTCATGAATTTTGTGATTTTTCCGATGTTTTTTATGTCAACGGCTCTATATCCCTTATGGAAAATCAAGGAATCCAGCGCCTTGCTCCATCAACTTGCTGAATATAATCCGTTTTCCCAGGCGGTAGAGTTGATTCGATTCGCTTTATACGGACAGTATAACCAACATGCCTTCCTCTATACCTTGGCGGCGTTTATTGTATTTATGACGCTGGCAATCTTGGGTTATAATCCGTCGAGGGGGATGATGACGAGAAAGGGAGCCGGAGGATAACCTGTACTTAGCAGATGTTTTGAAATAATTGCTAGTCAGGTTGTATATCTATCCCTCCCCTAAGTTTAATAATAATTATGGTGAATAATTGAAAAACTCATTCTTTCTTGTAATTCCAAAACAAGAAAACAGGCCGGAGCGGCTAAAAGAATTCGAGCCGAAAGCGCTGGAGCAATGGCTGTTTGAGCTGCCAACGGCCAATCCCGGCTTGGCTACGCGCTTGATCCAGGACTTCATCACCGGTTTTAATGCCCTTAAAATGCCCTTGCAGCTTAGGCTCGATGCATTGGAGCAGTTGCGCCCCAAAGTCCTTATTATTGAAGAGTATCTACGCTCAAGGCTGATGAAAGCCGCCTTCCCGAAAGAAGAAAACGACCTGAAAATACTGCATGTTTTGGCTGCGGTAGAGCGGGAATTCACTATCGGCTACTGGATCGTACTGAAAGAGCTTTCGCATCGACAAATCAGTTGGTTCCAGGGTAAAAGCTTGGTTTTGTCATTGCAGCGTTGTATCAAGGGCTTAAGCAGCGTCGTCTTAAGCCATTGCATCATGGGCTTGCCGATCCCGGATTGGGTATGGATGGACTTGCATTCGCTCTATAAGTTGAGCGTAAAGTTAAAGAAAGAAACTGTAAAGGCGCCCGACCCCACAAACCTTATCAGTAAAGCGAGCAGCCCCGAGGAGTGTTACCGGCAAATTGTCCTATTAAGTCTTTCCAGGCCCACCGGATTAATGCAAAAGGAGATCCTACAGGTATACGGTTTTATCGAGACCTTATTCCCTTTCTTTAATCTAGGTAAACAAGCCATAGAAGGGCAAAGGTATCAGTTTGCAATAATGACAGATGAGGACAAGCCGCCTTTTGTCCAAATGGAAATGCATACAGTTAGGGATTCGGCGACGCTTTATCTCGATTTGACCCGGCTTTATAAAGCCATCGAAAAGAAAGATAAATTTATTGAACCGACACAAACCCGGTTTGCTTCTATCCACGTGAAAAACCAAGAAGAAAAGCCAACCGCTGAACTGCTTGAATACCTGGAGCAAAGATGGTTAGGGATTGAACTCCAAAAGGAGGCCGCTTTTGGCGACCGCTTGGACCGCTACATGGCTATCGGCATGCCCCCTGCCCACAGCCTGCAAATTTCCAGTTCTGCCCAAGGCAAACCTGGCGGCAATGGCGAAAACGACCAGGAAATCCTAGCGCACTCGGAATCCGACCGGTTGTTGTTTTGCGTGTTCAACAACACAGGAATTTTGTCGGTAGGCAATTTGATTAGTTTCAGAAGGGCCGACCAGCCCAATTCAAAGCGTTCCTTGGCTGTCGTTAACGAGCTGATTGTGGCAAAGCAAAGCAATAGGATCAGTTTTGGGGTAAACCTGATTACCATGAACTATCATGCGGTTTACTATACCCCAGCGAATGCGGCGGAGAAAGATATCCCCCTAAAGGGACTTTTTTATAATGCCGATGACCAAATGGATGATTCCAGTTTCCTCATCGTCGACAACTTTATGTTAAAAGAAGGCGATTCCGTCAAAATGCTGCTGTACCAGGAAAGCATTTACATTATCTTGAAGAACAAGAAGAATGTCGGCCTAGGTTACTGGCAGTTTGAATGCAACCGTGTTGCTGCGAATACCGATAATAAACCACGGGCCAAAAAAGGTTATGACTTTATATGATTCGAGGGTCGGGTTACATTTCTAATCGAGTGATGCACAAATCACTTGAAAAGTTTTTACTTCGTGGTAAGTTGGTTCACTGAGAAAGCGCGGGTCAAAATTGCCTATGAATCCGGCAAATTTGTAGGCCTGTCTTAGGCTAAGTTAAAGTAGTGACGGTTTCGGGCCACAATCTATCAAACCGAAGTAATAACAAAAAATTAAGTTCAAAATATAAAATAATTAAAACCATGAGGATGAAAAATGAGTGAAGATAACGCAAATAAGGCAGTAGACTCCTTAAAAACTACTTTCAGCAACCAACTTGCCGCTTTTATGGGTTTGAAGGAGAAAAACCCAAAGGCTTTCTACGGCATCCTCATAGCAGTGGCCTTGCCGATTTTGATAATGATGATGAGCGGCGGTGAAACCAAAACTGTATCCGGCCCTACTATCAAAGACTTGACTATCGGGCAAAAATACATTTTAAAAGCCCCGAATACAGTCGATCCGACCGCCACAGTCCGGTTGGTGCCTGTCCCAGGAACTTTGGCTGCTTATGATGACAGCGAAGAAGAAGACAGAAAGGCGGTATGCCAACACATGCCGATTGGGACACCCGTAGAAGTTATGGAGTTTTCAGATTTTGGCGGAAACAAAAAAATGTTCGTAAAAGTTAAGGTATTGGACGGCGACTGTAAGGACAAAGATGGCTGGGTTCTTGCCATTGATGTTCAATAACCGTAACAATTGATTGACACCTAAATAAAAAAAATCCATAATTGACTAGTTAACTTCTAGTGCGGGAATAGCTCAGTGGTAGAGCACAACCTTGCCAAGGTTGGGGTCGCGAGTTCGAGCCTCGTTTCCCGCTCCAACAAACAAAAAGCCGCGTTAAGTCGCGGCTTTTTCATTTAAAGTTTGGTCGACGATAATGGCTGCGTAGCAAAATGGTTATGCAGTGGCCTGCAAAGCCATCTACGCCGGTTCGATTCCGGCCGCAGCCTCCATCCGATCATCCAACACATTCAACTAAACAGTTATTTCGGCTTGCTTATTAAGGCATTGTAATCAATCGGATTGAATTGGCTTCCCAATGTTTTACAGTTGCCTTTATTTAGGGTAACTTAGGGATGTCTTTTCAACGCCAAAGGTCAAGATAATGAGCAAAATATCGAGGTGTTTGCCTTTTTTCATCGTATTAATGATGATGATTGGAAATACCGCTCACGCCGACATCAAATCCGAAGAAATCAAATACGAAGTTAACGGCCAGCCGTTCCAAGGTACGTTAAGTTACGACGACAGCATTAAAGGCAAGCGCCCCGGCGTATTGGTCGTGCATGAATGGTGGGGGCACAACGCGTATGCCAACAAGCGCGCCGCTTTGTTGGCAAAATTGGGCTATACCGCTTTTGCCCTGGATATGTACGGTAGCGGCAAAGTGGCCGACCATCCTGACGACGCCAAAAAATTCATGGAAGCTACCTTGGCCGATATGAAAGTGGCGGAAGCCCGTTTTAATGCCGCCCTGAAATTACTGCAGCAACAGCCGACTGTCGAAACCGGTAAAATCGCCGCAATCGGGTATTGCTTCGGCGGCGGCCTGGTTTTGCTAATGGCGAAAGTAAATCCGGATTTGGCGGGTGTGGTCAGTTATCACGGTGCTTTAGGAATCTCCGCCAATACCAAGCCGGTATCGACCCCTGTCAAAACAAAAATCCTTGTCTTTAACGGTGCTGATGATCCCTTTATCACCCGCGAACAAATCGCTGCCTTTAAGCAGGACATGATTGCCATTGGCGCGGATTACGAATTTATCGACTACCCAGGTGTAATACACGGCTTCACCAACCCGGAAGCCGACGATTTCGCCAAGCGCTTTAACATGCCCTTAGCCTATAACGAAAAAGCCGATAAGGATTCCTGGGAGAAGACGCAGGCGTTTTTTAAGAAGATTTTTAAATAAGCACTTACCCTAGTTTCTAGCTATTGGAGTTACATTGCCACCAATCCTCGAGCCGTGGCCGTGGAAACGATTAATTGATTTTATTTAATGAGCCAAAAAATACTGGACTGGTTTCATCACAATTTTTTGCTGGTAATTTTAGTCTGCTATGCGCTCGGTGCATTAGCGCCATTGCCAGGGTTAGCGATCAGCAAAATTCATTTCGGCATAATCGGACAAGGTGAGGATGCGTTAAAAATATCTATACCTTTTTTAATGCTTTCTTTATTGCTGTTTAATTCTGGCCTGGGCGTAAAACAAAGCGAATTGCTTAACTTACGGCAACATCCATGGGGCTTGTTCTGGGGTTTCTCCCTGAACTTTTGTCTCCCTCTGAGCATTATTTTATTGCTTTCAAAAACTATGCAGTGGTGGCACAATCCAGACGAACTACAGAATGTATTGGCTGGGCTGGCCTTGGTAGGTGCCATGCCCATCGCTGCATCTTCAACGGCGTGGACACAAAAAGGAAACGGCAACCTTGCACTAAGTTTAGGGCTTATTTTAATTTCTACGTTATTTAGCCCCTTAACAACACCAATGGCGTTGCACTTTTCGGGTAACTTAACAATCGGTGATTATTCAGAAGACTTGCATTTATTAGCCAACGGCAATGCTAATCTGTTTTTAATTCTTAGTGTCGTTATCCCATCGTTTGCAGGCATTGTTTTACATTTCCTTATCAAGGAAAAGAAAGCCAATAATCTCAGAAATGGGCTTAAAGAAACAAATCTAGTCATTCTGCTATTGCTCAATTATTTTAATGTCAGCAATGTGCTGCCAGGAATTATAAAAAATCCTGACTGGGATTTTTTATTGATGATCTTAATGGTGACCTTTTTGCTTTGCATTACTGCTTTTGGTGGTGGGTTTTTAATCGGTAAGTTTTTAAAAGCCAATAAAGCGGATAGGAGATCTTTAATGTTTGGGCTAGGAATGAACAACAATGGGACAGGTTTAGTTTTAGCCAGTATGACATTATCCGATCATCCTTTAGTGATGCTGCCTATTATCATATACAATTTATTGCAACACATTATTGCCGGACTGGTGGATAAATATAACGAATAGAAATAAGGCACGAGGATAATTTGACCGGCTCGATTCGGTCAGCCTGATTTAAATGATTCATTAGGAATTTAATATGCTAGAACAATACCGCAAACAAGTCGCCGAACGCGCCGCCGAAGGCGTCCCCTCCAAACCCCTGGATGCTGTACAAACCGCATCACTGGTTGAACTCATCAAAAATCCCCCTAAAGGTGAGGAAGACTTTGTCCTGGATTTGCTCGCCAACCGCATCCCGGCGGGGGTCGATGAAGCCGCTTATGTGAAGGCCGGATTCCTGGCGGCGGTGGCGAAAGGCGAGGTCGCATCGCCTATCTTATCCGCTGAACTGGCGACCGAATTATTGGGTACGATGCTGGGCGGTTATAATGTCGCTCCGCTGATTGAATTGCTTGACAATAACGACATGGCGCCGATTGCCGCCAAAGCCTTGTCCCATACCTTGCTAATCTTCGATGCCTTCCACGATGTGCAGGAAAAGGCCGATGCCGGAAACGCTTATGCCAAGCAGGTGATCCAGTCCTGGGCGGATGCAGAGTGGTTCACCAGCAAGCCGGAAGTGCCGAAGCTTTTGACCGTATCAGTGTTTAAAGTCACCGGCGAAACCAATACCGACGACTTGTCGCCCGCGCCGGATGCTTGGTCGCGGCCGGACATCCCGCTACATGCCAAGGCCATGTTGAAAATGCCGCGCGACGGCATCACCAATGCCGAGCAGCAAATCACCGAACTAAAACAGAAAGGCTTTCCCGTCGCTTATGTGGGCGACGTGGTCGGCACCGGTTCGTCGCGCAAATCGGCGACCAACTCGGTGTTGTGGTACATGGGCAATGATATCCCACATATTCCCAATAAGCGGGAAGGGGGCGTGTGTATCGGCGGTAAGATTGCGCCGATCTTCTTCAACACGATGGAAGACTCCGGCGCGTTGCCGTTCGAATGCGATGTCACGCAGATGGCCATGGGCGACGTGATCGACATCTACCCTTACGAAGGCGTGGTCAAGCGCCACGCCGGCCCTGGGCTTGTCGAAGGGGACAGCGACGAAGTGGTCTGCCGTTTTGAATTGAAAACCGAGGTCTTATTGGACGAAGTGCGCGCGGGTGGACGGATTCCATTGATTATCGGTCGCGGCTTGACCGAACGCGCCCGTAAAGCCTTGGGTTTGGGTGCATCGACCGTATTTAAACGCGCAGGTGAAGTTGCCGCCAGCACCAAAGGCTTTACGCTGGCGCAAAAAATGGTCGGCAAGGCTTGCGGTGTTGCAGGAGTGCGTCCCAATACCTACTGCGAGCCGTATATGACGACTGTGGGCTCGCAAGACACCACTGGCCCCATGACCCGCGACGAACTCAAAGATTTGGCTTGTTTGGGCTTTTCCGCCGACTTGGTGCTGCAATCGTTCTGCCACACCGCAGCGTACCCCAAGCCGGTGGATATCACCATGCACCATAGCTTGCCGGATTTCATCATGAACCGAGGCGGGGTGTCGCTTCGTCCGGGCGACGGCATCATCCATTCCTGGCTCAACCGCATGTTGTTGCCGGACACCGTCGGCACGGGCGGGGATTCGCATACCCGCTTCCCTCTCGGCATAAGCTTTCCCGCTGGTTCCGGCTTGGTGGCGTTTGCGGCGGCGACCGGCGTGATGCCGCTGGATATGCCGGAATCTGTGTTGGTGAGGTTTAAGGGCAAAATGCAACCGGGCATTACCTTGCGGGATATGGTTAACGCCATTCCGTATGCCGCCTTAAAGCGTGGTTTGCTGACCTTGGATAAAAAGGGCAAGAAGAATGTCTATTCCGGTCGTATCCTTGAAATCGAAGGCTTGCCGGATTTGAAGGTGGAGCAGGCATTTGAATTGTCGGATGCCTCGGCGGAACGCTCGGCTGGCGGTTGCACGATACGTTTGAATAAAGAACCGATCATCGAATATATCAAGTCCAATGTCGCTTTATTGAAATGGATGATTGCCGAGGGTTATGGCGATGTGCGTACGATTGAACGCCGGATTAAGAACATGGAAGCCTGGCTGGCGAATCCGGTGTTAATGGAACCGGATGCCGATGCGGAATATTACGAAATTATTGAGATCGACATGGATGAAATCAAGGAGCCGCTATTGGCTTGCCCGAACGATCCCGACGATATCAAGCCGCTGTCTGAAGTGGCAGGCACCAAAATCGACGAAGTTTTTTTGGGATCGTGTATGACCAATATCGGCCATTTCCGTGCGGCGGGCAAGTTGCTCGACAGGCACAAAGGCGACTTGCCGACGCGGCTATGGGTTGCGCCGCCGACCAAAATGGACCAAAACCAGTTGGTGGAGGAAGGCTATTACGGCGCGTTCGGCAAGGCTGGGGCGCGTATGGAAATGCCGGGTTGCTCCTTGTGCATGGGTAACCAGGCACGGGTTAAGGAAGGCGCGACCGTAGTGTCGACTTCCACCCGAAACTTCCCAAACCGCTTGGGTAATGGTGCGAATGTGTTTTTATCGTCGGCAGAATTGGCTGCCGTGTGTTCGCTACTGGGTAAGATTCCGACAGTAGAAGAATACATGCTATATGCCAAAACAATTGACGAAACTGCCGATGATACTTACCGGTACCTCAATTTTAACCAAATTGAAGCCTATCAACAGGCTGAAGCCACATGCTAGCGGCTTGGGAATCGCCAGTCTCGATAATGTCCATAACCCTAAAACAAAAGCAAAACTAGACAAAGAAAATTACACAAGTAGTTGGCTGGCCGTAAAGTTGGCCTGAAGTTTTATAAATTAATGGTACAGCATTATGCCAATTTAATGATATACAAATTATTGATAAAGAATTTTTTTTAGTATACAATCGTGTGTTCTTTGGGTTTGTCTGGTACAGGTCAGTAGTTCAATTGGTAGAATGGCGGTCTCCAAAACCGTTGGTTGGGGGTTCGAGACCCTCCTGGCCTGCCACTCAGATAATAGCAAATAGGGACTTTTTTATAATTTTTAACAACACATGAATACACAAGCGGAAGCGCAAACGCCGGTTTTTGATATAGTCAAGCAAGTATTTTCGGTTCTTCTGGTGATTGCTGGTGTTGCCGCGTTCTATTATTTCTCGGAACTCTCTCTTATATATCGGGTTATCGGATTGTTGGTTTTGGTCGCCGTTGTTTTCGGATTGCTTTTCACCACTAATTTAGGCCGAAATACTTGGGGTTTCTTCCTGGAATCAAAGCAGGAAGTCAGGAAAGTGGTTTGGCCGTCCCGCGAAGAGACTACCCGCACTACCATGATGGTGTTTGCCATGGTGTTTACCGTGGGATTGATTTTATGGCTGTTGGACATGGTGTTATTTTGGGGTGTGCAACATTTGACTGGGCAAGGCGGATAATTTTATGGCATTACGCTGGTACGTTGTTCACGCTTATTCAAATTTCGAAAGTAAAGTCAAGCAAGCGCTGGAAGAAAGGATACAGCGGGAAGGGCTAGGCCGGTTTTTTGGAAAAATCCTGATCCCTACCGAAGAAGTTGTTGAAATGCGTATGGGTCAACAGCGCAAAAGTGAGCGGAAGTTTTTTCCCGGTTATGTTTTGGTTCAGATGGAATTGACAGATGAAACATGGCACTTGGTGAAGGATATACCCAAGGTGTTGGGTTTTATCGGTGGCACATCCGACAGGCCTGCACCAATTTCGGAAAAAGAAGCCATGTCCATACTTAACAGGGTCGAAGATGGTGTCAACAAGCCAAGACCTAAGGTTTTATTCGAGGTTGGCGAAGTTGTTCGCGTTGTAGACGGGCCATTCAAAGATTTTAATGGCGTTGTCGAAGAAGTAAATTATGAAAAAAATAAGCTGAAAATATCAGTGTTGATATTTGGTCGTTCAACGTCAGTTGAACTGGCTTTCGGGCAGGTCGAAAAAATTTAAAAAGGCTGAAAGTCCAAGAAACGAGTGTTTTCTGCGCACATTGAATTTGTAGAATCCCACCCTTAATTGAGGGTGGGATTTTTGTGTCTAAGGGGAGCTGAAAGGCGTTTGTACCCATATCGGAGAGAAAAATGGCAAAAAAAATAGCTGCATATATTAAATTGCAGGTCAAAGCTGGGGAGGCTAACCCTAGCCCGCCTATCGGTCCCGCACTTGGTCAGCGCGGGGTCAATATCATGGAATTTTGCAAGGCATTTAATGCCAAAACGCAAGATGTGGAAAAAGGCTTGCCCTTGCCCGTTGTCATAACGGTATACAGTGACAAAAGTTTTACGTTTATTACCAAGACCCCGCCTGCTACAGTCCTTTTAAAGAAAGCGATTGGCCTGAAAAGCGGCAGCAGCAACCCGAACACCAAAAAGGTCGGTACTGTTACGAGGGCGCAATTAGAAGAAATAGCGAAAACAAAGATGGAAGACTTAAATGCTGCAAGCCTGGATGCGGCTGTAAAGACCATAGCGGGCAGTGCGCGTAGCATGGGCCTTAATGTGGAGGGGTTATAATGGCCAAGTTGACAAAAAAAGCAAAGACAATCAAGGCTAAGGTAGAAAAAACCAAGCAATATACAGTCGCCGAGGCCGTCCAATTGTTGAAAGAACTGAGTACGGCAAAATTTGTTGAAGCGATTGACGTCAGTGTCAATCTAGGCGTAGATCCCCGTAAATCAGACCAAAATGTCCGTGGTGCGACTGTCCTTCCTAACGGGACAGGCAAAACGGTTCGAGTGGCTGTATTTACCCAAGGCCCGAATGCGGATGCTGCCAAGGCTGCAGGGGCAGACATAGTTGGCATGGATGACTTGGGTGACTTGGTCAAAAAAGGCGAAATGAACTTTGATGTGGTAATCGCTTCCCCTGACGCCATGCGGGTTGTGGGCCAACTAGGCCAAATATTAGGCCCTAGGGGACTGATGCCCAACCCAAAGGTAGGGACTGTGACGGCGGATGTCGCTACAGCGGTAAAAAACGCCAAGTCCGGTCAAGTACGGTATCGCACAGACAAGGCAGGCATTATCCATTGCACATTAGGTAAAGTAAGTTTTGATGCGGCTTCCATCCAAGGAAATCTGGAAGCGTTGCTGGCTGACTTAAAAAAAGCCAAGCCTACAGCTGCAAAAGGGACTTATATCAAAAAAATTACACTTTCTTCAACCATGGGCCCAGGGATTTGGTTAGACCAAGGCAGTTTGGTGGGTTAAAGAAATAAAGAACTTTGGGTTGCCGAGCAATTGGCAGCCGTCAAAGACCGCAGGAGCTTAAAGGCTTAATATTTCCTGCGTAGACGGGGACCTGACCTGACAAGGCAAAAGGAACCGTGGGGGTGTGTCCATTTTGGATACGGGAACTAAATCTGAGCGATCAGGATAATGGAGGTTACCTTTGGCATTAAATCTAGAGGAAAAGAAAGCGGTTGTTGAAGAGGTTTCCCAATATGCCGCTAAAGCCCATTCTGCCATTGCAGCTGAATATCGCGGCCTGACAGTTTCGCAATTGACAGGCCTCCGCAAATCTGCGAGGGAAAGTGGGGTGTATTTGCGGGTGATAAAAAACACACTGGCAAAAAGGGCTGTGGCCGGAACTGAATTTGAATGCATGCAAAGCGGCCTTGTCGGCCCTTTAATAATGGCATTCTCAATGGACGATCCGGGTGCTGCGGCGCGTTTGATTGGTGATTTTGCTAAGACTAACGACAAATTAATCCCAAAAGTGGTGGCGATCGGCGGCCATATTTATGGTTCGTCTGAGTTAGCTCGGATAGCAAGCCTTCCAACCAAAGATCAAGCTATCAGCATGTTAATGGCAGTTATGAAAGCGCCGATCGAGAAATTTGTACGTACCTTGGCCGAGCCACATGCAAAATTAGTCCGCACAGTGGCCGCGATCAAGGATCAAAAAGAAGCTGCGTAAGTTTCAAATTTAATTCAGTAATAAATAATTAGTTAGAGGAACAAAAAATGGCATTGTCACAAGAAGATATCTTGGAAGCTATATCTAATATGAGCGTTATGGAAGTCGTTTCATTGATTTCAGCGATGGAAGAAAAATTTGGCGTCTCTGCGGCTGCGGCTGTTGCTGTCGCCGCCGCTCCTGCGGCTGCCGGAGCGGCCGCCCCCGCGGCCGAAGAGCAAACTGAGTTTGATGTTGTGTTGACTGGCTTTGGCGAGAACAAAGTGTCCGTCATTAAAGTTGTCCGCACAATTACCGGCTTAGGTTTAAAAGAAGCCAAAGATGCGGTTGAAGGCGTGCCTACAACCCTGAAAGAAGGCGTTTCCAAAGCCGAAGCAGAAGAAATCAAGAAGCAAATCCTTGAGGCAGGGGCAACTGTCGACATTAAGTAACCGCTTAATGCAAATCGGCTCTTTAGCCTGATATAAAGCCGGTCGATGGCTATTTTGCCATCGGCCTTTTTCTGTTTGCCTCGCGTAAACAGAGAAATCCTTCATAGCGAAAAAGGTTTGGAAGCAATATGTCCTACTCTTTTACAGAAAAAAAACGTATCCGTAATAACTTTGGGAAAAGCACAGAAGTGCTTGAGGTTCCCTATCTCCTCGCAACTCAAATCAATTCTTATGCTGAATTCCTCCAGGCCGACGTATCGCCTGCAAAGCGTATCGATAATGGGCTGCATGCGGCATTTTCCAGTGTTTTTCCAATAGAAAGCCATTCGGGTTATGCGCTCTTGGAATATATAAGTTATCGTTTGGGTGAACCCACTTTTGATGTAAGGGAGTGCCAGCAACGGGGGGCGACCTATGCTGCGCCTTTGCGTGTATTGGTTCGATTGGTCATTTATGACAAGGAATCGCCCGCTAATGCAAAAATCGTAAAAGACATTCGCGAGCAGGAAGTCTTTATGGGCGAATTGCCGTTAATGACCGATAACGGAACATTCGTTATCAATGGCACGGAACGTGTTGTTGTTTCCCAGTTGCACCGGTCCCCGGGTGTCTTTTTCGACCATGACAAAGGCAAGACCCATTCTTCAGGCAAGCTGCTGTTCAATGCCCGGGTCATACCATACCGCGGTTCATGGCTGGATTTTGAATTCGACCATAAAGACTGCGTCTATGTGCGGATAGACAGGCGGAGAAAAATACCCGCCACGATTTTGTTAAGGGCCTTGGGTTATGACAACGAAGAAATGATAAAAATTTTCTTCGATACTAACCGGTTTACCTTGAGTGCTGAAAAATGCTTGTTCCACATTATACCGGATCGTATGCGTGGAGAGATTGCCGCATTCGATATCAAGCATGAAGACAAAGTTTTGGTGGAAGAAGGTCGTAGAATTACCGCCAAACATATCCGTGAGATGGTCAAAGTCGGGTTGACCCAAGTGGTTGTCCCTAAAGAATACCTCATAGGTAAAGTGGTAGGCCATAACTTGATCGACCCAAACACAGGCGAGATCGTGGCCAAAGTCAATGACGAATTGACTTCCAATATGCTTGACCGTTGCATTGAAGGTGGCATAACAGATATTAACACCTTATTTGTCAACGACCTGGACAACGGACCTTATATCTCAAATGCGATGCGCTTGGATGTGACTACCAATCAATTAGAAGCGCTGGTCGAAATTTATCGAATGATGCGCCCAGGCGAGCCTCCAACTAAGGAGTCTGCCGAAAATTTGTTCCAGAATTTGTTCTTCACCGAAGAAAGGTATGACTTGTCCACCGTTGGCCGGATGAAGTTTAACCGGCGTTTAGGCCGACAGGAAATCACCGGCCCTGGTACATTGACTAATGAAGATGTTATCGATGTGCTTAAGGAGCTAATCAATATCCGTAACGGTGACGGAAATGTTGACGACATAGACCATCTTGGCAATAGACGGGTGCGGTCTGTCGGTGAAATGATCGAGAATCAATTCCGTGTCGGTTTGGTTCGGGTTGAAAGGGCTGTAAAAGAAAGGCTGACATTGGCCGATTCAGAAGGTTTGGTGCCGCAAGAAATCATCAATGCTAAACCTGTATCTGCTGCGGTTAAGGAGTTCTTCGGTTCCAGCCAGCTTTCGCAGTTCATGGACCAAAACAATCCCTTGTCGCAAGTCACCCACAAACGTCGTGTGTCTGCATTAGGCCCTGGCGGCTTGGCGAGAGAGCGGGCGGGCTTTGAGGTAAGGGATGTTCACGCCACCCACTATGGTCGGGTATGTCCAATCGAAACGCCAGAAGGTCCGAATATCGGATTGATAAATTCGATGTCGGTTTATGCAAGGACTAACAGCTATGGCTTTTTGGAGACGCCATACAGAAAAGTGGTGGACGGCAGGGTAACCGATCAAGTCGATTATTTGTCCGCCATCGAAGAAGGCGAATTCGTTATTGCCCAAGCCAGTGTCCCTGTCGATAAAGATGGCAGGTTGAAAGAAGGGTTGGTATCTTGCCGCCATAAGGACGAATTTACCCTGGCTATGTCTGATACCGTTCAATATATGGACGTGTCGTCCAAGCAAATCGTATCGGTAGCGGCATCCATTATCCCTTTCCTGGAACATGACGATGCTAACCGTGCGCTCATGGGTTCCAACATGCAACGCCAGGCTGTACCAACCTTACGGTCTGAGAAACCGCTTGTGGGTACAGGGATGGAAAGGACGGTGGCTAAAGACTCTGGAGTGACTGTTGTTGCTGCCCGCGGAGGCAGTATCGAGGCGGTCGATGCGGCCAGGATTGTTGTGCGTGTTAATGACACCGAAACAGAAACCGGTACGCCTGGGGTTGATATTTATAACCTGACAAAATACACCCGGTCAAACCAAAATACTTGTATCAACCAAAAGCCGCTGGTCAAAAAGGGCGATATTGTCAATGCGGGCGATATCTTGGCGGACGGCCCATCTACCGACATGGGGGAATTGGCCTTAGGCCAAAATATGTTAGTCGCCTTCATGCCTTGGAATGGTTATAACTTTGAAGACTCGATCTTGGTTTCGGAGCGGGTTGTTAAGGAAGACCGTTTCACGACGATCCACATTGAAGAAAAAACCTGTGTTGCTCGGGATACTAAACATAGCCCAGAAGAAATAACTGCCGATATACCTAACGTCAGCGAAGAGGCCTTGTCTAAATTGGATGAGTCTGGAATCGTCTACGTCGGTGCAGAAGTAAAAGGCGGCGACATCTTGGTCGGTAAGGTCACCCCTAAAGGGGAAACCCAATTAACCCCCGAAGAAAAGTTATTGCGCGCTATTTTCGGGGAGAAGGCTGCCGATGTGAAAGACACTTCCCTGAGAGTCCCCAGCAGCATTGAGGGCACTGTAATCGATGTGCAAGTGTTTACCCGCGATGGCGTCAAGAAAGATCGGCGGGCACTTGATATTGAAGAGCAAGAAATAAAGCGATATCGCAAGGATTTGGACGACCAACTAAAAATATTGGAAGGCGATATTTTTGATCGCGTCGCTAAATTGTTGTTAGGTAAAGAAGCGAAATCAGGGCCAGGCCAATTAAAGGCAGGGACTGAAATAACGCAAGCCTATCTGGACGGCTTAAAGCATTCAGAGTGGCTGAAAATCAGGATGAAAGACGAAGAGTTGAATGTCCAGCTTGAGGCGGTCAGCTTACAGGTTGAGCAACAACGCAAAGCTTTCGATGAGAAATTCGAAATAAAACGGAAAAAAATCACCATGGGTGATGATTTGCCACCCGGCGTGCTCAAGATGGTTAAGGTTTATTTGGCAGTCAAACGGCGTATACAACCGGGGGACAAAATGGCCGGGCGGCATGGCAATAAGGGCGTAATTTCCATGATTAGGCCTGTTGAGGATATGCCTTATACCGAAGACGGCAACCCCGTTGATATCGTACTGAACCCATTGGGCGTGCCATCACGTATGAATGTCGGACAAGTATTGGAAACCCATTTGGGTTGGGCCGCGAAAGGTTTAGGCATCAAAATAGGTAAGATGCTGGAGGCAAAGGCTAAAATTGCCGAAATCAGGCAATTTCTCGACAAGATATATAACAGCAGCGGACGTAACGAAGACCTGGATTCCCTATCGGATAATGAAATACTGGAAATGTCGATGAACCTTGTCGATGGCGTGCCCATGGCAACCCCGGTATTCGATGGTGCGAGCGAAGATGAAATCCGTACTATGTTGCGCTTAGCCGACCTCCCTGAGTCCGGGCAGATTACATTATACGACGGTTTGACAGGGGAACCTTTCGAACGCCAAGTTACTGTCGGATATATGTATATGCTGAAGCTGAACCATTTAGTCGACGATAAAATGCATGCCCGTTCAACAGGCCCGTATAGCTTAGTTACCCAACAGCCATTAGGCGGAAAAGCCCAGTTCGGTGGTCAACGGTTTGGTGAAATGGAAGTGTGGGCGCTCGAAGCCTATGGCGCGGCTTATACCTTGCAAGAAATGCTAACCGTAAAATCCGATGACGTAACAGGGCGAACCCGAATGTACAAAAACATCGTCGACGGCGACCATAAAATGGAAGCCGGAATGCCGGAATCATTTAATGTTTTGATTAAAGAAATCCGTTCGTTGGCTGTCAATATAGAGTTGGAGCGGGAATAGCTTTCATAATAAGCAAAGCACCGGACAGTTTGTTCTGGAGACTGCCAGAAACTACATAATGAGGATAAATTCTTGAAAGATTTAATGAATTTCTTAAAACGCCAAGGGCGCTCCGATGATTTCGATGGTATCCGTATCGGTTTGGCTTCACCCGACATGATCCGGTCATGGTCATACGGTGAGGTAAAAAAGCCTGAAACAATTAACTATCGGACATTTAAGCCTGAACGTGACGGTTTATTTTGCGCAAAGATTTTTGGTCCGGTCAGCGATTATGAATGCCTATGCGGCAAATACAAGCGTTTAAAACATCGGGGCGTTATTTGCGAAAAATGTGGGGTTGAAGTCACCCTATCCAAAGTCCGCCGCGAACGCATGGGGCATATAGACTTGGCGAGCCCGGTTGCGCATATTTGGTTCTTAAAATCATTGCCTTCACGAATTGCCCTATTGCTGGATATGACTTTGCGCGAAATTGAGCGCGTCCTGTATTTTGAGTCTTTCGTGGTTCTAGATTCAGGTGCGACTCCATTAACTAAAGGCCAATTGCTGACAGACGATGAATATCTGGATGCCGTGGAACAGCATGGCGACGACTTCACTGCGAAAATGGGCGCTGAAGCCATTTACGACCTGCTGAAAGCCATCGACTTAAAAGAAGAAGTTAATATTTTGCGGGAAGAAATAGGTTCTACAAATTCAGAAACTAAAATCAAGAAAATATCAAAGCGCCTTAAAGTGATGGACGCTTTGTTAAGTTCAAAAAATCGTCCTGAGTGGATGATCCTTAAAGTATTGCCAGTGTTGCCGCCCGAATTGCGGCCATTGGTGCCCCTGGATGGCGGTCGATTTGCGACATCCGACCTGAACGATTTGTACCGCAGGGTCATTAACAGGAATAACCGTTTGAACCGGCTGCTGGATTTGAGTGCACCGGATATTATCGTCCGCAACGAAAAGCGTATGTTGCAAGAATCCGTTGATGCATTGTTGGATAACGGTCGCCGTGGACGCGCCATTACCGGGACCAACAGGAGGCCATTGAAATCGCTTGCCGACATGATCAAAGGCAAACAAGGCCGCTTCAGGCAAAACCTGCTAGGCAAACGCGTCGATTACTCAGGTCGGTCTGTAATCGTTGTTGGCCCCGCATTGCGCTTGCACCAATGCGGGTTGCCCAAAAAAATGGCGCTGGAGTTATTCAAGCCGTTCATTTTTAGCAAATTACAATTCCGTGGCTTGGCGACGACCATCAAAGCGGCTAAGAAGATGGTCGAAAGGGAAGGTCATGAAGTTTGGGATATACTCGAAGAAGTCATCCGCGAACATCCTATCCTGTTGAACCGTGCCCCTACTTTGCACAGGCTGGGGATACAAGCATTTGAACCGATTTTGATCGAAGGGAAAGCCATTCAGCTACATCCGCTGGTCTGTAGCGCGTTTAACGCCGACTTCGACGGCGACCAGATGGCGGTCCATATACCATTGTCCATTGAGGCGCAATTGGAAGCCAGAACCTTAATGATGGCGACAAACAATATTTTGTCGCCGGCAAATGGCGAGCCAGTGATCAACCCTTCCCAGGATGTGGTGTTGGGGTTGTATTACATGAGCCGTGAAAAAGTAAATGCCAAAGGGGAAGGCAGTATATTTGGTAGCGTCGGCGAAGTCCATAAAGCTTTGCTCGCTAAATCGGTTGAGTTACAAACAAAAATCCAACTCCGCATTACCGAAAAAGTTGTCAACGAGCAAGGTGAGTCAACCGACAAAACACATCGTGTTTCCACCACTGTCGGACGGGCGTTGATTTGGGAAGTTGTGCCCGTTCGCATGCCTTTTGAACTGATAAACTGCGATATGACCAAAAAGAATATTTCCCGTTTGGTCAATTACAGTTACCGCCACCTTGGGAACAAGGACACAGTGGTCTTGGCGGATCAAATCATGTATTTGGGTTTCAGGTATGCGACGATTTCCGGAGTCTCTTTTGGTATCGACGACATGGCGATACCTGAAAAGAAGACCGATATCATCAAGTCTGCGGAAGCTGAGGTGAGTGAAATACAAGCCCAATACGCTTCTGGGTTGGTGACCGACGGGGAAAGGTACAATAAGGTCGTTGACATTTGGTCGCATGCAAATGATCAAGTAGCCAAGGTTATGATGGATGGCTTGGGCGAAGAACCCGTGCTGGACGCCGAAGGTAAATCCGTTAAGCAAAAATCATTCAACTCAATTTTTATGATGGCCGAATCTGGCGCTCGAGGATCGGCAGCGCAAATCAGGCAGTTGGCCGGTATGCGGGGGCTCATGGCAAAACCGGATGGCTCTATCATTGAAACGCCCATCACGGCTAATTTCAGGGAAGGCCTCGACGTATTGCAATATTTTATTTCGACGCACGGTGCCCGCAAAGGTTTGGCCGATACCGCGTTGAAAACAGCAAACTCAGGATATTTGACCCGGAGGTTAGTTGATGTCGCGCAGGATCTAGTGATTATCGGTGATGATTGCGGGACTTCCGATGGCTTGATAATGACCCCTATCATTGAAGGCGGCGATGTGGTTGAGCCGCTTTCTGAACGTGTTTTAGGGCGGGTTGCCGCCGTTGATGTATTAGATGCAACCGGTGAAAATATTGTAGTGCCTAGCGGCACTTTATTGGACGAACATTGGGTTTCGGTATTGGATGAAAACAGTGTCGATCAAGTTTTAGTCCGTTCTATCATCACTTGTGAGAATAGACACGGTGTATGTGTCGCTTGTTACGGTCGTGACCTGGGACGTGGCCATCTTGTAAATGTGGGTGAAGCTGTTGGCGTAATAGCCGCCCAATCGATAGGTGAGCCGGGTACCCAATTAACCATGCGTACATTCCATATCGGCGGCGCGGCATCCCGTTCTGCTGCGATTAGCAATGTCCAAGTCAAGTCGGCAGGAACTTTACGCCTCAACAACCTGAAATCAGTCGTTAACCGCGAAGGCAACTTGATTGCTGTCTCAAGGTCGGGTGAGGTGGGTGTAGTCGACGACTACGGACGCGAAAGGGAACGTTATAAAATCCCTTATGGTGCCGTACTGTCTGTCAAGGAAGGCGATAGGGTTAATGCAGGCGACATTATTGTGACGTGGGACCCGCACACCCATCCTGTTATCACCGAGGTTGAAGGTGTTGTCGAGCTTATCCATTTCGTGGACGGCGTGACTGTGCAAAAGCAATCTGATGAGGTAACAGGGTTGAGTTCGCTTGTTGTTACCGACCCTAAACAGAGAGGCAGCGCGGGCAAAGAATTAAGGCCTATGGTTAAACTGTTGGATTTAGGGGGCAATGGAATTTGTTTGCCTGGGACAGAAATACCGGCGCAATACTTTTTGCCAACCGGTGCTATTGTCGGCATTAAGGATGGTGGCGAAGTCAAGGTTGGCGACGTTTTGGCAAGGATTCCACAAGAATCGAGTAAAACCAGGGATATTACCGGTGGTCTGCCGCGTGTTGCTGATTTATTTGAAGCCAGGAAGACGAAGGATCCGGCTATCTTGGCGGAAGCAAGCGGAACGATTTCATTTGGTAAGGAAACGAAAGGCAAGCAGCGAGTCATTATCACTGACACTTCTGGCGAACAGGTAGAAACGTTGATATCAAAATGGCGCCACATCACTGTATTCGAAGGGGAGTACGTCGAAAAAGGGGAGACGATAGCGGAAGGCGAATTGACCCCCCACGATATTCTCAGGTTACGGGGTGTTGAGGAGCTGGCTAATTATTTGGTCAAAGAAATTCAAGACGTTTACCGATTACAGGGCGTTAAGATAAATGATAAGCATATCGAGGCAATCATTCGCCAAATGCTTAGAAAGGTTGAGGTCACTTCTCCCGGGGACACTTCATTCTTGAAAGGGGACCAAGTGGAACGGGCGTTATTAAGGGAAGAGAACGACAAAATTGAAAAAGAAGGCAAAATACCGGCAAGCTATGAATCAATACTGTTAGGCATAACTAAAGCCTCATTGGCGACCGAATCCTTCATATCCGCAGCGTCGTTCCAGGAAACCACCCGTGTGTTGACTGACGCAGCAGTACGAGGCTTGGGAGACAGTTTGCAAGGCTTAAAAGAAAATGTGATCGTCGGGCGTTTGATTCCTGCAGGAACGGGCTTGGCCTACCATGAAAGCAGGAAAAACAGGCAGGCACAAAGCCAAATTGTTGAACCCGAAATGGTTCAAACAGTGGACACGGATGATGTCGAAGAGGCGCTTAAACAAGCTTTAAATAGTTAGTTAATGAAGAAGGAAAAAATCAGCTTGACCTCATTATTGTAAGCAAGTATTATGCTCTGCTCACATGGGCTTAAGTAAATAGTCTTAATCATAAAACTAATAAGCCGTAGCTATTGTTGGGATTTACGGTTTTTTATTTCAGACGCATAGGCTGAATTCGGAGTAAGGAAAAATATGGCCACGATCAACCAATTGGTTCGTAAGCCGCGCACTAAAAGAATAGAAAAAAGCAATGTCCCTGCATTAGAGGCATGTCCCCAACGTCGGGGTGTTTGTACGCGTGTCTACACAACGACACCCAAAAAGCCCAATTCGGCGCTTCGTAAGGTAGCAAGGGTAAGGCTCACTAACGGTTCGGAAGTGAGTAGCTATATCGGCGGGGAAGGGCATAATCTTCAAGAGCACTCTGTGGTTTTGATCCGCGGCGGTCGTGTCAAAGATTTGCCGGGTGTACGTTATCACGTAGTGCGTGGAAGCCTTGATGCGTCAGGCGTTAATAACAGGAAATGCGGACGTTCCAAATACGGAACAAAGCGGCCTAAAGGAAAATGATAAGTTGGTGAAGAATGTCCAGAAGAAGAGTCGCTACTAAAAGAGAAATTATTCCAGATCCAAGGTTTGGTAGTGTCATGTTGACCAAATTCATGAACATGATAATGGAAAGTGGCAAAAAGTCTGTTGCAGAAGGGATTGTCTACGGGGCTCTAGATGTTATCGAAAAGAAAGGGCATAACGAGCCATTGGACGTGCTTTCCAAAGCATTGGAGAATGTCCAGCCCAGGGTTGAGGTTAAATCTCGCCGGGTTGGCGGGGCGACATACCAAGTGCCTGTTGAAGTGCGTCCTGCAAGACGTATGGCGTTGGCAATGCGTTGGTTGATAGAGGCTTCCCGCAAACGCAATGAAAGGACAATGTCTTCCAAGCTGGCCGGCGAATTGATGGATGCGTTTGAAAGCAGGGGTTCTGCCGCTAAGAAACGTGAAGATACCCATAGAATGGCGGAAGCAAATAAGGCGTTCTCACATTACCGCTGGTAAAAGTAGAGAAAATTAGGTTTAAGTGGTGGCCAGAAAAACGCCAATAGAGCGCTATCGCAATATTGGAATAATGGCACATATAGATGCTGGCAAAACAACCACCACGGAAAGGGTGTTGTACTACACCGGTGTGTCCCACAAGATAGGTGAGGTTCACGATGGCGCCGCAACCATGGATTGGATGGAGCAGGAACAAGAGCGGGGAATTACGATAACCTCGGCTGCGACAACTTGCTTTTGGAGCGGCATGGAAAAGCAGTTTCCCCAACACCGTATCAATATCATCGATACGCCGGGGCATGTTGATTTTACCATTGAGGTCGAGCGTTCATTACGGGTTCTCGACGGGGCATGTGCAGTGTTCTGTGCCGTGGGCGGGGTTGAGCCACAATCTGAAACGGTCTGGCGCCAAGCGAACAAATATCATGTCCCGCGGCTGGCCTTTGTCAATAAAATGGATAGGGCAGGCTCAGATTTTCTGCGCGTTATAAAGCAGATTGGGTCAAAGCTGGGAAGTAAAGCGGTGCCTATGCAACTGCCTATTGGTGCCGAAGAGCATTTCGAAGGGGTGGTTGACCTAGTTAAGATGAAAGCCATTTATTGGGATGAAACCAATATGGGCATGACATTTAAAGAAAAGGAAATCCCGGCAGATATGCTTGCTGATTGTGGTATATGGCGGGAGCATCTGGTTGAGGCGGCAGCAGATGCCAATGAAGAATTGATGGGAAAATACCTTGATGGAGGTATTTTGACCAATGAAGAAATAAAGTTGGGTATACGGTTGCAAACGATAGCCAATCAGCTTGTCCCTGCTTTTTGCGGTTCTGCTTTTAGAAATAAAGGCGTACAGGCTATGTTGGACGCAGTAATTGACTACTTGCCTTCGCCGGTAGACATTAGGCCTATAAAAGGCTTGCTCGATGACGAGGCTACAGAAGCTGAACGGCCTGCTTCGGATAAAGAACCTTTTTCAGCCTTGGCTTTTAAGATAGCGACGGATCCTTATGTGGGTACCCTATCTTTCTTCAGGGTGTATTCGGGGATTTTAAATTCTGGGGATACCGTTTTTAACCCTGTAAAGAAAAAAAGGGAGCGCATAGGCCGGATAGTGCAGATGCATGCCAATAGCCGTGAAGAAGTAAAAGTTGTTTGTGCAGGTGATATAGCTGCTGCGATTGGGTTAAAAGATGTGTCCACAGGGGATACGCTATGCGACCCAAGCCACATCATCGTATTGGAACGAATGGAGTTCCCTGAGCCGGTGATATCTGTTGCGGTGGAGCCAAAATCACAGGCAGATCAGGAAAAGATGGTGATGGCATTAGCCAAATTGGCGCAAGAAGACCCATCGTTTAAGGTTCATACGGACGAAGAGTCAGGCCAAATAATTATTTCAGGGATGGGCGAACTCCATCTTGAAATTATTGTTGACCGAATGAAACGGGAGTTCGGCGTAGATGCGGGAGTTGGGGCGCCACAAGTGGCTTACCGAGAAACGATCCGCTCCACAGTGGAACAAGAAGGCAAATTCATTAGGCAGTCCGGTGGCAAGGGACAATACGGCCATGTTTGGTTGCGGTTGGAGCCTAAAGAAAGCGGTTCTGGTTATGAGTTTGTAAATGAAATTGTCGGCGGAGTGGTTCCAAAAGAATTTATTCCAGCAGTTGATAAAGGGATACAGGAACAGCTAAAAAGTGGTGTTTTAGCGGGATATCCCGTATTAGATGTAAAGGTTTCTTTGTTTGACGGCTCGTATCATGATGTTGATTCGAGTGAGATGGCTTTTAAGATAGCCGGCTCTATGGGGTTCAAGGAAGGCGCGAGAAAAGCCAAACCCGTCTTGCTCGAACCAATTATGAGAGTGGAAATAGTGACCCCTGAAGATTATATGGGGGATGTCGTCGGCGATATCAACCGACGACGTGGCCTTATACAAGGGATGGACGATACCCCGTCGGGTAAAACGATTAGTTGCGAAGTACCGTTAGCGGAAATGTTCGGTTATGCGACTGATTTGCGTTCGGCAACACAGGGGCGAGCTACTTACAGTATGCAGTTTGAAAAATACAATGAAGTGCCTGCATCTATTGCAGAAGGGATAATTAAAAAATCATCATAATTTGAATGTAACATAAGGGTATTGAGTCATGGCAAAAGAAAAATTTTCACGTACGAAGCCCCACGTTAATGTCGGCACGATTGGCCACGTTGACCACGGCAAAACAACATTGACGGCAGCCTTAACCAAGGTAATGGCTGAATTGCAAGGTGGCGAGGTGAAGGCCTTCGACCAAATCGACAATGCGCCTGAAGAACGTGCGCGTGGTATCACCATTGCGACTTCGCATGTGGAATACCAATCCGCGACCCGCCATTATGCGCATGTTGACTGCCCAGGCCATGCCGACTACGTCAAGAACATGATTACCGGTGCGGCGCAGATGGACGGCGCCATTTTGGTTTGTTCCGCAGCAGATGGCCCAATGCCACAAACTCGCGAACATATCCTTTTGTCAAGACAGGTTGGTGTTCCTTATATTGTCGTTTTCCTCAACAAAGCGGATATGGTTGATGATGCAGAGTTGATCGAACTTGTCGAAATGGAAATCCGCGAATTACTTGACCTTTATGAATTTCCAGGCGATGACACGCCAATCATTAAAGGGTCAGCCTTAAAAGCACTTGAAGGTGATACCAGTGAAATTGGGGTGCCTTCCATTATAAAGCTTGTTGAGGCATTAGATACTTATATTCCATTGCCTGAGCGCGCAGTGGACGGTTCTTTCTTGATGCCAATCGAAGATGTTTTCTCAATATCAGGTCGAGGCACTGTAGTAACGGGCCGTATTGAAAGGGGTGTTATCAAAGTAGGTCAGGAAGTCGAAATCGTTGGCATTAGGCCAACTACTACAACGACTGTAACGGGCGTTGAAATGTTCCGCAAATTGTTGGATCAAGGGGAAGCTGGGGATAACGTCGGCTTGCTGTTAAGGGGCACCAAACGCGATGAAGTTGAGCGCGGCCAAGTATTGGCCCATAAAGGCACAATCAAGCCACATGCCCATTTCAATGCCGAAATTTACGTATTGTCAAAAGACGAAGGTGGCCGTCACACGCCATTCTTTAATGGCTATCGCCCACAGTTTTATTTTAGGACAACAGATGTAACCGGTGCTGTTGATCTTCCAGAAGGTGTAGAAATGGTTATGCCTGGTGATAACATTTCGGTAAAAGTGAAGTTGATTTCACCGATCGCAATGGAAGAAGGTCTGCGTTTCGCTATTCGTGAAGGCGGGCGGACAGTTGGTGCGGGCGTTGTAGCATCCATTATCGAGTAAGAATATGACAAACCAAACTATCAGGATCCGGTTGAAATCTTTTGACCATAAATTAATTGATCAATCGGCTGGTGAGATAGTAGAAACTGCAAGACGGACAGGGGCTCAAGTAAAAGGCCCTATTCCCTTGCCTACTAAAAAAGAACGTTTTACGATTTTGATTTCTCCTCATGTCAATAAGGATGCGAGAGATCAATATGAATTAAGGACATATAAAAGGTTGCTAGATATCGTTGAGCCGACTGATAAAACAGTTGATGCGTTGATGAAGTTAGATCTTGCTGCCGGTGTAGATGTTCAGATCAAGTTGAATTAAGTATTGAGGAATTGACAGATGTCAATAGGTCTTGTGGGTCGAAAATGCGGTATGACTAGGGTATTTGCCGAAGATGGCACATCCATCCCCGTTACTGTGTTGCAGATTGATTCTAACAGAATAGCCCAAGTCAAAAGCATAGAAGTTGACGGTTACTGTTCGATTCAAGTCGCGGTAGGTGATAAAAAATCATCGCATGTAAACAAGGCAATGGCTGGCCATTATGCAAAAGCCAACATGACGGCTGGAAGGGGCTTATGGGAATTCCGGCTTGATGGAAATGAAGGTAAAGATCTTGCCGTTGGAACAGAATTGTCCGTAGATATTTTTTCGCCTGGACAAGTTGTTGATGTTCAAGGGCGTAGTATTGGTAAAGGATTTGCTGGCGGCATTAAAAGGCATCATTTCGGGATGCAAGATGCGACCCATGGAAACTCGGTTTCGCACAGGGTTTTGGGTTCTATCGGCATGAACCAAACACCTGGCAGGGTATTTAAGGGGAAAAAAATGGCTGGGCATCTGGGGGATGCTAAAACAACCGTCCAAAACCTGACAATCCATTCAGTGGATGCGGAACGTAAACTGATTTTAGTCAAGGGCGCTGTGCCTGGCGCTAAAGGCGGTGATGTGGTGGTAACGCCAGCAATAAAGAAACGGAATAAAGGTTAAGTCATGGGTTTGCAAATACTGGCGTTAAGCGGAAGCAATTCCAGCAATCTCGAAGTACAAGAAGCGGTCTTTGGGCAATCTTATAACGAGACATTGATACATCAGCTAGTCACACGGTACTTAGCTGGAGGTCGGGCTGGAACGAAGGCGCAAAAGACCCGTTCTGATGTGAGCGGCGGTGGTTCAAAACCTTGGAAACAAAAGGGGACAGGGCGTGCCCGTTCGGGTTCAACACGAAGCCCATTATGGCGAACAGGTGGTGTTGCATTTGCAGCCAGGCCTAGAAATTATGAGCAAAAATTGAATAAAAAGATGTTCCGCGTGGGCATCCGTTCAATCCTTTCGGAGCTGCTCAGGCAAAACCGATTGATGGTTAGCGACACTATTGTGCCAACCACGCCCAAAACTAAAGAATTTTCAGGGAAATTGAAAAATATTGAAGCAAGACGATTGTTAATCATAGTCGATAAGATTGAAACTAACCTTGCGCTTGCCTCACGAAATATCCCAAACGTAGAAGTTGTTGAGGCAGAAAATTTAAACCCTGTCTTGTTGGTCGGTGCCGATAAAATTATTGCAACCACTGCCGCAATCAAAAAATTAGAGGAGCGGTTGTCATGAGCCAGTATCAGATGTTCGATGTGTTAGAAGCGCCCATCGTTTCGGAAAAAAGCACGGTTGCCGCAGAAAAGGATAACCGGTTTGTGTTCAGGATAAAAAAACAGGCAACTAAGCTTCAGGTAAAACATGCAGTTGAAACCCTGTTTAAGGTCGAGGTTGATTCGGTTCGTGTCTTGAATGTTAAAGGAAAGCAAAAGCGCTTCGGGAAAACTTTAGGCCAACGTTCAGACTGGAAAAAAGCTTACGTAAAGTTAAAGCCTGGGCATGACATAAGTTTTGCAACTCCATAACGATTTAATAAAGAAATATTAGGGAACGGTAAAAATGGCTATTGTGAAGTCAAAACCGACATCACCAGGTTCGCGGTTTGTTGTGCGGATAAAGACCGAGGGTCTTTACAAAGGTAAACCTTACGCGCCTTTGCTCACTAAACTTTGTAAAAGTGGTGGTCGGAATAACCAAGGTCGGATAACTACGCGGCATATTGGTGGCGGACATAAACAACACTATCGCATAATCGATTTCAAAAGAAATAAATTGGATGTTCCGGCAATTGTCGAGCGGGTTGAATACGATCCTAACAGGACTGCGAATATTGCACTCATATTGTATAAGGATGGCGAGCGTAGATATATCATTGCCCCGAAGGGAATAGTAACTGGACAAGAGCTTATCTCATCTGAATCTGCACCTGTAAAGCCTGGTAACTGTATGCCATTACGGAATATTCCGATGGGTACAACGCTCCATTGCGTAGAATTGAAGCCAGGAAAAGGCGCGCAGTTGGCACGCAGCGCTGGCACTTCTGCACAATTGGTAGCAAGAGAAGGAGCCCATGCGACAATCAGGTTGCGTTCCGGCGAAATGAGGAAAGTATTGGCCGAATGCCGTGCCGTTATTGGCGAGGTTTCAAATCACGAACACAATTTGGCGTCTTATGGAAAAGCTGGGGCTACCCGGTGGCGAGGCGTGAGGCCAACAGTCCGTGGGGTAGTAATGAACCCAGTTGACCATCCGCATGGTGGTGGTGAAGGCAGGACTTCAGGCGGACGGCATCCGGTTTCTCCTTGGGGTGTGCCGACTAAAGGTTATAAGACACGAAAAAACAAACGTACTGATAACATGATTATCAGACGTAGAAAATAAAGATTAGTGAGGTATATCAGTGCCACGGTCAATTAAAAAAGGTCCATTTATAGACCATCACCTTCAAAAGAAAGTTGATGATGCGGTTAGTACGAATAATCGCAAACCGATTAAAACATGGTCTAGAAGGTCGATGATAATTCCTGACATGTTGGGTTTGACGATTGCGGTCCATAACGGTCGCTTACATATCCCAGTCCTCATATCCGAAAATATGATAGGGCACAAGTTAGGTGAGTTTGCGCCTACACGTACCTATAAAGGCCACGTGGCTGACAAAAAATCAAAATAGGTCTCAAGATGGAAGTGTCTGCGAAATTATGTAATGCGCCTTTATCCGCCCAGAAAGCCCGTTTGGTGGGAGATATGATCCGCGGGTTGCCCGTAGATAAGGCGTTGAATACATTGAAATTTAGCTCAAAAAAGGGTGCTGCAATCGTTAAAAAAGTGCTTGAGTCGGCAATAGCCAATGCCGAGCACAATGACAGCGCCGATATAGATGAATTAAGGGTTTCTACTGTATTTGTCAATGAAGCGCCGACCATGAAAAGATTTAAGGCAAGAGCTAAGGGACGTGCGAACCATATCCTTAAAAGAACCTGCCACATAACAGTAAAAGTCTCGGAAAACGAGTAGGGGCAGAAGATAATGGGACAAAAAGTTCATCCAACCGGCATACGCTTGGGCATAGTTAAAGACTGGAATTCGAGGTGGTATGCAAATAGCCATGATTACCCTTTGTTTTTGAACCAAGACTTAGAGGTAAGGCAATTCCTGAAAACTAAACTTGCGCATGCCTCGGTCAGCCGTATCCAGATTAACCGTCCGGCTAACAATGCCCATATAACAATACATACTGCAAGGCCAGGTATTGTCATAGGCAAAAAAGGCGAAGACATAGATATTTTGAGGCAGCAAATATCAAAAATGATAGGCGTGCCTGTTCAGTTGAATGTTGAGGAAATAAGGAAGCCGGAGCTTGATGCCCAATTGGTTGCAGAAGGTGTGGCCCAACAGCTTGAGAAACGTATCATGTATCGTCGGGCAATGAAGCGTGCGGTTACCAACACGATGCGGCTTGGTGCAGAAGGCATAAAAATCAATGTCGGCGGCCGTTTAAACGGTGCTGAGATAGCCCGAAGTGAATGGTATAGGGAAGGGCGTGTGCCTTTGCATACTTTGAGGGCAGATATTGATTATGCAACTGCTGAAGCAAAGACAACTTACGGGATCATCGGCATAAAAGTATGGATATTTAAAGGTGAAATATTCGATATGGATACGCAGAATGCCGCAAGTCCCTCTGATACAAAGAAATAAGCATAGGTACAGGTCATGCTTCAACCCAAAAGAACAAAATTTCGCAAACAGCATAAAGGCAGGAATACTGGGACAGCCGTAAGGGGTTCATCCGTCAGTTTTGGCGAGTATGGACTGAAGTCGGTTAGCCGTGGCAGGTTGACTGCCAGGCAAATCGAATCCGCCCGTCGAACGATCACAAGGCATGTCAAACGTGGCGGTAAAATTTGGATCAGAATTTTTCCTGACAAGCCAATTACCAAAAAACCTTTAGAAGTGCGTATGGGAAAAGGTAAAGGTAGTGTAGAATATTGGGTTGCGCAAATTAGGCCAGGCACCATGTTATATGAAATACAAGGTGTGTCTGAAGAACTGGCGCGTGAAGCATTTACCTTGGCAGCCGCTAAGTTGCCGTTGAAAACTTTGTTTACCGCTCGGACGATAATGTAATGAAGGCAATAGAATTACGTAAAAAGACCAAGGAAGAATTGGACGCTATGCTGATTGACCTTTCTAAGGAAAAATTCAATTTGAAGATGCAAAAAGGGACAGGTCAACTCGCCAAGCCAGACCAAGTCAAAAAAGTAAGGCGGGAAATAGCGCGTGTCCACACCCTAATCAACGAAATGTCGAGAGCGTAACATGGTTGAAAACGAAGTAAAGCTGCGGACAATAACAGGTAAAGTCGTCAGTAACAAAATGGACAAAACTATTACTGTATTGGTTGAACGCATGGTCAAACATCCTGTTTATGGAAAGTACATTAAGCGTTCGAGCAAATTAATGGCCCATGACGAGCAAAACCTTTGCAAAGAAGGTGATTTGGTGTCGATTACATCATGCAGGCCAATATCGAAACATAAGGCTTTCAAATTGGTAGAAGTTTTGGAAAGCTCTAACCAATAAGCCCTGCAGTTAAATACATAGGAAAAGATCATGATTCAGATGCAAACAAACCTAGATGTTGCCGATAACAGCGGCGCTAAAAGGGTCATGTGTATCAAAGTGCTGGGAGGATCCCACAGGCGTTATGCAGGTATTGGGGACATTATTAAAGTCAGCATCAAGGACGCAATCCCTCGTGGCAGGGTAAAAAAAGGCGAGGTATACAACGCCCTTGTAGTCAGGACGAGTAAAGGGGTACGCAGGGCAGACGGCTCCGTGATCCGATTTGACGGTAATGCGGCTGTTATACTCAACAACAACTTACAGCCTTTAGGCACCCGTATTTTTGGCCCAGTAACCCGTGAACTACGTGGTGAGAAATTTATGAAAATTATTTCATTGGCTCCTGAAGTTTTATAGGAGAGACAGCATGCAAAAAATCAAAAAAGGTGATGACGTAGTAGTACGCACCGGTAAAGATAAGGGCAAAAGTGGCAGGGTAACCAAAATACTTAAGGACAACAAAGTCCTGGTTGAAGGAATTAACCAAGCCAAAAAGAACCAAAAGCCAAATCCAAATGCAGGCGTTTCAGGGGGCATTATCGTCAAGGATATGCCGATTGATATATCTAATATTGGTATTTACAACCCGACGACAAAGAAGCCAGACCGAATAGGGATAAAGTTTCTGGAAGATGGGAAAAAGGTGCGTTATTTTAAATCAACAAATGAAGTTGTTGATGTTTAAGGTGTGAGGACATGGCTAGACTAGAGACCATTTATAAAGAGACCATACTTCCGGAACTGGTAAAGCAGTTTTCGTATAAGTCCGTCATGCAAGCGCCGCGTATCACTAAAATCACGCTAAACATGGGTGTAGGTGAGGCTGTGGCAGACAAAAAAACACTGCAATCTGCCGTTTCCGATATGGAAAAAATATCAGGCCAAAAACCGGTGATTACCTTGGCAAGGAAATCCATTGCTGGTTTTAAGATAAGGGATGACATGCCTATAGGTTGCAAGGTAACCCTGCGCAGCAAAAGGATGTATGAGTTCCTAGACAGGCTAATAAATATTTCGATACCACGAATCCGGGATTTCAGAGGGCTGAGCCCCAAAAGCTTTGATGGTCGTGGCAATTACTCTATGGGAGTAAAGGAACAAATCATTTTTCCCGAGATTGATTACGACAAGATCGATGTGTTACGCGGAATGGATATTACTATCACAACAACAGCGAATACGAATGAAGAGGGTTTGGCATTGCTTAAACTCTTTAATTTTCCGTTTAAGAATTGAGAATTATAGATATGGCAAAAAAATCCATGATTGCCCGCGAAGACAAGCGTAAAAAATTGGCATTAAAGTATGATGTTAAACGTAAATCGCTAAGGGAAATTATTAGGGATCCCAAGGCCTCACCTGAACAGAAGGATAATGCCCATTTGCAGTTGCAAAAACTTCCTAGGGATTCTAGTTCAACCAGGATACGGAACCGTTGTGGCCTTACTGGACGTCCGCATGGCTATTACCGTAAATTTGGCTTAAGCCGGAACAAATTACGGGAAGCAACAATGCGTGGCGATGTCCCAGGTGTTGTGAAGGCCAGTTGGTAATTTTGGACAATAACGGTTCGGAGACAAATTAATGAGCATGTCAGACCCAATAGCAGATATGTTGACAAGGATAAGGAATGGCCAATCTGCAGGAAAAAAATCCATACAGCAGCCGTCGTCAAAAATAAAGCTTTCTATAGCCAAGGTATTGAAAGAAGAAGGATATATTTCTGATTTCAGTTCTGGAGCGATAGACGGCCATGTGGAGATGACAATTGAGTTAAAGTACCATAAAGGTACGCCTGTTATCGAGGAAATTAAAAGGATAAGCAGGCCTGGTTTGCGTATATACAAATCAAAAGACGACCTTCCAAAAGTTTTGGGCGGTTTAGGTATTGCAATTGTATCAACTTCAAAAGGTGTCATGACAGACCGGGCGGCACGAGCCAGTGGTTATGGCGGCGAAATTATTTGTACTGTTTGTTAATGTAGGCTTTTTATGTCAAGAATTGCTAAGGCACCCATTACCATCCCTAAAGGAGTTGACGTCAATTTGACTGGAAACAATATGTCCGTTAAGGGAAGCAAGGGTCAATTATCGTTTGATTTCAACCCTTCGGTCACGATTACTGTTACCGATAACATAATTCAGGTTCAATGGGAAAAGGATAACAAAGAATCTATTGCCCAGGCGGGAACAGCTCGCGCTATTGCAAATAGTATGGTAAAGGGTGTTTCTGAAGGTTTTGAAAAGAAATTGACCTTGATAGGCGTAGGTTATCGGGCGCAAGCAAAAGGCAATATTATCAGCCTGTCCTTAGGATACTCGCATCCGGTTGATTTTGAAGTTCCAGAAGGTATTACCGTAGAAACCCCTTCACAAACTGAAATTGTGGTAAAAGGAAGCAACAAGCAACTGGTTGGTGAAGTGGCTGCAAAAATCAGGGCTTATCGTCCGCCTGAACCCTATAAGGGGAAAGGTATTAGGTATGCCGATGAAAATGTCGCTAAAAAAGAAGCTAAGAAAAAATAGGTCAGTTTATGGATAAGAAAAACACACGGTTGAAACGTGCGACAAAATTACGCTGCAAAATAAGGCAGTTAAACGCTAATCGTTTATCTATACATAAATCGTCCCAACATATTTATGCGCAGGTTATTAGCGGTGATGGCACTAAGACCATAGCGAGCGCTTCGACTACTCAAGCAGATATTAAAGTTGGTTTAAAAAATACCTGCAACATTACCGCTGCCGCTGCAGTTGGGAAACATATAGCGCAAAAAGCGATAGCTGCGGGCATTACCGAAGTGGCTTTCGACCGTTCCGGATTTAAATATCACGGTCGTGTAAAAGCTTTGGCGGATGCTGCGCGTGAAGCTGGATTAAAGTTTTAGGAGAGAAAATGTCTACAGCACCTGCCCAAGGCAGCACAGATGGTTTGCAAGAGAAATTGGTCAACGTAAGGCGCGTTGCCAAGGTGGTAAAAGGCGGTCGTGTTTTCGGGTTCGCTGCACTGACGGTTGTTGGCGATGGCGAAGGCCGAGTCGGTTATGGGGTCAGTAAAGCTAGGGAAGTACCGATAGCAATACAAAAATCGCTAGAACAAGCCCGTAAGAACATGCGCAAAGTTTCTTTGAAAGGAGATACCTTACAATATCCGGTCATGAGCACTACTGGCGCGGCAAAAGTCTACATGCAGCCAGCTTCTGAAGGTACGGGTATTATCGCCGGTGGGGCTATGCGGGCGGTATTTGAAGTTGTTGGCGTCCATAATGTCTTGGCAAAGTGCATAGGGACGAATAATCCCATCAATGTAGTTAGGGCAACTATCAATGGCTTGACTGGAATGCATAACGCCAACCAAATAGCAGCGAAACGCGGTTTGACTGTCGAACAAATAATTGGATAGAAGAATGGCTACTAATAAGTTATGCGTAACGATGACGAAAAGTAAATTTGGAAGGTTACCGGTTCATCGGGCTTGCCTAAAAGGTTTAGGTTTGAGAAAAATTAACCAGTCAGTTGAAGTTCTCGATACACCCGAAAATCGGGGCATGATTAAAAAAATATCATACATGTTGCGAGTCGAGGAAAAATAATGTTTTTGAACACAATTCAAGCTAGCGAAGGATCGCGTAAAAAGGCCAAAAGAGTTGGCCGCGGCATCGGTTGCACCTTAGGCAAAACTTGCGGAAAAGGCCATAAAGGACAAAAAGCCCGTAGCGGTGGGTTCCATAAAGTCGGTTTTGAGGGTGGTCAAATGCCCTTGCAACGGCGGCTGCCTAAAATTGGATTCCTTTCAAGGTCTGCTAAATATTCGGCAGAAGTAAGGCTTAGCGAATTGGAAAAGCTTAATCTGGACACCATAGATTTAGCTATCCTTATTGAGAACAACATCGTTCCTGCTTTTACAAAAAAAGCGAAAGTGATTAAGTCCGGCGAAATCAAAAGATCAATAACCCTCAAAGGGATAAATGTAACAAACGGTGCAAAGCTTGCTTTGGAAGCGGCTGGTGGCAAGGTTGAGGTATAAGTGAGCACCTCAAAACCCGCGTTTAATTACAAACCCGGCGGTTTATCCGAGTTACAGTCAAGGCTGCTTTTTGTTTTTGGTGCATTCGTTGTTTATAGGATAGGCGCCCATATACCCGTTCCTGGGATTGATCCTAAGGCACTACAGGTTATGTTTGAACAACAAAGCGGCTCAATACTCGACATGTTCAACATGTTTTCCGGGGGGGCTTTGATGCGCCTAAGCCTTTTCGCCCTTGGTATCATGCCTTATATCTCTGCATCAATCATTATGCAGTTGATGACAGTTGTTATTCCAGCTATGGAACAACTCAAAAAAGAAGGCGAGTCTGGAAGAAAGAAAATATCCCAATATACAAGGTATGGGACGGTTGTTTTGGCAACCTTCCAAGCTATTGGGATATCCCTGGCATTGCAGAGCCAGACGACTGGCGGGTTATCTGTCGTCTTAAATCCAGGGATAAGCTTTATCGTTGTTACGACCATAACATTAGTTACTGGCACTGTATTCTTGATGTGGTTAGGCGAGCAAGTCACCGAACGCGGTATTGGTAATGGAATTTCCCTGATTATTTTTGCAGGTATAGTTTCCGGCCTGCCTAAAGCAATAGGTGGGACGTTGGAACTTGCAAGGACAGGGGAGATGAACGGCGGTTTTATTATCCTGTTGTTCCTATTGGCGATATTAGTTACAGCTCTTGTGGTTTTTGTGGAAAGGGGCCAAAGGCGAATCCTCATCAATTATCCTAAAAGACAACAAGGCCGAAAGATGTATGCTGGACAGACCAGTTTTTTACCGCTAAAGCTTAATATGGCTGGGGTGATCCCGCCCATTTTCGCATCGAGCATTATTTTGTTTCCCGCTACGATTGCCGGTTGGTTTGGCAATTCGGAAGGTTTTACTTGGTTGCAGGATATCGCAACTATGTTGTCCCCAGGTCAGCCGGTTTATGTCCTGTTTTATGCAACCGCGATTATATTCTTTTGCTTTTTTTACACGGCATTGGTTTTCAACTCAAAAGAAACTGCGGAAAACCTAAAAAAGTCTGGTGCGTTTTTACCGGGAATTAGGCCTGGTATACAGACTACCGCATATATTGACAAGGTAATGACGCGATTGACTTTGATCGGCGCTATTTATATAACACTGGTCTGTTTGTTGCCTGAATTTCTGATAGTTTATTGGAATGTCCCGTTTTATTTTGGAGGGACTTCCTTGTTGATTATCGTAGTCGTAGTAATGGATTTTATTTCTCAAATGCAAACTCATGTCATGTCCCAGCAATATGAAGGGCTAATGAAAAAAGCAAACTTGAAGAAATAAATAATAAATGGTAGGAGTTAATCGTGAAAGTACGTGCCTCAGTCAAAAAAATTTGTAGAAATTGTAAAGTTGTTAAAAGAAGCGGTGTTGTGAGGGTTATCTGTGTAGACGGAAGACATAAACAACGTCAAGGATAGCCCTAGAAATTGCTGAAAAATTTTATTAATGCTATCATTAAAAGTTAACCTAATATCCTTTCAAGGGAGCAGTAAATGGCACGTATTGCCGGAATAAACATACCAGAACATAAGCATGCGGGGATAGCGTTAACCTCGATATATGGTATTGGCCGTCAAACAGCACGCGAAATTTGCGGAAAAGTTGGCATTCTACCTTCTATTAAGATTAAAGACTTAACTGAAGACCAGTTAGAGTCGATAAGGAATGCTGTTTCCAAAATGACGGTAGAAGGCGACCTTCGCCGTGAAGTTTCCATGAATATTAAACGTTTAATGGATCTTGGTTGCTATCGAGGGATAAGGCATAGACGTGGATTGCCGTTAAGGGGTCAACGCACAAGAACAAATGCGCGTACCCGCAAAGGGCCACGCAAACCAATTAAAAAATAATTTATATTAGTTAAGGTCTGATTAATGGCGAGTCCAGCACGTACAAGAAAACGCATCAAAAAAGAAGTCGCAGATGGCATTGTCCATGTTCATGCCTCTTTTAACAATACTATCATAACGATAACTGACAGAAAGGGAAATGCCCTGTCTTGGGCAACTTCTGGGGGATCCGGATTTCGTGGCTCCAGAAAAAGCACCCCATTTGCTGCACAAGTAGCGGCCGAAAAAGCGGGTACTGTCGCTTTAGAATTTGGTATGAAAAACCTTGATGTGTTAATTAAAGGTCCTGGCCCTGGACGCGAGTCGGCAGTCCGTTCCTTGAACAATTTAGGATTCAAGATAAACAATATAATTGATGTGACCCCCATTCCCCACAATGGTTGCCGTCCACCTAAAAAACGCCGAGTATAGGAGGAATTGTTTAAATGGCAAGATATCTAGGCCCCACTTGTAAATTAAGCAGAAGAGAAGGGACTGACCTTTTTTTAAAGAGCAGAGGTAAGTCTTTAGAAGGTAAATGTAAGCTAGACCAAAGGCCTGGTCAACATGGGACAAAGCGGAACAGAAACTCTGATTATGCGCTCCAGTTAAGGGCTAAACAGCGTTTACGGAGAATATATGGCATATTAGAAAAGCAATTCAGGAATTACTATAAAGCCGCCGATATGAAAAAAGGGGCAACAGGTGAAAACTTGTTAAACCTGCTTGAATCCCGCTTGGATAATGTCGTTTACCGTATGGGTTTTGCTTCGACTCGCGCCGAAGCAAGGCAATTGGTAAGCCATAAGTCCATACAGGTCAATGGTTCGTTAATCAATATCCCTTCGTATCAATTGGCGGTAGGTGATGTATTGTCTGTCAGGGAAAAGGCAAAAAAGCAGCAACGGATAGTTGATGCCCTAGTTGTGGCTGAACAGTACGGTTTCCCTGCTTGGCTTGAAGTCGATCCCAAAAAAATGACGGGAACATTCAATTCGTTGCCGGATCGTGTTGATCTGGGAAGCGACATCAACGAACAGTTGGTCGTAGAATTATACTCAAAATAATTGCGGTTCTGAGGAAGATACATGCAGAATTCTTTTGCTGGCTTGTTAAAGCCTCGGTTAGTCGAAGTTGTCAATAAGACGCCTAATCATTCCAGGATAGTCATAGAGCCCTTAGAAAGGGGTTTTGGGCACTCTTTGGGCAATGCCCTAAGGAGGGTCTTGCTGTCCACGATACCAGGTTGTGCCGTAACCGATGTAGAGATCGAGGGCGTACAGCATGAATACACTACGATAGAAGGTGTTCAAGAAGACGTTATCGATATTTTATTGAACTTAAAGAAATTGGCAGTAGTCCTGCATTCAAGGGATGAAGTTGAACTGACCCTCACAAAAAATGGTGAGGGGAGTGTTACCGCAGCTGATATTGAATTGCCGCATGATGTGGAAATAATCAATCCGGATTTGGTGATCGCTAATTTAACACAGTCTGGTGTTTTAAACATGAAACTGAGGATTCGCCGAGGGCGTGGTTATGAACCCATCAGTGTCCGTAAGGAAAATTCGGATTACGTCCCGGTTGTCGGCGCTTTACATTTAGACGCTTCCTATAGCCCGATTGTAAAGGTGGCTTACCATGTTGAAAGCATGCGTGTCGAGCAACGCACCAATTTGGATAAACTGGTTATTGAGCTGGAAACAAACGGAACCGTAGATCCTGAACAAACCATAAAATTGGCTGCAACTATATTACACGACCAATTGTCTGTTTTTGTCGATTTTGAGCGGGTAGTACAACCTCAAGTTGAGGATGCTCCGATAACTGAAGATGAAATCGATCCGGTTTTGTTGCGGCCGGTAGATGACCTTGAATTGACGGTGCGTTCGGCAAACTGTTTAAAGGCGGAAAACATATTTTATATTGGCGATTTAATTCAGCGGACTGAGGTTGAGTTATTGAAAACCCCTAACCTCGGCAAGAAGTCCCTGACAGAAATTAAGGACATCCTAGCTTTAAAGGGATTGTCTTTGGGAATGCGCTTAGATAATTGGCCGCCAGAAAGTCTGGCCGACCATTCCCACTCCACTACACATTGACATAGGTCTTAAGTCATGCGACATCGTAAAACAGGCAGAAAATTTAGTGTCACCAGTAGCCACAGAAAGGCACTATTTAGTAACATGGCAAATTCATTGTTCAAGCATGAGCTGATCAAGACAACATTGCCTAAGGCGAAAGAATTGAGGGGGTTTGCAGAGCCTTTGATTACCTTATCTAAGGATGATAGTGTAGCTAAAAGACGTATTGCTTTTGCAAAGCTCAGGGACCGTGAAATAGTTACCAAATTATTTAACGAGCTTGGCCCGCGTTATAAAGGCCGGCCTGGCGGTTACCTTAGGATTATGAAATGTGGGTTTCGTCCTGGGGACGACGCGCCCATGGCATACGTTGAATTGGTCGATAGGCCAGTATAATCATAATAATGGCCACCCTTTGGATGACATAAAAAAACCGGCTTTAGCCGGTTTTTTTATGTCTGTAGGTTCCGAATGCTATTTTTCCAGTAGGTCTATTTTTCCTGTTTTGCCGTTCCATTCATCGGCATCCGGTAAGGGTTTTATCACTTCAGTTATGACGGGCCACTGTTTTGACAATTGGGCATTTAACTCGATAAAGATTTCTTGGCCTTCAGGTACTTCATCCTCAGCGAAAATGGCGTTAGCAGGACATTCAGGTTCGCATAACGTGCAATCGATGCATTCGTCAGGATCGATCACCAAAAAATTGGGGCCTTGATGGAAGCAATCGACTGGACACACATCGACACAGTCGGTAAATTTACATTTAATACAGTTTTCGGTGACTACAAAAGCCATAGGTTTTTACCAGGATGAATTTTTGATTAATAGTGACTTTAATCGTCTAATTTTACCAGAAAATGGTTGCTTATAGAACTAGACTGGCGAATAATTCTTATTTATGGGCTTAATTTTTATTAAGCCTATCTCAGGCTAGCCGAATTGAAGAGGGACAAAAACGCATTTCTGACCCCATTTATTTTTCGGCTTTTTGTGTTAGCTAGAGCAAGCTTCACTTCATCTTTTAGCCTGTCATCGGCAAATGGTTGTTCTTTCCTGGACGGCGCCGACAAGGCTTTTTCAAAATATTTTTGCGCGTCTTCAGGGTGGTTATGGGCCAACAAAAAATCACCATAAAAATAATTGGTATCAATCCCGTTAGGGTTTATTTTTAAAGCCGCACGAAACAATTGTTCGGCTTTTTCTGTATCCCCAAAAGCAATCGGCCAGTTTGGAGCCATGTAATAGAGCGTTGCCAATATCACATAAGCTGAGCCATTCGCTGTTTTAGGGTTTGTTTGGAGGGCTGCTTGGAGTAAATCACGAGACTGATGGATAGCATTAAGCGCCGAAAAACCATCTTGTTGTTCAGCTCGAGATGCTAATATGGCCGCTTGCCAAAAAATTGGCTCGCTTGAACCGGGAAATTCTGCCGCTAGCCGATTCGTCCTGTAGAGCAAAGAATCATAAGCGCTTTCCTTCTTGGCCTTGGGGAAGGTGTAATAGATAGATGCCCATTCAGATTCAATGGCTTGTAACGAAATGGCAAGACCATCCGCTAAGCATTGAAGTGATAGTAGCAATAATGCAACAAAAGTTGTTAATTTCATACAAAAACTATAGAACAATATTCGGCATTATTCAATAGGTATATGAATATTTTATTTTTTACTCCATTTATTGTAAGGATGGGTGACCAAATTATTGTTGTAATAGCGCAACTCATCTGTCACTTCCGCGCCTAACCATGGTGGTTTTATGAAAGCCATACCAATTTCAGGCAGTTCAATTTCGGCAACAATCAGCCCCTGGTTGTCGCCCTTAAACTCGTCAATTTCCCAGATAAAGCCGCCGTACGGTACAAAGTGCCTGATTTTTTCTATTAATGGTTTGCGGCATAATGTGCTGATGATCTCTTCCGCATCATGAATGGGAATCCCGTACTCAAATTCCAGCCGGTGCGTACCGATGGTTGCGCTCTTGATATTCAGCCAGGCTTGGTTGCCAGCAATGCGGACACGGATCGAACTTGTAGGCTGAGAGCTTAGGTAACCTTGTTTGTAAGCGATGGATTTTTGGATATGTTTTCTCCACTCATCGTTAGCAAGCAAAAACTTATGTTCTATTTCGATAGCCATAATTCTTGCGGCTCATTATTTGCATTGCTGTTTGTCGCAATAAGGCGGGGTTTTGGTGTTGGCACAGCCGCACAAGTAAATGGTTCCGGTTGTTCCAGCGTAGAATTTAACCGATTTTTTGGTCGATTTTTCCCGATGGGAATGGTCGCATAGGGGCATTTTTTGGCTAAAGCCGCAGCTACACCAAGAATAGCGTTGCCCGATCTGTACATGAAGCGGTAGCGGAGAGTTAGTTTTTGTAGTCATGTCGGAATTTATATCCAAAACTGATTATTATACAATCCAGAATCAGTTGGTATTTTATAATGTGGCCATCATCATCGGTTATATGTTAAAGGCATTATAGATATTATGCGGCGGATAGTTTGGATCAATAAAGGTGAGTGGCTAAAACCAGGCCCCATAGTTTACATAGGTTTGCTCAATGCACTAGCTTTTGCTGAAAATGGTTATCCTACCGATTTTTTTGTAGGCTCAGGTGCGGAATCAGATACCAACGCCGATTTGGTTGACTTTTATGGCTTGCAAGCCCATGAATTCCTTGTTATCCATCGGATTAAAGACCAGAAGCGCGGCCAGCGACGTGTTTACCCTGCCGCCATAGAAACATTGGTCGGGTACTGCAAAAGCGGCGACGAAGTGATAGCGCTGACCCGTGAACTAGGTGCGTTGGCTTTATTGTTAAAGCTCAAAGCAAAATTTCCACAGCTTAAGGTGCTGCATGAGGCGCATGATTATTATTTGACTATCCGGCATCTTGAAATGCGAGGCATTTCCTTCACCAATTTGCGTAGGCGTTGGTCGGAATGGGCTTTAATTCCGAAAACTGACGGTTTGATCTGCCTCACCGAGCATCAACGCGCACTGTACCAACAAGGCTTTCCCAAGCTACCCGCAATTGCGCTATCTTTGGGTTGCTTAACGCCGCCGAAGGTTTTAGCCCAAAATAAGCGTAGATTGCACAGGCGCATTGCCTATATTGGGCATTTGCATCATTACAAAGGGATAGAGTTGATTTTCGGTCTGGCGCGGCAGCTAAAACAAGCCAATGTAGAATTGCATAGTTTCGGCGGTAATGTTGATGAGACCCGGGCGCTTCAAGCCAAGGCTGAACAGGAAGGGCTCGGCGGTGTATTGAAGTTCAAGCCGTTTATTAATCCTAGGCTTTTGCACGAAATCTTGGACAATGAAATCAGTTTAGGTATTGTCCCGTTGCTCGATACCTTTTATAACCGTTATTTGACTTGCCCCGTGAAGGCATTGGACTTCCTTGCACACGGCTTGCCGGTGCTTGCCAGTGATTTGCCGAGCGTTAGGGACGTACTGCGCGAGACCGGCTTTTACTGCTCCAGCAAAAATCCTGCTGACTTTGCCAACAAAGCAATTATGCTGTTGGAAGACCAAAGCCTGTATGCATCTGCAAGCGCCGCCAGTTACGCCAGACGGGACGAATTGCGGTGGCCGCAACGCGCCAAAAGCATTATGGATTTTATAGATCAGCGTTAATTGTGAGCCAAAACAACTTGGTTTTAAACGGGATTAGAAAGTTAAGCTGTCGAAAAGGGCAATGGAAGAACGCTATCATGTTTAAGGCACTGTTAAAAACATAACGGTGCATAACACTAATTAACGAGACGGATTTCCAACACAAACGCAAACATTTTTACGGAAAACAGTAGAGTAGGAGTTGTTATGCCAATAGTTTTGATTACCGGCGCCAATCGTGGTTTAGGCTTGGAGTTTAGCCGCCAATATGCGGAAAAGAATTGGCAAGTGATTGCCTGTTGTAGAAATCCGGCAAAAGCGGATGAATTAATGAAATTGGCCCAATTTTACCCCTCAGTTGTGGTAGAGGCGTTGGATGTAGCCGATTTTGAGCAAGTCGATGCCGTTTCAAGGAAATTGTCGGAAGTAAGTATCGATGTGCTGATCAATAACGCAGGCGTGTATGGAGACCATAGGGGCTGCGGTTTTGGTAACCTGGATTATCAAGCATGGGACAATACCTTACATATTAATACCCAAGCGCCCGTTAAAATGGCGGAAGCCTTTTTGCCGCACATCAAAAAAGGCAAGGAAAAATTGATCGTTAACATCAGCAGCTTGATGGGCAGCATGGCCGATAATGGCAGCGGCGGCAGTATTCTATACCGGTCAAGCAAAGCGGCATTGAATGCGGCAATGAAAAGCCTCTCGATCGATCTACGGGATCAGGGGATTGGGGTGTTGATTTTCCATCCGGGCTGGGTAAAAACCGACATGGGCGGAGCAAATGCCCTGATCGACGCCGAGACCAGCGTAACAGGTATGCGTACTGTGATTGACGGGTTCACAATGGCGCAAACCGGTTCTTTTGTCAGGTATGATGGTAAACCCATGCCTTGGTAGGTGCATAATGTTTATTAAAATAATTTTTACGCTTGCCTTCACCTTATTTTGCTATCGGCCGGTTTTGGCAGACACAATAATTCCGGATGCAATTAAAGTAACGGATGAAGCTAAGCTGCAATTAACTGTCCACGCCAAAGGCTACCAGATTTTCCTCTGTATTTTGGAGGCGGGCTTATATCAATGGAAATGGCAGGCGCCGGAAGCTACATTGTATGATCCTGCGGATCAATCCATTGTCGGCAGCCACGGCCTGGGGCCAAGTTGGGTGTATCGGGACGGCAGCAGCGTTAAAGCAAAAGCCGTTGGCAAAGCGGATTCACCTGACAAGGGTGCTGCACCTTGGTTGTTGTTGGAAGCAATAGGGCACAAAGGTAAAGGGCAATTCGCGGATGTCGGTTTCATCCAACGCCTGCATACAAAGGGAGGCATGTCGCCGACTTCAGCTTGCGATTCAAATCATTTAGGTTCTGAAAAGCGGATTCCGTATAGCGCGGACTACATCTTTTACGGCAGGTAGCAGTTAACTTCCAGTTTAATCAGTCTGTTCCAGGATTTGCTTCAAAAAAGGGATGGTTAATTTACGTTGTGCGGCTAAGGAAGCCCAGTCCAACTTATCCAGCATTATCCACAACGATGCCAAGCTCCTGTCATAGTGGGTCAGTAGATAACGTGCGGTCTGCGGCGGAATTTCGAAGCCTTTTTGTTCCGCCTTATAGGTTAATGCGGCGATTTTATCGTGATCGTCCAAGGCTTGTATTTTTAGCGGCAACCCCCAATTGATGCGCGTCTGCAAGTCGGTTAACCTAAAGCCAATGGCAGTGGGGGCGCAGGATGCCGATAAGATTAACCGATGGCCTAGGTCGCGATGCTGGTTAAAAAAATTGAAGAAGGCCAATTCCAAACCATCGTTCCCGCAAAGGTAATTAATATTATCGAGACAAACCACTTCGTAGATCTGAAGATTTGCAAGTAGCCCTGGCTCGCCTGATTCGGGTGCGGAAAAATCCAGATAGAATGAACCAATTCCCTTGGTAAAGGCTTCGTGGCAACATGCCTGCAACAAATGCGTTTTTCCATGGCTTCGCTCGCCCCAAAGGAAGATCAGTTGTTCGCCATTGCCTTCAACTGATTTTTTTAATTGGTTGATGATTTCCTGGTTCCGTCCTGGATAAAAACTGTCGAACGTTTGGTTTGCCTTGAATTCAAACTTAACCGGTAGCTGTTCTGCCATGTTCAGGCGCGGGTTCCCGATAAGCGTATGTAAAAGGTGGAGCCAAAAAAAATCATCAGGCTCAACAGTATTTCCAGCAAGGCATAAGGCCTTGATAAAACGCTGACATAAGCTTCTAAGCAGCCATGAATAAAATAAATAAGGCTAATATAGGCCAGCCATGCACAATTTTTAAGCTGGCCTTTCAGGAAGCCGCGCATTGGCACCAACAAGGGGGAAACCGTGACGATAAGCATTAAGGCGATTGGGAATTTGCCGGAGGGAGTAAGGACGGTATTCCACAACATCAATAATCCAAACAAGCCAAAAAATCCGGCTATGGCAATACGATAAGGAAAGCTCGTGGCAATATTCATGCCCCGGATTTAAGCAATAGCGCCGTTTTGGCTATACGGGCGCCTAGCGCCAAGCACAGTGTTTTTTCATGTTCGGAAATGGGCGAGTCGTCCAAGGTAACGCGGCTAGAACCGTAAGGCGTTCCGCCCGATGTGGTTTCCCGCAAGGCGGTTTCTGAATAAGGTAAACCTAATACCAACATGCCGTGGTGCATCAGGGGCAGCATCATTGACAACAACGTGCTTTCCTGGCCGCCGTGCATACTGCCAGTGGAGGTGAATACCCCGGCGGGTTTGCCCGAAAGCGCCCCGGAAAACCAAAGCGATGTTGTGCCATCGAGAAAATATTTGAGCGGTGCGGCCATATTGCCGAAGCGGGTAGGGCTGCCCAACGCCAAGCCGTCACAAGCTTTCAAGTCGTCCAAGGTTGCGTAAATTGCTCCCTCCCTTGGTATGGCGCTTGCCGTTTTTTCACAGACGGTTGAAACGTCCGGCACCGTCCTAAGCATGGCTTCAGAACCTTTGACCGATTCAACACCCCTGGCAATCAGGTTTGCCATCTCGGCAGTGGAGCCGTCGCGCGAGTAATAAAGGACCAGGATTTTTACCATAGGAATAAGCTAAAGTTACGGAGTTACAAAATGCTAAGGACATTCTCCGGTGGACGGCCTATTGCCGCTTTGTCGTTGGCAACCACAATAGGGCGCTCGATCAAAATCGGATGGCTGGCCATCCCGTCGATTAACGATTGCTTATCCAGGTCCTTATTATCCAGGCCGTTGGCTTTATATTCAACTTCCTGCTTACGCATCAAATCGCGGGGTTCCATACCCAATTTATCCAGAATATTAGTCAACTCGGCTGGACTGGGTGGTGTTTTCAGGTATTCAATCACTTCCGGTTCAATGCCACGGTCTTTCAACAGCTGGAGGGTTTGCCGCGATTTAGTGCAACGCGGGTTGTGGTAAATTTTTACAGTCATAACGTAATCACCTTATTAAAACCAATATCGAAACGCGCTTTAATATGAAAGATTATAATATCATTCTTAACGAATTCCGGGATTTTATTGTGGCAATAGCAATGACAAAACAACGGTTCTTTGACCGAGCTAAACAGTACTGCCTGTTGGCGAGATTAGACCGCCCGATCGGCATCTTAATCCTGCTTTGGCCTACCTATTGGGCGATATGGATAGCCAGCGAAGGCAAGCCCGATCCATTGGTATTGGCTGTATTTACTCTCGGTGTCGTATTAATGCGCTCAGCCGGTTGTATCATTAATGATTACGCAGACCGCGATTTCGACCCGCATGTGGAACGGACAAAACTCAGGCCGATTGCGTCCGGCAAAGTCCTGGCAGTAGAAGCCTTGGCTGTGTTCATAACCCTCTGCTTAATTGCATTCGGGTTAGTATTGATGTTGAATGCCTATACGGTAATATTGTCATTCGGTGGGGCATTCTTGGCCGCCAGCTATCCGTTTATGAAACGATATACGCATTTGCCGCAGGCTTATTTGGGTATCGCGTTTGGTTGGGCGGTGCCGATGGCTTTTGCCGCCCAGCTTAACACCATTCCGCCGGTGGCCTGGGTGATGTATCTGGCTGTCGTGCTGTGGGCGCTGGTTTACGACACCATGTATGCGATGGTCGACAAGGATGACGATTTAAAAATCGGCGTCAAATCCACCGCCATCCTGTTCGGCGATTACGACCGCCACATCATGGCTGTGTTGCAACTGGCGATTATCGGTTTGTTAATAGCCGTCGGGCTGATGAAACATCTGGGTTGGATATATTACGCGGGGTTAGCATTGGCAGCGGGATTGTCCGTTTATCAGCAACGATTGATTTACAGGCGCGACAAGAAACAATGTTTTAAGGCGTTTTTGAACAATAACTGGTTTGGGCTGGCGGTATTTGCGGGGATTTTTGTCGGCTATGTGGCTAGGTAACATTTAAAAGTAACGTCAGGCATTTGTCTTGCAATGCAAAAAATATAGTGAGTTGAAAAAACTAAGCAAACTTTGCAAGCAGAGCAGGCGCTGAAATTTTTTCGTAATTACACTGAGATGAGCATATAAGGTCGGCCTAAGTTGACAATAAATGGATTAAACTATATAAACAGTATATACTGTTATCCAAATATATAGGAGAAGATAAATGGCCACCACAACCCCAAAAGCAAAAAGAACAACAATTAAACCCAAAGTAGTAGCTAAGCCTTCAATAGAAAAAACGGTAAGCAAAAAAAAACCTGAAAAATCAGCGCTTGCTGTTGTAGGTGAAACTCCTGAAACAAAAAACTTTGGTGATGGCGAGGATACCTCAAAGGTATCCAGTAAAAAGAGAAAAGCCTTTAAAACCAAAGTTATAAGGGACAGTTTTTCTTTTCCTGAGCAGGATTATGTGAAAATTTCAGAACTCAAGAAAACCTGTTTGGCTTCAGGAATCCATGTTAAAAAAAACGAAATACTGCGTGCCGGATTGCATTTGCTTACAGGATTAAGCTTGCCCGAACTAAAACAGGCTATTGATCGGGTTGAAAAAATTAAGACCGGTAGGCCAAAGTCTTAACATCATGCCTTAAGGGTATGACTGTTGATGTTGGGGTAAAAATTGATTTTGTTAAGCGTTAGCTAACATGCTTTAGGTATACATTAAACAGATATAAAGCCCTTTATGGTAATAATTCATATATATTTTGTTTGTGGGACGGTATAAATCAACCACACTTTCAAAAGTGTGTACCTCTCTCAAACATTGATGTTATTTTGTGCAAGGACGCTATTTTTTCACTATTAAATGAATAGCAAGCACCGTTGTCGGCAATCCTTAAGTTAAAAATTGTGACTAAGTTGTCATTTAAGTTGAAATAAATGCACTAAGATTCAATTGCTACTATGTTGGTTGTCATGCTGTTTTATCCCATCCGCGATAACGCCAAAACTTGCATGACTGAAATTTTTTGTGATATTTCAAGGGTAATCAGAAATGAATAATGAAACATTGAAAGATCAGGCTCGACGTCTATTTGTTACCTTAAATTCAGAGCAATACGAAGCAGCCATGAAAGATAAAGTAAGGTTTAATCGGTTATATCCCATCACGACGCATGCTTTTCACCGTTATATGCGTCGTTTAAACCAGTCAACTTCGGTCGCCAGATAACAGGCTTACTCTAAATCAAACCGGCTCCTTGGGATTCAATATCAACTTAGCCCAAGCGCTGGAAAGAGGCGGGTTTTATGCTGGTTGTACATGCTATATTATTCTTGGGTAACCACTGAGCGTTGATAATTGGGCCAAGATTATTGGTTGGTATTAAGGGGGGCTGTTAAACAACCTCCAAACCTCGCCCCATAATAGGTGGTTACCTGTCAACCCATAGATTTTATGGCATGAACAAACCTTTTATCTTGAGGCATCAATCAAAGCTGATATATTCCTTTCCTTCTATGTGCCGGCCTTGTCGATGGCATTGACGGTTTGCCCCCCTTTCTATTGATTCGGCCTTTTAATGCCTGAACCGTTCGTGCTGAGATTCGAAGCACACACCGCCTTTCGACAGGCTCAAGGCGAACGGAAATTTAATACTTCACAAGGCCGAATCTATAAGGTCATTACACTTAGCTATCCCTTCAATCATTTGGAGCTTTGGGTGTTATGGCCTAGCAATCAAAACCTTACTAAAAAAATTAATAACAAATGAAACATCATTCACTAAGGCAGTGTCTAATAACTGTGGGATGAATAATGTTGGTCGTAGAAATCTATTTTTGGGAATTCGTTGATGCATCAGTCAAAAAAATTTTGTTGAAATAGGCCTTATGACTTTATGATAAGGCTTTGAATTCCTTAATTTCCCATCAGTCGCTATGAATTTAAAACTTGAAAAAATAAACGGCTATAGCGTGTTGACCATCCAGGATGAACGGATAGATGCGCATAACTCAAGCGAGTTGAAACAATATCTCCTGCAGATGATAGAAAGTGGTGAGAAGCGTATTTTTGTACATTTGGGGCATGTCCGCTTTATCGACAGCTCGGGTTTAGGGGCCTTATTGTCCGGCAATAAAAATATTTTGGCTAAGTCGGGTTCACTTACCCTGGTCAATATTCAACAACAAGTGCTCTCAATGTTTGAACTGACCCGCCTTAACAGGGTCTTTGACATATATGCCGATTTAAATGAGGCGTTTAGTAACGAAGGTTAGCGTAGTATGCCTATGTGTGCATCCTTAATACAGGTAGACGTGGTCATACCCACGCAAACCAAATATCTGGACTTGATCGGCAGCATTGGCGAGCGGGTCGCAAAGGAATTGGACAATTTTACGGGCGACCGTGCGGCCTTAGCGTACCAGTTGAATTTGGTTTTGACCGAGGCCACCGTCAATGTCATCAAACATGCTTGTGAGGAAGACCCAAAAAATTGCGTGAGGGTAACGCTGCAACTGAAGGAAAACCGGTTGACTATTAAAGTTTACGACCACGGCCAAGGTTTCGACTTAGAGACAGTGCCGCTGCCGGATTTCGACCATCCAGGGGAAAGTGGGATGGGGCTTTTTTTCATCCGCAGCTTAATGGATTCGGTAACTTACACGAGGCACGAAGGTTACAATGTATTGGAGATTACCAAATATCTTAAGTAAGCCATTCCACTGATAATAAAATCAGTAAACCAGGGTTTTGAACATGGATGAATATCTACAGAAGCAGGCCAGTTCTTGGCAGGAAAAATTTAAGCAGTTTGCGATAAGGGCTTTGGGCAATGAAACCGGTAAGCGATTCTGGCAAAAATACCATGGGTTATTCCCAACTGACTACCAAGCGCTGATCTCGCCCCGTTATGCCCTGGCTGATGTCATTCAGATTGAACAGTTAATTGTTTCTAAATGCGAAAGCATTAGTCTCATTAAGCCCTACACAAACCACCCGCACTACCGCTTGCATTTTTACAGCTTGCAGTCACGTTACCTCGATGAATTTATACCCGTCCTTGAAAACCTGCATTTACGGGTCATGGATCAAGTGCAGTTTACTTTTGCTATTGCGGGCGTCACTGCGACCATAAAAAGCTTTACTGTAAAATCCGCGAATGACCAGTACCCCGATTTGGGCCTGCAAAAAAATAGGTTATTGGAGACTATCCAAGCCATCATGGAGGGACGGGTTGAAAACGATGCGCTCAACAAATTGAGCGTCATAGCGGGGCTGGCTTGGCATGAAATCGACGTCCTTCGTGCGTATCGGAACTATTACCTGCAAATTGGGCATCGGATAACAAGCGCCAGCTACCATCATGCACTAACCAACAACCCGCAAGTCGCCCTCGATTTGTTCCGCTATTTTGAAGCCCGTTTCCGTCCGAATCCGGATTGGGATGACCCGGTATTGCGTGAAGAGCAGGCATTGTTTCCGTTGCGTTTAAAATTGCTGGAGGATATTAATTCAGTTTCCGACATTAATGATGACCGGATTTTGCGCACCGTTTTTAACCTGATTGACGCAACGGTAAGGAGCAATTACCATAAACGCCGATCCCTGAGGGAATACTTTATCGCCCTTAAAATCAATAGCCTTGGCGTTATCGACATGCCGCCCCCAAAACCGCAATACGAAATCTATGTCCATGCCGTCGATATGGAAGGCATCCATTTGCGGGGCGGGAAAATTTCTCGCGGCGGGATCCGTTGGTCCGACCGCATCGACGATTTCAGGACTGAAATATTGGATTTAATGCAAACCCAGATCAATAAAAACGCCTTGATAATTCCGACTGGGGCTAAGGGCGGTTTTGTCGTAAAGGGAAATGGCGCCAAACAAGATTTTAGGGAGGCCGGCAAGCAAGCTTATATTAAATTGATGCGCGGGATACTGGATTTAACCGACAACCATAGGGATAGCTCAATCGTTAGCCCTGAAGGTATTGTTATCCACGACGACCCCGATCCATACCTGGTTGTCGCAGCGGATAAAGGCACCGCCAAATTTTCCGATATCGCCAACGCAGTTGCCCAGGAATACGGCTTCTGGCTTAACGATGCGTTTGCCAGCGGCGGTTCGCACGGTTATGACCATAAGGCATTAGGGATCACGGCGCGCGGTGCTTGGGAATGCGTACAGCGGCATTTCCGCGAGTTAGGCAAGGATATCCAAAAAGAAGCCTTTACGGTAATCGGTATTGGGAGTATGGATGGCGATGTTTTTGGCAATGGCATGTTGCTTTCACCCTGTATCCGTTTGTTAGCTGCCTTCAGCGGTCAGCATATTTTTATCGACCCGAATCCGCCGGACGGTGACGCGGCGTTTAATGAGCGCAAACGCTTATTCGAATTATCCGGTTCAACCTGGAATGATTATGACCGAAGCCTTATTTCTAACGGCGGCGGCGTTTTTTCTCGCGCCGCAAAAGATATACCCGTTTCGGTTGAATTGAAGAAATGGTTAGGAATCCGATATAAGTCGATTGACGGTGAAACATTAATACGTTTTTTGCTGCAAACGCCGGTCGAATTATTATGGTTAGGCGGTATTGGGACCTATGTGAAAGCCAGCTCTGAAAAACACGAAGAGGTCGGCGACAAAGGCAACGATAATGTGCGTGTGAATGCCTCCGAGCTTGGGGCGAAAGTGGTCGGCGAAGGCGCCAATTTGGGTTTTACCCAAAAGGCGAGGGTTGAATACAACCTACGTGGCGGTTGCATCAACACCGATGCCGTGGACAATTCAGCCGGGGTTGATACATCCGACCACGAAGTCAATCTAAAAATATTGCTGAACACTTTACATAAAAAAAAACAGATAGCCGATACCCAGGCATTATTCGAAAGCATGACTGGCGACGTTTGTCAGCTTGTGTTGGCCGATAATATCGCGCAGAGCCTTTGTTTGTCCTTGGACCAGCGCCGTTGCGAGGAAAATTTGACAGGATTTTTGCTTGTGGCGGATCGCTTGGAAGCGGTTGGCTTTCTGGACAGGACTGTTGAATCCTTCCCGCCGACCAAAGAAATCGTAGCGCGTCCAGGACAAACAATCTCCCGGCCTGAACTGGCGGATTTAATGGCGGCCAGTAAAATGTATTTATCCCAGCAATTACAGGCCCATGCAGGGCAACTCGATAACGAGGTTTACACACCTTATTTAGTTTCCTATTTCCCCGGCCAACTTAGCGTGCTTTTTAGTCAACAACTTAGCAGCCATCCTTTAGCGAATGAAATTAAGGCAACCGTCATCAGCAATAAGGTTATCAACCAGGCAGGTTGTAGTTTCTTAGGTCTTGATGACGTCAGCGAAAACGGTCGGACCTTGGATGCCGTCAATTGTTACTTGGCCTATGTCCAGATTTTTGAAGCCGACCAACTCCGCCGTGCAATTGTGTCGTTGGACAATCATGTTTCATCAGACCGGCAATATCAATTGTTGATCCAGTTGGAAAAAACGTTGTCTGATATTTGCCGCTGGGCGATATTGCACGGCAACGCCATTAGCCCCGAGGCGGACACAATTAACAGCTACCGGACTTATCTAAGGGACTATGCTGGTTATGTTGCCCAAAACAAACCTGGGATTTGGGATGAGTTACTCGACCAATATCGGCAGGATCAGGTGCCGTCAGTCTTGGCGCAAAAAATGGTTTTTGTTGCCAATATCCTGGATTTTCCCTTCCTTGTTTCTCTAGTGACAGAAACAGGGAAGGGTATTGCTGTTATCTTGGCATTAATAGATGGCATTAACCAGCAGCTTGGGTTGGATGAAGTCCAACAACAGCTAGTAAATATCCCCTTGCGGGATGATTGGGAAAAGCAGGTGGCTTCTGATTTGCAGGACGACATACAACATATCACCGGGCAGTTCCTAAAGAAAATTATCCAAAGCCAGATAAACTGTCCTGAATATTTTGAGCGCCAAGTTGACCAGAAACATATCAAACAATATGGCCAAGTTCGCCAGGAAATTAAAAACACGCAACCTGTTAGCCTGTTCCCTTATGTAACCTTAATAAGGATACTGGGAAATTTGATCGATAAATAAGCGGCCTGCATTAGTCGTCCGCGAAGTTTAAATCCGTCTCGGTTGAGTTTTCAAAATTTCTTACCCTGTAGTAGGTTTCATTTGTACTTAAAAACCATTAACGTAATGTCATCGACAAAAGAGGTTTTTAAGCAAAATTGCTCCAGCTCGGCTTTTAAGGAATTTATGATGCGCTGCGGGCTATCTTGGGCATGTTGCAATAGGACGGCCTTTACGCGCTCCAGGCCAAAAAATTCCTTATCGGCGTTTTCTGCTTCGATCAGGCCATCGGTATAAAACAGGATGAAATCCCCACTTGCTAACGTTGCTGTTTTCGTTTCAAAAATAATATCTTTCCGTATTCCTAATACCAAGCCTTCTGCGTCAAGTTCCTGAAATTTGTTTTGTTTCCGATCGAAAAATAAAGGAGGGGGATGCCCTGCATTTGCGTACTTCACTTGATGCTTGTAAATATCCACCTGTAAATAAAACAATGTGATGAAGTAGTCTGATTGGTCTAAATCATTAAACAGGAAATTATTCAAGACACCCAGCGTCTCTGCCGGGGTCGCCGATAAATTGGTCTGTGCGCGGAGTGCGCTCCGGGTTTCGACCATGAACAGGGCAGGGCCGATGGAATGGCCGGAAACATCGGCAATGACAATGTCCAATTGGTTTTCATTCCGATAAAAATAGTCGAAATAATCGCCTCCGACCTTATCGGCGGGCAAGCAAAAGCCCGCTACTTCAAAACCTGAAGATTTAATGGGTGCGGAAGGCGACAGGATGGACTGGATTTGTTGGGCAATCCTGATTTCATTCTGTGCAATCGCCAGGTTGACATGGGCCTGGCGAATTTGTTCTTCCGCCGCCTTACGGCCTGAAATATCGTGGATGAAGCCGCTGAAGATATAAGCATTGCCCAGTTTCAGGGGAGAAACACTCAGTTCGATGGGAAATTCAGTGCCATCGCGGCGCAAGGCTACCGTTTCCGTTTGTTTATTCATAAGGGAGCCAACCCCTGTCTTTAAAAATGTTTTTAACCCTTGGCGGTGCGCGTTGTGGAAGCGGGCAGGAATGATCATTTCGTCAAGGCGTTTGCCTATGGCTTCATCCCGTGACCAACCCAACATTTTTTCGGCCCGGTAATTCCAATCAGTTATGATCCCATAAGAATCCATGATGATGATTGCATTCATCGAATTTTCAATAATCAAGCGGGTGCGCTTTTCAGATTCAATCAAAGCCTCCTGGAAATGCATCCTGGAGGTAATGTCATGGTCGACGCCTCGCCACTTGACCAACTCCCCCTGGGCATTCAAGATCGGCAAACCACTCGATTCAGTCAGGACTTGGTGCCCATCCCTGTGCTGATAGTGATTGACCAAGGAATAGAATGGTTCTTGGCTTTTAGAGTAGATTTGCTGCGTTTCCTGGTCGTGGGAGGTCAAGAATTCTGTGTAATGCCTGCCGATGATTTGGTCCTGACGGTATCCCAGGATCTGTGTAACGGCATTGCTGCTAAACAGGTAATAACCGTTCGGGTCTTGTTCCCACAGCCATTCGCCGGTTATTTCGGCTATTTGCCGAAAACGCTCTTCGCTTTCGGATAAGGCGGTTTCAATCTCTTTCCTGCTGGTGATGTCTTCTTCAACGGCAACAAAATGGGTGATTTCGCCTGAATTATTTTTTATGGCGCTTATGCTCTCGAAGACCCAGTAAGTTTCGCCATTTCGCTTTTGGTTTTGGATTTCACCCCGCCATTCTCCGGAACTCATTAAAGATTGCCACATCGCCAGATAACATTCTGGGGACATATTGCCGGATTGGAGCATTTTGGGGTTTTGTCCCAGCAATTCTTCCGCCGTGTAACCGGTAAGTTCGGCAAATTTAGGGTTGATATAATCTATTTTTCCACTTCGGTCAGTAATCATTACTGCGCTGGCGCATTGTTCGATTGCCCTATGCATCCTAAAGAATTCATTGTCGGGTTCAATCGCTTGAAGCAACAAAAAGATATCCGTGTGTTTGGGAAATATATTGGGCGAGGGGGAAATAGATAACAAAACATGGGTTTTGTGCTGGTCTTTCGTGATAATTTCGCCTTCAAAACTATTGTCGGCGTTTAAGTTGCCCATCTTTGCAACGGCTGATTGCCATGCTTCCATTTCCTTGGCTGTTGCAAAGATACTGGCCAGCGGTTGCCCTACGAGTTCTTGCTCGCCATAACCTAAAAGCCGAGCGGCGTGGCGGTTGAGTTGGTAGATATAAGGCTGGCGGGAAAGTTTTCCATCAGGGTGCTTTACCCTGATGATCAGCAAATTGAAACTGAGGTTTTCAATGATGTGGCGCATGAATCATGGTTTATGTAAAAACTGTGCCGCGAAGATTCCTAGAATAACGATAAGTCGGCGACTAATGCCAACGCCGCATCAGTCCGGTCGGTTGATATCGCAACCAAGGCAAAATTATCATCCCGCTCAATAAAGCGGACACTGCGTACACTGATGCCGGCATCGGTAAAACGCCTTGAAACGCGGGCCAAAGCGCCGGGTTGATTTTTTAATTTAACCAATATGGCATCTTCCGTAATAATTTGTATTCCGGAAATTTCCCGCAAACACTGTAAGGCGGGATCGTATCGGTTGACATTGAGCACGATAACGGCATTGTCTCCGACCTGTTCCGCATCAATGGATTCTATATTGATTTCGGCCTGGGCCAAGGCCTCAGTCAAATCGGCAATAAGGCCGATGCGGTTAGCGCCGACGATATGAATTTGTTTCACGGTGTAACCTCCTGCGCTGCGACTATATCATTAAGCAAGTTATCAATCTGTCGTTTGGTGACGTGCGGCATGACGAGTATGTGTCCCATATCCCCTTGCAGGGCAATTTGCCATTTGCTCATGACAGTTTCATGGCCTCTCGGGAATACCACGGTAATCGAGTTCTCGTTACGCCATGCGGCTATCCCGTTTTCATTGAAGCGGCGAATGGCGTAGTCGGCCATTTTCAAACATTCCTGGATAATCTGCCGAAAACCGTTGATGCCTTGCATTTGAATGGCGTACCACAAAATCAAGGGCGTGATTGCATTCCTCGAACCGGAGATGGTGGTGTCATAAGTGCTAATGTATTCGACTGCCCGGGCAATACGCTCTACATGGCTTTTCTTTGCCAATGCGATGCCGCAGGGAATAGGGGAGCCTATCATTTTATGGCCGCTGATGGCCATACTGTCGATATTTGCAGTAAAGTCGTACAATGGCGGCCTTTCGACAAAGGGTAAAATCATCCCGCTCAAGGCGGCGTCACAATGGATGTAGGAATGAGTTATGGCTTTATCCTTTAGTATTTGCTTGATGCGTCCGATATCGTCCACTGCCCCCGTCATTGTGGTGCCGATATTCGCAAAGATAATGACCGGGAGATCCCGGTGGATGCGTACGGTTTCCGCTAAGTCTTGATAATCCATTTCACCGTTGGCGGTGCTTTTGATCATGATGTTCCGCGCATGCACCATACGGAGAATTTTCGGTACACTGTAATGCGTGGCTTCCGAGTAATAAACTAAGCCTTCAGGGTAAATTTCCCGCGCAAGGTAGATGCCGTACATATTGCCTTCGGTGCCGCCATTGGTCACGTAGCCCCAGATTTCTTCCGGTTTGGCATGGGTTAGCCCTGCAAAGAAGCCGATCACTTCCCGTTCGTATTCATGGCTGTTTAAGTGATAACGGCTAGGCATGAAAGGGTCGCCGACATTATTCATCGGAAATGATAAAAAGGGGTAGAGCGAGGTGTAATCGAATGCGCGGTTGCACGGATAACCTAAAAAATGGCCGGCTTCTTGTTTGATGAATGCCAGCAAATCTTTCAGTCGTTGTTGATGTTCGGGATTTAATTGGCCTTCAGGCCAAATATTATTTTTCAAAGGCATTGTTATTTCCTTGTCAAATAAAACGGTTCTTCCCTAAGAACCTATCATCCGACTGGTTTGCGGTCAATACTTGCCTTACTGTTTGATAGTATGGGTTTTGGCCTTACGATTCTGTACCACTGCTGAATTTATCCAATAAAATCGCCACCAACATATCGCTCATGACATTGACAACCGAGCGGCAACGGGCGATTATCCAGTCGATGGTAGCGATTAGGGGGATGACCACCACAATCAATGGTTCGGAAATGCCGATAGTGCTTAATACTAACGGCAAGGCAATAAGGCCTGCCTCAGGGATGCCGGAAACGCCAATTCCGACCATTACCGAGGCGGCAACGATCAATAATTGTTGCGTCAGCCCCAAATCGAAGCCTATGGCTTGGGCGAGGAATATCGCGGTCATTGCCTCATAGAGGATAATGCCGTCATTGTTCAGGTTAGTGCCAATCAAGGCCGACAAACGCGCAGAGCGTTCCGAAACGCCCATTTTTTCTATCAAACACCGCAATGTCACCGGTACGGTTGCCAAGCTGCTGTTGGTGGAAAAGCCCATCAAAATCGCGTCCAGCCCTTGCCCTAAATAACGCCTTATCGACAATTTTCCAAACCAATAGGCCATTGACGGGTAGTATACAAAGCCATGTATCATCAGGCCCGCCAGCATCGTAGCCAAAAAAACACCCAATAATGCAAAGACACCTAAACCCGATTTTCCGACGACTTGCGCAACGACACCGGTAATGGCCAGCGGAATGGCCAAAATAATCCATGCCAGCATTTGCATCAACAGGTGGTAACCGGCAGTGATTAATTTTGCCAGTAAATCAACGCCAGTATTGTCGCCTGCAAAGGGATGCCGCTTGATATAACGTAAAGCACTGCCAATGAATAAAGCCAAGAGAATCACCGAAATCACGTTATTCTTTAAAAAAGGCTCCATGATATTTTCGGGGATATAACCGGCAATATTTTTTAAAGGATTAAGGGTAACGCTTTCCGGTATCGCTTTAACCGGTGTTTTCAAGGCTGCGGCTTGCAGTTGTGCCGATAACTCTTGAATATGGCCGCTCCATGATTCGCCGGGCGTAAAGACATTCATGATGGTCAGGCCAAGCAGTATTGCCACCGCTAAATTCACGCCGCAAATGGTCAGTAATTGGCCGCCGTGCCTGAAGCTGATGTCGCAATGCATGAGCGCGTCCAGAATTGCCAGGAAGATAAGGGGAGTGGCCAACGTTTTCAATAAGCGGATGACCAACATGCCTAACTGGCCTAAGGTTTCATTTTTTAGTAAACCCCATAAATAAGGCTCAGTCCCAAACAGTACGCCCAATAAAATGCCTACCGTAACGCCGATAACAACTTGAATATAAAGTGGTAATTTAGGATTCATCAGCATCGGTCTGTTGGTTTCTGTTAACTATGGGTTATTGAGTGTTGCATTGACGTGTAGAATTTACCTCCGCTTTGTTAACCGGATATGCGCAATTTTTGGCTTCGGACAAATCCGGTTTTATTTTCGACAGTTCAAGCTCCAGGCTGTTTAGGGGTTTTAGGCCTTAAAAGCACAAGGCTGGTTTAGTCCAGCCATACGGCTTTTCTGTCATACCAACCGTAGTAAACAAGCCAGTTGACTAGGAACACCAGGTATCCGGACCATAAGATATCCGAGATAAAATGTCCGCCAGCCGTCATCCTGGTCACTGCCATCAGAAAAGCAATCAACATGGTCAACATAAAATACATGGCTTTGCGCTTGGTCGACAAAAAGTAAAGCGCGAAAAACATGAAGCCAACCGAACAATGCCCGCAAGGAAATGATTTATGCGGCGTATTTCCGATTTTCAACGGCGGCAGGTAAGAATTTTTGCCGCCAAACTCAACAAGATGGACTGGCCTAGGTCGTCCCCAATGGTCTTTAAAAACCAAGTTGACCATTAACCCAGGCCCTAACGCAATCACTAAGACAATAAAAAGCGCGGGTTTTTGCCACCGTTTTGTATTAGGCCAGACAAACCCGGATAAAGCGACCAGCAGTGCGCCAACAGCGACAGTTACCGTAAAAACTGTCGCGTACTTGAATAAATTATCCAACAGCCAGCCATGTTGCCACGGCCAGGCTTTAACCCCGACCTTTCCAGGCTGGTAAAATATCGCAGCGACCCGCTGGTCTAGGTCTGTGTACCAGAATATCGGGGTGGTTATGCAGATCAACGCCAATAGGATCAACAATTCAACCCAGCGCCGTTCCAGCTTAGAGAAAATCATCCACGCACCTTATAGTTTTTGTTGTGTCGGCCACGATTTAAGCGACTCCCCCAAGTACAGATGGTAGCGGCTTGTTTTGTTCATGGGGTTAGCAACTGTCCCGACCTCACGGAAGCCCTGGAATGCGGACTTAAAGGCAGCAGGTATTTTATCCTCACTCTGTTCAGAAACAATAAAAGCGGTTTTAGCCAAAGCGCCTTTAGGGGCTCCCCAAACTTCATATTGCGACGTGATAAGGCCGCTGTCTTCATAGCGATAGACAAAAGGCTGGTCAGGCAAATAAAAAGCGAGCTGGCTGGCCAAAAAACGATGTCCAAGGGCAATAACAAGTGTCTCCTTGGTGTCCGGCAATGCTTTTTGGCGTACTGTTTGGATAGATTTGCCTAATTCCGTCCAATGCCCAAACCGGGAAGTCGGATCAATCGGCGTGTTATGAAGGTTGAGTGCTTTTATGAGTACGGGTAATGAGTAAGTAAGGGAGACCATGAAATAGCCGAGGATAATGCCCTTCTTAAGCGATTTTTTACAAGCACCAGCCAAGTATTGGCCGCTAAGCAAAATGATGGCGCTGAAATAAAACGGCATCGGCCAGTTGCCTTGCACTTTTTGCACCAGATCCAATAAGAAGATGCCCAGCAGTAACATCGGCCCCATCAGCAGCAGGAATTTTTCTTCCGGGCTAATGTGGGTAAACCGGGCGCTTGCCTTAAAAGTCATGTTCAGGAGTACGAGGAAAAGCACGGGCGATATCAGCAGCAATTGATACAACACGAAAGATAGGGTTTGTCCCAACCAGCCTTTAAAGCTTAACGATTCTTTGACGCCGAAATGCCCTTTGCTATGGCCGAACATAACCCAGTCATGTTGTTGGTTCCAAAGTACAATCGGTATAAGGCTTACAATTACGGGGAGCAGGTACCATAAAAACTCACGTTTGGACAAAAGCTGCCGCTGCTTGTTAAGCAGGAGGAAACAAACCAGCATCAAGGGTATCAACAGCGCCACCTGCTTGGTCAGGAGCGCCGCCCCGGTGGTTACGCCCGCCCAAAACCAGGCGCTTTTCTGCCGGTCGAACAGCGCCCTGCGCAAATAATAAAGGCTCATCATCCAGAAGCAGTAAAGCGGCGGGTCGATAGTCATAATAAAGTTGGCGAGCACGTTAAACGGCATCGCCAGGACTACTGCGACCGCCAATGCGCCCGCTTTAGGCGAATAAAACGCTTTGGCGGTTGCATACAAATAGCCCAGAAAAACCGTACCAAGGACGACAGCCGGTAAGCGCACGACTGCTGTAGTATTTCCACCTAGATGGGTAAAAATGCTAATTAGCCAGGCTACCATGGGCGGTTTGCTGTAATAGCACCAGTCCGGCCTTCTTGACCAATCCCAGTAATAACTCTCGTCACCGATTAAATCCAGGCCGTTGCTAAAGAGATAGCCGACCCGGAATATAAAAATGCCGGTCAATACCGGCACAAGATTTCGGTCGAGGAAGCCTAAAATTTTTTCTTCTGACATTTAATAATGGGATCGGAGTAAAAAATCGGATTTGTGCTTTTAGGGTCTTTATTTGCTTTGGTTTATGCAGGCTTAAGTCAATCCTTTTCCCAGCTATCCCTTAATGTGACGGTCCGGTTGAACACCAGTTTACCATCGACGCTGTCTACCACATCGAAGCAAAAATAACCCGTCCGTTCAAACTGGTAGCGGCTATCGGTTGCGGCCTTAGCCAGGCTGGCTTCGACACGGCAATCGGTAAGTACCTGTAATGAATTTGGGTTAAACACATCCAGGAAGTTTTCTTCACTGTCGGGGTTAGGCACCGTAAAGAGGCGGTCGTAAAGCCTGATTTCGGCAGGCAAGGAATGCGGTTCGGAAACCCAATGGATGACGCCTTTCACCTTGCGGCCTTCCGGGTTTTTGCCCAGCGTGTCGGGGTCGTAAGTGCAACGCAATTCTATAATATTGCCGTTGCCATCCTTAATGACTTCGTTGCATTGAATGACATAAGCGCCGCGCAGCCGGACTTCTCCGCCGTTCACAAGCCGTTTGAACTTAGGCGGCGGATTTTCCGCAAAATCGTCCTGCTCGATCAGGATAACCTTGCTGAACGGCACGTCACGGTTTCCGAGTTCCGGTTTTTGCGGATGGTTGGCGATGATAAGCTGCTCGGTTTTATCGTCGGGATAATTGTCGATGACTAACCGTAACGGGTTCAATACCGCCATCGCCCTGGGTGAATTCTCATTCAGGTCTTCGCGGATGCAATACTCCAGTACCGACATTTCGATCCAGGAGTTTTGTTTGGTTACGCCGATGCGTTCGCAAAAATCCCGTATCGCTTTGGGGGTGACGCCCGCACGGCGCAAGCCTGCGATCGTCGGCATACGGGGGTCGTCCCAGCCGCTGACGTGTTTTTCCGTGACAAATTGGTTAAGCTTGCGTTTGCTCATGACGGTGTATTCCAATTGCAAACGGGCGAACTCAATCTGTTGCGGATGGCAAGGGGTGTTGAGTTGGTCTAGCACCCAATCGTACAACGGGCGGTGATCCTCGAATTCCAACGTGCAAATCGAATGGGTGATGCCTTCCAGAGCATCGGAAATGCAATGGGTGTAATCGTACATGGGATAAATGCACCAGGCATCGCCGGTGCGATGGTGATGGACGCGGCGTATCCGGTAAATGACCGGGTCGCGCATGTTGATATTCGGCGAGGCCATGTCGATCTTGGCGCGCAGTACGTACTGCCCGTCGGCAAATTCGCCCGCCCTCATGCGCCTGAATAGGTCTAGGTTGTCTTCTATCGTGCGGTTTCGGTCAGGGCTGGGTTTGCCGGGTTCGGTTAAAGTACCCCGGTTGGCGCGTATTTCTTCGGGCGATAAACTGTCCACATAAGCCTGCCCTTGGCTTATAAGCTGTTCGGCGTATTGGTACAATTGTTCGAAATAATCGGAGGCATGGTACAGGCCGCTCCACTCAAACCCCAACCACCTTACGTCCCTTTCGATCGATTCCATGTACTCGACGCTTTCTTTTTCCGGATTGGTGTCGTCGAAACGTAAATTACAAGTCCCGTTGTTTTCAATGGCTAACCCGAAATTCAAGCAGATCGATTTGGCATGGCCGATATGCAGGTAACCGTTCGGTTCCGGAGGGAAACGGGTAGCGACCTTACCGTTGTGCTTATTAGTTTTGCGGTCGTCGGCGATAATATGGCGAATAAAATTTGCCGGAGTTTGGCTATCGGTTATGGACATTAGGTTGTGTATTTATATGAATTTTTAATGGGTTTCATGAAAAACGATAAGCCTTAAATCTTGAAGTTATAACGAACAATTAAAAACTATAAGTTTAACGCCAAAGTTTAAATACTACTGGAATTGCAAAAATCAGTAAAGGTAAGGCTTTAACTTCTTATTGATTCGGCCTTTTAATGTCTGAACCGTTCGTGCTGAGCTTGTCGAAGCACACACTGCCTTTCGACAGGCTCAATACCCAACGGGCACAAGGGCGAACGGAAGCTTAATGCTTCACAAGGCCGAATCTATAGTGCGTAGTCAATAATACATTGCTTATGTTGGTAAAGGGTCAAGACCCGCCAAACTAACCCGCTGTATTTTCACCCCAAGCAAAGATTGTTGGGTTTTTCTGCAATATCACTACCATTGTTGATATTTTCAACAATGGTAGGAGAATAATCATGGCGACCATGAACTTCACTATCCCCGATGATATAAAAGACAGGTTCAACCAAGTTTTCCAAGGCCAAAACAAGAGCGCGGTAGTTGCTGACTTAATGTTGGAGGCTATCGATCGCGCCAAACAAGACCAGGAAAGCCGCGACGCTATCGGTCGGATATTGGCAAGGCGCAAACATGCCCCTTTTGTGACTGATACAGAAGTGCGTACAATACGAGATGAGTTGCATACATGACACAATATCATGAAATTGACGCCAGTGTAGCGGTGAAATGGTTTTTGCAGGGAAAAGAGAGTCGCTATTTTTGCGAAAGCTTGTTTTGGGCATCCCAGCCCAAGCAAGCGGCCTTAACTTAACGCGACCGCCAATGCCTTCGGCTGCCCGGATTCGTCCTCGGTTCGCCACGATGCACAACTCCCCTCCGGTACGCTGCGCATCACGGCTGCCCAAATGACTTGACGCCGTGTCGGATGGCCTTGCATTTCGACTCCGCTCCCGCTACAACTCCGTCAAAACGCCCGGCCCTACGGCTATCCGGGGGTCGTCGTACTCCGCTCCACTATCGTTACGCTTCCTGTACTCCTTCCACGAAGACCATTGCGACAAGGCGATTGCCTTGTTAAACCGTAAAAACTTTGTCCAGCCGCCCCATTATATTGCGGAAGTGGCTGCCGTTTTGGTGCCTAAAAAACCGGATGAAGCGGAATATAACTTGGTGGGCTTGCTTAAGCTCAAGATGTCTTTTGTAACTAACCCTGCTGTTTATCTGCAAGCGATAAACTTTTGCAGCGTACTAAACCACCACCTTTTCGACACGCTTTACCATGCCGTAGCGTTGGTTAACAACATAACATTAATTACCGCCGACAATACGTATTATGAAAAAGCCAAAGGGTTTGGGAAGATTGAATTGCTTGCACAATTGCATTAGATTAAACATTTAGGCTCGCCTTATGAAGTTGGCAGGACTATCGTTTAGTGGGGTAAGTAGGTTTTTTTCCACCATTTTGTGCTTGCAGTATTCCACACCCGCCATCGCAAATAACGGCATGAATGCGCTAGCAGGTTGTTGAAAAACGTAATGAGCGCAGCAAAGACAAGGCAAAAATCGACGAAAAACCGCAGTTTACATGGCGTAAATGAGGGTTTTGAGCCGATTTTTAACGCCGTATTTGTAAGCGCAATAGTTTTTCAACAACCTGCTAGGAGACTGTCATGGGATTAACACTAAAAGGCACACAGCATCATTGCTACGGCGATTATTTGGCTTGGCCTGATGGCATGCGCTATGAACTGATTGACGGCATCGCGTATGCCATGTCCCCGGCATCGGATTTGGTGCACCAAGATATGGTAGGGTAGATTTATCTGCAAGCACGTCTGGCACTTCAGGGCAAACCTTGCCGGGCTTTCATAGCGCCGGTAGATGTCCGCCTCCCGAAGCAGGATGAAGCGGATGAGCGTGTCGATACCGTCGTGCAACCGGACGTTATGGTGGTCTGCGACAGCAGCAAACTGGATCGCCGTGGGATACGCGGTGCGCCGGACTGGGTGGTGGAAGTGTTGTCGCCGTCCACATCCAGCCACGACCAAATCAAAAAGCGCACTATTTATGAACGGCATGGCGTACGCGAATATTGGCTGATCCACCCGATAGACCGGGTGATGACGGTTTACTCCCTGGTCGATGCCGAATACCGCAAGCCCGAAATCTACGAGTTGCGCGGCGAAACCCGCGTCAACGTGTTGCCGGAGATTGTTATCCAATGGGATGACTTAGTTGCCCGGTTGCCCGTTGATTATTAGTTTCGTGGTTACGAACAGCTTGTGCCCACCCTAACTGACTTTACAGCTTTACAACTGCATGGGCAACGAAGCCAAAAAATGTTAAGTTGTAAAATACAGCAATCCAGCGCGACTTAATAGGCATATCATAATATGTATATTAAGCATGAAATTCACTTGCGACCCCGCAAAAAACCAAACCAATATTGAAACCCGTGGTTTGCCATTGTTGGCGGCGCAAGCGATGTTCAACGAGTCGATGGCAGTCGTTGAAGACACCCGTAAAACATACCCAGAGCGGCGGTTTATCGCATACAACACCATCGAGGGAAGATTAATGGTGGTAGTTTTTTTTGCACCCCAGCCGACGACCAAATCCGTATTATTTCGCTGAGGAAAGCCAATGGGTGCGAACAAAATATATTCAGCCAAACCTAATAAAATCAACTGGTCGGCAGTGGACACCGCACCGATGGCAGACGTGCCGGACGACGACAGCCCGGAACTTACCAACGAGGCGTTCCGCCAACTAAAGACCATTGGGCAAGTGCTGCCGGAACTCAACTTAGGCAAGCAGCGCATTACCATCATGCTGGATGCGTCCGTCATTAAAGCTTACAAGGCTAAGGCGGGTGGGCGTGGCTACCAAACCCTCATCAATGAAACCCTGCGCCGTGGGTTTAAAGCCGACAGCGTGAAAGAGGCATTGCGAGAGGTCTTGCGGAAAGAGCGTAAAAGGTAAATTTCTTCAATTTGGTAAGGTGGGTAAGTTTTTTGCCCACCAAGGCTGCCCCCTATGCAATCTGGTAACCTTCAAGATATCCGGTTGGTTGATTTTTTAGAAACTGATTCTTCAAGGCGTTCGGCTAACCAAACCTTGATAATGGATTGTCGGGTGACACCGATTTTTTCTGCTTCCCGATCCAGCGATTCAACCATCCACGCAGGAAAATCAACATTCACGCGCTTTTGCTCCAGCATAACGCGTTTTGCCTTGGATAAATCGAGGGATGCGGTGACATCAACGCCCTCGTCAAATTGTGTATCGAAAGTATTAGCTTTCATAGAATGTTACCTCTTCAGTTCGTGATCGACGGACAGAAATGATCCGAATAGCAGTGCCGCGATAGGTAATGACGGCTGACCAATGTTTTCCCTCGATAAGGCCAATTACCAGGTATCTTGGTTCATCTGCCGTCTTTGCCGGGATTTCCAACAACATGGGGTCATGCCATAATATTTGTGCATCAATAAAGTTGATGCCGTGCTTAGAAAAGTTGGCTTGGCTCTTGGCTTCGTCAAATTCGAATGAGAACATAGTATATAAATTATACCATTATTGGGTGGATTTCAAGTGTGGCCATTATCCAGAAGGGACGGCCACGAAAGAGAGAAAATCCCGGTAGGTTAAGGTGAATGGACATAACCGATAGATTTTAATACCATCATCCCAGTTAAGTAGGGTGGGCAGGCGGTTTTGCCCACCATTTAAGGCAGTTGCGGTGTTCCGCACAGCCATCGCAGATAGCGGCATTCGTTTTGTGGGCACGAACAGCATGTGCCCACCATAAAAGGCTTTGATATGATCCACAAACAACGCATATAAATTGCCGTGAAGAAAACTTTAAGGGGAAAGGGCGGAATGGTCAGCGATAGAATTTGGAAAACGATGGTGGTTGTAGCATTAATGGCGGTTATAGCTTTAATGCTGGTTGTCGCGGACAGCCCTAAACTTTACCAATTTGCCTTGGGGAAGATTTCGAACAATGAAATAGAAATGATTGAAGGGATCAAGAAGTCTGCTGACCAGGGGAATGTTCGTGCTCAGGCAGAGCTTGGAAATATCATTTCGATAGCAAATGGGATGTCTGGCTGGACTGAATCTCACAGTAGTTATGATCCGAAATTATCTTCGGCTTACCAGTATTACAACACGCTAGTTGCAAAAGATTACTTAGAAGATGATTTTTATGCCCTTATAAAAAATAAAAAAGAAAAGGCTTTAAGAGAAATGATGAATGAGATTGGTAAAGTTGTCGGTACCATATTATTAATATTTGTCATAATCCTCTGGTATAAGAAATTCAGGCTAGACGAACAGAAGCACATAGAAGATGAGCAGAAACTCAAAGAAAAAGAGAAAGCGGAACGGGCTGCTTTAGCCCCAGAGCGCGAAAAAAGCATACGAGCGTTTTATCAGGATAAAATGAATATCAGTAGCTGGACAACTGGCGACATGATATTTAACGACAGCGTAAAATTGGAAACTCAACGAGTCGATGTCAAACTTAAAATCAAATTCTCCCTGTCGCGATCGCTATCATCAATGACGCAACGAGAAGCGGATATTCTTCTGTATACAGGGCTTCTAAATGCTTATGACATAATTACAGAAGAAGATGATGCAAAAATACATATGGCAATTATATATAACGGAGGGAACTGCGATAAAAAAGTATTCAAATATTTTGTATCACAAGGCTTTGCTGACAAACATGTTATTAAGAGCGAATTTGACGCCATCAAGTATGTAATAAATCTTTGGGATTGTGCCAGCCCCAACACGGGAATATCATTGTTCCTAACCATTTTTTCCGGAAAAGAAAAAAAGTATGCAGATTCCCACATAGTACAGGAAATTAAATCCAAGATATTAGGCGGTTCAAACTGGCTATCAGATAGCGATGTGGGTGGTTCCGTATTTTATGCAGCAGAAAAAAACGGCTCGGTATTCATTGGAGATACAGAAACCGGAAAGCGCATCTGGTATGGGTAAGAAGGCTCACTACTCACCGTCTCCCCGCCCGGTAGCGGCAAGACGCAGTGCCATGTGTTTCCAAACCTGGTTTCCTATCATGGGCCGGTTGTCGTACTCGACGTGAAAGGCGAGTGCTACGACAAAACTAGAGCCTGGCGCAAAGCCCATGTTGGCCCTGTCTTCAAGTTTAATCCGCTTAATCCCGCCGACAGCGCCCGCTACAACCCGTTGGCGCTGATTTCTGATGACCCTGATATTCTTTGGGAAGAGTGCCGCTTGATGGCGGACTTGTTGATTGTGCCGGAAAACCTAAACGATCCTTCCTGGGAAAACCGCGCCCGTGATGTGGTGGCTGGTGTCATCGCTTGGCTGGTCTTGCACAATCCGCCAACCAGCCGTTCCATGTCGAAGGTGGTGGATGTGGTTTCCAAAGTGGGTTGGGATAAATTTGTCGAAGACGCCAAATATACCATGGAAATTTCCGCACTCAGTCGTTTGGGCAATTCCCTGGCTGCCATGCCGGACAAACAACTGGAAGGTGTGCTGGATGCCGCCCGCCGCCATCTTGCGATCTGGGAAGGCCCTCGCGTCGAAAAGGTAACTGCTACGTGCGACTGGACACCGGACGTGTTGCAGGATGGCTCAAATACGACGATCTACATTTGCATTCCGCCGAACGAAATCGAGTCGTATGCGCCGCTGCTACGGGTACTGTTTGCCCAGCACTTGCGTCAATTACTCAAACAACTGCCGCCGCCGGGGCAAAAAACCATATTGTTCATGCTCGATGAGTTACCGCGACTCGGTCCCATGAAACCGGTTGAGGAAGCTTTGGAGGTCGGTCGGCAATACGGTATTCGACTATGGATGTTTGCCCAAAGCCTCGGGCAGTTGGAGAAGGCTTATGCCAATGCCAATGGCATGATCGGTAGCTGTTCCGTGCGTATCTTCATGAACCCAAGTTCCCATGACGGTACAGCCAAGAGGCTATCCGAAGAGCTTGGATATATGGAGAGTATCATTGACGGCTCAAGGCAATTGATGGTTGAACCCGCCGACCTAGTCGGGCCGGATTATGCCAACTATCAGCTCGTCTTCGCGCGTGATACCCGGCCTGCCAAACTCAAGAAAGTGTTTGCCTATGGCGATCCTGAATTTTCGTCCAAAATTCAGGATACGGTTTCTTAAGTTTCAGATGGAAATGCAGGAATGGTCAACGTGAAAGTTTGGGGTGGGTTTTCAATCACAATCAGATTCCAACCCTCTGGAACAGTGACACCGATTTCCTCAAATACAACTTTTGGCTCTCGGATCAACCGAGCGCGGAAGTCCTTGTCAACGATAGACAGCCCTATTACAGTACGGAGTCTTTCGTCTAAGCCTGGATTCTTTGTGTCATCAATCGAGATTGACATTTTGTTCCTTTACCCTGGAGTTATTTAGCATGAGACCAGATCACTTGAAGGTTGGCATAGGGATCAATATAAAGATTTTTAACGCCAATGTCGAGGCGAATTGGGATTTGGCAAAATCGCATCGTGAAGCGGCGGATGCGTTAAGGATGGAAGCTCAAAGGCAGGCAGAACAACTCTGGCAGCATCAGCAGGAAATCGAACGGCTAAAAAGAGAACATTACAAGGAGGCCTTGATTAAGGCCGAAGAGGAAAAAAAGATTACATTTGAGAAGGAAGAAATTCAGAAAAAAGAAGCGACACAGAAAGAGGAGCAATTTGAAAAGGAAGGACAGCAAAAGCAAGAAGCCATTAAACAGGAAGAGGCTCGCCGCCAGGAATCCTTTAAGGAAGAATTAAATAGACAGGAAGTCATCAAGCAAGAGCAACGGCGGCTAGAAGCCGAGTTGGAGCGATATAGGCAGATGCGTCACGCGGAAATTGCTGAAATGACACGCCGGGGTGAAATTGAGCGTGACGTGGGTGCAAACGATCCTCGCGCTCCAACTAAGCATAATTCACTGGATTTGACCCTATCTCCGCCTGGAACCAGCACAACTGGAAAGCCCGCTTGGTCAGAAGTACATAGGGTCGAAGGCCTAAGAGAAAAATATATGGATTTCCAGCGAGAACAACGGGAACAACAAGCCCGTGAACGCTTTGAAAAACAGCTTGAACAGCGTCAGGCAGAAGGCAAGGAGCGGGAAATTGCCCGTCAGGAACTTGAAAGAAGGCTTGAAGAGCAGCGCAGAATTGACGCAGAACGTGAAAGGCAACGGCAGGAACAGCTTCGTGAACTTTATCAAGATCGAGGGCGTTAGGTTAATTTCTACAGACATATGGTGGATAAATTGTATGGCTGTATCGCGTATTCGCCGCTAGGCAATACGCCGTAAATGGAGCGTACGAGGTTGTTTGATACCCGTATTTCCCCAAGCTGTTTTTTGGTCTGGCGATTATCTAGCATGGCGGTTTGCTTGCGCGTCTAAAACCCGTGGATAAAACCGCCGTACGTCTGTATTCAAAAAATCATAATCGCTTCATTATATGGCCGACTTCGACCCCGCTTACGGATATACCCTCGGCATGTAGCGCCTCCGCAACAACCTGAAGGTTTCGCTGCATTCTGGCAGGTGCGCTATGATCGGGCGATGAAATTAGACCCGCACCAGAGCATAAAACTTAGCCGTAGTTCTGGTCGTGGCTACGACTGTTACGACTTATCTTACCGCTCAACAGACGGTTTTGAGATCGGCGGTTGGGTTTTGATTCCCCAAAATATGCCGGTAAAACGAGGCATTGTTGTAGGGCATGGCTACGGAGGCCGGGAAGAGCCGGATTTCAACTTACTTTTTCAAGGTGCAGCTTTATTGTTTCCTTGTTTTCGCGAGCTATCACGGAGCCGATGTGCGTCGATTTCAGAAAATCCTAGCTATCATGTTTTGCACAACATCGACAATCGAGACCAGTACATCCTTGGCGGGTGCGTGGAAGACCTGTGGCTTGCTGTTTCTGCGTTGCTCAATTTGTTTCCCGCTGCGACAGGCCACCTGGCATATTTCGGCCTCAGCTTCGGGTGCGGTATCGGCGCTTTAGCATTGCCCTGGGATACTCGGATTCCACGTGCTCATTTCAATGTGCCCAGTTTCGGCAACCATCCCCTGCGTCTCCAATTGCCGACCTGGGGTAGTGTTGCGGCAATGCAGGATTACCAGCGCGAACATGGCAACAGCCTTGCCGTATTAAGCTATTATGACGCCGCGGCCGCCGCACAAAGTATCAAATGCCCTGTGCATGTAGCGGCGGCGTTGACCGATCCTGTAGTGACTCCGCCGAGCCAGTTCAGCATTTACAATGCGCTACCCCGGGAAAATGAATTGTTTGTCCTTGATAAGAGACATGCGGATTATCCGGGCAAAACCGAACAGGAAATGGCTTTAGTGCTGGAATAACAGGAGTTTTTTGGCGAATTGTAAAGCGTAAATAACATCGCTGGAAACGGATCAGCTTAGGGCAATCCCGATAAACATCATGGAATATCCTTAAAGAGGGGACATCCGAGTTTTTTGTCACACACTCCTTACCGTTAAGGAGTGAAAAATGCCAGTGCTAAATTGACATTTAGAGTGCTAACTGAAGCCCATGTATTTATATATCCGTTACTTTCGACTTTGGATTTTACTTTTCAGGTATATTTTGGCCTTTTTTACAAAAAGGAAAGTGTAAATATCATGATTATAGATGTTAGATTAACAGCAAAAAATGGTATGCTATTGATTCGGCTCTTTAATGTTTGAACCGTTCGTGCTGAGCGAGTCGAAGCACATAAGCCTTTCGACAGATTCAAGGCGAACGGAAGTTAAAACTTCACAAGGCCGAATCAATAAATGGGCTGAACAGGATCGGCAATCCTAAAAGGAGCAGTTGAACTGTCAAAAATCCGTTCACCCTTCGACTGGACTCAGCACAAACGGAATTCCACTTGATTCAAATGCTCTTTTTAGGGTAATACGTTATCCCTAAATATTGGCCTGTTGTAAGGAAGAATTATGAAGCCAAACACTTTCATCATGACCGCCCACGGCGTCAAAATCCCTAAGCTGATTTACGGTACCGCCTGGAAAGAAGTGCGCACGGCAGGATTGGTTGAAAATGCCCTAACATTAGGTTTTCGCGGCATTGACACTGCTTGCCAACCTAAACATTACCATGAAGCGGGGGTCGGCCAAGGTATTGCGGCTTGTTTAAACCGAGGCTTGTTAACCCGGCCTGAGTTATATTTGCAGACCAAGTTTACCCCTTTGGACGGCCAAGACCCCAACAGGGTTCCCTACGACCCCAAAGCGGACTTAAGCGCTCAGGTTAAGCAATCGTTCCAGGTTTCCCTCGATAATCTACAGGCAACTTACCTGGATTGCCTGGTGTTGCATTCCCCGCTGCCCAGCCAACAACAGACCCATGAGGCTTGGCAGGCGATGGAGGGCTTGGTTCATGACGGCGTTGTTAAACAATTAGGGATCAGCAATTGTTATGACTTAAAGACATTGGAGAGTTTGTACAACTTCGCCAAGGTAAAGCCCGCTGTTATCCAGAACCGCTTTTATGACAGGACTGGGTATGACCGCACTATCCGGGATTTTTGTAAGCAATATGGGGTAATTTATCAAGGTTTCTGGACGTTGACCGCCAATCCTAATGTGCTAGGAAATGCCAACTTACAAAACCTTGCCGTCAAACACCAAAAGAGTCCGGCACAGGTTTTTTTCAGGTATTTGACCCAGGTTGGTATTGTCCCGTTAACGGGGACAACTTCAGAAACCCATATGCAAGAAGACCTGGCAATCTTTAGCTTTGAGTTGGATGCCCAGGAATGCGCTGAAATTGAGGCGTTACTTTGAGTTTCAATTTCAGGGGATTTGTCAGTTCAAAGGGGTATTAAAATTAGTAAAAAAATCAATAAGTAAAGGAATCTCTATGTGTTACCACATACGAGTTCACACGTATTTTAATCCTTAGTTTTTTGTACTTAAATACATTCACTGTAAAAACATCGCGCATGTGCAAGTCGCATCCTAGGTGTAGTTAACGCAAGTGGGCAAGCAAGGATTGGGTGCAAAATGGAGTAAATAATTAAACGGCTAAAAGGTGCAAAAGTTCTGCACTTGAAGTGGCGGTAAATGTCCATAACGGCTATGAAAGTGTGTGGACATTGCTTTAAGTGAATAAAGCAATTGGATTTGAACCGAACTATGGGCTGTATGGCTGCACTGAAGCAGAAGGTGGTTGGCGTGGAACAGGCTTAACATCCCTATTTTATGGGATGGGCACGGAAATTAATGTGTCCAGTAAGGGTTGTCTAGAATTTGGTTAATGCCGATGGGCAGTATCAGGAATACGACGGTTTGCCCGAGCTGCAAGTAAGAAAACCGTTTAAACGATAAAACTTGACGAGGTACTGGCGCCGCAGTTGCCGGTGCCCTTACTTTTAACGCAGGGCATGTGGTGCAGTGATATGGCCGTTAGCCACCATCGACAATAAATGAGACTACAATGAACCAGAAATATATAAAGTTTGAAGTCCAACCAGACAGCCGCATAGCCATTGGCTGGAGAAACGCTTATCATCAGGCAGGGCATGCCGCAGCCATTTATCTTGGTAACCAGCAAAAGTTAATGCCAGAAGTGCATTTCCAAATCGTAATCAAGCCACAGGTACCTAATAAGCAACGAATTGATCGATTTGCAGGGATTTATAGCAAATACACTGCCCAAGTGGAAGGGGGGCGGTTAATCCAGGATTTAGCGTTACCCTTTGCCGATGCCACCCAGACGCTTTCTTGGTTTCAACAAGCAGAATACCGTTGCGCGTTTGAGGCTGATGTCATGAACCTCCTGTCCGGGCCGCTGGCTGAAGCAAAATATCTTGCATTACGCGATGGCGAGCCCTTTAATTCCAATTTGATTCACCTGGATGCTTTACATTTCTACGGAGGCAGTTCGGATATCGAGCTTGTCCATAAATACGCGGAATGTTTCATTCCCAGTAAACCGGATCGCGGGCAAAAACTCGCCGAACTGTTTTTATTGGCTTTTCATTTTGTCAATGATAGGTCGAATTGGCAAAAAATAACAAACTTGGCGGATTTTGTCCGGGATCAACCAATTGGCGTTATCCCTTGCGAGGAATTGATTTCATTGCTTGGGGGAAGTTTTACTGAAAACCCAAAAGCACAAATAGGGGCAGATTCAATCGCTATGGAATAACGATGCCTTTATATTTTAATCGGTACTTTAAACACTAGCGGAGGGGATTAGCCATGAAAAATATTGAACTAATGGAAAGTCAGGCGGGGATCAAGGACAAGGTGCATCAATTTTTATCGATGAAAGCTGAACAGGCAGAATCCCGGGCGAAGAGCGTCCCTTTTTTGTCAAACATACCTGAAAATGCCCTGACCCACCTTATGGGAAAAGCCAAAACAGTAAGGTACCTAAGGAAAGAGGTATTAGGTTTTGAAGGCAACAAGGCCAACACTGTCTTCATCATTTTTTCAGGTGAAGTGAAGATAGTGTGCGGTGATGATTGGAACCATAAGGAAGTCAGTTTCCAAATACAGGAACCCCGGTCAGGTTTCGGCAAAATAGCGTTACTTACCGATGAAATCAGGGATCTTTCAGTGATTACCGTTGCAAAAACCGTCTTTGCCGTTATTTTAAAAAGCGATTTTAAAAATTGGCTGATGAATTACCCTGAGCTTAAATTCGTGTATCTATAAGTAATGTTAATTAGGGGCATGTCCTGCCCGTTTGGGTACTTGATCGACTGTGATGGAAATGTTGGCTGTGCCCGATTTTTGCGCTATAGACTAAAGCGATTTCAATAACCATCCCTTACTTAGAAACAACGCTAGAAATTCTTACCCTTAGCCGATATCAGCCTAGGGACAATTACCTTAACCCCCATGTTTCACCGCTGCCTGGATTTTTTCGAGCAACAGTTCTATTTGGACGGGTTTCATCAAAAAACCGAATGCTCCGGCCTTCATGGCCCGGTCAGCCATAGGCGCGTCCCCATGGGCGGTGAGGAAAATAATCGGCAACAGTATTTTGCGAATGTTGAGTTCGTCTTGCAGTTGGAGGCCATTCAAGCCGGGCAAGCTGTAGTCGAGCACTAGGCAACCGGTCATCCCATGGCGATAACTGGCCAGGAATTTTTCTGCGCTGTCAAAAGTCCGGCAATCAATGCCGAGGGTTTCGATAACCAGTTCGAGGCCATCGCGTACAGCATCGTCATCATCAACGATAAAAACGCAGGGTTTATCGGTTATAATACAAAGCGCATTTATAGCTTCCACGTTATTGCTGATTGATTCACTTTTTTTATTGTGTATTTCCATTACAGCTGACATATTTTCACTCAGTAGGTATCATAAAAGTTTTTATAATCAACATTTAACTTCAACCGTTCGAATAAGTCAGGCGACTTTCTGCCCTTCCAATCGGTTAACATCCGAAGCGGTGATAGGTCGTTTCTGGGGCGACATTATCAACCTATACTTGTGCTTATGCATAGCATAGAGAAATGTCAATGCCTGTTTGCGGTATTTAAACGGCCCATGAAAGGCAGCCTGTTCGTTAAATTGCCTTATTTGGACAACATCTGGCCAGGAAACGACATAATAACCGGACGCCAAGGCTTCGCCGTGGTTGGTGCAATAATTACGCTGGGCACACTTGGCATCAAGAAGCCTAAAATCAGGGATGATTTTAACAATTTCGTAAGTTCCGTAATCCTTATCCATCAAACAACTCCTATTGGATTAAAGTGATTCAATACTGGATGACGCCAATCCAAGCAATACGCGTCACCGTAAAAGAAAAAGGCGATTCCCAAAACCTGCGGGGTAACGCTCAACATTGACCATAAGGTTATTGCCTCCGTGGGCTCGTTAAGCTATTTGGGAATTGCACTTAAGGCATATTAGAATGAATAAATAGGGAAATTAACATACGTGCAAACGCGTAGGGGAAAACACCTATAGATTCGGCCCTTTAAAGATTGAACCGTTCGTGCTGAGCTTGTCGAAGCACATGCGCCTTCCGACGGGCTCAATACCCAATGGGCACAAGGGAAAACGGGAGTTAAAACTTCATAAGGCCGAATCAATAGTCAATAATTGATGCTTTCCGTACCCCCTACAAAAGGGGAATATTGAAACTTTAAGGAGGTAAATTCTTACCCAGGCCCTTCAGCCTAGAAGACTTACCATTGATTAACGGAACCGTATCATGAAGTTTCGTTTTTTTGTCCGATGGAGATATGGCTGGCTTCGCACTGACGGACCAATTCCAAAAAATTGCCTGCCCCGACTTTCCTTAAAATATTGGTACGGTGAAGCTCAACGGTACGGAAACTGATGCCCAGTTGTTGGGCTATTTCCTTATTTACGCGCCCTTCAATCACCAAAACCAATATCTCCATTTCCCGGTGAGTTAGGGAGTCTATGCGCTTACGCAAATCCCTAACGCCTTTATTTTGCTCAATCAGTTGGTTCTCTTGCTCCAACACGTTTTGGATACGTTCGATCAATTGCTTGATTTCGACGGGCTTTGTCAGAAAATCCACTGCACCTGCCTTGATCGTGCGGACGCTTGTGGGAATGTCGCCAAATGCGGTGAGGAAAATGACCGGCAAGCGGATATTGCGGCGGATAAGTTCGGCTTGCAATTCGTCGCCGTTCATGCCCGGCATGTTGATATCCAATACAAGGCAACCTGGCGTTTCCTGGTCGTAGTTCTCAAGGAAAAGCTCGGCGCTCCTAAAAATCCGGTAAGTCAGGCCGACGGTTTCCATTACCATCTCAAGGCCGTCGCAGACGGCTTCGTCATCATCGACAACAAAGACGCAGGGTTTAGTGTTCATGGCACGAAAGGTAAGGTAAGGTAGACAGTGATGCCGGCTTCAACATTATTTTCAGCCCACATTTTTCCACCATGGGCTTCGACCAAAGCACGGCTGATGGCTAAGCCCATGCCCAACCCTGTGGATTTGGTGGTATAAAAGGGCTGGAACATTTTGTTCAATGCGTCGATATCTGGCGCGCCTATCCCGCTGTCGCGCACCGATACCTGTACCATAAACGGCTCGGCGGGCGAACGGCAGGTTGTCACCGTCACTGTTCCTGTGCTGCTTCCGCTTTCATTCATCGCTTCAAGGGCATTGGTCATTAAATTGATCAGTACTTTTTGGATTTGCAGTGCATTGGCTGTAACTAATGGCAAGCCGTCGGCAAGATCCAGTTCAATAGTAAAATTATATTGGTGGCTGTTTGAATTGACGATATCGAGCGCGAAATTGACAGACTTATTGATATCCAAAGGTTCAACGACAGTTTCGCCTTTATGCAGGAAGGCCAGTAATTGTTTTATCACATCGCCGGCGCGTTGGGCTTGTTTACCGCACTTTTCCATGACATTGGCGAGCTTTTGCGGATTAGGGTTGTTGGATTTCACCAATTCTTTAGCTGCATAGGCATAATAAGAAATGGCGGTAAGCGGCTGGTTCAGTTCATGCGCAATAGCCGCCGCTGTTTGGCTGGCGACATATAAGCGGAACGATTTTTCAATGGCCTCGCGGTTTTCTTTCAGTTCCTTATCCCGTACGTAGTCCGTAATATCCAAGTTTAACCCCAGCAACCTTAAGGGTTCATTATTTTGGTCGCACAACAATGCCCCGCGTGAATGGATCCAGCGGTATGAACCGTCTTTATGGCGCAGACGGAATTCCAATTCAAGATTCGGTTCCCGGCCGGCAATAAAATTATCAGTCGCCTCTTTCACGAAAGCCCGGTCGTCCGGATGCAGGCGGTCATTATTCCGGTTCCAATTAATGAGCGAATCGTCTTTGTCCAGGCCGAGTTGCTTGTTCCATTCCGGAGATAAAAAAAGCTTGTTCGTTTTCAGGTCCCAATCCCAGTAGCCGGCTTTCACTTCATCGATGATAAGGCCTAACCGCGCTAAGGCGTTATGCAATTCTTCTTCGGTTTGCTTGCGCTCGGTAATATCCACGCGGCTTAGGATGACGCCTTCAAAACCTTCGCGTACACGTTTAGCATGCAACAGGAACCACCGTGTTAGGCTTGGGGTGTGGCAAGGGTATTCCATGACGAAGTCCTGCCGACGACCGGCAAACAGGTCTTCCAGGCCAACTAACTCCTGATTTGCGTAGGGATCGCCTGCTGTTGAAGACCGGCGGCAAACATCCAGATAATTTTCCCCCAAGGATACAGGATGGGGCGCGCCGTTATTTTCGCTTGAGAAACGCTCCCATGGCCCGTTTACGGCGCTAACGGTACCGTCGGCATCCAGCACGACGACGTGTTCGGGTAGCGAATTAAGTACGCTGCGTACGAAGGTATCGCTAGCAATAACAACTTCCTCAGATTGCTTTTCCGTGGTGATGTCGTGAATCGCCAGCGTGGCGCGCAGGGGGCGGCTCGCTTTGCCTTCACCCGAGAATGTTACCCGCTTACGCACGTGCAACCAACGCACGGCCCCATCGGGCAGGAGTATGCGATGGTGCATATCGAACCAGCCGCCACCATCAGGATTCAGGCATTCGTCGATACGGCGCAGTAATTCCGCCCGGTCATCGGGGTGGAATGCCGCGTGGACTGCCGCACGCGGCAGCACCATTTCGGTTTCGCCCAGGCCAAGCAGTTGTGCCGCCTGGGCGGTGAGATGGCTCAACCCGGTGGTATAGTCTACTTCCGCCAACGCCAAGCCTGCGACTTGTACGCCGAGCGCAAGCCTTTCCTCGCTCTTTTGCAACGCTTGCTTGGCTTGTATTTGCTCGGTAATATCCCGCATGATGGTGGTAAACAATTTCTTGCCATTAATTTCGCACTGTGAAATAGATGCTTCAATGGGGAATTCCTCGCCATTGGTACGCAAGCCCATAACCGCACCGAGTTTGCCCATTTTACGGTTGATGACGCCAGTATCCCCGAAAGAGTCGGCATGCGTTCCATGGGCATGGCGAAAACGTTCCGGGATAAAACACTCGAAATTCCGCCCAAGTGCTTCTTCAGCATTGCAACCGAACATTTTTTCCGCTGCGGGATTGAATAACAGGATTTGGCGGTCGGCATCGACAGTGATCATGGCATCCAATGACGACTCGACTATCCCGGCATAGCGCCGCCGGTTTTCCAATAGTTCCTGCTGGATCAGCTTAAGGTCGGTAATGTCCTGCGTGGTGCCGAACCCACCCAGTAAATTTCCTTTGCTATCATGTTCCAGTTCGGCCCGTTCGCGTACCCATTTCACTTTACCCGCTACGATAATCCGGTGTTCAATGTCGTACGGCTCGCCGTGTAAGGCGGCTTGCCATCTACAGTCGACGTAATCCCTGTCTTCCGGATGTACGGTGGCGAGAAAAGTCTCATATGTCAGCGGCGTTCCTTTGGGGATTCCGAAAATTCGGTGGTTTTCGTCAGACAAGCGCAATTTATTACGGCGCACATCTAACCGCCAGTTGCCGGTATGCCCTATCATTTGGGCATGGTCCAAATCTTGCTGCTTTTCCAGTAATGCGGCGGTTAAGTTCCGATGGAGGTTGATTGTGGCGATGAAAACAGCGGCTAAAATACTATAGCCCGCGTTTAAAATAAGGGCCTCTTGGGGATTTGAACCCCAGGTCGGCAGCATAATAAGGGCATTAACTGCGATAAGGGATAAAAACATCGCGAGAATTCCCGGATACAACCCGAACCAAAATGCGCTCTGGATAGTCGCGAAAAAAAAGAACAGGAATACGGCCCGCTGTCCTATTGCCGGAATATAGAGGGTCGCAATTATGGCTAAGGCCACTGCCAGTACCGCGCAGCCGTATCGGAATAACGGCGGTTGCGCGTCACAGTAAAGGAAAACAGGCCGAATTTTGGATCGCTTAGCTACCATCGCATTAGTCATCTAGGGCTATATCGGAACTATGGCAGTAAATCCATGCTGAACAAGGGGCGGATTGGGCGCTTACGGCTTTCTGGTTTCATACCCGGTATTTAATGGTTTGAGTTGTAAGGGAAATGTTGATGTCCTAAGGTAGCTTGGTTTCTAAACACGTCGTCTGGAAATCGCGAAAAGAACATTTTCAAATATAACGTAACCGATTTACTTATAGCAACAAAAAGCGCTTAGCATGTCATGGGGATTGATGGATAAAAAATGACCGGGCTTTGTCTATTCAGTGGTTTGGTTAAAAAATACGCAGGATATCTGACATTAAAATGTAATATAAAAGACCCAAAATGGGGTGCGCCAGGACAAGCTGGCAAAGGATAGGAGGTGAAAGTCTTCTACGAGATAAG
>CAYSYU010000003.1:0-109396 GCA_964435245.1 uncultured Methylomagnum sp.
GGTTGCCCGTCGAGCCATAGATGACGTAAGTGCAGGGTTCGGCGTTCATGGGTTATATAGGTTCAAGTTGTGTGGGGTGCAAGACTCAAAATTAGAAAAAAGCTGTTAGCGCCAACATTGCCATTTTTTCACCTGCACCGGTTTTAGGCTAACCTAGCCAATTCTAACCGGGCTTGGCCGTACATGGTAAGTGTAAACTTAAAATATCCCAAAAAAAAATTAGGAAACTCAATTTATTAAAAGAGCTGTAAAAATACATGCATAAAATGGCTACAACACACCACCCATTGTATGGGAAATATCTTCGTAGCTATGGTGCAATCGCTGTTAATGTAATTACTGGCAAGCCTTTTTGGGTTTGTAAAATTGCCCCAACCAAAACCTAAGTTTTTATCGATTTGTCCTAAAATAACTTTGATGGAACCTTAGTGGTTTGTCAAACGTCAACCTTCCTATATGGTGTTTTTTACCCTGTATTAATTATGGCAATCAGCGTCTTCGAGATTTTTAAAATAGGCATCGGCCCGTCCAGTTCCCATACGGTAGGCCCGATGCTGGCGGCTATGCAATTTGCCGCAGGGCTGGAACAATCCTGTTTCATCGGTAAGGTTGATAGGTTAACCGTCGAATTGTACGGCTCGTTAGGCGCGACAGGAAAAGGCCACGGCACCGATAAGGCAGTCATGTTAGGGCTGGAGGGGGAAGCGCCCGATTCGATCGACCCAACAGTTATCCCTTCCAGGTTGGAAGCCATCAGAAAGGCTGGACAGATTGCTTTGTTGGGGCGATATCCGTTGCGTTTCGACGAAAAAATGGACTTGCAATTCTGTCGTAAAGTCCTCCCTTTTCATTCCAATGGAATGCGTTTTACCGTATTTGATAACACTGGGGCTGTGATCTTGCACAAAGATTATTATTCAGTAGGCGGTGGCTTCGTTGTCACAGGCAGTAACGCAGCATCAGACCGGCTGACGGATGACGAGACCCAGCTTCCATATCCGTTTAAATCTGCGGATGGTCTATTAAAGCTTTGTTCCGAGAATTAAATGCCTATCAGTACATTGATGATGGACAATGAGAAAACGTGGCGTAGCGAACAAGATATACGCAGTAAGCTGCTAAGGATTTGGCAGGTAATGCAGGATTGCGTCGAGAGCGGCATGCATTCCGAGGGCATTTTGCCGGGCGGCATGAAAGTCAAACGCCGGGCAGCAAATCTTTACCAGCAGCTGACTGGGGCAATCCCTCGGCAAACCCCTGGCCTTCCGGTAGGGACATTGGATTGGGTCAACCTGTTTGCGTTAGCCGTCAGCGAGGAAAACGCAGCAGGCGGGCGGGTGGTGACCGCGCCGACTAACGGTGCAGCAGGCATCATACCGGCAGTTTTGCATTACTACTGGCGTTTTTGTAAAGAGGCTAATGAAGACGGGGTAATCCGGTTTTTATTGACGGCCGCAGCGATTGCCGTTTTGTATAAGGAAAACGCTTCACTTTCCGGCGCCGAAGTCGGTTGCCAAGGCGAAGTCGGCGTTGCCTGCTCCATGGCGGCAGGCGCGCTGGCGGAGGTTTTGGGAGGTACGCCTGAACAAGTTGAAAATGCAGCCGAAATCGGTATGGAACACAACCTTGGCTTGACCTGTGACCCAGTGGGAGGTTTAGTCCAGGTCCCGTGTATCGAGCGGAATGCCATGGGTTCGGTAAAAGCCATTAATGCTGCGCGCATCGCCTTGCGCGGGGACGGAACACATTTCGTGTCCTTGGATAAGGTGATCAAGACCATGCGTGAAACCGGCGCCGATATGAAAACCAAGTATAAGGAAACTTCGCGCGGCGGCCTTGCAGTGAATTTGACGGAATGCTAGCGCATTGGGATGCCCCGATTCCGTCAACAGTGTTAGAAAAGAAAGCTAAGCTAAGCCAGACTTCATATCATGTAAACAAAGATAAATAAGCCTAACCAAACAACGTCAACAAAGTGCCAATACCAAGCCGCTGCTTCAAAGGCAAAATGGTTTTCCGGTTTAAAATGGCCTTTCCAACTGCGGAAAAGGACTACGCTCAAGATAATCGCCCCTATACATACGTGAAGTCCGTGGAAACCGGTCAACATGAAGAAGGTGGAGCCGTAAATGCCGGTACCCAAGGTCAAGCCCATTTCAGTGTATGCTTCATGGTATTCGGTCGCTTGACAGAGCACGAACAAGAAACCTAAAGTGACAGTTGCTATTAAACCTTTTATGAGTTGATCGCGTTTACCTGCCAAAAGTCCGTGATGCGCCCATGTGACCGTTACCCCACTGGATAGGAGCAATAAGGTATTGAGAAAAGGCAAGCCCCAAGCACCCATCGATTCGAATTCGCCACCGTCGGGTTTGCCGTCGACTAAGTGTTTTGGGCCGTTACTCGGCCAGCCAGCCTCAAACGAAGGCCAAAGCAATTCTTTTGTTGCCGCACCAGTGCCTTCCCCACCTAACCAAGGCACGGATAAATTCCTTGTGTACCATAATGTCCCGAAGAAGACGCCAAAGAACATGATTTCCGAGAAAATGAACCACATCATGCCCATCCGGAAAGAAATGCCGACTTGGGTGTTGTACATCCCGGTTTCGCTTTCGTGCGCTTGCAGGGTAAACCAACCGGCCAGCATAACTATCAAGATGGCAAAACCGACCATCATGATGGTCGAGCCTACTGGCGAGCCATTTAGATAGTTTGCGAACCCCGCTAGCATCGTTGCCAAACCGGCGGTAGCCAGAACCGGCCAAGTTGCTTTATGCGGAATGTAATAGGTTCCACTCGTAGACATAACTTCCTCTCTATTGATTATGCAATTTTTCAGTTTTATCAAAAAATGTGTAAGCCAGCGTAATCGTTTTGTATTGCGAAGGCAATTCTGGGCTCACTACAAAACGGACGGGCATAACTTTTTTTTCCCGTGCTTTAAAACTTTGTTCTGTAAAACAAAAACATTCTGTTTTGGTAAAATGCCCGGCGGCTAACCCTGGTGAAATGCTGGGTATGGCCTGCGCAACCATGGGTTCATCCTTTTTGTTTTCGGCATAAAAATTCACTTTATAATACTCGCCCGGATGGATCTTTAATTTTGTGGTTTCAGGACGGAATACCATGGGGGTCGATTCATTCAAGGAGGTCATGAACTCAACAGTAATTTCCCTGCTCTTGTCGACTTGGTAGCTGATTTCTTTGTTTGCCCCTTTAGGGCCAATTTTGCCATTGATCCCGGTAATATCGCAAAACACATCATAAAGAGGCACCAAAGCAAAGCCGAACCCGAACATGCCGATAACTACAAAAACCAATGTTCGCACTAATTTGGCATTCTTTTCCTTAACGTCGTTATTCATTTAGAAAGCACTTTTAGTACTGCAAGCACATAAATACTGGCTGCAAGGATAAACAATGCTAATGCAGTCAATGCATTTTTAGTTTTTATGTTCATCTTCTTCACCTGGATAAGTCATTTTGTGAAAAATAACTTATCCAGAGCACAACAATTTCACTAACCCCCATTTTAAAAATGCTCAGTGGGGATCACCGTCGGTGGTGTAGTAAACGTATGGTATGGGGGAGGGGACGGCAATGTCCACTCTAAACTATGTTTGTGCGCGTCTTCCCAAACTTCGTCCGATACTGGTTCCCCAGTGCCGCCTTTGATCGTATCGATGACGATGTACAAAAACAATAACTGGCTAAACCCGAAAATAAAGCCGCCGATGCTGGAGATCATGTTCCAATCGGCAAATTGCACGGCATAATCGGGAATCCTTCTGGGCATACCGGCCAACCCTAAGAAATGTTGGGGAAAGAACAAGATATTGACCGAAACCGCAGACAGCCAAAAATGTAACTGGCCAATTTTTTCGTTGTACATGTGCCCTGTCCATTTCGGTAACCAGTAGTAACCGGCAGCCATCAGCATGAATATTGAAGCAGGCACCAATGTGTAATGAAAATGGGCGACAATGAAATAAGTGTCATGATATTGGAAGTCAGAGGGCGCGATAGCCATCATCAAGCCGGTAAATCCGCCTATGGTAAATAAGGCGACAAACGCGATTGAAAACAGCATTGGGGTTTCAAACGTCATGGCCCCTTTCCACATGGTAGCCGTCCAGTTGAACACTTTTACGGCAGTCGGTATGGCGATCAGCATGGTGGCGTACATGAAATAAAGTTCGCCCGCCATTGGCATGCCGACAGTGAACATGTGGTGCGCCCATACGATAAACGACAAAAATGCGATACCGGCGGTTGCGTAAACCATCGAGCTATAGCCGAATAAAGGTTTTCTGGCAAACGTTGGGATGATCGTCGAAGCCACGCCGAAAGTCGGCAGGATCATGATGTACACTTCAGGGTGCCCAAAGAACCAGAAGATGTGTTGATACAAGACAGGGTCGCCACCGCCAGCGGCATCAAAGAAACTGGTTTCAAAAAACCTGTCCGTCAGCAGCATAGTTACCGCCCCGGCAAACACAGGCATAACCGCGATCAATAAAAAGGCGGTAATTAACCATGTCCAAACAAACAGTGGCATTTTCATTAATGTCATGCCAGGGGCGCGCATGTTGAATATTGTCGCAATGATATTGATTGCGCCCATGATGGACGAAATACCCAGCAAGTGCACCGAGAATACGGCAAATGGCAAGGCCTTGCCCGTCTGTAAGACCAGAGGCGGATATAATGTCCAACCGCTGGCAGGTGCGCCGCCTTCCATAAACAGGGTGCTGGCGAGCAGTAACACACCGGCGACCAGCATCCAGAAACTCATGTTGTTCATGCGTGGCAGCGCCATATCGGGCGCACCTATCATCATCGGCACCATCCAGTTGGCCAAGCCGACAAAACCGGGCATGACCGCACCGAATACCATAACCAAGGCATGCATGGTGGTCATGGAATTAAAAAACTGGGGCTCGACAAACTGTAAACCCGGTTCAAATAATTCTGCACGGATGACCAGCGCCATCATGCCGCCGACAAAAAACATGGCCAATGCAAAGACGAGATAAAGCGTCCCGATGTCTTTATGGTTGGTCGTTACTATCCATCTTATCCAGCCTTTTATCGGGCCATGATCGTGGTCATCATGGCTATGGTCGTGATGCTTATCATGTTCAGCTACAACGGCAGACATATTAATTCCTCTTTTTTTCTAAAATTAGCAACACTTAATTAACACCTTCAATATCGTTAGGGTTAAATTTAGCGTCAAAATAAACTATCCAAATGCTCAAGCCGTATTACTGCAAAGCTTTAATGTCCGCGGGCTGTTTGAAATCACCGACGGAGTTCCCCAGCTTATTCCGTGTAAATGCAAGTACGGCCGCAAAATCGTCCGCGCTTAAGGATTTGCCGAAAGCGGGCATTACGCCTTTGCCTTTGAGCATAAGCTGTACTTGGTCATCAATTTTGCCTGTCACCAGTGGGCTGCCTTTCAATGCTGGGAACATCGGGGGCATTCCGGCACCGTCTTTTTGATGGCAAGATTGGCAATTTTTCTCGTACACTGCCGCACCCTTAACTACTAACTCGTCCAAACTGGCTTTATCACCAGTATGTGGTTTGCTTTCTGTGGGTTTGGCATCGGATGCCTTGGCGGTTTTCAACTGCTCACTTTCTGTTGGCGGCTTATCTGTTACCCGTGTTTGGGGATAGAATTTGTCTCCCGCAAATTGGACGTTTTCCACGTCGTCATTCTTGGCTTCTGCTTTAGCTGAAGTTGGTTGTGGCTTTTCCTTGGCGGCCTCTTTCCCTGCCGGTTTTACCGCTTTGTCTTCGGGTTTAGGCTTTGCGCTTGGGGATACGGTTTTAGCTTTTTCCGCAGTTTTTGGCATGGATGGGGCTTCAACTTTTTCACCCGATAAAAGCGATTTTATCGTCTTGGGCTGGATTTCGTCGCCCTTTGAATTGCCCAGGCCGTTTCTGGTAAAGGTAATCACAGCGGCCAATTCAGATGCATTTAATTGTTTTCCGAATGCCGGCATGGCGTTCTTCCCGTTCAAGATCAAATTGGCTTGCGCGATGATATCCCCATTGACTACAGCACTATTTGTTAGGGCAGGAAACGCTCCTGGGATACCCGCGCCGTTTTCCATGTGGCAGGTCGAGCAGTTTTTGGCATAGACCTCAGAGCCTTTGGAGACCAATTGTTCGTGGCTTTGGTCGCTATCGTCGCTGCCTTGTTTCTGGAGTTCTACCTTTTTCTGTTTCCAGTTGTCGTAATCGTTCTGTTCCATTGCGACCACGACAACAGGCATGAAACCGTGGTCTTTTCCGCAAAGTTCAGTGCACTGGCCGCGGTAAACGCCGGGCTTTGGCACTGACGTCCAGGCTTCGTTAATAAAGCCCGGTATGGCGTCTTTTTTCCAACCAAGTTCCGGTACCCACCATGAATGAAGCACATCGGCCGCGGTAAAAACAAAGCGAATTTTTTTGTTTACCGGGACGACTAAAGGTTCATCCACCCGCAACAGGTAATGCGGCACTGAGTGCGGGTCGACTTTCGAATTCAATTGCCTTGCCCTGTTGCTGGCGGCATCGAGGTTGCTGAAAAAATGGAGTCCGCTGTCCAGATAGTCGTATTCCCATTTCCACTGCCAGCCGGTGACTTTGATGGTCATGTCAGAATCTTGCACGTCATCCATTTCAAGCAGGGTTTTCGTTGCCGGGATCGCCATGGAAACCAGTATCAAGGCCGGGATGATGGTCCAGATGATTTCTACGGTCGTATTTTCGTGAAACTGTTGGGCTACGTGGCCTTTCGATTTTCGGTGGTGGTAGATGGAGTAGAACATCGTGCCAAATACGCCGATACCTACAGCGACGCAAATCCACAGGATTAGCATGTGCAAGTCGTAAACGTCATGGCTGAGCACTGTTTGCCCTGGCGTCAGGTTGAGGCCATAGCCGCCCGGCGATGCTTCTAGTGGAAAATCTTTAGGGAGACAAACGCTGCCTTCCATCATTTTGGAAGGGCATTCCTCTGCATGCAAAGTTTCCAGGCCTAACAGCAATAACATCAGGCCTGTGAATAGTTGCTTTGTTTTCTTCACTCAGAAAACTCCTCTCTTTAAGTTATAAACTTTTGAATTGGGCTGGATGTCTACGATTAAAGATAGACGAAGCGCAAAATTATTTTAGTGATTGACATTAAGGGCTGATTTTACCCTATGAAAGTTATCCCGCGCTATAATTGCCAGCCATTTAATTTTAGGGTTCTAAGTAATCCTTTAATTATCAACTGCTTTTGGTCGATGTCTTGGCCATTTATTTTTTCAAAATGCCTACAGGGAAAAAGTTGGGGAGTCAATTGGCAAGCAGGAAACTTGTTTGTCCAAACGTCGCTAAATTTCGTCCAACCGGTGTTGCACCCCGTCCAGCTTGTTTTTGAAACCAATATGGCTTGGAGAATGTTTGTATAGTCCTTCAAGCAATTATATGGATTGTCCGTAATATTCCCGTGCTATTGCTGGCTCAACCAAGGTTTCATAAAGCCGACTGAAATGTTTGGAGAGGGGCAAGCTGTTTGTAAATCCAGCGTTCGCCGGGTACTTTTGTATACATAGACCCCATTGTAGCGAATAAACTGGCATCACCGCCTAAATAATAAAAAGTATCAACGGCCAAAGAATAGTTTGGCTAACAGCAAACCTATTGCTGCAACCGTATCCCAGCCTATCTCCCAATTGTCGGATTCCCAACCATTACGGTATCTTGTGGGATCCGAATCGGGTAAAGGTGTCCTGGTTTTTGATGACAGGCTTTGTTTTTTGAGCATTTCAGTTTGTTGGTGCAGCAGTTGCCCCCCGGCCTTTTTCCATTCCATTAAGTGGATAAGTTCGCCGCTGTCCAGCCAAATGCCGTGAACCAGGCATTGGTCGACTACGACAGCGCTGCGGCGCCCAAAATTGACACGGTTCATCAGTACGCTGCATTCGGGGCATTTGCGGTAATTAAAATCGTCAGGTTTGCGATACCTGTCTTTATTGATGCTATCGATATGTTCAAGGTTGATTTCATATACATTAGTGACCGAGTGTTCTAGGGCGTATTCAAGCTCGCAGCGGTCGAAAAAGAGGCCGAGGCAATTTCCGCAGCGGTCTATGTGCAGTTTTTCATCCTGAGTTGACCGGATGGTTTGTAAGGGGATATCGCACTCAGGGCAGTTGCGGCTGGAGGCAGCCTGTTCGACCCGGTAAGGCATTTTTGCCTGCAAATCGACGTCGTTTCGGGTGCCGCAGTATCGGCATTTGTTAGTATTGGCGGCTAAGGGCGCGCCACATTGCTTACAGTTTGCCATGTTATATTGTGAGTTATATAAGTTTTGACGGAGTTAATAGAATCCGAATAAAAATAGTTGAAAATAAAGCTCCTGCAATCTTAGCCGCCTTAACGGCCAATTAATTTTTGCTACACTTAATGTCGCTATCAACACCCTTACAAACTCAAGTCTCGCCTATTCGCCCAACACTGGGTTTATTTCATACAGGATAACAAATTATGGAATTCAAAGACTACCTTAGAATGCTGGTCCAGAACGATGGTTCTGATTTGTATTTAACGGTTGATGCGCCGCCAGCCGCCAAATTTCAGGGGGTTTTGAGGCCTTTGGAAACCATTAAGCTTACCAAAGAAAGGCTGAAAGAAATTGCCTATGGCTTAATGGATTTAGAACAGCAAAAGGCATTTGAACATCAGCCCGAATTGAACCTGGCGATTTCCGAGCCGGGCATAGGCCGGTTCCGGGTCAATATTTTTAAGCAGCGTAACTGTTTTTCCTTGGTTATCCGTAATATCAAGGTGGATATCCCCAATGCCGATAAGTTGGGGCTGCCCGATGTTTTGAAACGCGTTATCATGGAAAAGCGTGGTCTGATTCTGTTCATCGGCGGGACTGGTTCCGGTAAGTCTACTTCTTTGGCCGCGTTGATCGACCACCGGAATTCAAATAGTTCAGGGCACATCATCACGATTGAAGACCCGATAGAGTATATCCATCCGCATAAAAAATCCCTAGTCAACCAGCGTGAAGTCGGGGTTGATACCTTAAGCTATGAGGATGCGCTCAAAAATACCTTACGGCAAGCGCCGGATGTGATCCTGATCGGCGAAATCCGTAGCCAGGAGACAATGGAACACGCCTTGGCCTTTGCCGAAACCGGGCATTTATGCCTGTCGACCTTACATGCAAATAATTCCAACCAAGCATTGGACCGGATCATCAATTTTTTCCCCGAAGAACGCCGTAACCAATTGCTCCTGGATTTGTCGCTTAACTTAAAGGCGTTTGTTTCCCAACGCTTGGTGCCTACGATTGATGGGAAACGGACGGCGGCCATTGAAATATTATTGGCTTCGCAGTTGGTTAGGGACTTGATCCATAAAGGCGACATTCATGCGATAAAAGAGGCCATGGAAAAATCCGAGAATATCGGCATGCAAACATTCGACAGCCATCTATTAAGGTTATTTAAGGAAGGCATAATTTCGCTGGACGAAGCGCTGCAAAATTCAGATTCCCCCAACAACCTCAAACTAAAGATCAACCTAAGCGACGGTTACGGTTCCGTGTCGCCTGCAACAAGGGCGGCTGATCCCTCAAAAAACGGTGCAAGTTCGGGATTATCGCTTCAGGCAATCGTTAAGGATGAGGACAAGCCGGGCCATTAAGGCATCTGAATCATCTTCAGGCTTTTAAGCCGGAATTTGGCGTTCGTCCTTTTGGGATAAGGTATGCCGAATGTTAGAAATATTGTCCCTGGTGTGTTTAAGGTCTAGCCCTGCCAAAAAAATGTTTATGCGTTATAATTGGCGACTTTTTACTGACTGTACTCTCAAATCGACGTGCCTAACCAAAATTACGATTTATCGACTTTTCAGGGGCTTATACTCGCCTTGCAAGATTATTGGTCTGCCCAAGGCTGTATATTATTGCAGCCATTGGATCAGGAAGTCGGCGCCGGGACTTTCCATCCGGCCACGTTTTTACGGGCTATAGGCCCGGAACCTTGGAATACCGCCTATGTGCAGCCGTCAAGGCGTCCGACTGACGGGCGTTACGGAGAAAACCCTAACCGCTTGCAACACTATTACCAATACCAAGTTGCGCTAAAGCCTTCCCCCGACAATATCCAAGAGCTCTACCTGGGTTCATTACGCCAGTTAGGTTTCGACCTGCTCGAACACGATATCCGCTTTGTTGAAGATAATTGGGAATCGCCAACCCTCGGTGCTTGGGGATTGGGCTGGGAGGTGTGGTTAAACGGCATGGAAGTGACCCAGTTTACTTATTTTCAGCAAGTGGGCGGCCTGGAATGCAGGCCGGTAACGGGTGAGATTACTTACGGGCTGGAGCGCCTCGCCATGTATTTGCAGGGGGTAAAAAGCGTCTTCGACTTGGTCTGGACGAAAGGCTCGTTCGGCACAGTGACTTACGGTGACGTTTTCCACCAAAACGAAGTGGAAATGTCGGCCTATAATTTTGAGTATGCCAATGTGCCGTTCCTGTTCCAATGTTTCGATACCTATGAACAAGAATGCCAAAAATTGATTGCGCTGGATTTGCCGCTGCCCGCCTATGAAATGGTGCTGAAAGCTTCCCACACGTTTAACCTGTTAGATGCGCGCCATGCGATTTCAGTAACGGAACGGCAGCGTTATATCTTAAGGGTAAGGACGTTATCGAGGGCAGTGGCTGAAGCCTATTACCAACGTCGGGAATCCTTGGGATTTCCGATGTGCGCAGGGCAGGGGGCTTAATTATGGCTGCTAAGCATCTTTTATTCGAATTAGGCTCGGAAGAGTTGCCGCCGAAAACGCTCATCAAACTAAGCCAAGCATTGCTAGATAACATATTGCAGGGGCTGACTGACGCGGAACTTACTTTTACCGGCAGTAAGGCTTATGCGACTCCCAGGCGCTTAGCGGTTTTCGTAGAGAACCTCGCTACCCAGCAGCCGGATAAAATAGTTGAAAAACGCGGGCCGGCGATTCAGGCGGCATTTACCCCGGATGGCAAGCCGAGCAAAGCGGCAGAAGGTTTTGCCGCCAGTTGCGGCACGACAGTCGAACAACTGGGCCGGCTCAAAACCGACAAAGGCGAGTGGCTGGTTTTTAATCAAGCCGTCAAAGGACAGCCGACCGAACAATTGATTCCTGAAATCGTACGGCAGGGCATATCCGCCTTACCCATAGCCAAACGGATGCGCTGGGGCAATTTCACCACTGAATTTGTAAGGCCGGTGCATTGGGCTGTTTTACTTTATGGCACTTCCTTAATCGAATGTGAAATCCTAGGTTTGACGACCGGATCATCCACCCAGGGGCATCGTTTTCATGCCCCGAAAGCCATTACCATCAATGATCCGGAAACTTACGCCGACACTTTATATCGGCAGGGTAAGGTAATTGTCGATGTTGAACAAAGGAAAGCCATTATCCGTGAAAAGGCCCAAAGCGCCGCGACAGCAGTGAATGGCATAGCGCATATTGAGGACGATTTGCTGGAAGAAATTGCCGCGCTGAACGAATGGCCCGTACCCGTAACGGGGACATTCGACCCACGCTTTCTTGAGTTGCCCGCAGAAGTGCTGATTACCACCATGCAAACCAACCAGAAATATTTTCCGGTGAAAAATGCCAACGGCGATTTGTTGCCTTATTTTATTACCTTCAGCAATATTGAAAGCACCCGCGCACAATCAATAAAGGAAGGTAACGAGAGGGTAATTACGCCGCGCCTGACCGATGCCGAGTTTTTCTGGAAACAAGACCGGAAAAAATCCTTGGCAGATCGCGTCCCAAGCCTTGGCAATATTGTCTTCCAGGAAAAGCTGGGTACGCTGGCGGATAAAACTCAACGTGTCATGGGCCTGTCGGAAGCTATTGCGAATCAACTCGGCGCAAATGTAAGCTTAGCAAAACGTGCAGCATACTTGGCAAAGGCCGACTTGATGACCGATATGGTCGGCGAGTTCGGCAATCTGCAAGGGATTATGGGGCATTATTACGCCATGGCTGACAAGGAACCCGAAGAAGTTGCTTTAGCCATTGAGGAGCATTATTTCCCTAAGCAATCGGGCAGCCCAACGCCTTCGGGCGAAACGGGACGGATAGTCGCTTTGGCGGATAAGCTTGACAGCTTGACTGGAATTTTCAGCGCAGGATTAATCCCAACTGGCGATAAAGATCCTTATGCCTTGAGGAGGGCTGCGTTAGGCTCTTTGAGAATCATCATTGAGAACGGGTTAAACCTTAATATTAAGGCCTTGGTTGATGTTTCGCTGGCACAGTACGTACATTCATTTGATCGTAAGGAAACCGGCAAACTGATTATTGATTTTATTTTTGACCGCTTAAAAAGCTATTGCCTGGAACGGAGTTTCACTCCAGATGAGTTTGATGCGGTCATGGCAGTTAATCCCGGCCAACCATTGGATTTCATGAAACGGCTACAGGCGGTTAAAACCTTTCGACAACTGCCCGAGGCGGTAAGTTTATCGGCGGCCAACAAGCGGATACGCAACATCTTGAAAAAATCCGATACCGCCCCCGCATCCCAAGTGGGTGACCTAGTTGAAAAGGAAGAACGAGATTTATTCGATACTGCTAAACAATCGTCGGTTGATATTCAACCGATCCTAGAAAAAAGGGATTATCAAGCCGCGCTTTCCCGTCTTGCCAAAACCGAGCCCGCGGTTAATGCCTTTTTCGATAAGGTGATGGTTATGTGTGATGACCTTGATTTGCGGGCGAGACGCTTGGCATTGTTGAAATTGCTTTCCGACCAGTTTTTGCTGATCGCCGATATTTCCAAGCTTCAATCCTAAGCCAAAGGCATGGGTCGCCATCGCTATGTGTTACTCGATCGGGACGGGGTCATCAACCACGATTCCGAGGACTTCATCAAGTCGCCGGAAGAATGGCGACCGATTGAAGGAAGCCTTGAAGCGATTGCCTTACTTAACGGGCAGGGTTATAAAGTGGCGGTGATTACCAACCAATCAGGCTTGGCAAGGGGCTTGTTTGATGAGGCTATTCTTTCAGGTATCCATGACAAAATGCGGCGGATGCTGGCTGAAAAAGGCGGGGAAATTGACGCCATTTATTATTGTCCGCATGCACCGGAAAGCAAATGCTACTGCCGAAAGCCAAAATCCGGTTTGCTTGAACAATTCGGGCTTGAAAAAAATGTTGATTTAACAACCTGCTATTTTATCGGCGATTCACTCCGGGACATTCAAGCAACGCTAGCTGTAGGCGCGATTCCTTTGTTGGTAAAAACTGGGAAGGGCCAAAAAACGCTGACCGAGAATCCTGATCTCAACATTCCAATTTTTGAAAATCTTTATGAAGCAGCAAAGTTCATTATCTCAGAACAATAAAACCAAAAAATATATCGGTTCGACTTTATTATTTATCGGGATTTTTTCGACCGCTACTGTAGCCGGTTTCCTAATTTTGTTGATTGTTCCGTTAAGTTTTAACATTGCTTACAAAATTTCGACTTCCTGGTGCTGGATTGTCTTGTGGATGGCAAAAGTTTTCTGCGAGGTAAATTATGTGGTCGAAGGACTGGAGCACATAGACCCAGGCCAACCGGCGATCATTCTGAGCAATCACCAGTCCGCTTGGGAAACGCTGGCTTTAAGGTGTTTTCTTCCTAAACAGGTGGTGTTATTAAAACGTTCTCTGGTTTTAATGCCTATATGGGGCTGGGCACTGGGTTCACTGAAATCCATCGTAATAGATCGGAAAAGTCAGGCAACGGCTTTACGGGCGCTCCTTGATAAAGGCAAAAAAGCCTTAAACGAGGGCTTATGGGTGCTGGTTTTTCCTGAAGGCACTCGTACAGCAGCCGGTGAAGTAAGAAAATTCAGCGCCGGCGGAGCCATGTTGGCTGAAAAATCAGGGATTCCTGTTATCCCAGTCGCGCATAACGCCGGCGATTTTTGGCCTAGGTACAGCTTTTTAAAATACCCAGGGACAATCAAAGTAAAAATTGGCCCGCGCATAGAAAGCAAAGGGCGGAAAGCGGCTGATATTAACAAGGAAGCTGAAGAATGGATAATTAGAGCCTTACAGGAAATCAGCACGTAAGCCGTTTGGTTAACGGTTATGCATATTCCTATTAACTGGATTTCAGCGGAATGCGTATAATGGATTCCTTAATAGTTAAGTTTGAAATATTCGGTGGTGTTGTTTACATGAAAAAGTTGTTGTTAGTAGTTCTATTGCTCCCATTTCTCGTGGCTTGTGCCGATAAGCAGCAATATGAACAGGTAGTTTTAGAAGAAATGAAAAAAGAAAAAGATGTTAAGGATTACAAGATAGACCCTGCGTACATGGCCAAATGTGTTATCGACACGACTTACGAAAGGATGCCTGGCTTTTTTTCCTTTGATCCTGACCGGTTACAGGCTTACCGTAACTACGCCAAAATGATTTCCATGTCGTTATCAAAAGATCCGCAAAAAACGCTTGATGAGTTACGTAAAGATTTCGGTTCGCCGCAAGAACTGGCTAAGGCCCATTCGGTTTATACCGAAAGCGTTATGGACTGTTACACCGCTATTCTGCATGAGAGCGAACCCGAGGAAAAGCCTAACAAATCGTAAGGCTTTCGTTTTTGGCAGTGAGTGTGAGGTACGTACTTCGTACCTCACATGATCTTCTGATTAAATTGGATTGCTGTCGTCTTTGGCGGATTTTTTACTGCCAGACTTTTTGGGAGAAGTTTCTTCCGGATTGGTAACTTCAGGCGCTTCATCCGCAACTACGGTTTCATCCGAGTTAACTTCGGACTCAGGTTTCTTATTCGACGGATGGTAAGGATCGAACACATTAGGGTCTTTAGGTTTCGGCTTTTTGGCTTCTTCGGCCGCCGCTATCGCCGCAAGGCGCTTTTCTTCTGCAATGCGTCTGTCTTCTTCCAATCCGGCCATGAAATCTTTAAACCAGGTTTGACCTACGATATTGGCTAAGTCTGGGTCGGCAATAATATCGGCATCTTCAGGTAAGTTGCCTTTTTCTTTTGCGGTTTGTAAGGCTTCTAGGCATTTTTCATTGTCGCCGCGTACGCCATAAACACAGGCAAGGTTAAAGGCGGCAACACCGGCTTGTATCGAATTCGCCTTTTCAAACTGTTTTTTTGCCATTTCATAGAGTTCATCGGTTGCCGGTACTTTCCTGGCCCGCGCCAAATCCATGCAAGCAACCCCGGCATCAATCGCTGCGGCAAGATAGTTAGGGTCTATCGTCATGCAGAATGAGAATTTGGCAATGGCGTTGCGGTATATGTTGATCGACTCCGGTGGCGTTTTGCTTTTTGCCTGATGCAGCAAAGTGACGCCCCAATGATACATGGCCGCAGCACGCAAAGAATCGCCGGCCATGACATCTGCAAAATCCTGATAGACTTCTTTAAGTAATTGGTCGGCAATACTGTCTTCATTGTTACGTGCTTTAGCGGCTTTCTTGACGGCGGCATCGAGTTTAGATTTTTTTGTTAGCGATGCAAAAAATGACATAGTTGGGTTCTCCTGGTCGTAGTGTCATCGTTAGGTTATTGGGTTAATAATAACTCACTTTTTGTTAGAAAAATGATAACTATTTCGCCTAATCGCGAATTGTAATTGCGGCAATGCCTATTGATTGGGCCGAAAAAACCTTATGGGTAGCGTATAAAAGCACGGGCTTTATTTAATGGGATTAATAAGCTATTGATAATGATATATTTATAACATGGCTTTTTAATAAACGGATTGCTTGGCTTAAGGACGGGTGTTATCGATTTTTATTTCTCCCAGGCATGCACCCGTTTTTTCGGTTTATTGTTGCTTGCCGGGTTATGGCTTGCCGAGTTATTGCGTGGAGATTTCTTTTTGTCGCTATGGCGAAAGTCTTTTTTGCCAGAATTTTTTGAAGGGGCGTTTTTCTTGGGCGCATCAATGACTTTCAAGGAAACCGGTGCATAACCGGTGTCGCTGATACGCGGAATTTGCCGCTTAAGCAATTTTTCGATCGCTTCAAGCAAATAGGCTTCTTCCGGGCAAACTAAGGACAGTGCGGAGCCGCTGCTTCCGGCGCGTCCGGTACGGCCGATCCGGTGTATGTAATCTTCCGCGACTTGGGGTAAGTCATAATTGACCACGTGGGGCAATTCTTCAATGTCCAGGCCACGGGCAGCTATATCGGTTGCGACCAGGGCGGTGACTTTGCCGGTCTTGAAATATTCCAGCGCTTTGGTCCTTGCGCCTTGGGTCTTATCGCCATGTAATGAAATCGCGCGAATCCCGTCCTTAATCAAATGCTTCTCAAGCCGGTCAGCGCCATGTTTGGTACGGACGAAAACCAGCACTTGCTGCCAGTTGTTGCTGCCAATCAGGTAAGAGAGCAATTCACGTTTGTAGTCTTTAGCAATACCGTAAACACATTCCGAAACCAATTCCGTGGTAGTATTCAGTTTGGCGGCTTCAACCTCGACGGGTTGGTGTAGGATCGTTGCCGCAAGCGTTTTGATGGCGCCAGGCATGGTCGCGGAAAATAACAAACTTTGCCTGTTTTTGGGCAGGTAAGCCAAAATTCGGCGAATTTCCGGCAAAAATCCCATATCCAACATCCGGTCTGCCTCATCCAGCACCAATATTTCAATATTGGATAATGCTATGTTCTTCTGAGATAAGTGGTCAATTAGGCGGCCAGGTGTAGCGACAACGATATCGCATCCATGCCGTAACTGGCGGGTTTGCATGTTAATGCTTACGCCGCCGACAATAACTTGTGATTGTAACGGCAAGTATTTCCCATAAGTTGCCATGCTTTCATAAACCTGAGCCGCCAGTTCACGGGTAGGCACTAAAATTAAGGCGCGAACTTTTTTTGGCTTAGCCCTTATGTCAATATTCTTTAAGCTAGCGTTTTCCATAAGCCGTTGCAGCAACGGCAATGAAAAACCGGCTGTTTTGCCGGTTCCGGTTTGTGCACCCGCCACAATATCCTTACCTGCAAGTATGGGCGGGATAGCTTTAACCTGGATAGGGGTGGGGGATGTATAGCCTTGGTCAGCCACCGCTTTAAGCAGAGCCTCCGATAAACCGAGCGAGTAGAACGACATGTAAGCCTTTATTTAAGTTGAGAATGGTTTGCGCTTATAGCGGATACCGCCATAACCCTAAAAATAACTGGAGATGATGCTGTCCATATTGGAACTGTCAATGCATAGCCGACTATGCGTGGCGTTAAAGTGCCTTAGGGTGCACTTTGGACTTACTTGTATTTACTCCATGTGGGCATTACCTACAAGGTGGATGCATGGTTTGTGGAATGACTGTTAAATCATCCCCCTGTAACACTCATGTGCCGCAGGATAACAGGCTGCTCATGGATTTTGAATTCATGTTTTTCAGGTTTGATGAGCATGGCGTCAATGATGGCCTGTCTTACGGGGGCGATGTCTCCTGGATTAGCCCTTAAAACCTGTTTTAAGTCAATGGAATGCTCATTGCCCAAACATAACAATAAGCGTCCTTCGACTGTTAACCTGACCCGGTTGCAGGCGCCGCAAAAATTGGCGCTGTGCGGCGAAATAAAGCCAACCCGTGTCTGTGTGCCTTGTACCTTGTAATACACCGAAGGCCCGCCGGTTTTTTCTGTCGACGCCAGCAAGGAAAAACGGGCGGACAAATCCGCTTTAATGCAATCGCTGGAATAATAAGCGGCGGAACGGTCATGTTGGCCGACCATCCCGAGCGGCATTTCCTCGATAAAGCTGATATCGATGCCCTTATCAACCGCAAATTGCACCAGGTCGGCCACTTCCTTATGGTTTTTATCCTTCAATACGACTGAATTGATCTTAATGCGCTCAAATCCCGCCCCGCAGGCGGCATCAATGCCGCGCAACACCTGTCCCAAATTGCCAGTGCGGGTAATTGCCTTAAAATTAGCCGCATCCAAAGTATCAAGGCTGATATTGATCCGTTTAACGCCTGAGTTTTTAAGTTGTAAGGCCATGTTTTCCAGTTGCGAACCATTCGTAGTCAACACTAGTTCGTGCAAGCCTTCTATCCTGGCGATATTGCCCAACAATTCCAGGGCGCCCTTCCTGACCAAAGGCTCGCCGCCCGTGACCCTTATTTTTTTTATCCCTAGCGTTACAAAAACCTTAGCAACCATGTGCAACTCTTCCAGGGATAACACCTGCTCACGCGGCAGGAACGTCATCTCTTCGGACATGCAATACAAGCACCTGTAATCGCACCGGTCAGTAATAGACATGCGCAAATAATTAACCTTCCTGCCAAAGCGGTCGATTAGTTGGTGATTGCGGTTGTTAGTAGGCATAACGCATAAAAGGAATTAGAAGTTATATATTTTAACACAGCAACAGACCTATCTGACGGTTTCCCTTCTTCCTTACGACATGCTGAAAATTTTAACCGAGCGCTGTGCAAACAACCCTGAGATTTATTGCTGATAAGGCAATAAACGCTTTTTAAGCCCCAATTTGATTAAAAAGGTAAGCTGCTTAACGAATTAAACTTATTGAGACCTGGGTCACATTAAGGGAACCCTTTATGTGACGTGTTTCACAAACTCGAATTAAGTACTACACTAATATACCGCCAAGGCGTAGTGGGAAAACCATGAATAATAGTTTACAACTATTTATTAAGGGTGATGGCTCATGTATTGCAAACCGAGTATTAATTTAGGGTTGACCCTTTCGGAGTTAATGACGGCAGTTTGTGTAACAGGGGTTGTTGCGGCAATCGCAGCGCCCAATTTTAAACACATTCTTACTGAGAACCGTTTGTCCAATAACGCGAATCAGTTGGTAGGGGCTTTCGCATTTTCGCGTAGTGAGGCAATAAAGCGTGGCACACAAGTGACTATCAAACATAAGGATGCCACGCCCCGGGTATGGGAAAACGGTTGGGACATATTTACTGATAGCAATGGCAACGGTGTGATAGACGTATCCGATGAGCTATTAATGGCATACCAAGCTTTACCCGATGGTTACACCTTAAGGACAGGCGCAAATTACGCAAGTTGGGTAGCTTATTTAGGTTCGGGCAATTTCCGTAGCTCGTCAGGATTTGTCAACGATACGTTTAGGTTGTGCGATAGTTCAGCGAATAAAAAACAGTCGCGGGCCATAATTATCAAAATGGGGCGGGTAAGAACAGAAGCAAACAAGGTAAGCCAATGCCCTTAATATATGGGTTATTTCCAAAAAATAGTGTAAATGTTAATAAGGGTTTCACCCTGATTGAACTCATGGTAACGATAGCCGTTGCCGGAATTTTAGCGGCCATAGCCGTCCCAAGCTTTAAATCGACGATACAGAACAATCGGTTGACGACCGGAGCCAATGAATTGGTTACCGCTTTAAATTTGGCGCGCAGTGAGGCCATTAAGCGGGGGATGACGGTGACAGTGCGAAAAGTCGATTCCAACTCAAAAACCAAATCCAGTTCAACTGCAAATTGGGAAGCTGGCTGGGATGTGTTTACGGATGCGGATAGCGATGGAAACTTCGAATCAGGGGACACGTTTATAAGAAATTTCGCTCCTTTAAACGCCTCTTATACGTTACGCGGTGATGGCGGCACTTCTGGATTTGGCAATTTCATCAGTTTTAATTCAGTAGGGCGCAGCCATGTCGCCGGTATTTTTGTAATTTGTAATGCGAGCGACGGTAATGATACCGCAGAAGCCAATACCTCAAGGCTAATCATGGTAAATGCCGTCGGACGGGTGCAAATGGGTCTAGATACCGACAGCCCGCAAGATGGAATTCCTAATACTGATGCAGTTACTAATAGCACTGACTGTACGCCTTAATTAAGATACTTATGAAAGTAAACACAGGTTTTACCTTAATCGAAGTGCTGATCGCCATGGTGGTCCTGGCGGTTGGGTTGCTTGGTTTGGCGGCATTGCAGACAACCAGCCTAAAAAATAACCAAAGTGCTTATTTTCGTTCCCAGGCCACCCAGCTCGCTTACGACATCGCCGATAGGGTGCGCGCTAATCCAACCGGGAATTATAACAACCAGGCTGGAACCAATGATAATTGTGTTGATAATGCCTGCTCAACGGCGCAGATGGCGGGATATGATTTAAGCCAATGGAATACCGATTTGGCCTCGCTACTGCCCAGTGGCGAAGGTGTTGTGTGCATAGACAGTACTCCCAACCCCAATACCTCAGATGGTGGCGCTTCCAAAGCCGCGCACAATTGCGACGGTATAGGTAACGCTTATGCCGTTAAGATCTGGTGGGATGATGAACGCGGTGGTAATTTAAACAAACGGTTTATGATGAGTTTTCAACCATGAAGAATAACATGAAAAATCATCAAACCGGCATCAGCTTAGTCGAAATCATGGTCGCCTTGTTGATTGGCTTGTTCCTGTTGACGGGGCTGTTTCAGATTTTTTTGGGCAGCAAACAGTCTTATCGCCTTGCGGATGGGCAATCCCGGTTACAGGAAAATGCCCGTTATGCTTTGGAACTGTTAAATCATGACATTCGGCTTGCGGGCTATTTCGGATGCAGTGGCGTTTCCGCAACCAATCCGATTGTAATCGCCAATAATCCTCTCATTGCACCCAAAGCCCACCCGGGAAATGTAAACGTAGTTGCCGCATCGATAGTTACCGGTGGCAACAATAATGCTTCAGGGTCATTTTCATCCCCTAGCCCGGCATTGACAAATTCCCCCTTGGGTTCGCTTGTCCAGAATACCGATGCGATCACCGTGCAATTCGGCGAATCATGCGGCGGCTTCACCACAGCGGCTTTGGCTACCGTAAACCCTACGACTGCCGCGATCCCTGCCGCAAATACTTGCGGCACTATTACAAACGGTACCGGCACAACGGCGGCAACTTTAGGTACCCCTTTGGTTATCAGCAATTGCGACTCGGCTCATATTTTTCGGGCATCGGCTGGGACAACCCAAAACAAGGATGCAGGTGGTGGCGCAACTTCGGCACTCGGAAAAACTTATCCGGTTGGCTCGGAGATTATGTTGTATCGGTCTTATACCTATTTCATTCGGGAAAATGCGGCCGGACAACCTTCCTTATACCGTCTTGACAATAGCGATGCCTCAACGGTTGCGGCTGTAGAATTGGTTGAAGGCGTTGAAAACATGCAGGTTACTTACGGGATAGACACCGATGCGGACGGCTTTCCTAACCAATATGTGGATAGTCCAGCAGATTGGACACAGGTTTATAGCGTACGTATTGTCTTAACGGCAAGATCGATTGAAGACAATTTAACAGCAACAGCAAGGAGTTATAACTACAACGGAGTCGTTGGCGCCGAAGACCGGCGTTTGGTCAGGAATTTCACAACCACCATTAGTTTACGTAACCGGTAACCAAGGAGTTACGTCATGGCCGTTAATTATCTCCCAACAAAAATTGCATTAAATCCTGTATACGGCAAACCCATGGCGCAACAAGGCGTTGTCTTGATTGTCAGCTTAATTTTGTTGCTGCTGTTGACATTGATCGGCACCACTGGCATGCAAATGACCTCACTGGAAGAAAAGATGGCCGGCAATATGCGTGACCGGAACCTTGCATTCCAAGCTGCGGAGTCGGCGTTAGCGGCAGGGGAACTCTATCTGAAAACTGTCGCTCCCATGCCCAGCCCTTTTTGCAGCAAAGCGAACGGCAGGTTTTTACCTTTGGATAAGGATTGCAATTCGGCAACGAATGAAACCGTACCGGTTTGGGAAAGCATTAATTGGGATACAGATTCGGTTGCCTATACGGGAGTTTTATCCAACCTCAGCGCCAGCCCGCATTACATTATTGAGGACATGAGTTGCACAACACCCCCTTGCGCTGCCGGTACTCATAATTACCGGATTACTGCTCGGGCAACTGGTGGGTCTGCCGATACTGTTGTGATACTCCAATCAATTTTTCAAATTTAACCCATAACGCTGTCTATTTTTTGACAGAACCCATTGAGGCAATGATATGAACATAAAATCACAGCAAGCAAAAACCCAGCTTTTGCTCATCTTGTCTTTACTGTTTTGGCCTATCTACAGCGTTCATGCAGCCCTGTCCCAGCAGCCTTTGTTCCTAACTTCCAGTGTGCCCCCTCTCGTCATGCTTACGATGGACCGCAGCCATAAGCTTTATTACGAAGCCTATAACGATGCGAGCGACTTGAATGGCGACGGTTTGATAGATGTGGGATATAAGCCTTCAATTGAATACTTCGGTTACTTTGATTCGCACCGTTGCTACGATTACAACAGTTCAACCGGAATTTTTGAACCGAAGGACGCTACTTTGGATAAAAAGTGTTCTTCTGTGGATGGCGCTTGGAGCGGCGATTTTCTTAATTATCTGACCACAGCCCGAATAGACGCGCTGCGCAAAGTACTCTACGGCGGTTACCGGAGCGTAGACACGACGACATCGACTGTACTTAAACGCAGCTTCATTCCGCAAGATGCGCATGCCTGGGGCAAGGAATACAACCCTGCCACTAGCCCAGGTTATCTTATTGAAGATTATGCCCCGCTTAGCCAACCAGTGACCGGGAGAAGCCATCTTTTTGCCAATGTTTCTTTAAGTTATGCCGGGCAACCGTTACTACGGGTACTAAACGACAGCCCTTACCGTATTTGGGAGTGGGTGTCCATTGAACGCCCAGTTGCTGGCTCCCTATGTTTAAACGGCTCTTCAGGGCCTAATTGTGTCATTCCTGGGGTTCCTGGCAAATGGGAAACTGTGCCGAGTACGGTTTTCAGCCAGTTAGTCCGTACGGTTTATGATTTAACCGTTAGCGGCCCGTCAAGCGGCAGCAATCCGTCTAATCACAGCGATTTTAACAATTGGATCAGCAATTATGCCAAAACAAAAAACTGCTTTGGCTATACCAGCTCTAATAAGAACTGCAATAAGTCACAAGGCTCTATGAGTCAGATGAATGGCAACGATAACAACCCTTACGATAATAATTTCCCATATAGTAATACCAATGATAACTATATGACGGTTGTCAAAGGTAAAATTAACATATCGACTGCCGGTAATTATCAATTTTCGGTAGACGGTGACGACGCCGTAGAAGTCATCATTGATGGCACGACAGTGGCCGGATTTTACGGTGGTCATGGGGTATGTGGATGTAATGACCACAACGGCACAATAAACTTGACAGTTGGTTCCCATGATATCGAGTATCGACACGAAGAACGTACCGGGGGCGACAGTTGGACGTTACGTTGGTATATAAGTCCCGTGGTCGGTTCCGACATGACCGACTATAACGTCAAGGTTCAAGCTTGTGTCGTTGGTAAGCTTGAAGCCAATTGTAAGGCTTATACCGACGCTTCCAATAACATCACTTACAAGCCTAAGGGCTTGTTGCAGGATTACGGCGAAAATGATTCCATGGCATTCGGTTTGATAACCGGGTCGTACGCAAAAAATATTTCGGGAGGAGTATTAAGGAAAAATATAGAATCCTTCAAAAACGAGGTCGACCCCAATACCGGCATTTTTACCAATATCAATGGTATTGTAAGTGCAATCAATAAGTTGCAGATTATTACCTTCGATTATAGTTGTCCTTATTGTTACAAATCAGGCTGGATTACAGACCGTCCGATCAATGAAGGCGAAGCCCAGGAATGGGGTAATCCTATTGCCGAAATGATGTACGAGGGCCTACGCTATTTTGCCGGTAAAGCCAGCCCAACCTCCGCATTTTCAATAAGTGCGTCTGCTACGCCGGATGCCACGTTGGAACTCCCTTTGCCCAATTGGCTTGACCCTTATGGGGCAAAGCCATCTGGCGGTGGTTTCCTAAGTTGTGCAAAGCCGTTACAGATGGTCATCAGTGACATAAACCCTTCCTACGATACCGACCAATTGCCCGGCAGTTATTTCAATTCTTTTACTGGCGATTTGGCTGGACTTGATGTCTCTACACTGGCCGACCAGATTTGGCAGCATGAGTCTGAAGCAAGTAAGGTATTTATCGGCCAATCCGGTTCCGTTAAAGATGGTGCGCCTACACCAAAATCGGCCAGCAGTTTTAAAGACATTCGCGGCTTGTCGCCTGAAGAACCGACCAAGATGGGCGGATATTATGCCGCTAGCGTTGCGTTGCACGGGGCGCGTAACGACCTGAACGTAGAAGCAGGCAAAACGGGTACCACGGATTACCAAAAAGACCAAAAGGCCAATACCCTTGCGGTTGCATTGGCCTCCCCCCTACCGCGTATCGAGATTCCGATTAAAACCTTAACCGCTACAAAAACAATCACCTTGGTGCCGTTTGCAAAATCGGTGGCCGGGGGTGGTATCAGCGCGACATCCACCTTCCAGCCGACCAACCAAATCGTTGATTTTTATGTGGAGAAAATTGCCAATACCACTGTGGCTAATTATGATGGGTCTGTGAACGGTGGTTTGCCTTATGGCAAATTCCGCATCAATTATGAGGATGTGGAACAGGCGGCGGATCATGATATGGACGCCATTGTCGAGTATACCTTTTCCGTAAATTCATCCGGCCAGTTGACGGTCAGCCTTAATTCTGCATATGCGGCCGGCGGTATTGTCCAGCATATGGGATATGTCATATCGGGAACGACTGCCGATGGGGTTTATTTGGAAGTTCGCGATCTCGATACCACCGCAGGCACTGATGTTGATTATTTTCTCGACACGCCGCCAGGAGTCAACCCAGGGGGCGCTTGGAAGGATAAAGCGGACTTACCTTTGACGACTTCAAGGATCTTTAATTTGGGTTCAACCACCTCCGCAAGTTTTATCAAGCACGACCCTCTCTGGTACGCTGCAAAGTGGGGTGTACAGGAAAAACATAATAACGATATATTGGAGGTTGACGAATGGGATGGAGATGACGGCAATGGCATACCCGATAACTACTTCCTGGTGACCAATGCCGGTAAGCTTTCAGAACAATTAGGCAAAGCGTTTTTCAAAATACTGGATAGCACTAGTTCGGCTTCAGCCGTGGCGGCTAATTCGACAAGGCTGGATAATGGCACTTTGTTATACCAAGCTAAATTCGATCCCAGGGATTGGAGTGGCCAATTACTGGCTTTAAAAGTGGATTTGGATACGAAATTGGTAATCACAGATAAACCGGTATGGGAAGCGGCCAGCTTGTTGCCGGATGCCGCCAGCCGAAAAATTTATACAAGCAACCCTGCGGCAGCCGCGGGTTCACGTTTGGTCGAATTTAAATGGGACACCCCGACTGTGGCGACTGTCCCAACCCTTACCGCCACCCAGCAAGGCTATTTAAACCAATTGGGTGGCACCCCAGATACGCTTGGGCCGGACAGGCTTAACTGGTTACGTGGCGATTCCAGCAAAGAGAAACGTTTTTCAAGCGGTATTTTCAGGAACAGGGTTAAATTGTTTAATGAGACATTTATTACCGATTCCGCTCAGCTTCAAGATGCCACCATTAAAACCAATAAGTTAGGCGATATCGTCAATTCTGATCCGATCTATGTCGGGACAGATGACCTTGGTTACGGTGCAACCTCAACGGGGTTGACTAGTGCGGAAATTACCGGTTACCAAACTTTTAGGACTGGGGATGCCTACAAAAATCGGACACCCATGATCTATGTAGGTGCCAATGAAGGGATGCTTCATGGTTTTGATGCTACAACTACAGGTGGGACGGAAAAATTTGCTTATGTACCGAATGCATTATTCCCAGAGTTGAGTAAATTGGCTTCTCCAAACTACACCCATAAATACTTTGTTGACGGCGTTACTGCAACTGGCGATGTTTTTTTCAACTCGTCATGGCACACTATCCTGGCAGGCACGACTGGGGCGGGCGGAAAAGCGATATATGCCCTCGATGTAACTGATCCTTCTGCAATTGGCCCAGCCAGCGCATTATGGGAATTTACGGGCGCTGATGCAACATATGGCGCGGACTTGGGTTACACGCTGGCGGAACCTACAATTGCCAGGATGCACAATGGCAAATGGGCGGTCATTTTGGCCAATGGTTATGAAAGCACAAATGGCTCAGCCGTGTTGTTTATTCTTGATGCACAAACGGGGGCCGTAATCCAAAGGATTGAAACGGGAGCAGTAGGGTCGAATGGGCTTTCTTCACCAACAGTTGTCGACAGTAATGGCGATAAAGTGATTGATGCGATTTATGCGGGGGATTTAAAGGGCAATTTATGGAAGTTTGACGTCAGTTCAACAACCCCCGGCACTGTGACGACTGGCGCGACACCAGTGGTAGCAACAACTAGCAACTGGGGTGTGGCCAATAGCGGGAAACCCCTGTTTGTGGCCTGTACGACAACGGGAACTAACTGTGCAATCGCTAATCGCCAACCTATTACGGGCAAACCTACTGTTGGTAAAGTCGGTTCCGACCAAGGAACCGGACAGATGGTGTATTTTGGCACCGGCAAATATTTTGAAACTACCGATAATGTCGTTGGAAGCACACCGCAAACCCAAACTTTCTATGGTTTGTGGGACGATAACACTAACGTTATAGATGATAGGGCTAAACTACAGGAGCAATCCATTATTTTTGAAGGCGCAGCTACTTCTGCTGCAGGTTCAACCAGTGTTGTAAAAGAAGGATTGATACGGGTAACCTCAAGGACTACGGTGTGCTACTCGGCGACACAAGTTGCACTTATTGATGACGATACGCCAGTCATTACCTGCGACTCTACAAACCTAAAAAAAGGTTGGGCGATGAATTTGCTAAGGCCAGATAAAATCGGAGAAGGCGAACGTGTGGTGACTCGGCCCGTCCTATTTAATAACCTAGTGATATTTTCTACGGTTATCCCTAGCACCGATCCGTGTAAAGGGGGGGGCAAGAGTAGGGCAATGTTGGTAGAAGCAATAACAGGAAAGCGGCCAAGCACCAGTCCTTTCGATATTTTTGGGGGTTCAAGCAGTAGTCCGACAACGAAAGCTGACGGCATAGTTAATGCCACAGATATGGTGAAAGTAGACGGAAAGACTGTTGCCGCAACGGGAATTGATATCGAAATAGACGTTCATAAGCAACTCACTATTGTTGGCAACCTTGGCTGTGCCTCCGGCTCTAGCGGTGGCGTGGGGTGTGTTGTTTTAGAAGAGGGCAGCGGTGGCGGCGGCGGCGGTGGCGCCGGTGGCAAAAGAACGTCATGGCGGCAGCTAAGGTAACTAAGGATAATGGAATGGGCAAAGCGAAATTGCCCATTCTTCAGTTAGTCGCGCAGCAATAAAAATCGCGACTTAAAAATTTGGAATATTTACATGAAGCACAAACAGTTAGGCTTTACGCTCATTGAGCTAATGATTACGGTGGCAATTGTCGGTATTTTGGCTACCATCGCTATTCCCAGTTACCAGGACAGCGTCAAGAAGTCGCGGCGGGCAGATGTCAAAGGCGTGCTTTTGGGTTTAGCCAATGCGATGGAGCGGCATTTTACGAATAATAATAGTTATTGCGATGTAGGCGGAGGTACAGGCACAGCGGTTACGGGCTGTGGAACGGCTGATTTAGATACCGGTACCCCTGACCCTGCTAAAATCAGTTTTACCATTCCAACTGAAACTGCCAAATACTATACGGTAACCATAAGTTCTTTAGATGCAGCCAGTTATACCCTAAGCGCAGTGCCTACAGGCGGGCAGGCTGGTGATAAATGCGATACTTTAACGTTAAGACATACCGGCGAAAAAAATAATTCTGCTGGTCTTCCGTTATCTGATTGTTGGTGAACCAATTGCCTAGATCAAAAAATATAACTTAGCCTATCTGTACTAGAGATCAGGTTTTTCATAAGCATATTTGGAGGGCACAACGCATTTTGTGCTTATTTACCAACAAACTCTTGAACGTTAAAGTCATCGACTTTAATTGCTTCTAGAATTGTTTTTTCTGCGATGATAAGTAGTTGAGCCTCATCCTTGCTGATGATGTTTTTAGTCAACGCTTCGTCTAGCAAGGTAGTTATTTCGCCCTTAATCAATTGCTTCTGTTTTTGGGCAATCTTTATTTTCGCTTCTACAGGCGCTGCGGCCAGGACGGCTTTAAAGGCCACTTCAATCCGTCCGGTTGCATCTTCGGCTTTGTCATTGATGTAGATGCCCTTGGTCAAGCGCTCGCGAACGGGCGAATCGGACAACAACAGCGCGGCGCATTGGTGTACAAGCCGGTCGCTGGCGGGCTTGTTAGGTTTGCCGAATGGGAAAATGATCCTGGCCAAAGCCCACGTGATAGGGCGGAATGGTAATTTAACCAGGAGATCGGCTAGGGCTTCTTGGACGCGGTAAATGCTTTCCTTACAAGCCCAATGTAGCAACGGCAGTTCGTCCTTGTTGCTGCCTTGGTTTTGGTAATGTTTCAGGGCACAGGAGCACAGGTAAAGGTTTGCCAAGACATCGGCAAAACGGCCTGAAATCCGCTCCTTACGTTTAAGCGTTCCCCCTAAAGTCAACAGGGCATAATCAGCAAGGAGCGCAAATCCGACGCTAAGACGTGCGATCTGGCGGTAATAGGGTTTGCTTTCCTGGTTACCGGGTGTTGCCAGGAAGCGGGCATTAGTCAGCCCCAGCCAAAGGCATGCGGCTTTGTTATGTCCCCAATGGCCGATGTGCCGGAAGAAAAGTTTGTCGAATTGCTCGATATTGCCATCCGCTATCGCCGCCATTTCTTGTTGTACGAAGGGGTGGCAACGGATTGCGCCTTGCCCGAAGATCATCATGGTGCGGGTAAGGATATTGGCGCCTTCGACGGTAATGCTGACCGGAATGACCTGGTAGACCCGACCGAGGTAGTTAAGCGGCCCCAAACAAATTCCTGCGCCACCCAGGATATCCATGCCGTCATTTACGACCCGGCGCATCCTTTCAGTCAGTTCATATTTAAGGATGGCGGAGATCACAGCCGGTTTTTCGCCTTGGTCTAAAGCCGCATTGGTCACTTGTCGTGCGGCGTCCAGGATATAGGTTTCCCCTGCCATGCGGGCTAATACTTCTTCTATGCCTTCAAATTCGCCGATAGGCATATTAAATTGCTTGCGGATACGTGAATAAGCACCGGCATTTCGGCAGGTAAATTTCGCCGCACCAACGCTTAGGGCAGGCAGCGAGATGGCGCGACCGGTGGTAAGGCACTGCATCAGCATCTTCCAGCCATTGCCGACTTGGGCAACACCGCCGATAATCCAGTCCATCGGGATAAACACATCCTTGCCCCAATTCGGCCCGTTCTGGAATGCGGAATCCAGGGGGAAATGCCGCCGTCCTATGTTAATTCCAGGCGTATTCGTCGGGATAAGCGCAACGGTAATGCCGATATTTTCCTTGTCGCCGATCAAGTGTTCGGGGTCGTAAAGTTTAAAAGCGAGACCTAGAACGGTGGCGATTGGGCCTAAGGTAATGTAACGCTTTTCCCAATTCAGGCGGATGCCCAATACCTTATCCTGACCTTTAAATTTGCCGTAACAGACGATACCGGTATCCGGCATGGCGCCTGCATCGCTGCCCGCTTGCGGGCCGGTCAGGGCGAAAGCGGGAATTTCTTCACCGTTGGCCAACCGTGGCAGATAGTAGTTTTTTTGTTCCTCAGTACCGTAATTGAGGAGCAATTTAGCTGGGCCCAAGGAGTTAGGCACCATGACTGTAACCGCCGCCGTGCTGCTACGGCTGGAAATTTTCATGACAATTTCCGAATGCGCCGATTCGGAGAACTCAAGGCCGCCGTATTTTTTGGGGATCATCATGCCGCAGAATTTATGCTTTTTGATGTAATCCCAGACTTCCTTCGGTAAGTCCTTGCGGTTATGGGTAATGTCCCAGTCGTTGATCATAGCGCATAAGGTTTCTGTCGGGTCGTCGAGGAAGGCTTGTTCTTCTTTTGAAAATTTAGCTACAGGTAAGTTTTGCAAGACATCCCAGTTAGGGTTGCCTGAGAACAGTTCCGCATCCCACCAGGTATTGCCCGCTTCCAACGCTTCCCGCTCGGTTTGCGACATCGTGGGAAGGGCACTTTTCATCAGTTTGAAAAGCCAGCGGCTGATTAGCTTTTGGCGCATTGGGATGACGTTGAGAGGAATAAATACTATTAAAAAAGCTATCCATAAGCCTTTGCTAAGCGGTGTTAATCCTTTTGAGACAATATAACCAGCCAGCAGGAGGCCTAAAACAATCATGCTCCAGTGGATAGCTATTTTGTGGTAGGACAAGAACCACAGGATGAGAAAGAGAGCGATAAACCAGAGCATGTTATTCTCCTTTTATTGAGGATGCTGTATAAGCAGTTTACTCAATTTGCCTTTAAATTAAGTATTGTTGGGGACTAATTCCTGAGCGGTTTCCCGGTCTTAAGCATATGGTCCAGCCTTGCCAGCGTACCGGGCTGTTTTACCAACGCAACAAAGGCTTCCAATTCCAACGCAAGGATGTCGTCTTCCGTTAGCGGTACGGTCATATCGCAATCCCCGCCGCTTAGCACATGCGCCAACTGTCCGGAAACGACGACATCGTATTCAGTTGCTTTACCCAGCAGGCGGAAGGCTTTGATACCCATATCCATCAAGACTTTGGCAGTAAATCCGGGCAACGGATATTGGTATGGTTGTGGGGGTGTGTAATTTTGGGATAAAGCCAGTGCCTTGGTTTTGGCATCAGCTAAAAGCCGATCTTTATTCATCGTGATGCCGTCGTTCGGGCGGATGTACAAGAGTTCTCGTGCGTCGAAAGCCGATTTCGATACGCTGGTTAAACCAATGGTTTGAAAGGCTTTGATAACCGGAGGAATAGGGCCGCCGGGACGTTTAGGCAGCTTAAAACAACGTCCGAGATATTCTTTACATCCGCCCCAACCGGGAATTAGGCCGACCCCGACTTCCACCAAGCCCATGTAAAGCTCGGCGTGGGCTTGGACGGCATCGCAATGGAGGAGTATTTCACAGCCGCCGCCCAGGGCTAATCCGGAAGGTGCGGCGACGACAGGAAAAGGGGCGTATTTCAGTCGGTGATAGGTTTGTTGGCCTTGTTTGATTAGCTGTTCCACTGCTGCCCAGTCACTTTCATCGATGGCTTTCATCAACAGGCCGAGGTTAGCGCCCGCGGAGAAATTTTCTGCATCATTGTGGATAACCAAGGCTTTGAAGTCTTTACTGCCCTTGTCGATGCTTTGATTAATGAGCGCCATGGAATCCATGTCCAAGGTATTCATTTTACTGTGGAATTCCAGGCAGGCCACTCCGTCGCCAATGTCCCACAAGCTGGCCGAGGCATTTTCCAGTAAAGCTTTGCTTTGTTGTTTAATGTCTGACAACAGCAATGTACCTTCCGTCCGTTGGACGGGATGATAGTTTCCTTCAAGGTCGGTAAATTCCAGCCTGCCTGAACTCGTTGAATAGAGTTTGGGATTGTTTGCTAATAGAGGCGGGATAGGGCGGTTTTCGCTATGCAGCTTGTCAACAAACCAGGGTACGCCGATTTGGTCGAGCAACTCGAAAGGCCCGAGTTTCCAGTTGTAACCGTCTTTCATGGCGGCATCGATGCCGGTGATGTCGTTGGAAATTTCCGGTATCAGGCTCGCTGCATAACATAAGGTGTGCGAGAGTACCCGCCAGCCGAATTGGGCAACGGGGTCGGAATTTGACAGTAACGCTTGCAACCCTGTTTTCTGGGTTTCCTTGAGTATGGGCAAATCAGGCTTTTCGCTTGTGGCGTAGTCGCCAGTTGCAAGGTTGATGGACTCCTTTACACGCTTTCCATTCTGTTTGTTCAAACGGTAAAACCCGCCTTTGCCTTTCCTGCCCGTGTAGCCGTCGGCAATCATTTTTTGCACGATATCGGGCAGTCGATTGACATCGTGGAAGGCATCGTTTGGCGGTAAGGCCAGTTTCATTCCTTTGAGGATAGGAGGGATCAAGTCCAAGCCAACCAAGTCCAACAAGCCGAAAATGCCGGTTTTGGGGATGCCGAACGGCACGGACATGACCGCATCGGCTTGCTCAACCGTGATGCCGTGTTCGATAGCATCCAACAAGCCGCACAACAGCCAGTAAATGCCGATCCGGTTGCCGATAAAACCGGGCGTGTCTTTACAGGTGACGCAGTTTTTACCCAGTTTAATGTCGGCGAAACGGCTGATTGCTTCCACCAATCCGGCATCGGTTGCTGGGCTTGAAATCAGTTCCAATAGCCGCATATAGCGAGGAGGATTGAAAAAATGGGTAATCATGAAACGCCGCTTGAAGCTGTCCGGCATGCCTTTGACCAGTAGCCCCAAGGGCAAGGTCGAGGTATTTGAGGAAATCAAACAATCGGGCTTACAGACGCCTTCCAGTTTTTGGTAAAGCGATTGTTTTATTTGCGGGTTTTCTACAACGGCTTCAATCACCCAATCGGCATCGGCAAGCCAATTTAAATGGTCTTCAATATTGCCTGTGGTAACTAACTTAGCATTGTTTTTGTCCATGAATGCCGCTGGATCGCTGTCCAGCAATTTTTTGACGGCAGTTTCGGCGATGCTGTTCCGGTTGCTTGCCCCTTCAGGGACGATATCTAACAAATAAATGGGAATTCCTGCATTGGTAACATGGGCGGCAATACTGGCGCCCATGACGCCTGCGCCGATGACCGCGACTTTTTGAATGTTCATCACACAGCCTCCAGAATAGTGGCTATTCCCTGTCCCCCGCCGATACATTGTGTCGCTAACGCATAGCGTTTGTTTTCCCGCTTCAACAGGCTGGCTGCCTTCCCGGTAATCCGTGCGCCTGTAGCGCCCAACGGATGCCCTAAGGCGATGGCGCCGCCGTCGATATTGAGCTTTTCCAATGGGATTGCCAATTCCCTAAGTACCGCTAAGGATTGTGCGGCAAAGGCTTCATTCAACTCGACGATATCAATATCTTCCAGCACCAATCCGGCACGATCCAAAGCCTTATGCGTTGCGGCAACCGGTCCGATGCCCATGATTTCAGGCGCGCAGCCGGAAACGGCATGGGAAAGGATGCGCGCAAGCTTTGCCAATTTGTGCTTGTCGGCATATTCCTCGCTACACACCAGCACTGCTGCTGCGCCATCCGTTAACGGCGAGGATGTGCCAGCAGTTACCGTTCCAGTCGATTGGAATGCGGGCGAAAGTCCGGCCAAGCCTTCCGGGGTGGAGTCAGGCCGTAAGCACCCGTCTTGGCTGATTACCGTCGATTTAAATGTTATCGGTACCATTTCATCGTTGAAACGGCCTTGCTGTTGGGCGGCGTAGGTTTTCTTTTGGCTTTCCAGCGCGAAAGCTTCCTGTTCTTTTCGGTTGATCTGGTATTTTTTTGCCAAGTTTTCCGCCGTATCACCCATGCCGATATAGGCTTGAGGGAATGACTCATATAACGCAGGATTGGGCATGTTATTGTAGCCGCCCATTGGGATCCGGCTCATCGATTCAAGGCCAGCGCAGATAAATACGTCGCCCGCATTCATCTGGATAGCCCCCGCCGCGATGTGGATGGCTTGCATGGACGAACCGCAGAAACGGTTCAGCGTCATTCCGGCAATGGTATTCGGCAATCCGGATAGGAATACGACCAATCGGGCGACATTAAGGCCTTGCTCTCCTTCAGGAAAAGCGCAACCGAGGATAAGGTCTTCGATGTCGTTAGGTTTAACGCCGGTTTTGGCCACTAAGGTTTTGACGACTTGGGCGGCAAGGTCGTCCGGCCTGACTTTGGCCAAAATGCCTTTGGTGGCCGGGGTAAAGGGGGAACGGCAATAACCGGCAATAACCACATTTTTCATTTTATTCTCCTGTTACACCTATAGCCAAATTAACGTAATGCTTTTCTAGGACAAAACGGTTTAAGGCATTATTGTTTTTTTATATTAGTTTATTTGACCAACCTACTATGGTTTTGTTTCATTGATGCATTCCTTCATAAACTCGTCAATGCTTTGCCAGGTATTGCCGATATTTTCCATCAGGATACCGTGGCGGTTTGACTCTATCACTTTCAATTGCTTGTTTTTGCAAGTCAGTTTGTTCATGATTTCTTGGGCGCTTTTTACCGAAACAACAGGGTCTTTATCGCCCTGCAATACGAACGTTGGGACACTGCAAAGTGGCGCGAAATCATCCAGATTCTCGATCAATAACCGTAGCTGGTAGAGGCTTTTGACGGGGACATGCTGGTAATTGATGGTTGGGTGTTCGGTAGGGTTTTCAAAAAAAGGTTTTATTCCTTCATACGACGTCACCCAATCCACCAGCTTATTGGTGCCATGGATTAACGGCACGAGCATGAGAGCCGGGCTGATAAACTTGATCGGCAAGGCGACGACAGCGGTGCCGATAATCCCCGGATAACGTTCGGAAGCAAGCCTGAGCGCCAAGGCTCCGCCGGTGGAGAATCCGGTTATGAATATCCTCTTGCAATGGGCTTTAAGGATGTTATAGCCACGGACAACAGAATGGTACCAGTCTTTCCAAGTGGTGTTTTTTAAGGCATAAGGCGATGAGCCGTGGCCCTTTAGCCGTACACCCATGACCGTATAGCCTTGCTGGACAAGATATTCGCCATAATCCCTAAGTTCGGCGGGGCTGGCGAGAAGGCCGTGTATCAGCAGGACGCCTACGCCATTGTCTTTGTTGTCTGGGGGGTCGAGGAAAAAAGGGTTCGGGTCGGCGCTGGCGGTTTCGTGCTCGTTAATATCGTCAAACGCGGGTTTGTTATAAGCATGGTACTCCCAGTTTAAGTCGCGGCATTCATCCTCAAAATGCCAAGCCGCCAGTTCCTGTTGGTCGACATCAACGCTTTCAGCCCAGGCTTTCAGCATGGTCTCGCGTACGACCGAAATAGGCTTGGCTTCGTTATCATAGACCGCAATCATGTTTTCCAACCTGGCGCTATCTATTTCTTGGGCTTCCAGTAATTTCGGCAATAGGTGGTAACTGGTTTCGTCTTCTGTGATCAGTTCCGAGTTTTTGGCTTCGGAAATGAAAGTTTCAAACCGCGTGCCGGTGCCGCTGATCAGTTCGCTGTAATCAATCGGGTTAAGCAAGCTTCTGTGCAGGTTGGTTCCCTTATGGCTTTGTAAAAGTTTCACGGCAATATAGAGCGCCACGGAAAACTGCTGGCATTCGACCTGTTTGCGCCCATGTTTTATCAAATACATTATCAGGGTCGAAGCCAAGTGGCTTAGGTTGATGGTGACATTAAGGTAAATTTCCTCCATGTATTGGTCGCGGGTGATATTCGCAGCCTTCTTAAAGTATTGGCCTAGGAACTTTTGTTTCCAGTCTTTCGGATGCGCTTGTATGTTAAAAACTTCATCCACCGACTTGACATCGGACATCACTTTGCTCAACAGGTATTCGCTGCCCCAAAACTGGTAATCGAAAGGCTCCAGTGGTTTGCCCATGCGGATATCCATATCGGTATTTTTCAGCATGATATTGCCTTCGATCAGCAATTCTTCGGTTTGCCGCAAACTTAAGCTGTCGGAAAAAAAATCGACGGCTTTTATCAGCAAGTTATCTGAGGTTCGGATTGGATAAAACGTGATATTGGCAGGGATGATCAGGGTATGTTTGAGGGCGGAAGCAAGCAATTGGTCCAGGCTGTCGAGGCGGAGCTGTTCCTTCCACCAAACCAGCTTACTGTGATCCTTGTCAAGGTAAGCTTGGCGGATGTTAGTTTTTATGGCCTCGACGCCTTGCGCCAATACTGCGGAACCGGTATGTTGCTTTCGCCATTGGCCGGTACTGCGCGAATAAATGCTGTAATTGCCCTTATCGTCAACGACCCGGCGATCCTTGACCATGCTGCCTTCGGGAAAAATGATCACCTTCCTTCCCCGAAGTATCTGGGAGGTCAATAAAGAAAATATGCGTTGATGGTCGCTAGGAAAAACGCCAACATGCTGCAAGTATCTTGACAGTACCGTATCTTGTGCGAAAAATTCGCCCGAGGCGATGGCGCAGCTATAAGCGCCCGTTTGCTCGTAGATCAAAAATTGCGGGATAAAAGTTTCGAAGCGGGAAAAGTGGTTAAAAAGGAAGATATCCCCTTGTTGTACTTGAGTGTCGGCATGAAGTAACATTTTGACACCGAGCACCTTTTTGACGGTATTAAATACCCTGATTGAGCGGTTATAGAGCGCTTTGTCTATATCACTCCAGTTTTCAGGGTAAGTCCTAGGCATCGTTTACTTCTCATCAGGCGCCGTTAGGTCGAGGATATGTCTCGAATTGTCGATAACTGGCGCCTCTTTTGGGACGTCAACTTTAGGCAAGGTAGCAGAATTGTTTATGACAGGCACGGGATTAGTCCCATTAACCGACGATGTGCCAGTACTGGGTGTCTTTGGTGCATTGCTTTGTAGGGGGGCGTTCGAATCCCTTAGGCCACCTACAGCTTCCCCGCTGCTATCGCCCATATCAGACAAAGGGTCGTTATTTTCTTCGGGCGGGTTACCGTCATAAATTAAAAATTCGCGGCGTTGTTTGTAAGAGTTTTTAACGAAATCATAACGGTCTACAGAGGCTTCGTTGACAATTTTTTCCGACGACATCAAATCGGAACGCGTGTCGGTAACATCAACTGCCGTAGCGCTGGCAGTGGCAACATTGGCGGCAAATCCGCCAAAGAATGAAACATAGGTCAACGGATTGAACAGCGCATCCCCTATCAGCCCGACAGTGTCCCTGGGGGAACTGGCACCTAAGAATGGTAGCACCATATAATTACCGGACGGAATGCCCCAAACCCCAAGCGTTTGGCCGAAATCTTCGTCATGCTTAGGTAAGTCGAGTTCTCTGGCGACATCAAATACGCCCACCAATCCAGCGGTTGTGTTGATCAAGAAGCGGCTGGCGTCCATACCGCCTTGAAGAAACTTCAATTGCAGGAAATCATTGATGGTAACCCCTATATCGTTAATATTGCTGAAAATATTGGTTATCCCTTCATCGACTGGATTTGGCACGACATCCTGATAACCTTTCGCCAGAGGTTTTAGGATTGCATCGTCAAAATCTTTATTAAAACCATGCACATCTCGGTTCCAACCTTCCCAAGGGTCGTTTTTATCTTGGGATGAAGGCACAGTGGAGCAACCTGACACCGTGCCTGTAAGGATTAAGGCGCCTAATATTCGACGAGCGATTGGAATAGGTTTTTGATGTTTCATGATGGCTTAATAGGCGGTCAATGGTCTGGTGTTAAGCATTATTGCAATTTTCAATAGGGCAAGTATAACGCAAGGCGGATATTAGTAAAAAACGTCGGCTTCATTTTTCAATAACCTTAGGGATGGGTTTGAAAGTGTAAGCATCTGGACACCTCGGACTCGGTTTTTTTATCGTCCCAACTTAGAAGCTTAGCAGTGATTTTGGCTAAATAGGACAATTCATCCGGCGATATTTTTGCCAAGATTAATAGCGGCAGCCGCCTTCTTAGCAAATCATCCAAATGGATGACTGTTTCGTGCTTTGCGCAAAACACCAAGTCAGCCATAATAAAAGGTAGTTCCGGTTTGATACGGTAGGCCAGTTGCGGGTTTTCTTCACATAATTGAAGCACGGAAGACACACGCTTACCATGACGCTTGACAAGCCACAAGGCGGCATCATCATCAATACCCAGCAGTTTTGCCTTAGACAGGGAGTTCTCCAATAGTGATTGATAGCTGGAGCCGTTCAGCCAAGGGAAAGCTTTGCCGGAAGTTTGGCATTCCGAATGGATCCCAAGGTTCTCGCATAGCTGATCAACAATCGCTGCCGCGTCTTCCCTTGCCGAGGTGAATTTGCCGCCAATTGAAGAAAGCAAGCCGTTTCCAAACGTTCTCAATGCCCAATCGCGGCTGATGCTGGAAGGGTTCTCCTGCTGGCTTCCTTGCAAAACCCTTAACCCGACAAATTTCCCGATAATGTCCGACTCTGTCCATTTTGCCATCTTCAAAGCTTGGTTCGCTTCGTTTAAAAGGTAATGGATTTCATCCTTAGTGATAGGGACATTTTCGCTATCGCCTTTGTAATTGCTGTCGGTCGTACCTAGTAACGTAAGTCCGTACCAAGGGATGACAAAAAATACGCGGCCGTCTTTTTTTGCCATGAGCAACAGTGCTTCATCTTTGAGGATTTTGGGCATGACCAAATGGATGCCCTTGGATAACCTGCATAAATCCTTGTTTTCCTGAAATAATGGCGAATACCGTCCAGTGGTGTCGACAACTTGTGACGTAGGTATTGTCAGTGTTTCATTCGTTGTCCTGTCGAGGAGAATTGCGCCGTTAATTTTGCCGTTATTTTCGACAAAGCCGGTTACCTCACAATAGCTTAGGCAAATTGCACCTGAGGAACAAGCACCGTCTATCAATTCCAACACAAAGCGGGCATCGTCCGTTTGGGCGTCAAAATAAGTGAACCCTCCCCTTAACCCCAGGGGGTCAATATGAGGGAAACGTCCAATAAAATCGCTTTTACCATAGTGCAAGTGTTTTCTTGTCCCGGTCGTCCTCCCGGCAAGGAGGTCATATAACATCAGGCCGATTTTTAGCCGGATCCAACCCATGCGGCTTGATTGATAACTTGATTTATAAACAGGGATGCCGAAACGTAACGGCCAGACTCGGTGGGGGGCTGCTTGCAGTAACATGTCCCGTTCGGCCAACGATTTCCTGACCAGTTTAAAATCGAAAGTTTCCAGGTAACGCAGACCGCCATGGATCAATTTACTGGAAGCGGAAGACGTTGCGCCCGCCCAGTCGCCTTTATCAACGATGGCAACTTTTAGGCCGCGAAGGGCGGCGTCATAGGCGGTCCATGCCCCATAAATGCCACCGCCGCAGACAAGTACGTCGAAACTTCGGTTCTTAAGCCGGTTGAAGTTCCTTTGGATTCCTGAAGGGTCGGGGGAATTGATAAGCATTCTCCATAAAAGGGCTGAAAGTTAAGAGAAAACTAAAGTGCCTGTACATGCGGTTGTCCCAAAGAATATTCAGGATTATGCATTTTTACAAGTGATTAAACACGATATGTTATAAAATGCTTGCATTTTGAAATGCGCCAAATCCAATCAGGATTCAGTGCCAACCTTACGTTTTGTTAAATATTTTAGGTCGCCTTTGGCGAATATCACCATGGAGTTAGTTGATGCGAATTATCCTGTTGGGAAGCCCTGGTTCCGGCAAAGGCACTCAAGCCAAGTTTATTTCTGAAAAATACCGAATCCCCCAGATTTCGACAGGCGATATGCTTCGCGCAGCAGTGCGGGAAGGGACGCCGCTGGGGCTTGCGGCGAAGCAAGTCATGGACTCGGGAGGCTTGGTTTCGGACGATATTATCCTGGGGTTGATTCAGGAACGCATTACCCAGGATGATTGTGAAAACGGGTTCTTGTTGGATGGTTTCCCGCGTACGATAGCGCAAGCCGAAGGCTTGGACGAGATGGGCGTTACGATAGACACGGTGATCGAGATTGTGGTGGACGACGAAGAAATTGTTAACAGGATGGCGGGCAGGCGCGTCCATTCGCAGTCCGGACGTACCTATCATGTTGATTTTAACCCCCCTAAATCGGCAGGCATTGACGATGTCACCGGAGAAGCCCTGATCCAACGGGATGACGACAAAGAAGAAACGGTGCGCAAAAGGTTGAGTGTCTACCACCAACAAACCAAACCCTTAGTCGATTATTATTCTGGCCAAGGCCCAAAAGTTAAGTTCTATTCAATCGCAGGGGTGGGTGCTGTTGATGAAATTACCCAAAAAATATACAAAATTTTAGGTTAACTCCAAGCAAATATTTCATGGCGGCAAACATTCGGCATGACGGCTAATAAAACCGAAAGAAGTAACGGAACTTGCAATATCAGAGTGAACAAAAATGACAAAATTATATAACGTTGCCGTGGTCGGTGCGACGGGAGCAGTCGGCGAGGCTATGTTGTCTATCCTTGAGGAAAGGGATTTTCCGGTAGGCGAAGTGTATGCCTTGGCTAGCAGTAAATCCGTTGGGAAACGGATTCCCTTTAAAGGCGGATCGTTAAAGGTAGAAGATTTAGCAACATTTGATTTTTCAAAAGCACAAATCGGCTTATTTTCTGCCGGGGGATCGGTTTCCGCCGAATATGCGCCCAAGGCCGCAGCAGCGGGCTGTATTGTGGTTGATAATACATCCCACTTCCGTTATGACGACGATATTCCACTGGTAGTGCCTGAAGTCAATCCGGAAAAAATAGCGGAATATAAAAATCGCGGGATTATCGCCAACCCCAATTGCTCCACTATTCAGATGCTGGTGGCGCTAAAACCTATTTATGATGCCGTTGGGATAGAAAGGATCAATGTCTGCACGTACCAAGCCGTTTCGGGCACAGGGAAAAAAGGGATAGACGAGGTTGTCAAGCAGACAGCCAAGTTGTTGAATGGGCAGCCGATTGAAACCAATGTTTATCCAAAGCAAATCGCATTCAACGTATTGCCGCAAATCGATGTATTCCTGGATAACGGTTATACCAAGGAAGAGATGAAAATGGTTTGGGAAACCCAAAAAATCCTTGGTGACCAGTCGGTTAAAGTGAATGCAACCGCAGTGAGGGTCCCGGTTTTTTACGGGCATTCCGAAGCCGTCCATATCGAAACCAAGAACAAGATTGATGCCGACGCAGTAAGGAACCTGCTTTCCAAGGCACCGGGTGTTACTGTCCTGGATGAACGCAAGAATGGCGGTTATCCGACTGCAGTCACAGAATCCTCAGGACATGATGATGTCTTTGTTGGCCGTATCCGGGAAGATATTTCCCATCCTACGGGAATCGACATGTGGGTGGTTGGTGACAATGTCAGAAAAGGTGCCGCATTAAACAGTGTGCAGATTGCTGAAATACTGGTAAAAAATTACATCTAAGCTAATCTTGGTTCTATAATTATTATGGTTGTGTGGTAAAACATCGTGAAGACTAAAGGAGATGGATGCGTGCGCAAATTAACTAAGGCTTTAACAGTGGTATCGTTATTGGCTCCCGTTAGTGGACATTCGCTAGGGATAGGTGATATCAGGGTGCGCTCGGCCCTAAACCAGAATCTCAACGCCGAAATTGCATTGATCGCATCAAAGGGGGAAGACCCGTCCAATATCAAGGTTAGTTTGGCGCCAGCGGAAAAATTTGATGAGGCCGGTGTCCCTTGGACTTATTTCCTTTCCAAAATCCGTTTTACCCCTGTCGTGAAGCCGAATGGTTCGATAGTGATCAAGGTGACTTCGAGGGAAGCGTTAAAGGAGCCCTACCTTAACTTCTTGCTCGAAGTGAGTTGGCCTAAAGGGAATTTATATCGCGAATTTACGGTACTGGTTGACCCGCCTGCCGATTATCAACCGCAAACTTACCAAGAACCGCAATTTCAAGAGCCGACTTACGCCATATCTTCCAATTACGATACGTACCGTCCCCCAAAACGCGACTATGCGCCTCAGCGGCGGGCAGTCAGGCATCGTGCCGTTAAACAACAGCGGGCCGTTGGCGGCGGCAGTTACGGCGGACAAATTGTAACCCGGAGAAACGATACCTTATGGAATGTGGCGGAAAGGGCGCGTGATGCTGGGGTTTCTGTAGAACAAATGATGGTGGCCCTTTACGAAAAAAATCCCCATGCTTTTTATCAGCAAAACGTGAACGCGCTATCCGCGGGTAAAAGGTTGCAAATTCCGGAAAAAAGTGCCGTCCAGCAAACATCGCAGCAAGAAGCTTTGGCTGAATTTGACCGGCAAAATGATGCCTGGAAAAACAACCGTTCTGGCGTTCCTGCCAGGGAAGTTCAGGCCGCAAAAGAAGAAGCGGTCGATAACCAGCTAAAATTGGAAGCGCCTGCCGAGGCAACCGTCGGTGCAAACGAGACTGTATCGCCATCCAGCGAACAAACATCAAGCACAGGCACAGCAGCCAGCCCGCCAACACAAACTGCCCCGCCAAACCCTAACGTGCAGCCACAGCAGCAACCTGCCGAAACAAATAAGGCCTCAGCAGCTGCTGATGAGGCTTTACAGGGCAAAATAGCCGCCCTTGAAAAGCAAATGGCCATGATGCAAGAACTGATTGCCTTGAAAGACAAGCAGTTGGCAGAGTTGCAAAATCCCAGCCAAACAACGGCATCGATACCACCGCAAACACCTCCTGCACAGGTAACGCCGCCAGTTACAACACCAACACAGCAAGAACCGGCTGTACCGCCCCCCGTAACACCTACCCAACCAGTCCAAGCGGTTCCAGCGCCTGAAAAACCAGTTCAGCCCGCCGTACCGCCAAAACCAGTTGCTACGCCGGTCATTAAAAAAGTTGAACCGCCGACACCTGTCGCCGAAGAATCCGGTACACCTTTGCTATGGGTACTGGGCGGGCTTGGCGCAATTCTCGTGCCTTTGTTCGGCTGGATATGGTGGCAGAAAAAGAAAATTGCCCAAGAAACCGAAGCGGAAAGTACGTTCCGTAATTACAGCACCATGCGAAGCGGCGACACCTCCGGGCCGTTTTCTTCCGCCCGGAAAACCGGGGCGGCATCTGGTTTAGCTGCCGGCGACAGTTCATTCTTGAATGATTTTAAGGCCAGCGATTTTGAATCTTTCGAATCCTTCAATGTTGACCACGGTGATATCGATCCCCTCGCGGAAGCGGATGTTTATTTGGCTTATGGCCGTTACCAGCAAGCTGAAGACTTGATCAGGCAGGCTATTAAAGATTTTCCCAACCGGGATGACTGCAAACTGAAGCTAATTGAAATTTTCCATGCGAGTTCGAATAAGTCGGATTTTGAAAGCTATGCGGCTGAATTGGCCGCCGCAGGTAAGCGAGAAAACAAAGATTTTTGGCGGAAAGTGGCAGAATTGGGTCGGGATTTAAACCCTGATTCTGAATTATTTTTATCTACGCCTGAAAATAATGTTGCTGTATTTTCTTCTGAAGTCGAGACGCTCGCTGAAAATGTCCTGCTCAGTCCATCCCTTGAGCAAGATGCTACAGCCAAACCTAAAGAAGAAATTGAGAACCTGGGCGCCGCTACCTTTGAAATTTCCGAGTCCGATGAGGGGGAATCGGTCTTTGATACCCATCCAATTCAAGAGTCGCCAGCCCAAGACCAGGATGAGACGATTATTGAAACGGCAAAAGACGATAAAAAAGCTGCTGTCGACAAATCAGCTTACGAGCCTAGTAGTTTCGAAGACGATGCAGCGGGGCTACAGAATAACGAATCTTTAGATTTTGATTTGGGGCCGTATCCTGGAACCGAAACTGGAAGCGAAAGCGCCCCAGATTTAGCCAAACAGGCATTTGAGAAAGAAATTCCCCAACCGAAATCAGATGATTTCGGGGATGAAAACGAGATCGAAGCTTATGAATTCGATTTCGATTTAGGCAGACCGGAAGAAGATAAGCCGACAATCGCGGAGAAAACTGAAGCAAAAGATACCTGGGATCCAGACCAAACCCTAGAATTTTCTTTCGATAAGCCAGACGAGACGGATACTTTTGGTAATGACATCCTGGATTTTAGTTTTGATTTAGACGCGCCATCGACTGGTTCCGGCAAGGGTAGTTCTGGCCAAGGTTTTGGGGTTTCCGACTTGACTGACATGGACGAAATGGAAACCAAGCTTGATTTGGCAAAAGCCTATATCGATATGGGCGATGCCGTTGCCGCAAAAGATATCATTGGCCAAGTTTTGGAGAAAGGGTCGGCTGAACAGAAAAAGGCGGCGCAATCGCTCCTGGATGATTTAGGTTAAACACGTCCCTTAACCTTTTCCAGTGTATGAATAACCCATAGTGGGTTTATCCTGTTACTTTTCGGTCGGAGATTTCCCAAGATGTCCGATGATAGTTTGGCGATGGTTCATTAGTGTATTGATGCTTTCCCTCAGCATTGAAAAATACCCCTCGGCAAGGTCGTGGCTTTCCTGTTTCAAGCAATCTTCCAAAGGTTTGGCCAGTTCTTCGATGCCCTTTAAATAACATACCCTAGCAGTATTGTTGATTTTATGGGTTATGTCAGAGGCAAATTGATATTCCCTGTTTTTGAGTGCAAATTTTATCTGGTCGATTTGTTGGGGCAGTTCTTCAAAAAGCTTGGTGTAAAGAGTCAAGACTACGTCTTTATTTCCCTTAAATATTGTCAATAAGGTCTCGATTGATCCTAGATACTGGGCTGAGGTATCATTTTCCCGCCACAACGAAATAAATTCATTTAATTTGTCAGTATCTAGGGGTTTTAGCAGGCAATCATCAAAACCGGCAGATATAAGGGGTTTTCTCTGTTCGGGATCATCCTTACCAACCAGCGCAATTATCGGCGTATGGCAATTGATACAATCACTGGTTTTTGCTACCGTAATAAGGCCAAGCTCATTTAAGGCAATGTCAATAATGATTAAGTTAAATAATTTGTTGGCGAGCAGGGCAGACGTTTCAGCTTCCGACTCCGTCAATACTAAAGTACTATCAATTAAGCCCATTGGCAATGTGGGACAATTTGCATGGGCTAACAGCGTAATAAATGGTTTCTTATTGTCAGCTTGCATACTCATGGATTAATGATAGCCTAAAATTGCCTGGGCAGGAATTTACCTCACTTGATTAGCTTAAGTTAAACAATGCGTAGTCCGAAAAATAATTTATTGATTTCACTTTTTAATGCTATTTGATTTTGGGCTGCTAATTTGTGATGAATTCCCCGTCGAAAGCTAACCATTTTCTCAATGGTCATGTATCCTTGCTGAACAATAGTTACCGGAAATTGTTGGGCAATGCGTTGGTTCCGGAATCCCAGTCCCAGGAAGATATGGTGCAAGCCTTGTTTTATGCGCCTTTTGTTGTCGTTTCCCACGATACGGCATCCGACCCGGTATTCAACTATGCAAACCTGAAAGCTTTGGAGTTATTTGGATTCAGTTGGGAGGAGTTTACAGGACTGTCTTCAAGGTTATCGGCGGAGCCTATCCATCAGTTAGAACGAGAGAAATTGTTGGCGGAAGTCAGCCTGAACGGCTATTTGGCCAATTACCAGGGAATACGTATTACAAAAATGGGGCGCAGGTTTTTGATTAAAAATGCAGTGGTCTGGAGTTTATTGGACGATGAAGGTAATTATGCCGGTCAGGCAGCCAAGTTTGGGGAATGGGAGTTCCTGTAAGTCTGGCCGAGAAATATCCTAAATACTGCCAGGATGGGGATTCGGCTTATTAGGGCTTCCTGGTTTTTTTAGGCTTCGGCCAAAGGCGTCGATTTGTTCTTTCAATTCGTTGCCCAAAGATTCCATTTCTTTTTCGATCAAGGGTACAGATTCCTCTAACTGGTCAGTAAAGGTATCGCCCAATTTCTGTAGGCTCTTGCCTATACTTTCGAAAGGCACCATTGCGATATTGGTATGCGTTTGCTGATAATCGACTTTCCAACTGTCTTTTTCTTTCAGTAGCACTGTGTTGAAGGTGACTGGCTTATTGTTCCGGTTAATGGTTGTCTCAACCGAAGCGTTAATGTCATTGGCAACAACTTCCCCTGTCTTTATCGCGGAAAGTTTATCAATTTCTTGAATGTTTACTAAACGTTGGCTGCTATCGGTGGCCAAGGTTTTGGCGGTTTCTAATTGGCCTTGCGCCAATGCTTGCCAAAATTTTGTGGTTACTTCTTCTGGGGTGGCGGTTTGGCAGCCATAAAGGAACAAGCTACAAAAAAGCCCGACGATAACCGCCGGGCTTTTTTTTGTTAGTGACGATATATCAATCGTCGCCACCAAACACACCTAGAATTTGCAGTAGGCTTAAGAACAGGTTATAGATGGAAACATACAAGGAAATCGTCGCCAAAATGTAGTTGGTTTCCCCGCCGTGAATGATTTCGCTGGTTTGGAACAGGATCATGCCTGACATCAACAAGATGAACATGGCTGAAACTGCAAGCGACAACGCAGGGATAGAGAACACTATTGCCCCGATCCCGGCCAGGAATGCCACCAGTATGCCGACCATCAAAAAACCGGACATAAAACTGAAATCCTTGCGGGTCGTTAAGGCGTAACCGGAAAGCCCAAGGAATATGATTCCTGTGCCGCCCAAAGCCGTTATGACCAACTCACTGCCGTTGCTGAAAGCCTGGGTGTACATATTGATGATAGGCCCAAGCGTCAAGCCCATGAAGCCGGTCAATGCAAACACAAAAACCAAGCCCAAACTACTGTCGCTGAATTTTGTGGTCAAGAACAACAAACCGAAATAGCCGACCATCGTCACAATCATGCCCAAGGGCGGCATATTGAGGTACATGGAAACGCCCGCAGTCATGGCACTGAACAGCAATGTCATAGACAACAACATATAAGTATTTTTCAATACCTTGTTTGTAGACAGGATGCCGGCTTCTGTACGGGTAATAGCTGTATTTAATCGCATAAACGTAAATTCCTTAAACAAGTGAACAACAATACTCTGACAAGCTAATCTTACAAGAGTTTCGATAAATTTCTTAGTTATTTATTGTTTGCCGGTAAATAAGCAGGCTACAAAACAAAATGGAAGGGAACCGCTTATTTCCGCCAAAATTCCGGTACAAATAAGATAATGATCGAAAAAATTTGTACCCGTCCTAATAACATTGCAAAGCTGCAAACATTAGTTTGAAAATCGCTTAAGATGCTGTAATTAGTGGCGGGGCCGACTAGGTTAAGTCCTGGCCCCATGTTATTAAATGTGGCAATAATCGCAGATAATGACGTAATGAAATCCAGGCCGCTCAAAAGCAGGGTGAATACCAAAACAATAACACACATAAAGTAGAGAAAAATGTATCCAGTTACCGATGTAACGATATCATTACTTATTACGCTATCGCCAACTCTTAAAGATTTTGCGGAATAAGGATGTATAAATTTAAACATCTCTAGATTCGTTTGTTTCATTAAGATAATTGTCCGTATCATCCGGATACCGCCACCCGTAGAACCAGAAGAAGCGGAAATACAACTCAGGAATAGCATCCACATCGGCACGAAAATAGGCCATTGATTAAAGTCCTGGGTCCTAAAACCAGAAGTGGTGGCAATAGTGACTACATTAAATGTGGCATGCCGTAAGGAAGTCAAAAAATCAGTATATGTGCCGTAATGCTTCAATACAAGTGCAGATAGAAGGCAACTTCCGAGCACTACAAATAACATGCCGCGTATTTCTATGTCTTTGAAGTAAGGCTTAATTGAGTGTTTTCTTAGGGCTAAAAAATGAGTGGCGAAGTTCATTGCCGCTAAAAGCTGAAAAATCGTTAAAACGATTTCGATTGGTAAGGACTTGAAGAAACCAATGTTGGCATCATGAGTGGAAAATCCCCCCAGGCCCATCGTTGCAAAGGCATGGCAAACCGCATCAAACCAATTCATTCCCGCCAAGCGTAAAGAGCAAATGCAAATAATGGTTATGACGACATACGCAAGCCATAAGGCTTTGGCGGCCTGCGCTATGCGGGGAGGCAAATCGGATTCTTTAACTGCGCCTGGGGATTCCGATTTGAGCAATTGCATGCCACCTATGCCCAAAATAGGCAAAATAGCCACAGCAAAAACAATGATCCCTATGCCTCCAAACCAAATCAATTCATGACGCCAAAGGTTAATTGACATTGGCAAATCATCTAAACCGCTAATTACCGTTGCTCCAGTTGTAGTGAGGCCAGAGATAACCTCAAAATAAGCATCGACAAAACTCAATTCAGGCAAAAAAAGCAACAGCGGCAAGGTGCAAAACGCCGATGCAAGGGACCAGCACATTGCCACCAATAAAAACCCCGTCCGCTTAGATACTTTTTTTGGGGATTGTCTCGTTACAAAAAATAATAAGCAGCCTGTCAATAATGTAATACAAGTTCCTTGGGCAAAGGCTTCAGTTGCCCCGTCATTGAGAAAAAATGAAGTTATCAAGCAGGTAGTCATTAAGCCGCTGAAGCCCATAATGACTACGCTAAAGATATGCATGATAGTAAGAAAGACAGGCATGATTTGGGCTAGGTAGGTGTATAGGGATTAATTATAAAAACATCAAATCCGATGCTGTTGCGAAGCGCAACCTCAATAGGTCAAACGAGCCATCACGGTGACTTACCCTCATATGTGTCAAGATCCATTTAACGTTAAGGTTGCGATCATTTTCCCAAGGGTTGGAAGTTTTTCTCGATGTTGACAACCAATTTTTTCTCCATCGCAAACATGACAACATGGTCGTTCTCTTCAAATATCGTGTCATGATGAATTTCGATGACTTCTTGTTTACGGATCAATGCCCCCAGAACGATGCCGTAAGGGAAATGGATGGCATCTACCCGTTTGCCTACTACCGAATGGGTGTCGTTTGTGTGGGCTATCGCTTCGATGGCTTCGGCAGTGCCGCCGCAAAGCGAACTGACCTGGGCGACATCGCCTCTACGCACATGCTTGAGTATGCTGCCCAGGGTTTCTTGGTTGGGCAATACGGCGACATCGATACCGGTTCCCGGCAATAACTTAGTGTAGGAAATATGGTTAAGCAAACAAATCGTCTTGCGCGCACCTAAGCTTTTTGCCAGTGCTGCAGAAATGATATTGACCCCGTCATTATTGGTAATGGCGCAAAACAGGTCGGCGCTCTCGATGGATTCGTCAAGCAATAGCGTTTCATCTGCACAATCGCCATTTAAGACCACAGTTTTGTGTAGCTCATTGGCAATTTTTTTTGCCCGTCTCGGGTCTTTCTCAATAATTTTTACTTGGTGGTCGTTTTCTAGAGCCAGCCCAAGGCGTTTGCCGATATGCCCGCCACCGGCAATGATGATGCGTTTTAGCGGCGCTTCCAGCCGGTGCAGTTCTTTTAAGACCCGGCGGACTTCATCGCGGGGTGAGACAAAAAAGACTTCATCGTCGGTTTCAATCATTGCTTGGCCATTGACCAGCAACTGTTTTCCTTGGCGGAATATAGCGACCACACGAATTTTGCTGTCGGCCAATCGGGCGCTTATGTCTTTGATTTTTTTTCCAGTCAAAAATCCGTATCCGCTTACCTTCACGGAAAAAAGTTTAACTAGGCCGCCAGCAAACTCAGAAATATGTTGTACGCCCGGAAAATCGATAAGGTTACGGATATATTCCATGACGATCATTTCTGGACTGATCACATGGTCGATTGGGATTCCTTCGGATTTAAATAAAAGCGGATGCTTGAAATAATCTATCGCCCTTACCCTGGCTATGGTTTTAGGCCGATTGTATAGGGCATTGATGATGAGGCAGGCCAGCATATTGGTTTCATCGCTGTCCGTGACCGCAATCACTATATCCGTGTCGTGTATGCCCGCTTGCTCCAGCACACTGGGGTGGGCGGCGTTACCCGCTACGGTCGCTATATCAAATCGTTCTTTGAGGGCATCCAGCACCAGCGGTTTATAGTCCACGACCATAATGTCGTTTTCTTCACTGGCCAAGGCGGCAGCCACTGCTGATCCGGTAACGCCCGCTCCTAGAATGAGTATTTTCATTAAGTCCTATTCGCCACCATTAAATTGCGGGTTGCATATTCTACTGATTCTCGGTGATAAATACTATCTGAAAAATTGATGTTTAACGCAAGAAAAATCACAGGATTAATTGTTTTCAATCAACCAGTTTTCAATTTTCCCCACCGCCTCTTTGGTTAAGGAGGTGAAGCCGGTAACAGCACCCTTTGCATCCGGGGAAGGGCAGGGGATTTGAAGAAGAAAATCTTGTCCAACTGGCTTTTGGGCCTTGTTATCAGGGGTGGTTGTGACGGTAAAATGCATCACTGCCCTCGCTGATGTTGAAGATGTAAATTGTTGTTCAAACACGTGAAGCCGGATAACCGTAGGCACTACCCAATGCCTGCCGCTGGAGTTTAACAATTGCTCAAAAAGTTCGGGAGGCGTGGCGATCCAGCGGTCGAGCGTATAAAAACGCACCTGGGTAGGGTTGGAATAGAGTAGGCGATAGTGTATCCGGTTATCCAACAGCCACTTAGGGGCTTCTACAGTAACGGGAGGTTGTTGGGCAGGTACGGTGGTTGTCAATGACGGGCCTGAATAAGGAAAGCCAAAATCATGTACTGCCGAGGTTGGGGACTCGCGAAAGATACCGCAACCGGTGGTAAACAGAAGCAGCAAAACAGTGATGGTAAATTTCATTTTGGCTCCTTATAGCCAGGTTCACCTGGGCCGGGTTCTTGCCGCTCAGGCCCCAGCAATACCGACTGCGGGTTATTTTCCAAGGTATTGGCTATGCGTTTGACTTGTTCTGTTGTCGCTTGCAGTTCAGCCAGCAAATGATTGACTTTTGGCAAGGTCTTCTGGACAAATTGGTTGCCCGCAATATTGCCCGTATCGGCAACGGCGCCAACTTTTTTACTGAGGTTTTTGGCCTCCATGCTCAACGTCTGTAATTCGCTGGCCAGCGTATCGACATTCTTAAGGGTCTTTCTGGCATCATTCGTCAAGGCCGGAATTCCTAACAGGGCCTTATCGACGCTCTTTTCTAGGTCGGCCAGTTTTTCGCTTAATGTTTTGAGGTTGGCGAGTATGCCAACGATATTTTTTTCATTTTCTTCATTCAGTAAACTGCTCAACCGTATCATGAGATGATCGGCTTTTTTTAACAAGTCGTCACCGGAGTTCAGCAGCCTGTCGGTGACGGACGGTTCCAATGGGATTCGATTGGCAATGCCGACTCCTGGGGGCAATTTATCGGGTATTTTCCCGCTGTCCCTAAGTTCCAGTTGGGTTAAGCCGGTAACGCCTTTGTATTGCAAGGTGGCGTAAACGCCCTTGGTGAAGACAATGTTTTTGTCCACCTCAATTTTAATCAGGATAATGTCCGTATTTTCCGGGTCGAATTGGATGTTAAGGACTTTACCGACCGCAATTCCTCGGAAAAAAACGGTCGATTCAGGATTGAGCCCGGTCACAGAGGCTTGGGTAGAAACGACATAAACATCCCGCTCCCGCTCCAGATGCCCCAGCCAGTATACTAAACCCGTGGTGGCGGTTAGAAGTACGGCCAAAAACAGGCCTGAAAGCAATGCACGATTATTTCTACCCATGCACTTGTCCTGTTTCCTGGCTAGGTTGGTATTGGAACACCCGTTGGGCGCGTTGGTTATGGAAAAAACGTTTTACAAAGGGATGCTGGTTGGCCAGCACGTTGGTCAAGCCCCCAAAAGCGACTAACTGTTGGTCTGCAAGTACCGCAATCTGGGTGCATAAATCACGTAAGATATCCAAATCGTGGGTCACTAAAATTACCGTAAATTTAAGGGCTCGATGCAAACCCGACAACAAGTCCACAAAATCCTGGCTGGAAATCGGATCCAATCCTGATGTCGGTTCATCAAGCAACAATAAGCTGGGTTCCAAGATTAAGGTCCGGGCAAGGGCGACACGCTTGGTCATGCCGCCAGACAAATCGGACGGCTTTAACCAAGCGTCTTTGGCCGACAGGCCAACGTTTTGGAGTTTCATAAACACCAAACGTTTAATCAACTCTTCATCGTCAAAACCCAATTCACGCAAAGGGAAAGCGATGTTTTCAAACACATCGAGTACGCTGAACAAGGCCCCTTTCTGGAACAGTACCCCGCAATGGCTACGTAACCGTCGCCCATGGTTGCCGGAAAGCGCTTTCAATGATTCTCCCATAACAAACACTTCACCTTGGCTCGGTTGTTGGAGTCCAATAATTTCCCGTAACAAGACCGTTTTGCCGCAACCCGATGCCCCGACCAAACCGAGTATTTCGCCTTGCGCTAAGGCAAGGTTGATGTCCTTATGGACAATTTTATCGCCGAATTGCGTCCAGATATGTTCCATGCGGATCGCATAGGGATCGCTCATGGCATTCCGACGTTCATAAAAAGGATTGCGAAAATAGCGTCTACCATAATGACTACCGTAATTGCCGCTACCACGGAATTTGTTGTCTCATTGCCTAAACTCTCAGTGTTCGGTTTGATGCGGAAACCGAAATGGCAAGCAATCAAGGCGACCATCAGGCCAAAAACGGCGCTCTTTCCCAGTCCGATAAAGACATTGAGTAGTGGCACGGTATCCGGTAATTTCATCATAAACTGCTGATAGCTAATGTCCAAGGTATTTTGCGCCGAGAACATGCCGCCGATCAATGCCGCCGCGCTTGTCCATACACCCAGTAAGGGCATCGAAATTGTGAGGGCCGCGACTTTAGGCAGGACTAAGCGCATGGAATGGGAAATTCCCATGGCGGATAGTGCGTCCAATTCTTCGGTAACGCGCATGATGCCTATTTGCGCCGTCATTGCCGACCCCGAGCGTCCGGCGACCAGGATGGCGGCCAGTAACGGCCCCAATTCACGGATTACGCTCAAACCCAGGATATCAATAATATAAATTTCTGCCCCAAACAACTTCAATTGCAAGGCCGAAAGGTAACTGAGCACGATGCCGATCAAAAATCCCACTAACGCTGTAATGCCAAGCGCCCTGACGCCGGCATCGTAAATGGTGATGGAAATCTCCGGCCAAGGAATTTCGCTTGGATGCCGTAACAGATAGTCTATGTCCAATAATAATTGTCCCAGGATAGTTACGAATGTTAGTATTTGTTCAAACACGTCCAGGATGGTTTGTGAGAAATGAAGGGCTGCTTGATGGAAGGAAAAGCCTGGTATGTCCAAATCGGGCAGAGACTGCGATTGCCAATTATCGATAAGTTGCAGGTGTTCGGGTTTTATTTCCAATACAGTAGGCTTCCTTTGTCCCCAAGCCTGCCAAAGCCATAAGGCCGTGGCGTTGTCGAGCTTATTGATCCCGCGTAAATCCCACGGGAGATCGCTTGATGTTGCCGTATCCTTGATTTTTTTTCGTAAAAAAGAATCCGCCATCAAGTTGCTCAATGTCCAGTCACCTGACAAGCAGACGTTAGCCTTCCCGCCTTCCTGCTCTTGCTTTTCGAGTGTGGGTTGCGTTATTGGGCGACTATCAACTTGGGTCATCAAATTTGGCTGTCATTTTCAAAAGGTAATTGCATGAATATCACGAGTCTTCCGCTTAAAAGACCGACCTAACATTACCTTAAATTAAAAGTAAAAAGTTCTTTAAGTAAGGATCGACAAATTATTCGGATTTTCGCATATTGTAATAAAACCAAAATTTTAGGTTGTATTTATTACAAAATACGGCAAACAGCACTTATGTCAGGCTTACATTTTTTAGAAAAGATAGCCTTTATTTCGAAATAGTAATGGCCGGTGCACCTTGTCTCGCCAAATCGGTGATGGTCATTTGGAAAATTTGGCAAAGCAACCGAAAGCCTTCCCGGTTCCATTGGTAGCCGGTTTCGGGTTTCAATGCGTAATACCAACTGCCAAACCGAACGCTAATATCGTCAGCGTCTGGCTCGTCTTCGCTTACCAGCAAACCCAAAGTATTAACCGGATTCTCGGTGACATCGGGCGTTTGCGGATGTTTAGTAACGGCAAACTCCGGATCCTCACTGATGGACTGACCAATAAAATTCAGTACATTATGAAAGCTGCGTAAACGAAAAACCCCATGTATCGGCCACTCGCCGCCGGGATATCCAGGGCGAATATCGACACTGACATCATTGTCGGCGCCTTGCTCGGCCTCTTCCTGCAAACGGATACGATCTTCATTATTTAGTGTAGCCGGATCGTAATTGGTCAGCAGGATGCGCCCGGTGACCCGCTTGGTCAATAGAACCTGTTTACGGTTAACTTGATATTCAATTTTATAGTCTTTTTGCAAGGTGGCTATTTGTTCCGCTGTCATTGAATCGGCAGGCAACAACCAATGCTGGTCAAACAGCAATGGCTCGACAAACAGCTTGTTTCTATCCTGGATCGACGACAAATGCAGTACTGCTTGCCGAAATATTCGGTAGCCCTCGGTATCGCTAGGCTTGTTTATATAAATGTCGCTTTGTTTGCCGCCATTAAGTCGCAGCTCACCAGCCAACAGACGCAACAACAAGTCAAGATCAACTCCTTGCCGCAACAGCATGGTCAGTTTGTTTTCCTGAAATGGAGTCAGTAATCGACGAGTGAACTCCTCGCCTTCAATAGGGACAATACTGATGGTCGGGTTTTCGGAAACCGTGCCGCCGAAAACAGGCGTCAATAAGGATCCGTTATCGCCGGTCAATGCTGGTGTTGCTCCGGCATTAAGTTGAAAATTAAAGGTCGCAGCTATATTGGAAACCCCAGTAAAATGCATGGGTTGATGCTGGTGGGCTCGGGCGATATTCAGCAAAATCAGTTTGGATAAAATATCGGTTGTTGTCTTGTCGTATTCGATGACGGCATGATCCAGCGCCATCGGTGACAAGCAACCCTGTAAGCTGCAAAAAGCCAGTATTATCAGCCATCTAATGCCGACTTTTGCTGGCACAACCCAATGAGGTGGCATGAAAATCATGTGTCCCTTTTTACGGTGAGATTTTAATAATTCCTAGAAGGTAAGATGTCATAACCATCCTTTTCGCTTAAAAAACCAATACGGTGCTATTCCCGCCAAAACGATCAATACCAATGCCCCCGGATAACCCAGTTTCAGGTCGAGTTCCGGCATATATTCGAAATTCATGCCGTAAATACTGGCCACTAGTGTAGGGGGTAAAAATACCACGGCGGCAATGGAAAAGATTTTAATAATTTTGTTCTGGGCAATATTGATAAACCCCTGGGTCGAATCCATTAAAAAATTGATCTTGTCAAACAAAAAGGTTGTGTGCGACATTAGGGTATCTACGTCCCGCATTATCTCCCGTGCTGTTTGCTGTAGCTCAGGATGCTGTTGCAGATGCCTTTGTAAAAAGGAGATGGAGCGTTGTGTATCCATCAGGCATAGCCGAATCTTACCATTGCTGTCTTCCAGTTTGGCAAGTTGGTCAATCGCATTTTCAAGGTCGGAATCGATTACTTCCAACACTAAATAACTCACATCTTCGAGTTTACGATGGATGTCTTCCAGGGCATCAGCGAGATTTTCGACTTTCTGCTCAAACATGAGAACCAGCAGCTCTTGGGGTGAGTTTGCCCTTACCTGGCCGTGCCGGGCACGCATGCGCAGCAAGCGAAAGTCGGCCAGATTGCCTTCCCGCAAGGTTATCAAGCGCTCATTTTGCAGGATAAAAGCGACGGTAACGGTATCGTGCCGTCCTTCGCTTTGCGCAAGGAACAAAGACCGGACATGGATGCCAATATTATCGGTGAAGTAGCGCGCCGAAGACTCGATTTCTTCGACATCATCCGATTCGGGCAGTGTTGTGCGCAGGAATGCTTGCAACTGGTCGCGCTCATTGTCGCTGGGATCGTGGGCATCAATCCAACTGGCATGAGATACAGCCAGTTTAAGCTTATCTTCGGCGGGAGTTTGTTCCTTAAGCGTCCCTTTATCGAAATTGAATAGTCTTAACATTAACGAATTTTCTTGGTATCAATGGCTTGGGGTTGAGGTAGGATAAGGAACAAAGCCCTGATTAGGGCGCTTTGTTGCCAGAAATAAAATCCGGGGCATGAATCTTTTGCTGATTTTTTTAATAATTGTCCGCCATCCTTATATCATACAGTCAAAATTTGTTATAAAACCCATCATATTTGATATTAAATATATTTACCGGACAAATCGGCAACCGAGCTGTTAGCAACCCCGAAAACTTGGATATTACGTTTGATGACCTTAGCATAATTTTCGTGCAAATGGCCGTGGAAAATATGTTTTACGCCCATGGCCGAGGCCAGTTCCCCAATGACAGAAAAACCGTACTTATGGGATCCTGGCGCCTCGTGGCTTACCAGGATATCGGCTTTTAGCTTTGCCAGTGCATGAAATTCATCATGCCAGATAGCGCATTGGTATTTCAAAGGCATTTCCCCATTCTTGATATGGGGACGTTGGGCGCCGATATAATGTTGCTTGCTTAGCCATTTTGGCGGATGAGGTGGATACCATACCCTGCCCAAAAAAATACCGCCTAATCCTGCGATACGGATGCCCGCAACATCAACTACCCGAAGGTGCAAGCCTTTATCCGCCAGTGCGGAATGAAACAGGTTGCGGTGCTTGTCTGGCGTCTCGAAATCATGGTTGCCCGCTATCCACCAGATTTGGGTCAGGCCGGTTATTTCGTGTAGCGTTTTTTCCAAAGGCATATCCAGGTCATAATCCCCCAATAGCACAACAGCTTTTGGCCTATGCTGCTGTACCGCAGAAATGAGGGGCGAAAAGTTGCCGTGCGGATCCCCGGCAAATAAAATTCTTTTTGAGCTGTCCACTGGTTAATATAACGTTGCTTAGGAGGTGTCGTGGAGAATGTATATATTAGTAACACAGGCAACTCAATTAGGCTACGTCCATCAACAAGCCTAAGCTTTCTTTGTACTGGTTGGTCTACAAATAGGGCTTGGAAAGCTGGGTTTTAATGCCAAACTAATGATTAACGGAACACGATTTAATAGAACCCTGTGTTTTGTAACTATTTTGGGTTAAAATGGTAAGATTTCCTAATTTGGACTGACAAATCATATTTGTCAACCATAGCCAAATTAAGGGCCTATAAGAAGAGCCAGTACCCCAGTGCAGTCTCCAAAAAAGTTTTTATGACAACTTTAGAGTACAAACTATGACAGATTTATCGCTTTACAGAAATATCGGTATTTTCGCGCATGTCGATGCCGGTAAAACCACAACGACAGAGCGGATTTTAAAGCTCACCGGCAAGATCCATAAAATCGGTGAGGTACACGACGGCGCCGCCACCACCGACTTCATGGAGCAAGAGCAAGAGCGGGGCATCACCATCCAATCAGCAGCGACGACTTGTTTTTGGAAAGACCACCGCTTTAACATTATCGACACGCCTGGACACGTTGATTTTACTATCGAAGTATACCGTTCTTTAAAAGTATTGGATGGCGGTATCGGCGTATTCTGCGGTTCGGGCGGTGTTGAACCGCAGTCGGAAACCAATTGGAGGTATGCAAACGACTCTAAAGTATCGCGTATTATCTACGTTAACAAGCTAGACCGCATTGGCGCGGATTTTTTCCGTGTTATAAAACAGGTTGAGGAAGTGTTAGGGGCGGTTCCAGTTGTCATGACATTGCCCATAGGCCGTGAAGACCAATTCGTCGGAGTGGTCGATTTATTGACCCGCAAAGCTTGGGTGTGGGACGACTCGGGCGATCCGATGAAATACCAAATCAAAGACGTGCCTGCCGATATGGTGGCGGATGTGGAAAAATGGCGCGAAAAGCTTATCGACCAAGTCGCCGACCAAGACGACGAGGTCATGGAAAAGTACTTGGAGGGTGAAGAGCCGGATATCGAATCGATCAAGCGGTGTATCCGCAAAGGCACCATTGACCTGTGCTTTTTTCCGACTTATTGTGGCTCTTCATTTAAAAACAAAGGGGTGCAGTTGGTGCTGGACGGTGTTGTCGATTACCTGCCGAATCCGACCGAAGTCAAGCCGCAGCCGGAAACCGATATTGAAGGTAACCCGACCGGCGATTACGCCCTCGTTGACCCGAACCGGCCATTGCGTTCCTTGGTGTTCAAGATTATGGACGACCGTTTTGGGGCCTTGAATTTCATCCGTATTTACTCTGGTCGCCTGAAGAAAGGCGATACCTTGCTCAATACCTTTACCGGCAAGACCGAGCGGGTAGGGCGGATGGTGGAGATGCACGCCAATGACCGTTCCGAAATCGAAACTGCACAAGCAGGCGACATCGTTGCCCTCATCGGCCTTAAAAACGTGCAAACCGGTCATACCTTGTGCGACCCTGACAAACCCGCTACGCTGGAGCCGATGGTTTTCCCGGATCCGGTTATTTCTGTTGCGATCAGCCCGAAAGACAAAGGCTCCAATGAAAAGATGGGTATTGCTTTAGGTAAAATGGTACAAGAAGACCCGTCTTTCCATGTTGAAACCGATGAAGAAAGCGGCGAATGTATCCTGAAAGGGATGGGCGAGTTGCATCTTGACATCAAAGTGGACATCTTGCGACGTACCCACGGCGTAGATGTTATTGTCGGTAAACCGCAAGTGGCGTACCGCGAAACCATCACCAAACGGGTTGAAGACGAGTATACCCACAAGAAGCAATCCGGTGGTTCAGGCCAGTACGGTAAGATCAACTATGTGATTGAGCCTATGGAACCGGGCAGCGGCTTCGTTTTTGAATCGGCTGTTACCGGCGGTAACGTGCCACGTGAATTCTGGCCAGCAGTGGAAAAAGGCTTCAAAAGCATGTTGGACAAAGGTGTGCTGGCAGGCTTCCCGTGCTTGGATTTCAAAGTTATCTTAACCGACGGTGCATTCCATGCCGTGGACTCGTCCGCTATTGCGTTTGAAATCGCCGCCAAAGCCGCTTTCCGGCAATCAATCCCGAAAGCCGGCCCGCAGTTGCTCGAACCCATCATGAAAGTGGATACCTTCACGCCGGATGCCCATGTCGGCGACGTGATCGGCGACCTTAACCGTAGACGGGGCATGATCAAATCGCAAGATGCTGGCATTACCGGCGTTAGGGTAAAAGCGGATGTGCCGTTAAGTGAAATGTTCGGCTATATCGGGGATTTGCGCACGATGACCTCAGGTCGCGGCCAGTTCTCCATGGAGTTTTCGCACTATATGCCGTGCCCGAAGAACGTGGCGGATGAGGTGATTAAGGAAGTTAACGAGCGGAATAAAAACAAATAAGGCTTTTCAAGCCAAAATCTTAGGGCACAAGGATGTGCCTTCCATGATACAAGCGAGGAGCTACATACCTTATCGGCCAAGCCAAGTTTATTGGCATTAGCTGCAAATAAGGTAACTCCCAATTGCGTAAGCAGAAAATCCGGTAATTACTGCGAAAGCCAGTACGGTTTGCCAAGGCACTGTTTCGTTTTTGCATACAGGCTCATCTTCACAATCCCTTGATTCCCTTAAGTTAAATTCGGAAGCCCAATTGCATTCATTTGGTTTGATAAGACGGATTCTTTTACGCTTTTCGATAATCATTTTTTTTGAAATTAATGTTAACGCGCTTAAAGTATTTTTTGAGTGCGTTTAGCAAATAAAAGCTGGTGAAGAGGGTAAGTTTTTATCGAGTGTATCTGTGAAAATTGATCAAGAGTATAGGTTCAAATACCTAGCGATACGATAAGGCCGGAAAAGCAGATTTGTAGCCTTGACAAAAACAGGCAAGCAATTATTCGCGCTCTGACTCTTTCTTTGCCACCTTATCCCGCAAATAAACCGGCATAGCTTGGTCAACAGAAACTTGTAAGCCTTGTTTAAAGCCTTCTGCGCCTAAACGGGCAATTGCCCTGGCGCGGGGTAAGTTGTCGTCTTCATGGCGGATAACGCGGTGGGATAAGCGGGACAGCAATTCTTGGCTATATTCCTTCCAACCCGTGCCAATTCCAACGCCAGGGATATCAGGAAATTCAATTTCATTTGCAGGCGTCACTGCTTCCAATCCCAATAATTCAGCAAAACCTAAAGCATTACGTCGATAAACACCCCAGTAAACCTCGTTCATCCGTGCATCCATCGCCACAAATGCAACATTTTCCTGGGTTCGGTCGAAAAAATCCTGCGCAACGGCTGCCAGATTGGAGACAGGAACCACAGGCAGGTCGAGCGCAAAGGCTATGCCTTGAACGATACCGGTGGCAATGCGTACGCCGGTGAAAGAACCGGGGCCGCAACCGAAGGCTAAGCCGTCCAAGCCTGAAGCTTGCCTACCGGCTTCCGACAATAAGGAATCGACCATAGGCAAGATCAGTTTGCTGTGCCCGTTTTGGGTGATGCAAAATTTTTCGGTGATTTTACCGTCGATTAGTAATGCTGCCGAACAGGCTTCTGTGGCGGTTTCAACGGCTAACAGTTTCATGGGGCTTCTTCCCGAGCAACAATTAAGGTACTGAAAAATGCCTGTACATCGGCAATGTCACGGGTGCGTTTCATGGGCGGGACACTGTCGAGGAAAATTTGCCCATAAGAGCGTTTTAACAGACGTGGATCGCACACCATTAATACGCCCCGATCGGTTTCGTCGCGTATCAATCGGCCTATGCCTTGCCGTAATGCAATAACCGCTGCCGGAATTTGCTGCTCGAAAAACGGGTTGCCTCCGGATTGGCCAATAGCATTAAGACGCGCTTTAAGCACGGGGTCGCCCGGCGAAGCGAAGGGCAATTTATCGATGATGACGCAGGATAAGGCTTCCCCGCGTACATCCACGCCTTCCCAAAAACTGGCCGTTCCCAGCAATACCGCATTGCCTTTGCGTTTGAATTGTTCCAATAACTGCGCTTTCGGTTTGGTGCCTTGGATCAACAAGGGATAATTGGTGCGGTATTCGAGGATGGCCGCCGCTTCTTTAAGCGCACGGTGGCTGGTAAAGAGAAAAAACGCCCGCCCTTGGCTGGCTTCCAGTACCGGGACAGCAAAATCGATGATAGCCGGTATAAAGTTGCGGTCATCGGGCTTGGGCAACCCTTTGGGATGGTAAAAAAGTGCTTGCTTGGGGTAATCGAAAGGGCTGTTCCATTGCTTGCCGTCGAAATTTTCAAGCCCAAGGTTGTTGGCGAAATGGTCGAATTTATTCGCCACGCTTAAAGTTGCCGAGGTAAAAATCCAAGTTGCCTTGTGTTGCTGCATAAAGGTCTTGAATTCATCGGCGACATTAAGCGGTGACCGGCTTAACGTGAAAGTTTTGCGGTGGGTTTCATACCAGCGTATCCAACGGCCTGATGGGTTGCCAAGTATGTCGGTGAATTGTTGTGACAGGGCTTCAGCGCGTTGGTTACATAAATCCAGCTCCTTGGTTTTTACGGATGCCAATTTCAATTGCTTGCATAAATGTTGCAACTGTTCCTGTAAGGTATTTAAGCCAGACTGTAATTTAGGGCTGTTTTCAATATCCTGCCACTCGCCCCTTCTTAATTCGATGCCGAAAGCCAAACGCAATTCTTTGGTTTCGTGTTCCAGGTTTTCGCAGGCCGTCCTGAGTTCGGGGAGATCGGTAGCGTCCTTATAAAATTCGATTAAAGTATCGTTAGCCAAATCGATCAATTGCTTGCCGCCGATGTGGTCGCCTAAGAAATTGGAAGCGGTTTCCGCGAGTTGATGCGCTTCATCGACGATCACGACTTCTGCATTGGGCAGTAATTCGCCGAAACCTGTCTCACGGATCGACCAGTCTGCGCATAACAAATGATGGTTTACGACCAATAAATCGGCTTCCTGCGCTTTCTTCCGTGCTTTGACCAAAAAGCAATCGCTGTAGACAGGGCAATCTTGGCCGAGGCAGTTTTCCACCGTAGAGGTCGCCATGTACCAGACCGGGTCGCTCTCACTGACGCCAGACATTTCGGCAATATCGCCGGTTTTTGTCCGATCGGACCAGGACTTGATTTTAGTTAAGGCAAGCGCTTCTTCCTTATTGAAGCCGAAGGTCGAATCCAAGGCATTTTGCAGCCGATGCTTGCAGGCGTAATTGCTCCTTCCCTTAAGCAAAGTCGCGATACAAGGGGTTGCTAATGCCTTACGGATAATCGGCAAGTCTTTGTTGAAAAGTTGGTCTTGGAGGTTTTTGGTTCCGGTGGAAACCACGACTTTTTTGCCCGACAGCATGGCAGGCACGAGATAAGCAAAGGTCTTGCCCGTTCCTGTCCCGGCTTCCGCAATTAAATTCTTGTGTCCAGCAATGGCATCGGCAACGGCTTCCGCCATTTCAATTTGCGCTTGCCTGGGTTTGAAACCCGGCAAAATTGCCGCTAACGCGCCATCGCCGCCAAAAAAAGACCTGGGTTCTGTCACAGGTTGGTTTGACTGGAGTAAGGTAGAGCTGAATCCATTCGAATTCTGCAGGTTGTAGTCAGTAATTTTACATTTTAACCTGAATTACTTGTTATAACTGAGAATCGTCATGCGCCCTTTCATGCTTTAACGCGATATTACTTAGCTGCTTAGGAGCTTTAATAAAGCTGATTCCGGTTTAAGCCTCGTCCAGTTCTTCCATCTCGATTGAAGATTTGCCCCAACTATAATTCGGGGCGATGCTTATCAGCAAAGTGAGTAGGGTGGCGATATACGGTACGGCTTGCACGGAAAGGACTGCCATCCATAAGTGGCCGGTAAGGTTGTCGAAGTGTTCCAGGGTGTGCATTTGCCAAATGCCTGCGCCTAGGAATAGCAACAGCAAGAGTTCTTCGCGGATTGTCATCAGCCCGGTAAACAAGGGGCCTTGTTTTTCGTACTTTGGCGTCCGCATGAACGGTTTCCCGTTGATAAACAAGCCTTGGATAGTGCCTTTGGCGACCGTATGGGTAAGGGACAAGCCTGCCAGGGAAGCACCGAAGGATTGCCAGATGGAGCAGGGGACGCGGGCTTGGTATAGCCATAGGCTCCGGATGATCTTAAAGCTGAACAGCCCAATGGTCGGCATCAGGAAAGCGTTTATCGGCAGTTCTATGTTAGGCCGTAGCCCTTCCAACTTATAGCCGTTGATAAATAAGCGGTCTAAAAAAATTAGCAAATGCTCAAAAACATTAACATCGCCCGACCCTTTTATGCTTCCCATAAAAATATCGAATAGCGGCCCGGCCTTCAGGTTGTACCAAATCAAGCCTGTCAAAGCCAAACTTGAGATTGTGAACAAGAGTGCCAAGGCATCCGAAAACCAGGGCAACCAGCCCGCCAGGAAGTAGTAACGTTGGGCCGATGTCAGCGGTGATTTTTTGTTAGGGATAAAGCTGCGCCAATGCGCCTTAATAATCTGCATCGCGCCATAGACCCAGCGGTAACGTTGGGTCATGTAACCGGACATGGTGTCCGGCATCAGGCCGCGGCCAAAGGACTCTTTGCAATAAACGGAATCGTATCCGGCTTCGTACAGCCGTAAGCCGAGTTCGCTGTCCTCGCAAATACACCACTGCGCCCATTTGCCCACTTCTAATAAGGCCGATTTCCTGACCATGGTCATGGTGCCATGTTGGATAATGGCGTTGTATTCATTGCGTTGCACCATGCCGATATTGAAAAACCCGGCATATTCCCAATAGCAGAAGGATTTGAAGGTGCTAATGTGCAAGTCGCGGTAATCTTGGGGTGATTGCACAAAACCTACGTTCTCGTTATCGAAATAAGGCACCATGCGTTTTAACCAATCGGGCGAGAGCACGTAATCGCTGTCGATAACAGCGATAATTTCGGCATCGCTGGCGGTTTGGTTCAAGGCGTGGTTAATCGCCCCGGCTTTAAAGCCGGGCCAGTTTTCCAGGTGAAAAAACCTAAACATGGTGCCTAGGCGTTTGCAGTCCTCTTCTACCGGCTGCCAAACTGCCGGGTCTTTGGTATTGTTGTCCATGACCAGGACTTCGAGGTTGGGGTAATCCACCCTTGCCAATGCTTCCAGTGTTTTTCGAACCATTTTCGGCGGTTCGTTGTGGATAGGGAGGTGTAGGGACACTTTAGGGTATTTGAAATCCGGGGAAGGATCCAGTGGTTCGAAAGTGCGCGCTGTTTTACGGTGCCAGATAACCTCGGCAATCTCCAAACTTTCGATAAGCAAGATTATAAGCGCCAGGATTTGCATGAGGACTAGCAAGGCCCAGAACGCGATGGTCAGGGGGGTTTGGTATTTCTGCGCCCCAATCGAGACGGTCCAAAAAATAAAGGACACGGCAAGGTTGGCTATCAGGCCGAAAAAGAGGATACCCGGTAATTTCATGGTCTTCCGGGTGTATAAGAACAGTCCCATCAGCACAATACTGAACATGGCGGCGGCGATGGCCCAGTGTTTCCAGGCTGGTAAAGTGATAACGTCGCCGTCCATGGGGAATTTTAATTGCCGGTCGGCATCGAATATTCCCCAATAAGCACCCGCGGAGCCTTCATCCGTCATTTTCCAAGGCTGGTCGAAAGCTTCGATCACGTAATACGTCAGGTTTTCCTTGGCGGCCTTATTAAGGAATTCCCTCAGGAACGTGGCTTGGTTCGCTTTTGAAGCGGTAGCTTGCTTTAAGGGCTGGCCATCCGAAGGCCAGCCCACCTCGGTAAGCACAATCGGTTTATTGGGGAAGGCGGCTTGTAGGTCATGGTAACGGCCGAAAACATGGTCTACGGCATCGTCAATCGGAATGCCTTCCCAGTATGGCAGAATGTGGGCGCCGATAAAATCGACTTCGGTGGCGATTTCCGGGTTTTCCAACCAGCGGTCCCAGGTTTCCGAAGTGCTCACGGGACGCTTGGTACGTTTTTTGACTTCCCGTATATAAGAAATTAAAAGTTCTTTAGTAAGCTCAGGATGTTCCAATTTTTGTTGCCAGGCAACCCATATCGGAGAATAAGGGGGTGGGTATCTTTTGTCTTCGGATGCTTTTTGAAGCTCTTCCTTTGAGAATTTTAGGTATTTTGCTAAGGCAGTGATGCTTAGTTGTTTTGAGCTTTCTTTAAGTTGTTCTTTTATCCTATCTTTCCTTAACAAGACTTCGTTTCCTACGGTTAACCGGAGGATATTACGATGATTTTGGTTGCTAAGGTTAATCAGGGTTTCGATTTGTTGGTTGTTCTTTTCAAGATCCCCTTCAATCCATGCCCCTATGGTAACGTTAAGCTTATGTTTTTCTGCTAATTCAGGGACTTTATTCAACCCTTTTAGGACGTTGTAAGTCCTAACTGCATGGAACTTGCCTTCCAATAACGCCAGGTCGGAGTCGACTTTGGCTTCCTTGTATTCAAACAATTCTTTTTGCGGGTTTTCGTTTTTGGGCGTTGGGTCAAACGTAACCCCCATCGTGGTGCTTGTCCATGGTTCTAATTGTAATGGGTTGTTGATGTAACTCCAGATACTGAAATTGATTGCAACAATCACGGCAAGCGCGAGTAAAGTGGCTAACGTTTTTATCATCGGCTTAATGGGTGGCGTTTGCTTAGGTTAAGGAAGTATTTTATCGTCAGGTTTTTTTATAAAAAAGCCAATCCCGTCAGCTTTTCTTTACGTAAATATCCGTTATGGTGCCGCTAATCATTTCCGCCGCAAACCCCAGGGTTTCCGACAAGGTTGGGTGCGGATGTACGGTAAGCCCTATGTCATCGGCATCAGCGCCCATTTCTAAGGCCAAGACGGCTTCCGCAATCAGTTCTCCGGCGTTGGTGCCGGTGATGCCGGCTCCAAGTACGCGTCCTGAACCTTTTTCGCAAATCAATTTGGTGATGCCTTCTTTGCGGCCAATGCTTAATGACCTGCCGCTGGCCGCCCAAGGGAAGGCCGCTTTCTCATAATCAATGCCTTGTTGTTTGGCTTGGTTTTCCGTCAAGCCCATCCAGGCGATTTCTGGGTCGGTATAAGCGACGGACGGGATAGTCAGGGCATCAAACGCTGACTTATGGCCGGCTGCGACTTCGGCGGCCACTTTACCCTCGTGTGCCGCCTTATGGGCGAGCATGGGATTGCCGACGATATCCCCGATTGCAAAAATATTTTGTATGTTGGTGCGTTGTTGCTTGTCGACAGCAATAAAGCCGCGCCCATCGACATTGACGCCAGCGAGTTCCGCACCAATTAATTTGCCGTTGGGCTGCCTGCCCACTGCGACCAACACGGCATCGAAAAGCTCCGATTCAGGGGCTTCTTTGCCTTCAAACGTCACTTTCAGGCCTTTGGCTTGCGCAACGATGGAGGTCACTTTGGTTTCCAGCCAGATATTTTTGTATTGTTTTTTGATGCGACGGGAAAGTGGTGTTACGAGATCCTTGTCACAGCCAGGGATGATTTGGTCCATCAATTCGACAACACTGATTTCCGACCCCAATGCGTGGTAGACCGTGGCCATCTCCAGGCCGATAATGCCGCCGCCGATAATGAGCAGTTTTTTCGGAATTTGCCTGAGTTCCAAGGCATCTGTCGAATCCATGAGCCTTGGGTCGTCATAGGGAAATGACGGGATTTTAGTGGGATGCGAACCGGCAGCGATAATGGCTTGGTCAAAACGGATGGTTTTGGCGCCTTGTTCGGATTCGATAACAATGGTGTTGGCTGAAGCGAATTTGCCAATTCCTTGCACCAGCGTAATTTTCCTCTGCTTAACGAGCCCGGCCAAGCCATCGTTGAGGGTTTTGGTGACACTGGCTTTCCAACTGCGGACTTTATCAAGGTCAATTTTCGGTTTTCCGAAACTGATGCCGTTGTCCCCGAATTCCTCTGCCTCATGGATGACTTGGGCGATGTGCAGCAAAGCTTTCGAGGGGATGCAGCCGACATTAAGGCATACACCGCCTAAGACCGGATAGCGCTCAATCAAGATAACTTGTTTGCCTAAGTCTGCAGCACGGAAGGCGGCGGTGTAACCGCCGGGGCCGCCGCCGAGGACTACAATTTCCGCTTTGAGTTCATTACTTTCTGGGTTGTCCGCCATTATTGTTTCTCCTGTTAAAGCAATAAACGCCGTATATCGCTTAAGTTTTGTTTTATGAAAGCCATGAATCTTGCGCCCTCTGCGCCGTCAATAACCCTGTGGTCGTAAGTTAGGTCAAGCGGGAGCATCAGCCGGGGAATAAATTCACTGCCATCCCAAACCGGTTGCATTTTAGCCCTGGTGACACCGAGTATGGCGACCTCAGGGGCATTGACTATCGGTGTAAACGCCGTGCCGCCAATCCCACCCAAGCTGGAAATGGAAATGCATCCGCCTTGCATGTCGGCGGGCATCAGTTTGCCCTGGCGGGCTTTTTCGCTTTTTTCAGCGAGCTCGTTTGCCAATTGGTTAATGCTTTTGCTGTCGGCGTTACGCAAAACGGGCACGACTAGGCCGTTCGGGGTATCGACTGCAATCCCGATGTTGTAATATTTTTTAAGGATCAAGTTTTCACCGTCAGGCGACAGGGAGGCATTAAAACTGGGAAATTGCTTCAATGCGGCAACTAACGCCTTGATGATAAACATTAAGCCGGTAATCTTGACTTCGTCTTTGCTTTTTTCGGCATTCAAGGCTACCCGGAACGCCTCCATGTCTGTGATGTCGGCTTCTTCGTGGTAAGTCACCATCGGCAGGTTCAGCCAAACCCGGCTTAGGTTCTGGCCGGTTAATTTTTTAATTTTGCTAAGTTTTTGGGTCTCGATTTCGCCAAATTGCGTGAAATCGACAGGAGGGATCGTTGGGATTCCCGCCCCGGTTTGGGTAACGCCTTGGCTCATGGCTTGCTTGACGAAGTTTTTGACATCGTCTTTTAAGATTCGCCCTTTGCGGCCATTGCCGGTTGCAATTTTCGTAATGTCGACACCCAATTCCCGGGCAAACAGCCTTACCGAAGGCGAAGCATGGGCGGTTGTTAGGACGCTTGGTAAATTGGTTTGGGTGGGTACTGGTGTATCGGCGGATGGTTTTGCAGGTTCAGCGGCTATTGCCGGGCTTGGTTGCTGCTCGATAACGGGCTTGGCAGGTGCCTCCGGTGCGGGTGCTGGTTCTTGCTTATTTTCTTCGACGGCTGCAGCGCCATTTGCCATAACTGTTGCCACTAATGACCCTTCGGCAACTTTGTCACCCGTTTTGATATGTACCTGCTGGACAATCCCCCCCGCACTGGCAGGAAGATCCATGCTGGCTTTATCGGTTTCCAGTGTGGCTATGGTTTGTTCCAAGGCGATGGTGTCGCCTGGCTTAATAAGTACATCTACGACATCAATACTAGTGACGCCACCCACATCGGGTACTTTTATCTCAATTAGATCTGCCATTTGTTGTTTTTAATCCCAGTTCTAGGTTAGCCAAGGCGCGACCGCTTCGGCATTGATGTCGTATTTCACCAAGGCTTCCGCAACTTTGGATTTTTCGATTATACCGAGATCCGCCAAATTTTTTAGGGCTGCGACAGCGATGTGAAAACGGTCGACTTCAAAAAATTTACGTAAATTATTGCGCGTGTCGGAACGGCCAAAACCGTCAGTCCCTAACACGGTATACGGCGCTTTAATGTATGCGCGAATTTGCTCGGCAAACGCCCTGGTGTAATCACTGGAGGCAATGACCGGGATTTCCGTATCGACCAGGCATTTCGTTACATGCGGAACCTTTGGGGATTCCAGGGGATGCAGCCGGTTCCAGCGTTCACAGGATTGCCCGTCCCGCGCAAGTTCCGTAAAACTTGGGCAACTCCAGAGGACGGATTCTACGCCCCAATCATTCAGGAGTAGTTCTGAGGCGAATTCGACTTCACGAAAAATAACGCCGGAGCCTAACAAATGAACCCTTGGCGCTTTTGACTTCCCGGCTTTTTTGAAGCAATACATGCCTTTGAGGATGTCTTCCTTAATACCCTCAGGCATGGCAGGTTGGCTGTAATTCTCATTCATGACGGTGATGTAATAAAAAATGTCCTCTTGGTCGACATACATGCGCCGCATGCCGTCCTGGATAATAACCGCCAACTCATAAGCGTAAGTCGGGTCGTAAGACACGCAATTTGGGACTGTTGCGGACATGATATGGCTATGGCCGTCTTCATGCTGAAGGCCTTCGCCGTTCAGCGTCGTCCTTCCCGCCGTGCCGCCGAGCAAGAAACCACGGGTACGCTGGTCGGCGGCCGCCCATATCAAATCGCCGATCCGTTGGAAGCCGAACATCGAATAGTAGATGAAAAACGGGATCATCGGTTCGTTGTTCGTGGAATATGATGTGCCTGCGGCAATCCAATCGCAAAGCCCGCCCGCTTCGTTTATGCCTTCCTGAAGTACCTGGCCGTTTTTGTCTTCTTTATAGAACATCAACTGGCCGGCATCTTGCGGGGTATAAAGCTGGCCAACCTGGGACCAGATCCCTAATTGCTTAAACATGCCTTCCATGCCGAATGTCCTGGATTCATCGGGGACGATGGGGACAATACGTTTGCCGATATTTTTGTCTTTCACAAGGATATTCAATAAGCGCACAAAGGCCATCGTGGTTGAAATTTCCCGGCCTTCGCCGCTTGATTCCAAGAGCGGGGCGAAATCGCTTAACGGCGGGATATCCAAGGAGGCGGACTTCGTCCGACGAGCCGGGAGGTGGCCGCCTAGCGTTTCCCGCCGTTGTTTCATATAACTCAGTTCTTTGGAGCCTTCGGGGAAAGTTAAATAAGGCAGGTCTTTTAATTGGTCGTCACTGACAGGTAATTCATAACGGTTCTTAAAGCGCTTTAAGGAGTCGTCGCTCATCTTTTTTTGCTGGTGCGCCGTATATTGGGCCTCACCGGATAACCCCATGCCGTAACCTTTGATGGTCTTGGCAAGGATGACGGTGGGCTGGTTTTTATGGTTGGCGGCGGCGTGGAAAGCGGCATAGATTTTTGACGTATCGTGCCCGCCTCGGTTCAGTTCCCAGATATCCCGGTCTGACCAGTCGGCGACCATGGCCTTTAATTCCGGCGTATTGAAGAAGTGTTCGCGGACATAAGCACCATCCTTGGATTTGTAAGTTTGGTAATCGCCGTCGACGCAAGCCATCATCCTTGCCGTCAAGAGCCCGTCTTTATCACGGGCAAGCAAGGCATCCCAATGTTGCCCCCAGATCACTTTGATGACATTCCAACCGGCGCCGCGGAATTCGCTTTCCAATTCCTGGATGATTTTGCCGTTGCCCCTTACCGGGCCGTCCAAGCGTTGGAGATTGCAATTGATGACAAAAATCAGGTTATCCAGTTTTTCCCGCCCGGCCATACCGATGGCGCCTAAGGATTCCGGCTCGTCCGTTTCGCCGTCACCCAGGAAAGCCCATACTTTGCGTTCGGAATTGTCGCCAAAGCCGCGGTCTTGCATATATCGCATGAAACGCGCCTGGTATATCGCCATGATGGGGCCTAAGCCCATAGAGACTGTGGGGAATTGCCAGAATTCGCGCATCAACCACGGATGCGGGTATGAAGATAAGCCATTGCCGCCCACTTCCTGGCGGAAATTGTCCAAATGATCTTCCGTTAACCGTCCCAGCAAAAAGGCCCTGGAATAATCGCCGGGTGCGGAATGGCCTTGGGTAAAGATAAGGTCGCCCGCAAACTTATCGTTTGCCGCCCGCCAAAAATGGTTATAGCCCACATCGTACAAGGTGGCTGCGGAAGCGAAACTGGCAATATGGCCGCCGACATTAGTGTTTTTATTGGCGCGCAACACCATCATCATGGCATTCCAGCGCACATAAGAACGGATTTTTTGCTCTACCGAAAAATCGCCAGGGAATTGGGCTTGTTGCGCAACAGGGATGGTATTGACATAAGCCGTATTCGCGCTGAAGGGGATGTCGAAGCCAAAGTGCCGGGTAACCGCTACCAGCCGTTCGATCAGAAAATGGGCGCGTTCACTGCCTTCAATTTCCAAGACAGATTGCAGGGCTTCAATCCATTCTTTCGTCTCTGCTGGGTCAATGTCTTCTTGGCCGGTGATTTCCGATAATAAACTGTTACTCATGTATATTCCTGTTGAGCGGAGGCTTGCGCTGCTCGATTTATTCTGAAAGATTTAGGGGATTTAATATTTATGGTCGATCGGTTTTGTGTAAGGTTCAAAAGCTGATGATCCAAAAGGCTAACATTAGTTCTATTATATACAAAATTCAGATAGGGAGCGTACGAGAGGCTGCAAGAAATAGTTGATTCTCTATCTTTAATTAAGCTGCTTAAGGCAATTTCCTTAAGGAGCCTTAAATGTAAGTCATTGCTGTGATTATTTTCTTATCTGTAGCACATTTGGAATTAACTATTAGGTTTTTTGGTAAAAAATAACGCACCGCCATTATAGTAAAAGCAAAAAAGCTTTTCATTAGCCATTTACCTTGCTTTACAGTATTTATTGCGTTGGCGTCCTATGCACCCAATCCGCCCCCAGTGTCCCCTGTAAGCCAGAAAGATAGCTTGGGCTGGAAATTTTGGCCAGCATACTTTCTGCTTTTTCCAGTTTCTTAGTTAACGCGTCTTGGCTTAGGGGGGCGTAGTACTTGTTTTCAGTAAGATATTGGTTGATATTATTTTTGTGGCGCTGCCAAAGCAGGATGTCGCGTTGTTGTTTAATTTTAAGGCGTTCTTGGTACCAATCGCTTTCCAGTAGCTGCCCTCTTGTGAACAGGTTGCGGATTTCAGGGTCGGTTATGGTTTTTCCTTCATAATCGCCGTGGGCCATAATATGCAACAGTGCCTTTAAAGGGGGGCAGGCGTCTTCTATGGAACCGTCTTCAATATACATCAGGGCGACCCGTTGTTGCGCCTCGTAAACGTTGTTTACGCCATCGACAAAGCTTTCCATGTCTTGAGTTTCCGGCTTAAGCATGGCTTCGTCAAACACCGCCGTCGGATAATTGAACACTTTGCCAAAGTTGGTGTGCACAAAGCGTTCGGTAATCCGGTAACCCAGGCGGCTAGCATACACGGTTCGTCCCCGGTATTCGAAATCTTCGAGTTTCTCCAGTTGTCCCTGCGCAATCATGAACTTAGGGCAACGATGTTCCACTGGCAATTTCGACCAGATTTCGGGTATCAGCAAGCTGATGTCGTGGTCGATCCGGCGTTTTGAACCTATATATCCGGCAGCTGTAGAAAAGCCGTCATAACCGCATAGTATAAAAGAAACCAATGCCGTATTCAGGTCGGCGGTTGCAGACAAGGCGTTGAAAGGGCCTTTGGTGAGCGCACCTTCCGACCCTGCGCCGGTCGTGGATGGCGACTTGCCGGTTAGGCTGCAAATGAAATCCATGAACAGTTCCGGCAGTTCCTGGTAATGGATAGGGTTATAAATCGCCAGTGGCCGGATGCCTGCCACGGGGTCGACTGGGTTGTTGCGGCGTCCTGTCAATACCGAATTGACGGGGAAATAAACAGGTTGGTCATAATGTATACCCCTGGCGAGACGGGTACATAATCCTGAAATATAACGCAACCTGGGATCCAGGATATCCGGGCGGGCCTGTAAGTAACGGACATTCTGGCTCGGTTTGCCGTCTACCAGCCGTGGATGCGCGGATGAAACAAAGTAATTGCCCTTTTGCGCTTTTGCCGCTTCATGTATCAGCTGTTGCATGGGTTCGCTGAATTCCTCGAAGTGGACGACATCTTCCTCAAGTTCCTTGGCATCGTCAGTTGTAAGCGGTTGAAAGTTGGAAATAAAGTTATTTTTTTTGGAAAAGTCCAGCTCTGTTTGCAAGTCGGTGCCACGATGGATAGCATCGTCTGGGCGTTGGAAGAAGCTTTGTTCGCAGTTGTTGACCAGTTTTACGCTGGGGTTATTATAATCAGGGTTAAGCCCAGGCAAATAACCCGCAGGAACGACGGTAGATGCGGTAATGTCATCCTCCATCTGCAATTTTTCCGAAGCCATAAAATCTTGCCTCAACTTGAAAACGCGCCACGCCCCCTTTTCGTCGAAACCTACCCTAAGATAGCTCCCAATCAATTTCCTACCGTGATATTTCAACTCATTGCCCGGTTTCCCGTTCACCAAGTCGACTGAAAAGTGTTGTCGCCAGTTATCTCCCCATTCCGCCTTATAGAAACGTTTAATCATCAACACCAAGCCTAAGATATGTTGGGGTATCTCTTCCAACCATCGGTTATACGCATCGGAATAGTCGGTAACCGATGGGGTCAATAGCTTTATCACGGAGCCGAGCGTCCGTTTTTTGCTTAACAGGCTGCGTTGGTCGCTGCCATGTAACGCGGGGTCGCGGAACCGGCCAGAGAAATCGTGGGCAAAAATTTTGCTTACAAAATCCATGTCCTTGTCGAAATCTTCCACAAAGAAATCGCCGGAAATAACGGCACCGGCAATGGACTTGGAAATTTCCGATTTACCCCCGCCCGAAACCGTGCTGGGTTTATGGCAAAAAGTACCTTCTGGATAAGTGCCTACCAACCGCCAGCTTGGCGCATGCGGATGGCGTTCCATATGGACGCGAAAGCCATTGGGGTAGACATAGGTATGGTTGGTCAACAGCTTGAGCGATCGTTGTTCGTTATTTTGGAGCCAGCTAATTTGTTGTTCCTGGATGTTGATTTGGGCATCGGCGGGGACAAAGATAATGTCGGGGTGGTTAGCGTCCACACCATAACCGGAACCTTTGCGTACCATTATCGGGTCGAGCAGATTGCTAGCTTGCTCGAAAGTCGGTTTTGGGGTTAACTCGGGCGCGCTAGGGATATGGATTTCACCGAGGATGACGCGCGGAAAGGCGAGTGCGCCGCCCGCATGCTCTTCTTCGCAGTCGCCGAACAGGTTTGAGGCATAGCTTATCTGCGATTTGATCTCTTTTTTGCTGTAACCAAAATAATTGTCGGCAATAATGGTGACGATAACGCCATCCATGTCACGGCAGACAAGCTTAAAAGGTTTGCCGTCGTTGTAAAGTTCGTTTTCGGATTGCCAGCACATGCCGTCCCTGCGTTGGCGGGGCGTGGCTTGGTCAAAATGGGGCAGGCCTAAATCTTTTTTGCGGCACGAAACCAAATGCGGCGCAAGGATAATGCACCCGGTATGCCCGGTCCAGTGGTCGATATCCAAGGCTGAGTCGTTTTCCGGCAGGAAAGGGTCGCCAGCATTGCCGAATATGGATTCGACAAAGTCAAGGTTGGCGACCAAGCCACCGGGCGCAAAAAACCGCACTTCCATGGTTTGCGCGGGAATCTCGGGCGATATTTCCGGGCGGACAATAGGCCGTAGCAGCAATGAAACCCAAAGCTTGGCAGGGCGGTCTTGGTTTATCGTAAAAGGTAGGCTAAGCAATTCTTCCGATGGCGACAGGGCAATACCTAAAAGGGAGGCATACGCGGCTACGGGAACCTCGCTTTTGTCGGCAGGGACTGGAAGGCCGTTAGCGGCAATATGGAAAACTCCCTTGGTTGTGCGTTTGTCATTTTGCGGGTTATGCAGGACGCCTTGGTGAATCCGGTAAGAGTCGATATAAGCCGAGTGGAATTCGTCGCCTTGATACGGCAAGGAAAGTTCCCTGGCCAGCCCTTTTTGCTCAAGGATGAAGGTTTCACCCGGCAGCCTGACGGTTTCGCCGACGCCGTTGCCCTGTAAATAACCGTTAAGGAAATCCTCAATGCGTTGGTCGGCAGGGCAGCGGTACTGGGCGAGCAATCGGCGTTGCTGGGTGTATTTTTTTAACAAGCTGTCGGCAATATTCAAATATTGCCGATCATCATCAAGTTCGCAGGTTGGTTGCCCCAACGCAGCGAGTTGTAAATTGATGTGATGGTATTTTTGCTGCCGCCTTTCTTTTTTATGATTATATTCCGGCGGCATCATGCTTACGTTCATGCTTGCTGGCTCCAAACCTAAATTGGTTATTACTAGGTATGACTATAATTAAAAATAGCCCCCAAAGCTAAGGAAATTTTGGCTGACAAATCCTCCCGGTAAAAGATAAAAGCAAAAACTGTTGATTCTTTTAATTAAAAATTAATCACCGGCATGGCTTAGCTTACTGATGGAATCCTACTTTTCCGGTATAATTCCAGATATTTGAACGCGGAGCGCTTTGGCATTATGTCGAAAATAAATAAAGTGGTATTGGCTTATTCCGGAGGCTTAGACACTTCGGTGATTCTCAAATGGTTGCAGGATGTCTACCAATGCGAAGTAGTGACATTCACCGCCGACCTTGGGCAAGGGGAAGAGGTCGAGCCTGCCCGTGCGAAAGCCCAAGCATTGGGTATCAAGGAAATCTATATTGATGACTTACGTGAAGAATTCGCCAGGGATTTCGTTTTTCCCATGTTCCGCGCCAATACCATTTACGAGGGCGAGTATTTGTTGGGCACCTCGATTGCAAGGCCGCTTATTGCCAAACGGTTGATCGAAATTGCCAATGAAACCGGGGCGGAAGCCATTTCCCATGGCGCTACCGGCAAGGGTAACGACCAAGTCCGCTTTGAGTTGGGGGCTTATGCCTTACGGCCCGACATACAAATTATTGCGCCTTGGCGGGAATGGGACTTGACTTCGCGCGAGACCCTAATGGCTTATGCGGAAAAACACGGCATTCCCGTTGAAATGAAAAAAGGCAAATCTTCACCTTACTCAATGGACGCCAATTTGTTGCACATAAGCTACGAAGGCCGTATCTTGGAAGACCCTTGGGCAGAACCGGAAGAAGATATGTGGCGCTGGACGGTATCGCCGGAAGCTGCGCCCGATAAGGCCACTTACCTGGAACTTACTTACAGCCATGGCGATATCGTCGCCATTGATGGCGTTGCCCACAGCCCTGCGGAAGTGATTGCATCGCTTAACAAAATCGCGGGCACCAACGGGATCGGCCGCCTGGATATTGTCGAAAACCGTTATGTCGGCATGAAATCCCGCGGTTGTTATGAAACCCCGGCAGGAACGGTCATGCTCAAGGCGCACCGTGCCATAGAGTCGCTGACCTTGGACCGGGAAGTGGCGCACTTGAAGGATGAACTCATGCCGCGTTACGCCTCGTTGATTTATAACGGTTATTGGTGGAGCCCTGAGCGGCTTATGTTGCAAACCATGATCGACGCCTCCCAGGACAATGTGAACGGCAAGGTTCGCTTAAAGCTTTATAAGGGCAACGTGATCGTTGTGGGCCGGTCTTCGTCAACGGATAGCCTGTTTGACGAGAGTATTGCGACCTTTGAAGACGATGGTGGCGCTTACAACCAAAAAGATGCCGAAGGTTTTATCAAGCTTAATGCGTTGCGGATGCGGATTGCAGCGGCAAAGCGTTCAAAATCAGGAAAATAGTGGTAACAGCCGGGACTAATGGCGGTATAATTTCCAGCCCACTGACGACAAATGCGCGATTGCCAAGGTGTCCAAAGAAATAACCGCCCGCTATCACGGCTGAAAACCCCGTTGCGGGTCAATAATAACAAGCGACATGCAAAAAAAACGTACAGAAATCATTAAGGTCCAAGGGGTAATGCGGACTATCCCTTCTTATCAGCAGTTGATGAAAGTCAACAGGATGCTGATGGGCGTTGTGGTTTTCTTTATGTTCCTGGCCTTAATCATGGGTTTTGTATTGATTCCGGATTCGGATGAAATGGCAAAATTCAACAAGATTAACGTCGCCGCCATTGCGGGCCAAGGGATGAACCCTGTAGTGTCCGCCGAAGTGAACGCCTTAAAAGGCCAAGTTATCGGTTTGGTAAGCGGTTCCATTGAGAGCAAATTAAGGTCATTGGAAGAAAGCATCAAATCGGGTACCGCAAGCAGTTCACTGGACACGATTGAAGACTTGAAAAACGACATCAAAGTGTTGCGCTCCTATTCCGATACGCCCCAAAAAGAGAGTGTTAACGTCTCGAATCAAGACTTAGCCAAGGAAGTCACCCACCTTAAGCACCTCATCTATGTGATCATAGCTTCCTGCGGCCTCATGTTTGCAGCCGCCGCAGGCATGTGGATTAAATACCGTAACCGTTTGCCTTATGAGGAAATCAGGAGTTTTTTGGGTAGGCGTTAGAGGGAGTATTTAAGTGCGTCCAGACGGCTTTTTACCTGAAATAAACCAGATTGATTTGTGGGCATATGCGTTAATTTTTTTGGTTTTTGGGCAAAAAATAACTCTTTCAGGGGCGTTTATCCTTATTAGAGTAGCATTTAGAATGCTGAAACCATTGGGTAAGCAAACTTAATAATTTTATGTAGTAAATGCGGCCCTTCCCCCACCACCTCTAACTTTTTTGAAATTACTTGGTTTTTATCTAATGCCTCCTGTTTTTTATTATTGAATAATGAATACGTATCCGCCCGAGGCCTTGTCGTCTTTAATTACCTTGCGGGATTATATCCGCTGGGGTGCAAGCCGATTTGCCGAAGCCAAACTTAATTTCGGCCACGGCAGCGCAACCGCGCTGGATGAAGCCGCCGCCTTGGTATTGCATACCCTCCATTTGCCTTATAATTTAAGCGAATTCTATTTACAGGCTGCGTTAACGCCAGACGAGCGGCAAGCAGTGATGGCTATTTTCGAAAAACGGATAAACGGGCGCTTACCCGCTGCTTACCTAACCCACGAGGCCATTTTTGCCGGTTTGTCTTTCTATGTCGATGAACGTGTTTTGGTGCCGAGGTCGCCTATTGCCGAGCTTATCGAACAACGCTTTGCACCCTGGATAGAAGAAGGGCGGGTAGGCCGGATTTTGGATTTATGCACCGGCAGCGCCTGCATTGCCATTGCCTGTGCTTATGCTTTTCCTGAAGCCGAAGTCGATGCGGTAGACATATCTGACGACGCCTTGGCAGTCGCCGAAATTAATGTTGGAAAGCACCAGCTTGACGATGAGATCATACTTTATAAATCGGATTTGTTCGACGGCTTACCGGATGTCCAGTACGATATTATTGTCAGCAACCCGCCTTACGTGGCAATTTCAGAGTGGCAACAACTTCCGCCTGAATTCCATGTCGAGCCGGAAATCGGCTTTCTTGCCGGACAATCCGGCCTGGATTTGGTTATCCGCATACTGGCGGAAGCCAACGAATATTTAACGCCGCAAGGGATATTGGTTGTCGAAGTGGGCAGTAGCGCCGAAACATTGCAAGAAACTTTCCCGAACATCCCTTTTTACTGGTTAGATTTCGAGCGCGGCGGCGATGGTGTGTTTCTGTTAACCGCCGAGCAAATTAACGCTTACCATGACGATTTTGCCAACGCCCTCATTTAAACCAAAGTATTGATATGTCTGGGAATACGATAGGAAAATTATTTACCGTTACCTCCTTTGGCGAAAGCCACGGGCCAGCAATCGGCTGCATCGTCGATGGTTGTCCCCCTGGCATGGCATTGACGGAAGCCGATTTGCAAAACGACCTCGACCGCCGTAAGCCGGGTACGTCCCGCCATACCACCCAGCGGCGGGAAGCGGACGAGGTTAAGATTCTTTCCGGCGTGTTTGAGGGCCTTACCACGGGCACGCCGATAGGCCTGATTATCGAAAATACCGACCAGCGTTCCAAAGATTATTCCAAAATTGCAGAAACTTTCCGTCCAGGGCATGCCGATTACACTTACCACCACAAGTACGGGTTCAGGGATTATCGCGGCGGCGGCCGTTCCTCGGCACGGGAAACCGCCATGCGCGTGGCGGCGGGCGGCATTGCCAAAAAATATTTGCGTGAAATCGCCGGGATTGAAATACGGGGATATTTATCGCAACTGGGGCCGATCAAAATCGAAACAGTCGATTGGGATATTATCGACAGCAACCCGTTCTTCTGTCCGGACGCCGATAAGGTGCCGCAGATGGAACTTTACATGGATGCCTTGCGCAAGGAAGGGGAATCCATCGGTGCCCGGATCGAAGTCGTTGCCACCAACGTGCCGCCCGGTTTGGGCGAACCCATTTTCGACCGTTTGGATGCAGACTTGGCGCATGCCTTGATGAGCATCAATGCGGTCAAAGGCGTGGAAATCGGCGGCGGCTTCGATTGCATCAACACCAAAGGCACCCAATTTAGGGATGAAATCACACCGGAGGGCTTTTTAAGCAACCATGCCGGCGGCATCCTGGGCGGTATCAGCAGCGGCCAACCTATCACGGCGAGTATTGCCTTGAAACCTACCTCCAGCTTGCGGCTTCCTGGGCGCAGTATCAATACGCGAGGTAAAGCCGTCGAGGTGATCACCGAAGGCCGCCACGACCCCTGTGTCGGCATCCGCGCCACGCCGATTGCCGAAGCCATGATGGCGATTGTGTTGATGGATCATTATTTACGGCATCGGGCGCAGAATTTTGGGGTGGATTCGGGGTTGCCGGTTTTAAGATAAGTTTTCAGTATTTATACAATGGATAACTAACCTAAGATATTGGTGATTGTTAAGGAAATCGATTCAAACAATTATGGTCATGAATTCTATAGAAATATGCGCGGGTGCAGGGGGGCAGGCATTGGGGCTTGAAAAGGCAGGATTTGATCATGTCAGTCTTGTTGAAATCGAAGCTCCCGCTTGCCAAACCTTAAGAATGAATCGGAAAAACTGGAATATTACCGAAGGCGATATCCGTCAATATTCAGCTAAACAGTGGCAAGGCGTTGAGCTTCTAGCGGGTGGTGTCCCTTGTCCACCTTTCTCGAAAGCCGGTAAACAATTAGGCTGTCAAGACGAACGAGATTTATTTCCAGAGGCGCTCAGGCTGGTATCAGAGTGCAACCCTCAAGCAGTAATGCTAGAAAATGTGAAAGGGTTACTCGATTCGATTTTTGATGATTACCGCGGAAAAATAATCACCGATTTGAAGAAACTAGGTTATATCGCCGAATGGCGGCTATTAAATGCAAGTGATTTCGGGGTTTCTCAATTACGGCCAAGGGTTGTTTTCGTGGCATTAAAGTCTGGGATGTCCGAATATTTTACATGGCCATTACCTCAAAAAACACCACCATCTACAGTCGGAGAGATCTTGTTTGACCTCATGGCTGTAAATGGTTGGATTGCCGCTGATAGCTGGCGCGAGCAAGCTAATGATATAGCCCCAACATTAGTAGGTGGCAGCAAAAAACATGGCGGCCCCGACCTTGGGCCAACTAGAGCCAAAAAAGCATGGGCAACTTTAGGTGTGGATGGAATGGGTATAGCTGATGAAGCACCAACAAAAAATTTTGTTGGCAATCCGCGCCTAACCGTTCGTATGGCTGCCCGGTTACAAGGTTTTCCTGATGATTGGCAGTTCAGTGGAAAAAAAACTTCCTCATACCGTCAAATTGGCAACGCTTTTCCGCCACCGGTTGCTTGTGCCGTCGGTACACAAATAAGGGCTGCATTAAATGCTGCGGCAAAGCCAAAACTCAAACGGGCATAAATATGGCCGACAATAAAAAACCGAGGGGTGGGGCGCGAGGGAAGCTACGGACTCATTTCCTTGCTAACATTGGCCGTGTTATGGGCTCTGAAGAATTACGGGCAGTAGCGGATAATCAATCAGAATGGGCTCGTCGGGTGCGAGAGCTCAGGACTGAGGAGGGCTATTTGATCCTTACCCATAATGACCGTAGTGAATTGAAGCCTGGACAATATTTACTTGAAACGGCAAAGCCACAGCCCGCATTCGAACGAGCTATTTCAAAAGAAACACGCGCTTATGTACTTGATCGCAATGGATTTACCTGTCAAATGTGCGGGGCGGTTGCTGGTGAACTACATCCTTACGACCCAAGTAGAAAAACACGCTTACATCTTGGTCATATCATCGATAAGAGTATGGGTGGTACCGACGATCCAGCCAATCTTAGGGCAATTTGTTCTGTATGTAATGAGGGTGCTTCCAATGCAACATTAACTCGGCCCGATTTGCAAAAATTGCTCATTCAAGTTCGCCGAGCCACGTCATCTGATCAACTTGAAGTTCTAAAATGGCTTATTGCAAAATTCCCCAAACAGGCAGCAGGGTTAACAAAATCCAAATAAAATATAGTTTCAGTCTTATGGGTTGGCTTAAACATGATAACCAACCTACTTAATCCAATGCTTATTGGATATCCTTAAGACTAACCAAAACCTAATACTTTCTTGTATTATCTATTTTTTCAACAGCCTTGCAAAATCCCCTTTTTCCCAAAAACTGCGGCCGGAAAAAGATTTTAAAGGGAAAAATTCTTGTTCCAGCCCCATTGCTAACCAAGCTGCGGGAATCACGTAAAAATGCATTGCACCTGCTTCCGGTCCCATGAAGGTCATGAGGCCGATGAGTTTGCCGCTGCTGTCGAAAACGCCGCCACCGCTGGCGCCGTGATTAAAACCGGCGTTGATCTCGATGATGTGGTCGTCTCCATAAGGATGTAAGCCGCTTACTTTGCCTCGCATCATGCGCAGGCTTAACGCAAAAGGGTAGCCGGATAAAACAATGTCGTCGCCGACTTCAACGGCTTCGCTTTCAGCCATGTCGGCAGCCGGTAAATCGAGGCGGTCGGTTTCAAGGATGCAGACATCCAGTTCAGGGAGTGCGGCTTCTGCAATTACCGGATAAAGCCGGTCAGGCTGGCTTAGGTAGGCGCGCTTCGCGTTGCGCACCACATGGCAATTGGTCGCGATAAGATTGGGGCCGATAACCACGCCTGAACCTAAATTTTGTTTGCCGTCGGCTGAAACCGCCTGTATTTTTACGGTGCTTCGGCCAGGGCCGAAAGAGGTACTTTCAAACTTTTGGATTTGGGAACAACTTGAAATAATAAGCCCTATAACAATGCTTATGGATAGTTTCATGGCCGCTCCTAAAATCCAGTTAAAAAAGACCCGGTTGTATGCACCAATGCTGAACCAAATTGCAATTCGATGAAAAGCTAAAGAATCTTATAAGGCATGTTAACCAATTTACAATCATTTGTATAAGGCGCCAAGGGTAAGCAATACAAACTGTCATTTGTATGCAAATTAGGCTGAGGAAAAAAACCAGCCTAAAATACGTTCCCCAATCTTTTCAAGAAATCCGTTAATAGATGTACATCCCTTACTGGCGCTTATCCAGTTTTTATCTCAGCTATTTTGCTACGTTGGGCTGTTATGTCCCGTATTGGAGCTTATTTCTTAAGGATAACGGTTTTAACGCCGCCGAAATCGGCCAATTATCGGCGCTATTAGTTGGCACCAAAATCATTGCCCCAAATCTTTGGGGCTGGATTGCCGACCATACCCGGAAAAACTTACGGATCATCCGTTGGACATCGTTTTTTGCGGCGCTCCTGTTCGCCGGGTTTTTGGTAATCCATGATTTTGTTGAATTCGCATGGTTGACCATAGCTTTTAGTTTCTTTTGGAATGCACCATTACCGCTTTATGAAGCGGCCACTTTGTCACACTTACAGGCGGACTCGCACCGTTATAGCCGCATCCGTTTATGGGGCTCGGTCGGTTTTATCCTGTCGGTGATGGGTGTCGGCAAATTATTGGATACCCAGCCTATCTTGTTGTTGCCCGCCGTCATTACGGGATTGTTGGCGTTAAACTGGTTGACGGCGGTGGTTACACCGGAAAGCCGCGCGGTCAGCCATGACCAAAGCGCCGTCAGGATAGCCAACATCGTAAAAAAGCCGGAAGTCATCGCTTTCCTGTTGGTGTATGTGCTTGTTCAAATCGCCCATGCGCCGTACTATGTTTTCTATTCCCTATACCTGAAACAGCACCTTTACTCAACGACGACCACGGGACTGCTCTGGTCGCTCGGCGTTGTCGCTGAAATCGTACTGTTCCTGTTCATGAAAGGCTTATTAAAGCGTTATTCCTTGCGTGGTATTTTGCTGAGCAGCCTGGCCTTTGCGGTTTTACGTTGGCTGTTGATTGGGGCTTACGTGGACAATATCGCCTTGTTGGCCTTTGCCCAACTCCTCCATGCAGCCACGTTTGGGGGTACGCATATTGCCGCTATTCATCTTGTGCATCAATATTTCGACCAGGAACACCAAAGCAAAGGCCAGGCTATTTATCATAGTGTAGGCTTCGGTTTGGGCGGGATGCTGGGTAGCCTTGGCAGCGGCAATTATTGGGAACTGTTCGGGTCGCATGTTATCTATTCCGTCGCCGCCATATCTTGCGCCATTGCCTTCATAGTCGCTTATATTTGGGTGGGAAGGAAGGATTATTGCTAAACTTGGGGCAAGAAATAAAGGGGTAAAAAAACTTGCGCCTTTATCCTGTCACCTTTACCTTATGCGCAGATTGATTATTCGGGGTTGATGTGTTTGAAATCATAAAAAGCGGCGGCTGGATGATGCTGCCTATCATTTTAAGTTCGATTATTGCGATGGCGATTATCGTTGAACGTTTTTGGGCGTTACAAAAAAAGAAAATCCTGCCGCCGGAATTGCTTCCGCAGGTGCGCAGGCTATACATTGAAAACAAACTGGATGATGCGGCGCTAAGGAAATTAAAACAATGTTCGCCTTTGGGTTACATCCTAGCTGCCGGCCTTTTCAATAGTTTACATGACAGGAAGGTCATAAAGGATTGTATGGAAGAAGCGGGACGCAAGGTGGCGCACGACCTGGAGCGATACCTTAACGCCTTAGGCACAATTGCCGCAGTCGGCCCGTTATTGGGCTTATTAGGCACAGTCTTCGGTATGATAGAAATATTTTCCTCCCTTATGAAGCATGGTGCGGGCGATCCGTCTTCGCTGGCCGGAGGTATTTCAGTGGCGCTGATTACGACAGCGGCCGGATTGACAGTTGCCATCCCCAGTTTAATTTTTCACCGCTATTTTGAGCGTTTGGTGGATGAATACGTGGTCAGTATGGAAGAGGAAGCCTTGAAATTGATCGACATATTGCATGGCGATAGGGAGGAGGCATCCTGATGAGATTCGAAAGGAAACGAAGGGAACGCGTTGATATTACCTTGATTTCAATGATCGATGTCCTGTTTGTGCTGTTACTGTTCTTTATGGTTTCGACCACTTTTAACCGTCATACGGAAGTCAAAATCAAGCTACCGGAAGCCAGCGGTGAAGAGGTGGAAAAACAACCCAAAAGTGTCAATGTAACCATTGATGCAAAAGGTATTTATTATTTGACCGGGACTGATGACGGCCAGAGCCGCAGGCTACCCGACCAAAACCGCGAGACACTTACGCGCGAACTGTCAAAATTCACTGCTCAAGACAAAGAACTGCCTTTCATCATCAGTGCCGACGCCAAGACACCTCATCAATCGGTGATGACCGTCCTGGATGTTGCCGGAAAAACCGGGTTTAACCATATCACGTTCGCGACGCAAGAACCGGAAGCAAGTGGAGAATGAAAAAGACACTTGCCCGATGGGCGGCGGATATTTGGTATAAAGATGCTTTTTTGGGTATTTTGTTGTTGCCGTTGGCCTACGCGTTTTCTGATATTGTCAGGCTTAGGCGCTTCCTTTATCGGCAGGGTGTACTAAAAAGCCATAAGCTGCCTGTCCCCGTTATCGTTGTAGGCAATATTACGGTAGGCGGAACGGGGAAAACGCCGTTAATTATCTGGCTTGCCGAGATGTTGAAAAATTCGGGTTACACGCCTGGGATAATCATCCGAGGCTACGGCGGGCAATCAGAAACTTGGCCGCAAGTAGTAAACCAAAATAGCGATGTCGATAAAGTGGGCGATGAAGCTTTGCTGATTGCCAAGCAAACCCATTTACCGTTAGTTGCAGGTCCTTTACGGGTAGATGCCGGAAAAAAACTTTTGGCGGAATTCGATTGTAATGTGGTCCTGTCTGACGATGGTTTGCAACATTATAAGTTAAACCGCGACATTGAAATTGCCGTCATTGACGGCGAACGGCGTTTTGGGAACGGGTACTGTTTGCCAGCCGGCCCATTACGTGAGCCGATAGGGCGCTTAGCTACTGTCGACTTCGTCGTCGTGAATGGCGAAAAATACGCCGACCATGAATTTTCAATGCAGTTGGTTGGCGATAAAGTCGTCAATTTAAAATCAGGGGAACAAAAGCCTTTGCTGGAGTTTCGGGGGATCGAATGCCATGCCTTGGCGGGTATAGGCAATCCGGAGCGTTTTTTTAAATTGCTCGAAACCCACGGAATGACTTGCATGACCCACAGTTTTCCCGACCATTTCGCATTTACCCGGGACGACATTGACTTTGGCGACAATAAACCTGTGCTGATGACCGAAAAGGATGCGGTAAAATGCACCCGGTTTGCCGCGGAGAACCATTGGTATTTAGCCGTTACAGCCGTTCCTGAACCCGCTTTCGGGCAACAATTTTTAGACTTGCTTAAACAAAAATCATGATTGATAAAAAATTACTCGATATCCTGGCTTGCCCGCTCTGTAAAAGCCGTTTGATTTATAAAAAAGAAAATCAAGAGCTACTATGCAGGGCAGACCGTTTGGCATTCCCAATTCGCGATGATATCCCGGTTATGCTGGAAGACGAAGCGCGCGAATTAACGACGGAAGAAGCGGATGCTTTGTACAAATGACCTCGGCTTTTAAGGTCGTCATCCCTGCCCGATACGCCTCAACGCGCTTGCCCGGCAAGCCGTTGCTCAACGTTGCCGGCAAGCCCATGATTGCCCATGTCTGCGAGATAGCCCAAAAGACGGGGGCTGAGGAAGTTGTTGTCGCCACCGACGATGAGCGGATATCGCAAACCGTCAACGATCTTGGCATTCGCGCTGTCATGACCCGACCCAACCACCAAAGCGGCACGGAAAGGATTGCCGAAGTTGCGGAACAATGCGGCTGGTCAGGCCATGAGATTATCGTTAATCTTCAAGGTGACGAACCATTGATGCCGCCGGGGAATATCAAAGAACTAGCGGAAATTTTGGGAAGCCAAGGCCATGCCGGAATAGCCACCCTGGCGGCTAAAATTGTCGATGGGGAAGAAATATTCAATCCCAATGCGGTTAAAGTGGTGTTAAACAAGGACAGCTACGCCCTGTATTTTAGCCGTGCGCCGATCCCTTGGGACAGGGACGGATTTGTCCAAGGGAATAAACAATCTTCTGGAAAAATGCCTTATTACCGGCATATCGGCATGTATGCGTATACGGTGGATTTCCTAATACGCTATTGCAATTGGATGCCATCGGTGTTGGAGGCTGTTGAATCCTTAGAGCAACTCCGTATCCTATGGCACGGCGAAGCGGTTAAGGTCAAGGTAGTTGATAGCACTCCGCCAGCGGGGGTTGATACAATGGAAGATTTGGTTAGGGTTGAAAGGTTAATGGGCTTGGGGATATAAAGCTGATACCGTTAAGGCTACGGTTAAATGAATCCTTGGAGACCAAACTGCAGATGCCATTTTTGCTGGCCGTCCCGATAAATAAAAACTCCAACATTAAAAGGATACTAGATGTCTCAAGTTAAGAAGGTCATTATTTCTACGATGGTAGGCAATGGCTTGGAATGGTATGACTACGCACTGTATGGGACGTTTACCGCACTAATCAGCAAACATTTTTTTCCAGCGGGCGATGACGCCGTCGCGCTAATAGCAACTTTTGGGATTTTTGCCGTGGGCTTCCTTATGCGCCCCTTGGGAGCCATGTTTTTCGGCTATATCGGTGACAAATACGGGCGTAAAAATGCCCTTGCTTTGTCCATCTTGCTCATGGCTTTTCCTACGGCTTGTATTGGCTTATTGCCCACATACCAACAGATAGGCCTTTGGGCGCCTATATTGTTGACAGTTATCCGTTTGGTGCAAGGAGTGGCTGTAGGCGGTGAATTTGGCGGCTCTATCGTTTATTTGGTTGAACATGCCTCTAAAAAAAATAAGAACCGAATGGGCAGCCTTTCCATGCTCAGTATGCTCGTCGGGTTACTTAGCGGCGCGATGATCGCCGCAGCCTTAGCACACTTTATGCCTGCTGAGGATTTTGATACCTGGGGTTGGCGGATTCCCTTCATCCTCGGTTTTTTTATCGGGATTATTGGCTTATATATCCGCATGAAATTGGATGAAAGCCCTGTTTTTATTGAAGCCAAAGAAGCGGGGCATACCTCGGACGCGCCGGTTAAAGAGGCCTTGCAACAAAATTACAAGGAAATTTTATTGGGGATAGGGATTTACCTTGCCGTGACCATCCCGTTCTATATCCAAACAGTGTTCATGCCCAGTTTTATGGTCAAATTCCTTAAATTTTCTTCTTCGGATTCCTTGTTGATTTTTTCGCTGAGCTTAGTTTCTATGATGGTCGTCGCACCCATCTCTGCCTGGCTAAGCGACACCAAAGACCGGGAAGTTGTCCTCAAAGTCCTGCTGATAATGTACGTAGCATTTGCCATTCCCTATATTTACCTGCTGGAGCAAAAAACCTTTGCCTTCGTTTTGGCCGCCCAACTTATATTCTCGGCAATTCTTGGTTCTTACATCGCTCCCATACCCACTTTGGTCGTAGAATTGTTCCACACCAAAACACGTTATACCGGCATGTCCCTTGCTTGCAACCTTGCTGCGGCCATCTTTGGCGGCACGGCGCCTATCTTGGTCACCAAGATGATTAGCTTGATGGGTTCTAATTCGCCGATATCTTTTTACATCATGGTGGCGGCGTTCGCCTCATTCTTTTGCATCGCCAGCGTTAGGGTGCGTCGACATCGGGATTTATTGCATTTAGTGCCCTAACAGCTTCTAATGCCGTCATGAAAAAAACCTTTGTCATTCAAAATAACCTTTGGAATCGGGCTGATAAATGTTAGTTTTGAGGATGAAAATTGAATCCAGTTGTTAATATAAAATGAATACGGCTTCCGGTTGGGCTAGGGTCAAGTGCGGCTTAGCCTTTATTGTGTTTATGGTTTTTAGCGTAGGGCCTATTCCTATAACCAGTACGCTAGGTTTGCTTATAGTTATCTTTAGGCCAGTTTGGTTCAAAAAGCTCGTTGATACGATTTATTCGGATAAAGGTGGCTAATTCTTCCCTTCACGTTAAGGTTTAGTGGCAGCCTTTCGACAGGCCCAATACCCAATGGGCACAAGGGCGAACGGAAGTTAAAACTTCATAAGGCCGAATCAATAGAAAGGCCAAAGCTTACGTCATTGTGCGGAAACCTTATTTATGGGCAATCGATTTGTCAGTAAACAAATAATCCTTCAATTCGTTATCGAATGAGGGATCCTTACGTCTGATCCACTCCAGCACCATGGCGGCATGTTCCTTTTCCTCATCCCGGTTATGGGCGAGAATTTCCTTTAAATCTTCGTCTTTACAGGCGTCAACACGCTGGTTATACCAATCTACCGCTTCCAATTCTTCCATTAGCGAAGTAATCGCCCTATGCATATCTCGGGTTTCATCGGACAGTTCGTTAATGGGTTCGTGATAACCTTCGTTAGCCATCGCTTAATCTCCTAAATCTAAATAATCATAATAAGGGTTGAAAGCAACCGGATGCAATGGTTTTAATTAGCAACGCAGGGCAAACGGCTGCTATTGGAATACACTAAACGGGAATCTCCTTTAAATCAATTCCCAAGGCATCGGCTATTCCCTTGCCGTAAGCCGGGTCGGCTTTCAGGCAGTGGTCGATGTGGCGTAGTTGAATGTCCCGCGGCGCGTCTCCAAGCGAACGGGCGGTATTTTCGAATAATGCCTGTTGTTGGGCGGGTGTCATTAATCGGAACAATGCGCCGGGTTGGGAGTAATAGTCGGTATCTTCACGATGGTTCCAGTGGTCTGCCGCCCCCGTTAAATGGAGCGGGGGTTCGGCATAGTACGGCTGTTCTTGCCACTCGCCTTCGCTATTCGGTTCGTAGCCCAATGTCCCGCCGAAGTTGCCATCGACACGCATGGAACCGTCGCGATGATAACTATGGACGGGGCAACGCGGCGCATTGACCGGAATCAGGTGGTGATTGACGCCTAAGCGATAGCGTTGTGCGTCGCCATAGGCAAATAGACGTCCCTGTAACATCTTATCCGGCGAAAACCCGATACCGGGGACGACATTGGTGGGATTGAACGCCGACTGCTCCACTTCGGCGAAGAAGTTTTCCGGATTGCGGTTTAGCTCCATCACGCCCACTTCGATCAGCGGGTATTCTTTGTGCGGCCAAACTTTAGTCAGGTCGAACGGGTTATATGGGACTTTTTCAGCATCCGCTTCCGGCATGATTTGCACGGCTACTGTCCATTTGGGGAAATCGCCTTTTTCCAGGCTTTCATAGAGATCGCGCTGATGGCTTTCGCGATCCTTCCCGATAATGGCTTCCGCTTCCGCATCACTGAGGTTGCGGATACCCTGTTGCGATTTCAGGTGGAATTTGACCCAATGCCGCTGGTTTTCAGCATTAATAAAACTAAAGGTGTGGCTGCCAAAACCGTGCATGTGGCGATAGGTCGCGGGAATGCCGCGGTCGCTCATGACGATGGTGATTTGGTGCAAGGCTTCCGGCAATGAAGTCCAAAAATCCCAATTGTTTTTGGCACTGCGCAAATTGGTGCGCGGGTCGCGTTTTACCGCATGGTTCAAATCCGGGAATTTCAACGGGTCGCGCAAGAAGAACACCGGCGTGTTATTGCCCACCAAATCCCAATTGCCCTCCTCGGTATAGAATTTCACCGCAAAGCCGCGGATGTTGCGTTCGGCATCGGCAGCGCCGCGTTCGCCGGCCACGGTGGTAAAGCGGGCGAATAATTCGGTTTTCTTCCCGATTGCCGAAAAAATCTTGGCGCGCGTATAGCGGGTGATGTCATGGGTGACGGTGAACGTCCCATAAGCGCCGGAACCTTTGGCGTGCATACGCCGCTCGGGAATCACTTCGCGGTCAAAGTGCGCCAGTTTTTCCAGAAACCAGACATCCTGCAATAGTTGTGGGCCTCGTGGGCCAGCCGTCAAAACATTCTGGTTGTCTGTGACAGGGCAGCCTGCGTTCGTAGTGAGTTTGCTTTTGTCACTCATGGTGACCTCCTTAATAGTTATTTTGAGTTGATAAATTTTTACATAGTTATTTACAAAGCACCGACTAGCTAAACCGAATTGCTTTAAATTTAATGGATTTGCGGAAGTAAAGTCCGCGTAATCCTTGATTCAATACTAACCATTTTTTTATATGTCAATTCTTTTGGACACTAAGTTATCCGCCGATGTGAAACCGAAATAATTTACTCGGCCGGTTTTCGCATGGTGACGAATTCTTCGGCGGCAGTGGGGTGTATGCCAATCGTTGAATCAAAAACCGCTTTCGTTGCTCCCGCACGGATCGCCACCGCCATGCCTTGGATAATTTCAGCGGCATCGGCACCGACCATGTGCAGCCCTAAGACTTTATCGTTACTTCGGTCAACCACCATTTTCATCAGCGTTTTTTCGTCAAGTCCCGATAGTGTGTGTTTCATCGGGGTGAATATTGATCGGTAAATATCAATTTTAGGGTAGCGTCCTCTGGCCTCGCTTTCGGTCAAGCCGACTGTGCCGATATTCGGTTGGCTGAATACGGCGGTCGGAATGTTTTCGTAATCAAGCGGTGTGGGTTGATTCGTATAGCATTGGTTTACGAATGCCATGGCTTCCGCCGTGGCAACCGGCGTCAGGTTGACCTGATTGGCGACATCGCCTAAGGCGTATATCGAAGGGATGTTGGTTTGATAATGCCGGTCAACTTTGATGGTACCGCTGGCATCCATTTCGACCCCCAACGCTCCCAGCCCCAAGCCCGCCGTATTGGCATTCCTGCCGGTGGCATATAAAACCAAGTCGGTCGCGATAGTTTGGTCTTGGCCGGTATGGGCAAGAAAACCGTCAGCGTCTTGTTCAATGCGCTTGATTTCGGTATTAAAACGGATGTCGATACCCTTTTTTACCATTTCCTGGACGACAAAATCCCGAACATCGTCATCGAAACCGCGTAAAAACTTTTCGCCGCGATAACATAACGTCGTTTGTACCCCAAGGCCGTGCATGATGCCGGCAAATTCCACAGCGATGTAGCCGCCGCCGACGATCAAAATCCGTTCAGGCAAGATCCCCAAAGCAAACATCTCGTTCGAGGTGACGACAAACTCCTTGCCTGGAATATCGGGTACAAAAGGCTGGGCACCGGTAGCGATGAGAATCCGTTCGCAACGGAATCGTTGTCCTTCCACAACCACAGTATGCTCATCCACTATACGGGCTTGCCCCGAAATGACCTGTACTCCGGAAGTGTCGAGCAAGTTTCCATAAACAGTTTGCAGCCGATGGATTTCACGGTCCTTCTGAGCCAGCAACCGCGACCAATCGAATTTCGGTTCCTGTGCCGACCAGCCGAAACCTCGGGAGGCGGCAAAATCCTCACGAAAATGGGAGGCGTACACAAACAGTTTTTTGGGTACGCAGCCGACATTAACGCAGGTACCGCCAAGATGGCGATTTTCGGCAATGGCGACCCGCACACCTAAGTCGGCGGCCATTCGTGCAGCGCGAACGCCGCCGGAACCCGCGCCAATTACAAACAAATCCACATCGTAATGAGTCATTTGGATTTCCTCCCGTCAGGAAAAACAAGGCCGGGCGATTTTGGCGCACTCGGCCTAATCTCAAGATTATCGTTGTTTCAAGTAGTTGAGCATGGTATCCGCATCGCTGACGGTGAACGGATCTTCGGGATGATTATCGGCTTTGCCCGGTTCGCTGAACAGTTTGACGATCTGCCCAACTTCAACCAACATGGCATAGCGCCAGGATCGGTAACCGAAGCCCAGGTTTTCCTTTTTGACCAGCATGCCCATGCCGCGCGTAAAGTCGCCATTGCCGTCCGGTAACATTTTGACGTGCTGGATGCCGAGATGTTTGCCCCACTGGAACATGGTGAACGCATCGTTTACGCTTAAGCAGTACACCTCGTCAACGCCTTGGGCGATAATGTCCCGATATTTGGCGTCGTAACCCGGCAAATGGGTGCTTGAGCACGTAGGGGTAAAAGCGCCGGGTAAGGCGACGATAATCACTTTTTTGCCTTTAAATATTTCGTCTGTGCTGACATCTTGCCAGCGAAAAGGGTTGTCGCCGCCGATGCTTTCATCACGAACACGGGTTTTGAATACAATATTGGGTACTGTGTAGGTCATGAGGGTTCTCCAAGGTTAAGTTTGAATTCGGCGGTGTAATCTGAAGCGTGTGATTAGCTGACCACCATACTTGAATCGGTTCTGATTCAGTACGGGGGTAGTCTATCGATAATCTTTATTAATATGAAATCGATTGTTTGTATAGTTACCATAGATTTTATATATTTGAAAGCCGATTATGGCTTTCTGCGACTTATAATTTCAAGCAAGAGAGGGCTTAGAGCTGTTACGAAATTGTTAACGTTGTTACAGACCGCTAATTCAATTCAAAATCAAAGACAATTTTAATTTGCCTGAGGTACGTGATGTGCCAGTAATCCGCCCATCATGACGAAGCCAGCGATTGGCATTTAATGCATTTGGCGATGTCCCTTTTCGTCATCCGCCTTATGACCTTTGAACCGAATATGCCATATTACGGTTTTCATCAGCTAATTGGGTTTGCAAGGCTTGTTTTCATATTGATGCCGTTGCAACACATATTCGCGACCATTCCAACGTTCAACCGGGAAGCAGAATCCTGGCCCGCCAATTTCGATATCTGGCCAACCGCCAACGCCCTTTGTGGTCAGGAAGTTGGGGATACCGGTTCCGGTCGTGATCAGTTTCCATTTGCCGTTAGCCTGTTTGCTGACGAGGCTGTAGCCGGTACCGGTATTGCCGTAGCAATAAGTACCGCCTTCGGTGACAATCGCTTCCGGGCGTCCGTCGCCATTGAGGTCGCGGACTGTCTCGACCATTCCAGGGGTATAGGAAGGCGTACCGGGGTCGTCGCAGGGGCTACGCCATTCCATGCCCTTGAGGGTATAACCTGCGGCCGTAAATGCCGCGGCTTCGTCAGTGGGTGAAAGTTGTGCGGGCGAGGCGGACAAGGCCGCACTAAACAACATGCACGTCACGCTGATAGACAAGATTCTTGGTTTCATCGGTTGTCTCCTTTTTTAATTAGGTGGTTATGCAATATTGCCCCTTTGTGGCGCAGGCTCGGCTAATATCAGGTTTAACTTAGCCTAGGACTTGCAAGTTGCAGAAAGTGCGCCAGTGCTTAAAACTAAAGATGGGTGCTTTGTTGGTAACCTGGCTATGTTTCAAGCTTCTTCGGCGCCAAAACCCACAGCACAATTGCGACCAGAAATAGTGCGGGGACATCACCAATAAGGTTGGCTCGCTCGTTACCGTCCATAACTGCATGGACAAACATGATTCCGCCATGCACGATACTTGACCAGATAGTGAACCAGATCAGGCTCAGGTTCCCCATTGGATTTTTTGCGGCAAGGATAAGGAATACGCCCAAAGTAGCATATATCCCCATAATCATCTGTTCATACTTCGGTTGACGGGGCTCCCAGCCCCAGCCCGATGGCCAGATCCACATCATCATGGGATAAATGCCAACAATGAAAAAAATGCCAATAACCCAAAGGGCAATGCTGAGGTATTTGAGCTTTTGGTCTGGTGACATGGTTACCTCCTGGTTGTTGTAGTAGACTAATAATGTCGGAATGAATTCAGCATATCTTCCATCTTTTAAGCTTAATCAGCAATAACTAACCATAAGACAAAGGATCAGCCCAAAGCCATTGCCTTAACTCTATAACGGATTTCTCACCCCTCAAATTGGATATTATGTCCGCCATAAACAGCGAAAATGCATTTTTTGCAGTAAAAAATATCCATATACTTCAAGCGTGCAAAGGTCGCTTTTAGATTCGGTACAGCGGATGAGATTTAAAAAAACTTCTGACGATAACGGAAATGACGAATAACCACGATATCGCTGCCAAACTGCGTGAAATAGCCGATTTGCTCGACGGACAAAAGGCCAATCCGTTTCGGGTCAATGCTTATTTAACTGCGGCAAAAACCCTCGGCGCGCTAACCGAACCGGTCGAGGAATTGCTAAAGCGCGGAGGTTTTTCCGCTTTACTCGACCTTCCGGGGATCGGTGAAGGTATTGCCCGTTCCATAAACGAATACGTCATGACCGGGCGCATGAGCCGATTGGAAACCCTCAATGGCGGTCGTGACCCCATCGCCTTATTCGAACAAATACCGGGCATCGGCTCCAAGTCGGCGCACCGGATTATCGAAACCTTGCATATCGACTCGCTGGAAGCGTTGGAATTAGCGGCGCATAATGGTCGCCTAAAAAACGTACCCGGATTCAGTACGAAAAAAATTGCACTGGTCCGAACTTGGCTAGAACAAATCCTGGGTTATCGAAAGCCACATCCCGAAATTGAGCAAACGATTGCAGAACCACCGGTTAGCTTATTGTTGAAAATCGACGAACTTTACCGAAAAAGAGCGGAGGCAAACGACTTGCCGACCATCGCCCCAAAGCGCTTCAACCCTACCGGTGAAGCCTGGCTGCCCATATTGCATTCCAGCAGGCAAGGGTGGCACTTTACCGCCCTCTATTCCAATACCGCCCGTGCCCACCAACTGGATCGGGTGAAAGACTGGGTCATCATTTCATTTTATGACGACCAGCATCATGAAGGGCAACATACCGTCGTCACTGAAACGCGTGGTCCTGCAATAGGACGACGGGTTGTCCGGGGACTGGAAAAGGAATGTTGAGGATAAGGATGAACTATTGCCTGGGTATTGGCCCAAGACGGTTCATTATCGAAAAGATATAGAGCGAAATAATCCCTGCAAGAAAGCACCAAACCGATACAAAAGCATACGAAAATAACAGGGTGCTGATGAAGATTGAAGTTAAGAGAAGCGCTCCCAATATTCGGATATTGCGGACAGAAGATGCCAGTAAGGGCGTAGCGACGATAATGGCGTAAATAATGCGTACACCCGGTTTTGGGACGATAGCGTCATATACCTGCACCAGTCGATAATGTATCGAGCCCCGTATTATCTCAACAGACAACCAATCCGGGTGGAACAATAAAGGCAGGAAGAGGGAAAGGCCAAACAGCCCTCCTAAAAAGGAAAATGACAGGAAAATATCTCGTTTTCTTATATTTCCTTCAACAAAAGCTGCGGCCAAAGGGATAAGGAATGGCCATAGGAAGTCGGCAAAAAATAAAAATCCCAAGGCCATCCTGTTTATCCTTAATTCTACCGAATCATCAATGGCAAGCCATAGTCCACCCTCAAAAGTCTGTTGAACGCCAAACAAAAAGGGAACGGAGGCCAATGTCAAGTAACGCTTATCGGTATCAGATGCTTTCTTGACGCAGTAAGCACCAACAGACACTAAAAGGGCACTGGCGGTAAAGCTTGCTACAGCAGAAAAACACATTCATGTTCCTTTCTGGTTATTTCGGGGGGTTGCGCCAGTTAATTACGGCTGGCAATCGAGCTTCCCTTTTTAAGCAATTGAGATTGTTTTGGAAGTTAAGTTCATCACGCCAAAATAATTTTTTTGTTGCCTGGTAACTACAGTCTATTTGTGTTTTCCTGGTTGGTTTATTTATTTGGACTGAATGTATCCAATCCCAGGAGTAATAAAGGCAGTGCGGTGCGCGCGTAATTTAATAGCTAAATGCGGTGCATCGGTAAAGTTTGAGTTTAGATGCCAATTGCAATTTTGGCTGTCGTTTTGGGCTTAGTATTTTGAGAATGAACTTGCCAACACTAACAGATTGGCATCGTTAAATGTCATCCTAAACAAGACGAGAGAATTGATGGAAATGTACAGAAGAATAATTAATATCTAATGCATTGAAAACATTGGTGCCTCGGGCCGGAGTCGAACCGGCACGGTGTTACCACCGAGGGATTTTAAGTCGCTTAAAACCATAAAACCAGCAAAAGCCAGAAAACACAGGATATAAAAAATACATAAAATATCAGTAAGTTATGGTATTTTTATTTTTCCAGTGTTTCCTTAATTCTGTGCTGTTTTTTTATTTAGTGCGTCATGAGTGCGTCATGACGCACTCATTTTGATATAATCCCCACAAATAAAAACGGGCTTGGCAGTGCGACCAACACCACCAAACCCTAACCTTTTTACTTAACAGCATAGGTTAAGCAACGGCTATTCCCATTATAGCAGGCTGCAGACCTAAGGAGTTTGCAGCATGGCTTCAATACGCACCCGGAAATCACAAGACGGCGCAACCAGTTACTTTGTCGAAATCAGGCTTAAAGGGTATCCGCCGCAGCGGGCAAGCTTCGATAGGATAACCGATGCCCGCAAATGGGCGGCATCCACCGAATCGGCAATCAGGGAAGGCCGTCATTTCAAGACCGCCGAAGCCAAGAAACACACCTTTGCGGATATGGTCGACCGATATATCAAGTCGGTTTTACCAAAGAAATCTAAAACGCAGGAAGAAAAGCAAAAAGCACAATTGGAATGGTGGCGCGAAAGGTTGGGGGCTTTTACCCTGGCCGATGTTACGCCATCCTTAATCGTTAAATGCCGCGATGAATTGGCCGAAGGTAAAACATACCGGAATACTCAGCGCAGCCCTGCGACCGTTGTTCGTTACATGGCCGCATTATCGCATTGTTATTCGATAGCAATAAGGGAATGGGAATGGCTTGAAGATTCGCCTATGGGCAAGGTTAAAAAGCCCAGGGAATCAAAGGGCAGGGTGCGCTTTTTGGACGACGAAGAACGCAAACGGCTATTGCAGGCCTGCAAGGAATCATCCAATGAAATGCTTTACCTGTGCGTGATCCTGGCGCTATCGACAGGGATGCGGCAAGGTGAGCTTATGGGCTTGCTCTGGAAGGACGTTGACCTGAAAAAAGGCCATGTCATCTTGCACGAAACCAAAAACGGCGAACGCCGCCGGGTGCCGTTGGCCGGTCATGGGCTGGAACTGTTACGCGAACACGCCAAGGTAAGGCGTATTGACAGCCCTTTGCTATTCCCAAGCTACAGCAACCCGATCAGCCCGGTCAACTTGCGCAGTGCTTTTACTTACGCGCTGGATCGGGTAGGAATCGAGGATTTCCACTGGCACGACCTGAGGCATTGCACGGCAAGCTATCTTGCCATGAACGGCGCGAGCTTGGCCGAAATCGCCGAAATTCTAGGCCATAAGACCTTGGCGATGGTCAAGCGTTACAGCCACCTGTCGGACGGCCATGTTTCAAGCGTGGTTGCCCGGATGAACGACAAGATTTTCGGGGGTGTGTGATGGAGCGCGAATATTACACATTGGAGCAGGCAGCAAATATTAGAGGCTGCACCTATGACGACATTATTCATTATGGTGCAACGGAAAAACTGAAAATTTGTGTCCTTGCGGGTAGTGGTTGCATGTATTTAAAAGAAGTCATGCGTAAAGGGACTGGTGAAATCATAAATCGTGATTTTGGGTATGTTGGAAGCCGGTTTGCGGCTTTATCGCCAAGATGTTTGCAAGACTTTGAGGCCGGTCATAAAGACGTTGAAGCTTTAACAGGTATTTGGTTCGGCAAACCTGAACAAGATATTGAAATGTTGAAAGTCCTTGATATGGATGTCGAACCTCCAGAAATGAAGGCAAAACTTCTTAAAAATTGTAAATTAGTAGTTACCAAGGATGACTTTGAGCGGTTTATGGGAGGTTCGCTAAAAAAACGTAAAAAAATAATACGATTCAGAGAAGAATTAACCGAGCTTATCCATGATCTTTGCGAAGCTAATCAGGTAAATTTCATGCATCAAATGAGTGGTCTTAAGGCGTGGTCTAAGCTTGTAAGTGTGGAGTTTACCAGTGATTTTTTAAAACAAACGACATCCGGGGAGCTAATTTTTAAGGATTGCAAGGTAATTTCAAAAAAGAAATTTTTAGATACCTACAAAGACCAATTTGAATAAGAAAACAGTTAAGCCTTCTTAAAACAGATTTTAGAGGAGTTAACAGGAATTAACAGAATTAAAGGTAGTTAAGCCCACCAAAAATAACAAAAGTCATAGCATAACCATCAAGCCGGAATTAAACCGGCGAAACTTGATGATGGTTATTAAAATGACAGAATCTAATCTTCAAACAACAGTTAAACAGCCCGTTCAGACCTTACGCACGACAAACCAATTTTGCGAACGTCATCCGGCTTTTACAGTCCAAGCAGTCTACTCATTAATTTTTAATCAGGATAAAAACGGACTCAAAGATTCAGGCGCAATTTTACGAGTAGGCCGCAAGATTTTAATCGACGAAGCCAAATTCTTCGCGTGGATTCGGAAAATTAACGGCCAGGCAGCATGATCGATTTCCGCCGATTTTTTGTAAGGCGGCTGCAATTTGGCCTGTGTGTTCAATGTGGCGGCACTTGGCTTGTTAGTGAATTATCCAAGCGTGGGCGGTGTCCTGATTGCAGGTATTGGCGCGGCATGGCAAGGCTTAATGCATTGATTAAGCAAAAGTTGGATGCCAGGTGTGGGTGATTTGGTCGAATTTGCTTCGATGGTAATCCCGATAGAAGCATATTGTAATGATGCGGCGGGCTTGCAGCCGATGAAAAACGCTAGCCCCTCTGAAACCGGATCGACGCCGATTATTCCTGACTGGGATGTTTCCTTGCGGTTTAACGGGGAACCGCCACAGCGTGAATGGTTGATCCCTGGGATATTCCCAAAGCGAACCGTGGCCTTGTATGCGGGTTGCGGCGGGATCGGCAAAAGCATGATGCTGGGGAGCTTAGCAGCCAAAATAGCCGCATTCGATGAAGCTATGGGCGCATCTTTAACGCCTTTTGGCGAAATAAGGAGTGGCGGAAAGGTTGTCATGTTGGGCGCTGAAGATGACATGATCGAAGTGCATAATCGTTTTAGAAGCCTTGGGGTTGAGGTTGCGCCTAGGCGTTTGTTTTGGATTCCCTTGCCGGATGCTGGCGGTGTGCAGCCTCTTTTCGGGTTTGCCCCATACGGCAGGACACCCATTACCACCCGTATTTTCGATGATTTTTATTCACAGCTTCGGGTAATAAATGACCTGGCGTTAGTCGTCATTGATCCATTGCAAGCCTTTTCGGGCGGGCTAGACCTCAACGATGCGGGGCATTGCCAATTCATTGGGACGACTTTCGGGCGGATGGCTTCTGTCTGTAATTGCACGATCATTCTGACACACCATGTTCGTAAGTCTCGGATTACCGATGTCGAAGAAGCACGCGAGGCCGTGCGCGGCAGCGGTGGGCTTATTGATGCCGTGCGGGCGGCAGTTGTCGCGTGGCCGACGCCGGACGATGAGGCGGTCAAGGTTTGCCGCATTTTGGGGACGGAATACGCCCGGAATAAAGTAGCAAACCTCGCTGTTGTGAAGGCGAATTTCCGCGCCGATTGGTCGGTCAAGACTTTAATTCGGGACGAGAACGGCTTGTTGATCGACCGATCGGCGGAGTTAACCCATGAAGCGCCTGATTATGCCGCGTTAATGGCCATGTTAGTGCTGGAGATTGATAGGGCAGCAGGAGAAAACAAACCATTCACGAGGTCGGGTGAACATGGTATCTGGAAACGGCGGAACGAATTGCCAGATTGCTTCCATCAAAAAAGCAAACACTCTCTGGAACAGTTTATCAATACGTTAATTGAGGCCGGAAAGTTGCGTTATTTTACTTTACCAGGCGTCCAAAATTCGCGCCGTATTTGGCTGGCCGCGATTAATACCCAAGTACCGTTTAACGAAAATGCAACTGAGGATTTATGTTAAACCTTCCCGACCTTCCCAACGTTCCCGGGAAGATTAAAACCCTTGGGAAGATTGAAAGCCTTGATTGGCGCGGCTTACATGCGTTTTTGCCAATTAATCTTCCCGACCTTTCCAGGGTGTGTGGGAAGATTAAAAAGTTGTTTAAAATCATTAATATAACCGACATTCCCAACCTTCCCATATACTACGTATATGTATATATTCTTGGGAATATTACATATACAGGGACATGTTACGTAGTTGGGATCAATCAAGCCGCATGGTCTTTGACCCATTCTTTAAGCGCCTCATCCATCCGGGTTTGCCAGCCTTCGCCGGTTGACCTGAAGTATTCGACCACTTCGGGGCTGTACCTGACCGACAGTAAAACTTTGTTATTGTCCGATTTGGGGCGGCCTCGCTGGATCAACTTGGTTCCGATATACAAATCCGCTTGTGCAATCTGTTCGTCGGTCAATTCGGAAATTTCGTCGTATTCCTCTTGGGTGATGATATGGGCGTCAAATTTGCTCCAATCTCGCCCTGTATTTTTTGGTTTCTCGCTCATTCGTTTTCCTCATTGTAAAAACATGGCGGTCGTTGCCACGTTGCACCCAGCCGACCATAACCATCCGCGAATCGAGATAACCGACCGTTATTTGTCTGGGTTCGCCATAGTCAACACGATCATCAAGGAAAGTGAAGTGGCGACCGGCAAATACCTTAATGGCTTCCTCGAAATCAATGCCCCGATCTGCAAGGGTCTTGATTCGCTTGGCAGGGTCATAAGTGATTTTCATTGTGTTTATTGTAGCTACATAAAACACCACGTCAAGCCAGATGAACCAACAAACGCCAGCGCAACCAATAAAGTGATGACACAGAATGATTGATACGCTTATCACCGGGAAATTAATCAAGGAACCGCAACCGCTAAAGCTAAGCCGGAACGGGAACCCTTACTGCAATTTCATGTTGCGGGTCAACCAGCATGATTCGGATGAGACCGTGCTTTGTTCGGGCATTGCGTTTGGCGAACAGGCGGAAAAGATAGCGAGGCTTGGCAAGGATGACCCGTTATCGCTTGTCGGTTCATTGAAGCTGTCCGAGTGGACAGGCCAGGACGGCATCAAAAAGACCGGCTTAAACATAACCGTGAGCAATTGCTTGACCCCTTATGAAGTCCGTAAGCGGCGCGGATCGAACAAACCAAAGCAAGGCACAACACACCATGACAACCAAGACGCTGGTTATCCAGATGACTTTAACGATGACTTTCCATTCTAGGAGCAACTAATGCCAAGGTCAGCCAAGAGCCCATGCCGTCAACCTGGATGCCCTAAGTTGCTGGATAGCCCAGGCTATTGCGACGCACACCGTAAGCAAGCCTACAAGGTTCAGCGACAAACCATGACGCCAGAACAAAAGGACTCGCAGCGCTTCTATTTCCGTGCAAGCTGGAAGCGGTTTCGGGAAGCACATTTGAATGCAGAGCCATTATGCCGCATATGCAAAGCGGATGGCCGATTGGTTGAGGCCGTTATCGTCGACCACATCATCCCACGGTCAGAAGGCGGTGCAGGCCTGGATCATCAGAATTGCCAAAGCTTATGCGCCAAACATCACGCAATCAAGACACGCAAAGAAGAAGCCAGGCGAAAAAGGCAAGCCGATGAACGAAACTCAAACCCGTTTTTTTAGTACATGGGTAGGGGGAGTCAAATCTCTAGGAGATATCCACCGGCTAGCGTCGCCCCCAGGATTCTTTTGCGTGAAAGAAATTGAATACAAAAAGCCACACAATAACCGGTTATTTATATCCAATGTTTCTTTATTAGAAACAGTAATTAATTGATTATCATCACAACCAAAGAGGAAAAACCATGTCTACAAGCGGAATCGAACAACAATCCCTAAAAACCATCGAAGAGGCAAGCAATTCAGCAATCCGAAGCATCAACGAAGTTTTGCAGAAATACCAGATACAAGACCAAGAAATGCTTTACGGCATAGTTGCAGGCATTGCCGCCCATGTGGTGAGTCATAGCGGAAAATTGCCAGTGGATGAGTCAATCAAGAACATTCAGCAGCTGCTCAGGCAGGTCGTTCGGATCATCCACTATCGAGCCCTAAGCCCCGAAACAAAGCCGCTGCCGAACGCCTGGGAAAATAAAGCCGACTTGCCCAGTATGGCAACGTTGGAAAATAGCCCGACCCAGATCGAGGGTAATAATGCGCGCACCTTGTCAATCGATTCCGCATACGTTGCCGGGCGTGATGCCATCGTCAAGAAATTGGGCAAAAACGCCAGCCGGGAAGATGTTCTCGACGTGATCCAACTCATGGCGCATTCCGCATTGACCGAAAACAAGACTTTAGGCCTACCCCTTGCCAACCACAACATCACGGTTTTTTGCGAAACTCTAAGGGCGATGGTTGAACGCACCCAAGGCGGCAACAGTTCCAGCTATGGGGGAAGGTTGATGTGATGCTTAACAAAATTTTGCTCCGGGTCTTTATATGCCTGGTTTTCAAGTTGGAAAAAGTGATGGTGAAACGGCAAATCCAGAAAAATTTGCAATTGATGGGCTACACCCAGCAGGAAGCGAAAATGATAGCCCACGCCCACCGGAAAGCTTTGTTAATGTGCCGAGATTTGTTTAAAAAAAATTAATTTTGTGATATATTGATTTTAACTGAAGGGGACGTACGATGCGGCTTCCTGTGGTCAGTTACATGCTAGAAAGTCGGCTATGCAAGATGCTTGCCTGCCTTTCCGATACGCCGAAGAATTACAGCCATGCCGTGCGCGGCCTGTGACTCTACGCGCGGGAAACGGCGGGGCAAAGTATTTTGATGCGGCCAACAAACCCCAGTCACGCAAGACCTGCCTGTTTTCAATGCGCTAGAATTTCAGCCCCGCAAGCCATTGCGAATTTTTCGGTAAAAACCAACCCTTTATTTATCGAGAAATACCACAATGAACGACGACCTATCAGAAATACACGAACTGCTTGTCAAGCAGGGTGACGGCTTTGAAGACTTCAAAAAAAGAGATCAAGCCTTCAAAAAACACTATGACGACAAGCTGAAGCTGCTTGAAAAAGACGTCATGGAATTCATGAAAAAGGCTAACCGCCCCAACATAGGAGGAGGCGGATTCTTTGGCTCGTCGGATCAGCAAGAGGCCAAAAACGACCTAGCCGCCTATATCCGTAGCCGTGGCGAAAGCAAGGGCATGTTCTCAGGCTCAGGCCCCGATGGTGGCTGGACAGTTGCCCCGGTCCTTGCCGACGGCATTGGCGGTATTGTCCGTAATGTCAGCGCTTTGCGCGAATTGATTACCCAATTCGTGCCGATCGAAACAGGGGACACTTACGAGGAAATCATCAGCATTACGCCTGTGGGCGCAAAATGGGTTAGCGAAAAGGAGCCCAGACCCGGAACTAATACGCCCAAGTTAGTAAAAATCACTACCCCGCTGAATGAAGAATATGCGGCACCGGTGATCAGCCAGCGCCTGGCCGATGACAGTGGCACCGCAATGGTTGACTTCCTCCAGGGCGAGTGTGCATTAAGCTTTGCCGAGGCCGAAGAAACCGCGCTGTTCTTTGGGGATGGGATCGGAAAGCCGCGCGGGCTGGACACCATAGCCACGGCAGCGGATGGCGACGATACCCGGGCGTTCGGCACCATCGAATACATACCGACCGGCGTATCCGGCGATTTTGCGGCAGCCGACCCCTTTGATGCAATCAAAAAAGTTTTTTACAAGCTACGTGCCGGATACCGGAAAAACGCAAAATGGGTATGCAACTCAGATACCGCGCTTAAGCTCAGCTTGTTGAAAGACGGCCAGGACAATTACCTGTGGGATGATGGCAACGTGAAAGACGGAACCCCGCCCACACTGTTGGGCAAACCTGTGGTCATTTGTGAAACCGCCCCCGGTGTGGCCGCCAATTCCAAAGCCCTTTGGTTTGGCGATTGGGATCAGGCTTTAAGGGGCATTGAACGCCCAGGAAACAAGGTGCTAATTGACCCCTACACCGATAAGCCTAATGTCATGGTGTACATATACCGCCGGGTAGGGATGCAGTTGAGGAACTCCAACGCCATCAAGTGCCTTAAGTTCTCTGCCAGCTAACACAGCCGGTTGTCCAGAAAGGCAATGCGGGCAGTGCCTAAAAATAACCCGGCAAGGCAGCGGGTGCTCAATAGGTAATCGTCCATCCCTTCCAAACACCGCGCCGCCACTCACGCCCGCCTTTAATTTTGAGGTGGGCGTCGTTTCAATCGCCATGATAGGTAAAAACATGTTAACCCTAAGGCCAAGCCCAATAACAAAGAAATCCCCCCACATACCTCCAAATAATTGCCGTTACGATGATTATTTCAAGGCACAGAAAGCACGTATCCAGGCGGAAAAGGAACAACGCCGCGCCATGCAACAGAACCAAGCAATTATTTCTATATAGTAAACAATAAACTGTGGTTATGGCCTAAACTTAGCCAAATTTGGGCAATTTTAGGCATGCTGCAACCCCGATCCGACAGCAACGAATCCAGGATCGGTTAACCTATGACCATGGATTGTAGACAAATTGTAGACAATCAGGGTTTGCTCCCCGCAATTTTGCGGCGGTCTCTTAGGGGAACAATAGTATCACTCCATGAAAAAGCGAAAAAAACGGCTACCCGTAGACCAAAGCGCATGGCAGGTAGGGTACAAGGCGGGCAAAACGGGACAACCCATCGACATACCGCCAGGCCTGGATGAAAAGGATTACCTCAGCGGCCATGCCGAAGGCGAGGCGGACTGCGAAATGGCGAAGCATTGCCGGTCGCTTCCTGATCGCCTCCTGTTATCGGTTATGGGAACCCATTAACAGTTTTTGGCCTTTACAAACCGCCAAGGACGGCTTATGATTTAGTTGCCGTCCACATTGACGGCACGGGATTGGAACCCCGGATACAAGGCGATATAACGCCACTTTGACCAGTGGCTTTTTTGTGCGCGCCACTTTCATAATGGCGTGGCTATTTGGGCAGCCTCACGGCTGGCCGTCCCTTGTACGGTAGTTCCAACCCACTTAACCACGCCGCCATCACCGGCGGTTTTCATTGCATTTTTGGAGACCGACATCATGACCGAACAAACGGAAAACCCAACCGAAACACCGCACAAACCGAAAACCCTTGGTTGTTTTAAGGCTGGCAAAGCATTTACCGTCCTATTTCAAAAAGCTTTACCCTATTTGACCAAAAATGAGCTTGAGTTTTTAGCTGGCGCTGATAGTTGGGTTGATCTTGAAATGGACTATATGAGCAATATATTGGAATCAATTGGTTTAGCGGCAATGGACCAGAAAGACGTTTTCGATAGATCGATGCCTGACTTAATTTTCAAAATAAGCCACCACTATGAGCACTTGAACGGGATAATGGATGTGGCTTCCAACGCTAAATTTTTGTTGGACAGCCCGGATGATCTAAAACATGCGCGCAAGGTGTGGCGATTTTCCAACGAAAGCCAAATTGAAAGTGAGGAGGCGCACCATGACAACTGAAAGCCCTAGCGTTGATTTTAGCCATAGGCTCTCAACTTCCGGCGACCTGGATAAGTCTGACTATACCGAGTCTATTTCCCTTGCAGCTGGTCGAGCAGAGGGGATGCTGCACGCTATCGCATTGCAATTCGAGTCCACGGAGCCTTCCTCGACATTATGCAATGAATTAATGTACGCCGCCCTATGTGCAGTGATTAATGAAATTAAGGACATTAGTTCAATTTCAGAGGCACTGGACAATTGGCTAAGAAAACAGGAAAGCGGTTAATTTTTTCTGTATTGGATCATATTGAGTGCGTCATGAGTGCGTCATGAAAAATATCTGGCATAAAAAAAGGACTGCGGTGGAAGCCAAGCCATTGAAATTATTGGTGCCTCGAGCCGGAGTCGAACCGGCACGGCCGTTAAGCCGAGGGATTTTAAGTCCCTTGCGTCTACCAATTTCGCCACCGAGGCATCGATAACATTGATGAGGACGGCATTATATAACATCAATAAAAATAAACTAGGGTAATCCAGGTTTTATTTGGTTAATCGTCGATCTGGGCAGATTTTAAAATTATCCTTTTGCTAGTTTTAGGTAAAATTGTACCTTCCGAAATAAAAAGGAATAGGGTTTGTCGTGATGCGTTTTTTTCTTAAAAAATCAATGCTAATCTGCGTGTTAGGGCTTTTTTTCCTGGTCAAAACATGCGCCGCAGATGAAGGGCAAAATAAAATTGTCATTGGGAATTTCTCAACAGGCACTCTGTCTGACTGGAAGGCCAAGGAATTTAAAGGGCAAACAAAATATCAGCTTATTAAGCTGGATGGTTTACAAGTGCTGGAAGCCGACAGTAATGCCGCCGCATCGGGTTTGTTTTACGAAAGACGCATCGACCTCCAAAAAACGCCCTTCATCAATTGGAGTTGGCGTATCGAAAATCGCATGGGTGATGTCAATGAACAGGCCAAATCAGGGGATGATTTCACCGCCCGTGTTTATGTGGTTATAAGCGGCGGCTTGATTTTCTGGAATACCAAAGCCATTAATTATGTTTGGGCGAGTACTTCCCCCAAGGATAAAACGTGGCCAAACCCATTTGCGGGCGACCATGCCATGATGGTTGCCGTCCGGTCATCTGCCGATAAAACCAAAACCTGGTATACGGAAAAGCGCAATATACGCGCTGATTTTAAAAAATTGATCGGTGAAGATATACAATATATCGATGCTGTCGCCATCATGACGGACACCGATAACGCCAAAGGCAAAGCGCAAGCATATTACGGCGACATCTTCTTTACAGCGGAATAACCATGCACGATACGCTTACTTACCTGGAACCGACTGATTTCCCTCCGATTAAGAGGGCGATACTGGAGGTTTTGCAGGTTAATTTAGGCTACCTATGCAATTTAAGTTGTACGCACTGTCACGTTAATGCCGGGCCTAAGCGCACTGAGTTAATGGAAAAGGAAACGATAGACCAAGTTTTGGAGTTTATCCGGCGGGAAAACATCCACACTTTGGATTTAACGGGCGGTGCGCCGGAAATGAATCCCCATTTTAAATACTTGGTTATGCAAGCTAGGGCAATGAATGTGCGGGTGATTGACCGTTGCAATCTTGTGATCCTTCAAGAGCCTGGATATGAAGATTTGGCGGGATTTCTTGCAGACAACGGAGTGGAAATCGTCGCTTCACTGCCTTGTTATCTTGAGGACAATGTTGACAGGCAACGCGGTAAAGGCACTTTCACTGCCAGTATCGAAGCCTTAAAGAAACTGAACGCCCTAGGTTACGGCCAAGCCGATAGCCCCCTTATGCTCAATCTGGTATTCAACCCGCAGGATAACAACTTACCCCCGCCCCAACAATCATTGGAAGCTGCTTACAAACAACATCTGTTTGAAAATTATGACATCGTTTTTAACAAGCTTTATGCGATGGCCAATCTCCCTATCCAACGTTTCGGCAGTATGTTGATAAGCAAAGGGTTGTTTTCCGATTATATACAATTATTAAAAGACAAATTTCGCCAGGAAAACCTTCCAGGCGTCATGTGCCGCAATACTGTAAGCATCGATTGGCAAGGGTATGTATATGATTGCGATTTTAACCAGATGTTGAACTTACCTTTAGGCGCTAATCTAACCCATAAGACGCATCTAAGCGAATTACAATGCAACAAGTTGGCAGGTTCCGCTATTGCCGTGCGGCAACATTGTTACGGTTGCACGGCGGGGCAGGGCAGCAGTTGCGGCGGCGCATTAGCTTGAATTATCAATAATAAGACTTAGAAAGGAATTAATAATGACTGTAGAAGCCGGTGTGTTAGAGCGTTATTCCCAAGGCGCAGAATCAAGGCAGGCGGATTTATGTTGTCCTGTGGACTATGACCGTGAATTGCTGGCCCTATTGCCCCAGGAAATTGTCGAGAAGGATTATGGTTGCGGCGATCCTTCCCGTTATGTAAAAGAAGGGGATATTGTCCTCGATTTAGGTTCAGGTTCCGGCAAGATTTGCTATATGGCGGCCCAACTCGTCGGCGAGGACGGTAAGGTAATCGGTGTCGACATGAATGACGATATGCTGGCATTGGCGCGCAAATACCAACCCGAGATGGCGCAAAAACTGGGGTCAAACCGCGTTGAGTTCTTAAAGGGGCAGATCCAGGATTTGGCCTTGGATGTCTCTGCCATGGATAAATACCTGCAACATAATCCAGTGCAAAATGCGGAAGGTGTCATTAAATTACGGGCTTGGCAGGAAAGCCAGCGGAAAGGGTCGCCGTTGATAAAGGACAATTCGGTAGACCTTGTCGTGTCAAACTGTGTGCTTAACCTTGTACACGACAGCGATAAGGAACAGATGGTGCGGGAGATTTTCCGCGTCGTAAAACCGGGCGGGCGGGTTGCGATTTCGGACATAGTCAGCGACGAAAATGTCCCCGAACATCTTAAGCAAGACCCACACCTATGGAGCGGCTGCATTTCCGGGGCATTGCAAGAATATGAGTTTCTGCAAGCTTTCGCAAAAGCCGGATTTATTGCCGTCAGCTACGATAAATGGGAAAGCCAGCCTTGGCAAGTGGTTGAAGGCATTGAATTCCGTTCAGTCACCATCACCGCCGTCAAGCCCGAAAACCAGCCGTGCATCGATAAATGCCACGCCGTGATTTACCGCGGCCCGTTCTCGGAAGTTTACGATGACGAAGACCATGTTTATTACCGTGGGCAACGCATAGCGGTTTGCGAACGGACATACCAATTATTGACCGGGGACGCTTACGGTGAGCATTTTATCGGGATTGCCCCAGCTATTGATTTTCCCGGGACGCCGTGGGATTGCGCCACAGGTACGATTCGCAACGTGGCCGCGACCAAAGGTGCGATACATCTCGACAAATGCAGTCCTGGAGGCGCGTGTTGTTAGTGTCCAATAAGGCGGGATGTCAAGATTAGCATTTAGCCGACGGATAGTCGCCGTTCAACGCCGGGGACGGTAATAAGGCCTGTAGTAGCCGCCCCGATAATAAGGGTAAGAGCCGTAAAACCCGCCATAAGGATAAAAGCCCGGCCCGTAACCGAAGCCGCCGTAATAGCCGCCATTGTATTGATAATACGACATATCTTCCCATAAGTGGATTTGTTTGGATGCCACCAAGGGTAGCCGTAAGGTCTTGTTGCCAACGGTACGTTCGGTATCGCCATCCAAAATACCGGCCACTGTGATGGCTGAGTCTTTTTTGTATACGGCAGGGTCGAGGAACTCAGGGCTTTTCATGACGAATCGCCCCTGGCTCGGTTCATCCAAATCCGGACGCCCATAACTGCCTAGCGGGTAGAACAGCACCTGGATAGTGCTAAAGCTGGGTTCGTTCTCCACTTGCACAATCGTACCGCCCCACCGAACCGGCGCGTTTTTGTATTTGGCTATGTTGGTAACGGCTTCCTGGTAGGCAAGGTCGTACGCGGGAGGTTCCGTTATTTCTATCGGTAGGTTCGAGCAAGCGCTTAGCAATAAACAGGCGATGGGCAAATAAATTTTCATGGGTTAGGTCCAGTGGATTGTTTTCATTGGGTTCACTCAACCAAAGCTTCGTTTTAATATCGAAAACGATAATCGGTTTTTTTCAAATTAGGCAAGAAAAATAGCCAATAATTCAAATCGTTTACAGCATTTAGACCGATTAATTTACATCGTTTCCCATTCTCGGAGCAGGAATGGGAAGCTGGTTGGTTAAAAAACCATGCTTAAGCTAAGAAACCAAATTATGCGTCATGCCGTCAGGGCCTACCTTGGTCAGTTATTGCCGGAGTAATGATTGCTTCCAGGTGGCAGGAAGCCCTCCTTGCTGCTGGATTCCGGCAGGCGACACAAGTTCCCGCTTGCTTACTGTGTTTACCAACCTTGGTGGACGGTCTATACCGAAATGACGAGGGTATACAGTCGATCCTGATTCAGGCATCTTATTCTCTAATGTGTTGATTGTATTTACATCTGGTGAAGCTCAACATGAATGATAACGAATTGATTCAGTTTGTGGTCAGCTTGATAAAAAATAAAAAAACATTGTTTTATTCATTGCTTCCCCGGTGTCCTTGACACTGAAAGGAGAGGAGACTTTGGCATGTTACCCCCCC
>CAYSYU010000003.1:109406-200333 GCA_964435245.1 uncultured Methylomagnum sp.
CGCGCCGAGCATTAGATCGTACCGCCTATGAACTACAGAAAGCTTTCCGTTCCTATCTGGATTGCATGTCCGATGGCGTACTGTTCCTGGATAACGAAAGGCGAGTTGTTTACGCCACATCGACAGTCGATCAAATCCTGAAAAAGCGAGGTTTCCCCTTTACGATATCACCAACATTTCTCCTGCACGCACCTCACCATGCCACCCGTTTTGCTACTTTCACCAATGGAAAAAACCAAGAAGCCGGGCCACTCAGCTTGCTGCTGGAAGGTGAAACCGAGCGCGAACTATTGCTGATCACCTGTTTTCACTTGACCAAATCCCCCGAACCGGGTTTGCAAACCGTCTGTTACCTGATCGCCCTACGCGATCTTAACCACTATGTTACCCAGCAATGGCAAGTTTTTATCAAACAATTTGCGTTAACTCAGGCCGAATGCCGGTTATGCCGAGCATTGGCGGACGGCTTGACCATCAACGACTACCGCGAAAAATGGAAAGTCGCGACCAGCACCGCACGCAGCCAGCTTAGGAGCGTGTTCGACAAGACCTCCACGCGGCGGCAAGCCGACCTGCTGCGGCTGATTTTTTTGTTTATGCGGACTTAGGAAACCCTGACAGTCCTTCGACAGTCTCAGGAAGAACAGTAACTTCTGGTTACGCGTGGTAAGTCAAGTTTTCGACTCCGTTCGTGGTGAGCTTGTCGAACCATGAAGGGAATCAACTTATCCAAAAATTCCTCAAATATACAAATTTATCCTTCATTTGGAGGATGCGGGATAGCCATGTGATTTGGTACTGTTCCTTGCGCCTAAATTGATACATTGGGCACGAACGCCACCAATCTCGAAAGATACAGAATACCGCCTAACCCAATCAATGGGTGCGCGGTTGGTTTTACTTTAAAATAATGTTAAGGGGATAAAATGAAAACAATAAAATATGTTGCCTTAGGCATGCTGTTTTTGTTGTCCTTTATTGGTCAATCCGCGCTTGCCGGCAATGCACCACCATCTAATTCTCTAAAAATCGGTGGATATACTTTGGTTAGTGTCGTTAAGGCTGGAAAAGTCGGTTACGATTTTACCTATAAGGCTTCCATCACCAATAAAGGTAAGACAGCGTTCACCGGTGTCGTTGCGACTTTAAGCGAACAATGCCGAACTAAATTCAAAGTTCTCGACGGGGGCTTAAGCTTTGGGGATGTTGGGGCTGGTAAGACTGTCATCTCAACCGATACCTTTGCCCTACGCGTCAAGGCTAACAAGCCATACACCTCGACCCAGTTGACAAAAGACCTGGAATGGAAAATCGCCACCGGCGTGGTGCTCAATAAGCCGCCTGTCGCGAATGCCGGTGCCTATCCTCCGGTTACGCTGAACAGTACGGTCAACCTGAACGGTGCCGGTTCGACTGATCCCGATGGTGACCTGCTTAGTTACTCATGGTCATTGACCTCCACGCCTACAGGTAGTGCCGCTACCCTATCCGATTCGACTATCGTTAATCCAACCTTTGTTGCCGACAAAGTCGGTAGTTATATAGTTACCTTGGTAGTCAACGATGGAAAGGTTAATAGCCCAACTTCGACTGCTACAATTACTGTTATAAACACGCCTCCGGTTGCTAATGCCGGGGCTAATCAGACTGTTGCCTTGAATAGTACGGTGACTTTGGATGGTTCCGCATCCAGTGATCCTGATGGCAATACCCTAACATATCACTGGACCTTAACCTTACCGACTGGAAGTACTGCCTCCTTGTCGGGCAGTTCCGCCGTTAAGCCTACCTTTACAGCAGATAAGTCCGGCGTTTATGTTGCGCAACTTATTGTTAATGATGGACTAATAGATAGCGCAGTTTCTGAAGTAGAAATTACCGCTACGCCAGCCGTCACTAAAATTGAACTTACTGATGATATCAACCCGGTTTCTTTAGTAAATATCCTTATTCCTGAATCTCCATCTGGAAGCGGAGCAACACAGTTAGAAGGTCCAATTGTTGGTAGTCTATCTTATAACGATGGACATTTAAGTTTTATTTCGCCAAAGGATTTGGGTGAACCATATACACTTCGGTTCAAAGTTGGTATTGAGGCGAATAAAGAGTATGTAATTTCATTTGAACCTAGATTGCGATCCCCCATTATCGGTTTAGGGGATGGTGGAGATGAAGGCTTCGAACCTAGCAGTCCGGTTTCGGAAGAAATTCATGCGGAAGTAAAGGGTTTTACCGATGGTGTGTTATGGCCTAGCAACGGCAATACATTATCTTTTAAACTCAATGACTTAAATGGTGCGGTAACAATTAACCCGGAGAATTACGAAATTTATCTTAATGGCGATACTTATCAGTCAATTAAAGACTTGTTTGTTCTTTCTGGGGGGCAAACGCAACTGGAACTCTCCTCCAACGGCGCAGTTTCACTAGCCCAGCTTCTCAGTAATGGAACTAACTCAATTGAACTTTCAGGCGCCGATCAGAATGGGAGATATTTTGCGTTCGAATTCTCTTTCGTATACGCGACTAACACGATCAATGGTCGTTTACTAAATAATGCTGGTCAAGCGATAACACCTACAAATGGTTCTATTGTATCGGCACGCGGACTCGCAACTAATATTACATTTGCAATCACCCCTAGTAATGACGGAACTTTTGAAATTAAAGATGCGCCGACTGATAGCTATGAAATATCGTTAATTGATCCTGTAGGAACATATACCGGTACCGCCTTGTTTGGAATTCAAGGCTCATCACAAATTGTTACAGTAGATCTGCTGGTGATTAACTCTCCCCAACCTTTAACAAGCGCGAGTATAAATCCAGCAAGTTTAGCTAAGTCGGTTAATGTCCTATCTAATTCCAAAGTGACTTTGACACCAAAAAATGGTGGAGAACTGCAGGAATCCCCTCCCAAACGCCAATCATCATTGTCTAAGGCACAAATAACAAATAATTTATTGGCGAATGCGGCAGAAATTAGTTTAGGTGAAGTATCGGCGGTAAGTGCCTTGGAGAATGAGACTATACAAGATGTTAAAGATATTCAGATACCACAAGGAACAGGAAAGGTAAAAATAGGGGTAATAGTAACATCCACGGAATACCCAGATTATACTACTAACCCAGATAATCCATATAATGACTCATGGCGTTATGAATGGTCTTGTGGAGGATTTAGTGATTCTATGAGTGGACGTGTCAATATAACTCATGCAAACTCGAGTATTCGGAATTATGACAAGGAAATTGATCTTACTAACGCAACGTCGAAAGGCCCTATCAATTGTCGAATTGGAGCATATGCGGCAAATATTGGTGATTCTGCATTTCCAACCGACGTTCACGTGGCAATCAATGGGCCAAGTCCTTTGTCGATTAAATCATTTAAGCATAAAGACGGTCTATTTAAAGACAAAAACAACACTTACCACATGGGTCTTCCGACTGGTACACAAGGAGTCCGTCGTAAATTTTCTGTAGAACTCGAATATCTCCCGGTGGACGCAGAAATAACCTCGTTGAAACTCGAAATAAAATACGCCTTAAATCAAGTGTCAGTAACTGATAACTTGAATTTTACTAAGGTGAAAGATGGGTTGCTCAAGGCTGACATCACGCTTCCAATACTGTCATTGAACCCTGATTTTGCTCCATTGGGGCAGATGATAGCAACATTGAAGGGAACTGTTAAGGAAGGAAGCGTTACCTCAGAACCTAAACCATTGACATTTAAGACCAACGCCGATACTTTTGCAGCCTTGTTCGAAACTCGCCACGTAGATGGCACCCCTGCTTCAAGACGATACGATGATCGTAACGATGGCGCTGGTGGCGATGGTTGGGGGCGATATAAAATGCACACATATTTGCAAAATGGACTTGGTGGTGACTTGGTATTTAATGATATCAGCGGCGAGCATGCTTGGCAGTCTGCCGGTCCATGCACTGCCAAGCCTTGCTCTATGGGAGTACACTCAGAACACAAAGCCGGATTATCTGTAGATGCGCGTTATCGGGATGAAAATGGTCAGTTTATTACACCCATGAAAGGTGATGGAAACGGAGCGACAATTAAGGATACATTAGATGCGGCACAAAAAGAGGTCTCAAGTAAAGCAATTAACCAACCCAACACAACGAAGGTTATGCAGTGGATAGATCAAAATAGAGCATTTCTTAATTTGTTAAGTACAGGCTCTGGAACTACTAAAATTTATGTCGGCATAGCACAATGGCACCAGAATGCTCTGATAAAAGGTTTGTTCCCGGATGGTACAGCTATTCCCAGACCAGGCCAAACTAACCCAGATAAATCTCCTGTCCTAATTGGGGCATGGATCAAACCGGCAAAGGTAAAGCCTATGGGTGGAAGTCATGAGGGACATATTCATGTAGGTATGGACTAGTTAAGGCCGTAAGACGGATCAAATGTAGGGAGGATTAGCCGCGCAAATATAAGGGCCTATCCGTTTTGATGGACTTATGGGCGCGGCGTAATCCGCCAACTGGAGCGATTACCAACCCGTAAGTCGGAAGCGGCTTTAGCCGTGTTCCGACGAATAAGCTATGATAGCCTTATTTGCCGGATCACCCTAACGGGCATCCGGCCTACGCCAAACTACCTTATGTCGAATTATCGCCGTTACCGGGTGCCGGGCGGCACTTATTTTTTTACCGTCAACTTGCTGGAACGGCGGCAAGATACCTTGGTGCGCCATATCGACAGCCTTAGGGATGCCGTTCGGAAGACGCGGCATGAACGTCCTTTCCACATCGACGCTTGGGTGGTGCTGCCTGACCATTTGCACTGCGTCTGGACGTTGCCGCCGGGTGACGATGACTTTTCCAACCGCTGGAAAGCCATCAAGATTCGCTTCGTGCAAGCCCTGCCCCGAACGGAACACCGCTCTAAGGTCAGGATCGCTAAAGGCGAACGGGCAATCTGGCAACGGCGCTTTTGGGAGCACGCCATCCGTGACGAGCGGGATTATACCCAACATATCGATTATGTCCACCTGAACCCGCTGAAACATGGTTATGTACAGCGGGTCGTTGACTGGCCGCATTCGACGTTCCATCGGTATGTCGCGGCAGGCTTATTGCCTGCCGGTTGGTGCGGCATCGTTACCGATTTGCCGAGGGTGCCGGATGACAACCGGTAACCCGTAACGTGCGTTAATGTAGGCTGCGGTGAGGAACGAACCACATCTTTCGAGAAATTGACGAGAAATAAACAAACATGGCTGAATATCGCCGCTTTCAACATCCAGGAGCCGTTTGGTTTTTCACGGTCAATTTGGCAGGGCCGTAAGACGGATCAAATGTAGGGAGGATTAGCCGCGCAAATATAAGGGCCTATCCGTTTTGATGGACTTATGGGCGCGGCTAATCCGCCAACTGGAGCGATTACCAAAACGGCGGATTACGACGCGCGGCAAATCTTTACAACTATGAAAGTTAGAGTGTTTGCGCGTCTAATCCGCCCTACGGAACTTTAGCTGCATTTGTTGATCCAAAGCCCATTTAACATGCTCCTGTACCAGTTCAGACGGATACAGGAGTTTTGTTTTTAGAGCCTCGACAATAGATTCTGACGTTGGCGCATTACCCAAGGCTACCGCAATGTTCCTTAGCCAGCGCTGGTAACCGATGCGGCGGATCGCAGAACCTTCGGTTTTGGCCAAAAACTCTTCTTCTGTCCAGGCAAATACATCAAGCAACTCTTGGGTATCCAAGTGATGTCGTGGGTTAAAATCTTTTTCGCTGGTCAGTTTGGCAAAACGGTTCCAAGGGCAAACAAGCTGGCAATCGTCGCAGCCGTAGATACGGTTGCCAATCAATGGGCGCAGTCCTTCCGGAATCGAGCCGTGTAATTCAATCGTCAGGTAGGAAATGCACCGGCGGGCGTCGACCTCGTAAGGCGCAACGATGGCCTGGGTCGGACAAATATCCAAGCACGCGCGGCAATCGCCGCAATGTTCCGTCGCAGGCTTATCGATAGGTAAGGGGAGGTCTGTATAAATTTCGCCGAGGAAAAACCACGATCCGGCCTTGCGGTTGATCAGGTTGGAATGTTTGCCGATCCAGCCTAAGCCTGCCTTTTCCGCCAACGCTTTTTCCAGCACCGGCGCGCTGTCGACAAACGCGCGATAGCCAAAGTCACCTATTTCGGCATGAATGAGGTCGGCCAATTTTTGTAAGCGATTCCGCATGAGCTTGTGATAGTCGCGGCCTAGCGCATAACGGCTTATATAAGCGCTAATGGGGTTTTCAAGGCAATTGTTCATCGCCTTGCCGGATTCGGGTAGGTAATCCATGCGCACGGAAATAACTCGGTGCGTACCTGGATGTAATAAGGCGGGCCTGCTACGCTTAAGACCATGATATTGCATGTAACCCATAGTGCCGTGGAAATTTTTGCCTAGCCAGTTATCAAGATGGGTTTCGGCTTGGGACAAATCGGTGTCTGTAATGCCTACCTGTTGAAAGCCCAGCCCATGTCCCCAGTGTTTGATTCGTTCGGCAAGCTGTGCCATTGTCTCAGGGTTAGCCAGGGTCATTTTTCGATGCAAAAAATTTGTACATAACCAATAATAACGAGAATATGCATAAGTTGCCTACAACTCTTTATACGGCCGAACAAGTCAGGGAATTGGACCGTATTATCATCAAGGATTGCGCTATTCCAGGAATCGAACTGATGAGCCGGGCTGGCAATGCGGTATTTAGGCACTTGCGGATTAAGTGGCCGGAGGCGCAAAAAATCAGTATTTTCTGCGGTTCTGGGAATAATGCCGGCGATGGTTACATTATAGCTGGTTTGGCATTGGCGGTTGGCTTAAACGTGACGGTTTATGCAGTCTCTGATCCTGAAAACTTACAGGAGAATGCCCGCATCGCCTATCAGGATTTCACTAAGGCAAAAGGCCATGTGCTGGCTTTTCAAGAAGATATGCGTATCAATGCGGATGTCGTCATTGATGCTTTGCTAGGTACGGGATTGAACAAAAACGTAACAGGAAGCTATGCGCAGGCGATTCAAGCCATCAATAAAAGCAAGGCAAAAGTCATTGCCGTCGATGTCCCGTCGGGATTGAATTCGGATACTGGCAGTGTAATGGGTTGGTCTGTGAAAGCGGATTGCACGGTGACATTTATTGGGTTGAAACAAGGTTTTTATACCGGCATGGCCGCAGATTATTGCGGCGAGATTGTATATTCGTCCCTGGCGGTACCTAAGGAGGTTTTTAAGAAGGTTGCGTCAACAACCTATTTGGTGGTTAAAAAAATTTTCCCGCCTCGCGCCCGTTGTTCGCATAAAGGCGACAACGGCCATGTCTTGATAATCGGCGGTAGCCGTGGGTATTCCGGTGCAGCCCGAATGGCCGGCGAAGCGTCATTACGGGTGGGCGCAGGGCTTGTGAGCATCGCGACCCACCCTGAACATTCCGCAATCCTAAACCTGGGCAGGCCGGAATTAATGTGCCACGGTGTAGATAATGCGGAAATGCTCGCACCCTTGCTTGATAAGGCCAATGCCGTAGTCATTGGGCCGGGGTTAGGGCAAAGTAAATGGGCGGCGGAATTGCTCATTACAGCCATAAAATCGGGCAAACCGCTGGTGGTTGATGCCGATGGCCTCAACCTCTTGGCGCACATCCCTGAACGGCACCCGAATTGGATTTTAACGCCGCATCCCGGCGAGGCGGCGCGGTTGTTGGGCTGCACCAGCCTTGAGGTGCAGCAAAACCGCTATGCCGCTGTATCTGCGATTCAAACAAGGTATGATGGCACGGTAGTCCTTAAAGGTACGGGGACACTAATTGCCGGAAGCGACGAGATCGGTGTTTCGGCAACTGGAAATCCCGGTATGGCGTCAGGCGGTATGGGGGATGTCCTTGCAGGAGTGATTGCGGGTCTAATTGCGCAAGGTTTTTCCCATAAAGATGCAGCGCAACAGGGCGTTTACCTGCATGGCATGGCGGCGGACCTAGCTGTAGGGCAAGACGGCGGCGAAAGGGGTTTGTTGGCCAGCGATTTGATGTCATATCTAAGGCAATTAGTCAATTGATGCAACGATTCCTTAAAGATACTCAAGAAACTGAACAATTTGGGGCTGAGTTATTCCATTCCTTACCTTTAAAATGCCTGGTTTTTTTACACGGAGATTTAGGCATGGGCAAAACCACATTGGTTCGGGGTTACTTGCGTGCCGCGGGTTACACCGGGACGGTCAAAAGCCCTACCTATAACCTGGTGGAGGAATACACAGTAGCTGGGAAAAAAGTATATCATTTTGATTTATATAGGCTTAATGATCCGCAAGAACTGGAATGGATCGGTATCGGCGATTATTTCAACCAAGACAGTGTTTGTTTTGTCGAGTGGCCGGAAAAAGGAAAAGGTTTTCTGCCGAAGCCGGATAGGGTTATTGTTTTTGACGTAGCAGGAAATGGAAGGTCAATAAAAATAAGTGAATTTTGTGAACCATTACAAGATGTTTAAAATATTTTTTATCTAGCTATTTAAAAACAATAACATATTGCTATAATCTAAAGACGATTATCACTATCTGGGTTAGGCTATGTGGGTTTTTAGAAAGTTTTTTTTTCTTTTTGTAGTCCTGTTGGTTTCAGCACCTGTTAGCCATGCCCAACAAATTCAGGTTAAATCAGCAAGTTATACTTCAGAAGCAAGCCTGTCCAAAATAATATTGTCTGTAACGGACTCCCCTAAGCACCGGGTTTTCGTGATTGATAACCCCTCCCGTTTGGTCATAGATGTCAAAAACGCCCAGGTAAGGCGAACCTTAGGCCAGCCTTCAGCTTCGCACCCGTTATTCGCCCAAGTCCGTGCTGCTGCAAAAAATGGCTCTGATTTACGCATAGTCGTGGATTTAAAACAAACCGTTACCGCCAAAAGCCATAAATTAATCACCGATAATGCCGATAGCCGCCGCTTAGTAATCGATTTGCAGAATAAAAACCCCGCACCTAATGCCAATAAAGCTAAAAGGCCAGAGGAAAAAAAGCTTGATAGTGGCGTGAATGAACGACGTGTCCAGAAAGCGTCTAATTCGACGGCAAAACAAAATAGCCCAAAACATTATTTTACTGTAGCCATCGATGCCGGTCATGGCGGCGACGATCCAGGCGCGCGGGGACCAAACGGCACCTTGGAGAAACAAGTGACTTTGGCAATCGCAAAAAAACTCCAAGCCTTAATCATTGGCCAGCAAGGGATGAAAGCGAAACTGGTGCGTAAAGGCGATTATTATGTCGGCTTGCGCGAAAGGATGAAAATTGCCCGTCAAGCCGGAGCCGACCTGTTTGTTTCGATACACGCCGATGCGGTTAACAATCCTGACGTGCGCGGCGCTTCGGTCTATACCTTGTCTAGGAACGGCGCTTCCAGTGAAGCGGCGCGCTGGCTCGCGAATAGCGAAAATGCCAAAGAACGGGTAGGCGGGGTTAATTTGGATGACAAGGATGAGGTTTTGGCTTCCGTACTGCTGGATTTATCGCAAACCGCAACCCAGCAGGCGAGCGTTACCCTTGCCAATAAGGTACTAAAATACTTCCAGAATATTGGCGACTTACATTACCACGCCGTGCAAAAAGCGGGATTTGCCGTATTAAAGTCTCCTGATATTCCGTCAATCCTGGTCGAAACCGCTTACATCTCGAACCCAGCCGATGAACTAAACCTAATGAGTAACCGTTATCAGACCAAAATGGCGCATGCTATTTTCAAAGGGATATTGAATTACGTTGAACAAATGGAACCCTCTGAAATCAATAGGGTGGCGAAGTTGGAATAATACAAAGTTAAGGTTACGTGTGTATATTTGCTTTTGTCATTAATTTAATGGTGTGTACTTATGGATATTGACACTTTTTTTGAAATCATCAACGACAACCCCATCTTGTATTTCATCGCAGGACTGGTTGTCGGTTATTTATTGCACGGTCTTGTTATGAAAGGCTTTGCTTCGGCATTCCGCAATAAAAAACCCAGCCGCTACCAAAGTAAAAAGGGCGATGCTTCTGTAAAACGGACAAATGCCGTCGTTGAATTGAACGAACCTTCGTTCGATTGGCCTGATGTTGCCGTCAAGAAGGTTGCACCTCGACAGTTTGCCAGCATTTCTTTGGATCATCATAGCAATGAGATTTAATGGGTTTTTGATCTTCTTGTAAGCCCTAAGCCAGTAACATCCGGTAAAGTAAGCAAGCTGTAATTCCCGCAACAAACTACCAAGACCTAATCCAGTCGTATAGAATGGGGTTTTTGTTCTTGGTAGGGCTATGCGCGTTCAAGTACTCCCCATTCAACTTATCAACCAGATTGCCGCGGGCGAAGTGGTTGAACGGCCTTCCTCTGTTGTCAAAGAACTGGTTGAAAACTGTTTCGATGCCGGTGCGACCGCCATCGACATCGACATCGAGCAGGGCGGCACTAGGCGGATCCGGATCAGGGATGATGGCTGCGGCATTCTTAAAGAAGACTTACCGCTGGCGCTGTCCCGTCATGCGACCAGTAAAATTGCGTCGTTTGAAGACCTAGAACGCGTTGCCAGCATGGGTTTTCGCGGTGAGGCGTTGCCCAGCATAAGCTCAGTTTCCAGGCTTACCTTGATTTCCAGGGTTGCTGAAGCGGATTGCGCTTGGCGGGTTGATGTCGATGGCGCCGAACGTGATTTTGACCTGCAGCCGGATCCCCATCCATTAGGGACGACGGTTGACGTACGGGACTTGTTTTACAACACGCCAGCGCGCCGTAAATTCCTGAAAACGGAAAAGACCGAATTCGCCCACATCGAATCGTTAATCCAAAAAATGGCGCTAAGCCGTTTCGATATCGGCTTTTCCTTATCCCATAACCAAAAGGAAATTTTCCAGCTTCCAAAAGCGACGACAGAAACCGAGCAGCAACAACGGGTTGCGGGGATTTGCGGGTCGGTTTTTTTGGAGAATTCGATAAAAATAGATGTCGCCTCTTCTGGACTGCAATTGGCGGGTTGGGTCGGGCTGCCGACTTTTTCCCGCAGCCAGCAAGACATGCAGTTTTTTTATGTGAATGGACGGCTGGTAAGGGATAAGTTGATCGCCCATGCCGTCAGGCAAGCATTTCAGGATGTCCTGTTTCATGGACGGCATCCGGTATTCGTCTTGTACCTGACGTTAGACCCCAGCTTGGTGGATGTCAATGCCCATCCGGCGAAACTGGAGGTCAGGTTCAGGGAAGGGCGGTTGGTGCATGATTTCTTGTTTTCGGCATTATACCGGGCATTGGCTGAAATAAGGCCTGATCATCACACTGCAAAACCGATTATCCAGCAAAAAGATATTGTCCATTCGGGTGTAAGCGCGACGTATGCCGAATCCAGGGCAGTCAATAAACCCGCTTATCCGACCTATCAACCCTCGCAGTCTGCACTTCCTTTCCAAGTTGAGGAAACGATTCAGGCCTACGGCAAACTTTATTCAGTATCAGAACAAAAGCAACAACATGCAGACCAGAAACACCAGGATATTCCGCCCTTAGGCTATGCAATTGCCCATTTGCATAATATTTACATCTTAGCTGAAACACGTAACGGAATTATCCTGGTGGACGCCCATGCCGCCCATGAACGGGTCGTCTACGAACGCCTGAAACAACAATCCCAACAAGGTGCAGTGCCCAGCCAGCCTTTGCTGTTGCCTATCAAGGTTAATGTCAGTCCTGCGGAAGCCGACCTTGCCGAACAAGCGAGTGAGTTTTTTACCGAACTGGGATTTGAGGTCAACCGTTCCGGGCCTGAAACGGTCGTCGTCCGTGCTATCCCTGCGTTGCTGGGTCATAAAGATATCGAAACTTTGATACGCGATGTCCTGGCCGATCTCGCCCAGCACGGCTTAAGTAACAGGATGCAGGATCACGGCAACCATATCCTGGCAACCGTCGCCTGCCATAGTGCAATAAGGGCGCACCGAAGGCTTACCATCGATGAAATGAACGCCCTATTGCGGGATATGGAACAAACGGAACGCAGCGGCCAATGCAACCACGGTAGGCCAACCTGGGTGGAATTATCCAAGAATGAACTTGATAAGTTTTTTTTGCGGGGGCAATAGCCGGTGAAGTGCAACGAAATACGGGAAAACAAAGCCACGAATCCTCGGGTTTCGCAAGCTGCGTACAGGTTACTTAATTGGATTTAACCGACATAAACTTGACAAATGTATGTACAAAAGCCCATCATAAAACGACATGATACAAGATGTAACGGGTTTTGACTGGGATCAAGGCAACTTGGAAAAGTGCCAAAAACATGGTGTTGGCATTGCGGAGATAGAAACGTTATTTCACCGAGCCTTAGCTGTTTTCCCCGATCTTTCCCATTCTACAAACGAAGATCGGCTTATCGGTATTGGCAAGACCAAGAAAGGCCACCACGTATTTATCGCCTTTACTTTACGTACAATCGGAAACTCCGTTTTGATCCGTCCCGTCAGCGCACGTTAAAAGAGAGTCGCTATTTTTGCGAAAGCTTGTTTTGGGCATCCCAGCCCAAGCAAGCGGCCTTAACTTAACGCGACCGCCAATGCCTTCGGCTGCCCGGATTCGTCCTCGGTTCGCCACGATGCACAACTCCCCTCCGGTACGCTGCGCATCACGGCTGCCCAAATGACTTGACGCCGTGTCGGATGGCCTTGCATTTCGACTCCGCTCCCGCTACAACTCCGTCAAAACGCCCGGCCCTACGGCTATCCGGGGGTCGTCGTACCTCGCTCCACTATCGTTACGCTTCCTGTACTCCTTCTATGCACAAAAAAGAGGTTGAACACTATGAAAAAGAAATTGCCTGCACTAAAAACCGATAAGGAAGCCGAAGTCTTTGTGGCGGAGGCTGATTTGACCCAATACGACTTATCTGTGTTGAAACCGACCCGCTTTGAGTTTAAAACCAAGGATAAAAGCATCACCATGCGGTTGCCGGAAAGCCTGCTTGAAGCGATCAAAGCCGAAGCCGAGCGTTCAGGAATACCTTATCAACGATTCATTCGTCAGGCGCTTGAAAACTCCCTGCATACCGAGGTGTAACATCTACGGTAAAATATTTCATCTTTATGTTTGCCCTTGCGTAAGGGGAAAACGAGATAATACGGATAATTTCAGAGAGGCGAGCAACGAAGAATGAAATCAAACATTATCCAATGAGAAACACATGAAAGCGGAATATGATTTATCAAAAATGAAAAGCTGGAAGAACCCTTATGCTGTCCAATTAAAAAAGCAAGTTACAATTCGTATGGGGGATGATGTCGTTGAATATTTCAAGGCTATGTCCGATGAAACAGGTATCCCTTATTAGAGTTTGATAAATTTGTACTTACGCGATTGCATGGCTAAACATAGGAAGTTGGATATGTCGTGGAATGGTGAAAATGCTTGATGCCAAGATCATTAATGTCTAATTCGGGGGACTCGACTTGTCCTGCTGTACTTATCGTTCCCACCCTGGAGCGTGAGAACGATACAACCCTGCTCAAATGCTTTTTCGTGGAGAGCGCATGGCCGACATTTTCTTGAGTTATGCCCGTGAAGACAAAAAAAAGGCAGAAATGTTAGCAAATGCCTTGGAAAGCCAAGGCTGGACGGTATTTTGGGACGGGACTTCTTTGCTGAAAGGGCAAGACTTTAAAGCCGTCATAGATAAGGCAATCCAGCAAGTGGGCTGTATGGTCGTTGCCTGGTCGGAGGCATCCAAGCAATCCGATTGGGTGCGTGGTGAAGCGGGCATAGGCCGTGAGCGTAACATCCTGGTACCCATCCTGTTTGAGCCAGTTGAGCCGCCCATCGCTTTCCGTTCGCTGCATACCGAAAACCTGACTGACTGGGACGGGGAGGCAGACGCACCGGACTTTTTGAAATTGTGTAAAGCCATTAATGAACGCATTAAGTCTGAAACAGCACCCAGCACGAGTTCCACGCCATCCAATAACGCTTCAGACAAGGCAGTAAAGAGCGCAAAAACCAATTTCTTAAAGCGATTGTTCAGGTCTGTGTGGGATTGGTTGTCTGTTACCAAACATCAGCAAACCCTCGCCTTTATCGGCGGCGGATTAGCCGTAGTCATCGCTGGAAGCTGGCAAGCCTATTTGCACTTTTCCAAGAAACCCGCAGAAGCTAATTCCACGATCTCGGTTTCCGGCAATGGCATTGCCAATACCGGCAGCATGACTGCAACCGCAGCCAACGGCGGGAATGCAATTAATGCTGTGGGTAACTGCGGTGTCGCCGCAGGACACGATGCAAACGGTAATATTATTACATGTAACTACGGTCTTTCCCCGAAGCAGATGAAGGAATTGACACTCGCCGCAGTAGAAGGGGCGACGGAGCCATTGCTAGGTCGTATAGAAACACTAAGCAAGCGGCTTGGCGTAACCGAAGAAGCGGCCAGAATGATGCTGAAACTCGTTGGTGAACAGCCTAATGTGCCAGACGAAGACTTAGCAAAGGCATTGACCAAAGTGGCGATTGACTATAAAAACTTGAAAGCGCAGGCTGCTTCAATCGATATAAATAACTCGCTTGCGCGTACGTTGGTCACAGAGGTTCAGAGTGAGATCACCGCTGGCCACCTTCAGAAGGCTGCCCAAATCCTTCAAAAAATCACTAAACGCACGGCGACATTGAGTGGTACATGCACTAAAACAGAGGCGATGGGGGTTCTTGTCGATCCGAAGTTTTGCCTGCCGCAAATTCTAAATACTGAGTATCGAGATGACCGTAATGCATTTACTTTTGTAATGCACCTAGAGGATAAGCTTTCTGTTATATCGTTCTCCGGTTATGGTCCAGACCAGTCGCATTTCAACAGTGATGAGGTGTTGCAGCCCATAGACAAAGTGGTGTTTACATTTCAAGGAAGCAGTGATCATTTAAAAGCTGATGGTAACTGCTACTTCACAAATCCATACAAGGAAAAACCGTCAACTGTATCTTGCAAAGCCATGACAAGTGAGGGGACATTTTCTGGCGAATTCATAAGTAATAGTATATCGCCGAATATATTTGAGTCAGACACAAGAGGTCACGAACCACGGCACCTCGCAATAGAGACTGATAAGCTTCAGTTTTTGGAAGGCTATTGCGAGCCTTCTAGCCATATTGCGGATGGTCGAATCGGTGAAGACCTTACCAAAAGACAATCACAGTTTTTTTGCGATACGGCACTAATAATCCCGTTTAGTGATAATCCTAAGCACCACATGATCCAATTTGCTGATTCCCATTCTCATCATGCTCGAATATTAGGGTTTGGCGGTATTATGGAAGATTCCGCCATCATGACTGTGCATAATATATACCTCGAAATGGGAGGCAGAGCCTCCAAAACGTCTGATGGCCTATGTAAGCTATTCTTTGAAAAGCAAGAAATTTCTGGGATTTCTTGCGGAGCTAAGGTTGACGAAGGCGACCAACGCACTGTTCCAATTGTTAGGTTTAAGGTTGATAAGACTGGCAAGACCAATACAACGCGGTAAAGTGCTGTACGTATCCTACTTTCCAACCAACAAACTAGCCTAACAATTTCTTCCGACGCACCCGCGCCACGAACCGGTTTTATGTTTTCAGGTTTCGCGACGCGGTGGAGTATTGTCAATTAGCCCTGGTGTTGACTGTAAGCTTAGGTCATAAAGAAGACATGGCGGCTGATTACGGCAACTTGCGCCTTGTTTATGAACAACAAGGCCACAAAGAACAAGCTAAACAGGCTTATCAAAAGAGCATTGATTTGTTTAAGACGTTTGGCGATCCAACTATGCAAAAACAGGCGCAAGGTTGGCTGGATGCTTTGTGAATATGGCTGTAGGCAACTAGCCAACTGGCGATTCACTCTGGAACGCTGGCAGGTTTCGACTGGAAAAGGTGGCGGATTTAAAACTCGTAAGTTGGAACAGTTAAGGTTTCAGCTCGACTATGCTAATACCCAACCCAACAACAAACCTAATCTTTTCCTTATTTAGCCATAGTCATCGCAATATTCGGGCTTTCTGGGTTGACGCTGAGCTGCCGAGTGGCGGGATGTATCACGACATCCATATCTTCCATCGGGATAGCGCCTAACAAGACTTCATCGCCCATTATCATCGCGCCTACAAAAGCGGTGCGGTTTTGGAACTTAATCATGATGGGGCCGGCATAGGGGATTAACAGCTTGCTACCATCTGCCAAGGTAACTTCCCTGTCCTCCAGCGGCTTTAGACGCAATTGCAAAGCAAGATGCTGGGGAATGCAAAGATGCAATGCCCCCGAGTCCACCAAAGCTATTGTCTCAATAGCCGATAACTCAGAGTGGACGGGGTTGGAAAGCGTTATTTTGGCGTGAATTAGTCCCATGAGATTTCGGAGTTCCGCATTGCCCGTAACTGGTCGAGATCGCTTTTCCAGGCAACCTTTCTGCGCAAAGCCAACAATTGCTTGCGTTTCAGCGTTTTAGAGAACTCCATTAAAGCGGCATGGATAGCGGCTTTTTTGGTGGGGAAATGACCCATTGCCACGATTTGCGCCACTAGATTTTCGTCTAAATCAATATGTGTTCTCATGGGACTATTTAGGATGGTTTTAATGCACATGATTGTAAGTAAGATATGTGCATTTTACAATGTGGTATTGAATGCTATACCTACACTTAAGGCATTTTACTGATTAAATGATGCACCCCCCTCCCCATCTTCCAGCCATTTTCCTCATGGGCCCCACAGCTTCTGGAAAATCAAAATTAGCCGTTGAATTAGCCCAAGCACTTAACGGCGAAATTATCAGCGTGGATTCCGCCCTGGTTTACCGGGGCATGGATATAGGTACGGCTAAGCCGACTGTGGAAGAAAGGGGAGGTATACCGCACCATTTGATTGATATTCTCGATCCGGCAGAATCGTTTTCTACCGGACAATTCAGGAACAAAGCCTTAACATTGATTGCTGAAATCCTCCAGCGCGGCCGTATGCCCATCCTAGTCGGCGGTACGATGCTATATTTCAATGCCTTGAACAGGGGGCTTGCTGAATTGCCGGAAGCCGACCCGGTTATCAGGGCGAAGCTGGATAAAGAGTTAGAAATCCTGGGAAAAGAAGCCTTACACCAACGGTTGGCAAGCGTTGACCCTGAATCGGCAGCCAGAATCCATCCTAATGACCCGCAACGCATCCAACGTGCTTTGGAGGTCTACGAAATCAGCGGCAAGCCACTGACTGCATATTTTACCGATGCGCAACAACGGCCCATTCCTTATCGGCAAATTAAGTTGATTGTTGCGCCACTGGAACGGCTCGTCTTGCATGACAGGATTGCCAAACGGTTCATGCACATGCTGGATCAAGGCTTTATTGAAGAAGTCGAAGCGCTAGTAAAGCGCGGTGACCTAACAGAAGCTATGCCGTCAATAAGGGCTGTGGGCTATCGGCAAATTTGGTCTTATTTGCACGGTGAAATCGACAAAGCCGCCATGACCGAGCAGGGCATCGCCGCTACCCGCCAGTTAGCCAAGCGGCAGTTTACCTGGTTGCGGCGGGAAACCGACGCCATTACTTTCCAGTCGGAGCAGGCAGACTTGCTAGAAAGCGCATTAGCGGTTATAAAAAATTCGACAAATCATTAAAAAGCACCGGTGGTTCGGTATTTTGGGGGTATTTGTGCCAAATTTAACTTTAATGGGGCAACTGCACGATGACATGCGCCAATGGCGCAGGCATCTGCACCAATACCCTGAAACCGCGTTTGAAGAAACCGCAACCGCCCAATTTATCGCCGATAAGCTGACTGGGTTTGGTTTAGAGGTACACAGGGGCTTAGGGAAAACGGGTGTGGTTGCGACGCTTACCGCAGGGAACGGCAACAAAAAAATCGCCTTGCGCGCCGATATGGACGCCTTATTCATCCAGGAACAGAATACCTTTGACCACAGTTCCCGACATGACGGTAAGATGCACGCCTGCGGCCATGACGGCCATAGCGCGATGTTGCTGGGCGCGGCAAAGTACTTATCGGAACATCGGGATTTTAACGGCACGGTCTATTTTATATTCCAGCCTGCAGAAGAAGGCCGTGCCGGGGCAAAACGGATGATAGACGACGGCTTGTTTGAGCAATTCCCCGCCGATTGCGTATTCGGTATGCACAACTTTCCCGATATTCCGGTGGGACATTTCGCTGTTAAAACCGGGCCGATGATGGCCGCATTCGATTGTTTTGAAATTATCCTCAAAGGCCAGGCTACCCACGCCGCCATGCCGCATTTAGGCAATGATGTCATCGTCGCGGCTGCCCAATTGATAAGCAACCTGCAAACCATCGTCAGCCGAACCGTCAATCCTGCCGATTCCGCTGTCGTCACCATCACTCAAGTTCACGCCGGTAACACCTGGAATGCAATACCCGATTCTGTGTTGTTAAGGGGCACATTCCGTTGTTTCGATAGTAGCGTACAAAACCTGATAGCCGATAAAATCAGGCAACAGGTGGAGGCCGTTTGTGCGGCTTTCGGCATGGGTGCTGAAATCAAGTTGAACCCCGAAAACCTGGGTTATCCGGTGACTTACAACAGTGATAAGGAAACGGCTTTGGCCTTGCAAGCCGCAATCGCCGTTGCCGGCGAGTCCAGCGTCCATACCAATCCGACACCGTGCATGGGTTCTGAAGATTTCGCCTTCATGTTGCAGGAAAAACCCGGTTGCTACCTATGGATCGGCAATGGCTCGTCGAAAAATAGTTGTTTGCTGCACAACCCGCATTACGATTTCAACGATGAGATTTTAGCGGTCGGGGCGGCGTATTGGGTTAAGTTGGTGGAGTTGGGTTTGGCTGATAAACAATAAGGCTAAGGGCAATAAGTTCAAATAATGAGCCTTCGGGATGTATTGGGTTTTAGTTTCGGTAGCCCGACTTACAAACTTTTAGTTTAAAGACTAAGCTTTTATAGGATTAAAGAATAACCCAACCAATAGGCAAACATACCCTTAACGCCAGCAACTCAATGAATTTTATCTTCTTTGCCTTATCCTTATTGTTTACGCCTTCTTTGGCGACCGCAGATATCGTTAGCAACCTAACGGTCAAAGATGACCTGGATTTAGCCCACCATGTCATCGGTTATTTGTCTATTGTGATCGCCATCGCGGCCTATGTTGCAGCGATGTCGGAGGATGTGACCGAACTGCGCAAGTCGAAACCGATGGTGTTTGGGGCGGCTTTAGTTTGGTTTGTTATTTGTGGCTATTATGCCCAACATGGGCAAGCAAAAACGGCGGCGCTGGCGTTTGAGAGCAATCTTTTGGCTTATATCGAGCTGCTGTTGTTCATATTGGTCTCCAGGACCTACATTAATACCATGGAAGAGTGCGGCATATTTCGCGCTTTGCAGATTTATTTGTTGAGCAGGCGTTTCACTTACAAACAATTGTTTTGGATCACCGGTGGTTTGGCGTTTTTGTTGTCAACCGTGATAAATAGCATGACTGTAGCTTTGTTGATGGGCTCAATTGTTATGGTTGTTGGGAAGAGGGAGCCAAAATTTATTGGCTTGGCCTGCGTCAACATTGTGTGCGCCGTAAATGCAGGCAGTACTTTTAGCCCGTTGGGCGGCGTTTCGACTTTGTTTGTTTGGCAACGCGGCATATTAAATTTTAGCCAGTTTTTCTTATTGGGAATTCCTTGCTTGGTTAATTACCTGGTAACGGCCGTCATCATGCATTTTTGGACGCCTAAAGGAAAGCCTGTGGCTATCAAAGATGTCGTCCTGTTGAAACGGGGCTGCAAACGCATAATCCTTCTATTTATCTTAACCTTATCGATTGCCGTAAGCGGTAACGTCCTGTTGGAATTGCCTCCGGCAGCCGGCATGATGGCCGGTTTAGGGCTGTTGCAATTTTTCAATTACTACCTGATAAAAACGTCTGAAAATAGCGTTGTAGGAACCGATACCTACACTTTTTCCAAACTGGACATGCTGACCCTGAACGATCCGCTTGGATTCGATATTTTTAGGCATATCGGCAGGGTCGATTGGGATACTTTACTGTTCTTTTACGGTGCGATGATGATTATCGGGGCGATGAGTTTTGTCGGTTATCTCGATGCGGTTGCCGTATTTTTGTTCGGGCAAATGAACCCGACAATGGCCGATATCACCATCGGCTTGTCATCGGCGTTTATCGATAACGGCACGTTGATGTTCGCTGTTTTGAATATGCACCCAGAGCTTTCTCCCGGACACTGGTTGCTGTTAACCCTGACCTTGGGCGTAGGCGGCAGCCTACTGGCGATTGGGTCAGGGCCGGGTGTCGGGATGTTGGGCTACATGAAGGAAAATTATACGTTTACCGCACATTTGCGTTGGCTGCCCGTTATTTTGCTGGGTTATTTCTCCAGCATTGTTGTCCATTTTTGGCTCAATGGGAGCTATTTTTGAAGAAGGGGACTTGTGAATGCCGCACCGTCTTAACCCAAACGTTAGGCACTAAAATTAACCAGGGGAGAACTGTTTGTGACTGATATTTATCATCAAGGCAATCGTGGGTTACAGGATCAATTCGATTCACGAAGATTAGCAGACCGTGTCGATGAACTTATAGTGCACGATGAAATTACGGACGAAGAACGCGGGTTTATAGAAACACGCGACATGTTGTTCATCAGCACCGTTGACGAACAAGGTAGGCCAACAGTTTCTTACAAAGGCGGGGACATTGGCTTTGTCCGTGTTCTCGATAATCAAACCATCGCATTTCCAGGTTACGACGGGAACGGGATGTTTTTAACGGCTGGAAATATTTCCTCGAATAAACAAGTCGGCTTACTTTTTATCGATTTCGAGAATCCACAGCGTTTGCGACTTCATGGCACAGCAAGCGTCAATGTAAACGATCCGCTTCTAAAAGAGTATGTGGGTGCGAAATATATTATCCGAATTGCTATTCGAAATTTATTTCTTAATTGCCCTAGATACATCCATCGGTATGAAAAAATCGGACAATCCGAATATATACCCAAGGAAAACTGTGAAGCGCCAGTGCCTGAATGGAAAAAATTGGCTGCAGTTCAAGATGTCCTTCCAAAGGATAGCTAACTTAGTCCTCAACCGAAATCGGCCATTCTCCATTTTGTTTGTTTCCAAGCTTCCGAGAACCGTGCCAGGTTAGCATTACCTTAGGCATCTATTCTGCAAAGGAATAAGCTAATGGGTTGGGACAGCTTGCGAACCCCAATCTAAAATAATAGCATTTATTTAGTCAACCCATTGAATTTAGTTTAATAAATATTAGCCTAAACCCCATGGCTTACTTTCGGCTTAGTGGTATACTTGCAATTCGAAAGCACCGTTTTTTGTCGTTTAACAGCACAAATCTAAGGAGCTAAGCCATGAAAAAAATACTCACCCCAACCCTGCACGGGTATCTTGATTACGTTACCGTTGTCCTGTTTTTGGCCGCACCGACGGTGCTTGGTTTAACGGGAATGGCCGGGATTTTTGCTTATGTGTTGGCGATTATCCATCTAGCCATGACCTTGGTGACCGATTTTCCGCTCGGTGTCTATAAGCTTATGCCTTTCGCCTTACACGGATGGGTAGAGCGGGTGGTCGGCCCCGTCCTGATCCTGGTGCCATTCGTATTTGGATTTGCCAACACTGCAACCAGTTTTTATGTCGTGATCGGCGTTGTTATTATCCTGGTCGGGTTATTGACGGATTACCAGCAGGCTGAATAATAATTAGGCGGGTTAAGGCGCTCGTAGGATCTTTTCGGATTGGGGCTTGGATGGTTTGAGTGCCTTGTCCGGGTTACAAACTGGTAGCCAAAAAATATTTCTTTGGCCCAAATATGAACGCACCATTTTGTTCACCTTGGTCTTGAGGCCTTGGTGCGAATGGCTATTTGGGCTAATTCCAGCATCAGGTTTGGTAAACTGCCGGAATTTTTACGGTTAGCAAGCCTTCATTTACAATATTTCCCAAGTACTGTAAACAACGTCAGTAATTCTTACACGACCATTTCCATAAGATTTAAGGCTATGATAGGAGTTTATCCAGAGTAATGCCTAGCGTTTATTGTTTTGCGAAAAATTTCCCAAAGGCAAGGCGCAATATTTGGCCTATACTTTTCCGTAACTATGCCGGTAGCTGATTAACCGCATAACAATAATCTATATCTTTTTGCCCCGTACACTAGAGGTGACAATCACTATGACCCCGGTAATATTATCTGGCGGTTCTGGAACAAGGCTTTGGCCTTTATCCCGAGGCCAATACCCCAAGCAATTCCTCCCCTTAGTGACTGACCACACCATGGTTCAAGAAACCATGCTCAGGCTTTCCGGGTTATCAGGATTAAAAAATCCGATTGCCGTATGCAATGAAGACCATCGTTTTATGATGGCCGAGCAATTGTGGGAAATCGGGGTAAAACCTTCCGCCATTATCCTGGAACCCGTAGGGAAAAATACCGCCCCCGCTGTTGCCTTGGCTGCATTGACTGCGGCATCTGAAGATGAAGTGCTGCTGGTGTTGCCTGCCGATCACGTCATCACCGACATCGGCTCCTTCCATGCAGGGATAAGGCAAGCGGAGGAATTGGCGCAACAAGGTTACTTGGTTACGTTTGGTATCGTCCCTACCCATCCGGAGACTGGATACGGCTATATCATGAAGGATTCCGAACCATTGGGTAACGCCCATAAGGTAGCGGCATTTGTGGAAAAACCGGATCTGGTCGCCGCAAAAAATTATTTAAAAAGCGGCGATTATTTGTGGAACAGCGGTATGTTCGCGTTTACGGCAGGCAACTTCCTCAAAGAACTGGAAAAATATAATCCTCAGATGTTATCCGCCTGTAAACAAGCGTTAAACTCGGCTAAAACCGACTTGGATTTCATCCGGTTAGACAAGGTTATTTTTTCGGCGTGCCCTGCTGATTCGATCGATTACGCGGTTATGGAAAAAACCGAAAAAGCCGCCGTGATACCTTTAGACGCCGGCTGGAATGATGTCGGGTCATGGTCTGCGTTATGGGATGTCACCGAAAAGGACGATTCAGGCAACGCGATCAGCGGCGATGTCATGACCTTGGACACAAAGAATTCTTACGTCTATTCGGAGAACAAGCTGGTTACCCTTATCGGCGTTGATAATTTGATTGTCATTGAAACCAAAGATGCGGTCATGATCGCCCCAAAAGACAGGGTGCAAGAAGTCAAACAGATAGTCGACCAACTAAGGCGGCAAAACCGTAGCGAAGCCGAAGTCCACAGAAAAGCCTACCGTCCTTGGGGACATTACGATTCGGTGGACAGTGGGGATCGCCACCAAACTAAGCGGATCGTTGTGAAACCCGGCGCCAAATTGTCGTTACAAAAGCACCATCACCGTGCTGAGCATTGGGTCGTGGTAAAGGGGACTGCGCTGGTAACCAGGGGCGATGAGCAAATTTTGCTGACTGAAAATGAATCCACCTTTATTCCCCTAGGTACCGTGCATCGGCTGGAAAACCCTGGCGTCATTCCCCTGGAAATAGTGGAAGTCCAGTCAGGCAGTTATTTGGGCGAGGACGATATTGTCCGTTTTGGGGACAGCTACGGCCGGACTTGATTCCGTAGAATCACTCTATTCAAAGGTTGTCATGATTCACGGCAACCGTTTCTTCTGGGGTTCCGGAATGGATATGCATCGCAATAGGATCGGGTTATCTGAAAATCCAACCTATCGGTGAGGCTATGTTTTGGGTTAGGAGGGAATAGGCTTTAACGACGATCCTTAAGGTCAAAGGGCACCATCAAGCTTGCAAAAGTCCCCGCTAAAAAAGTAACATGCTTGGCTATAGGGATCCTCCAAAGGCGTAAACTAAGAAAATTGATAAAACAGCAAACAATTCGGTTAGTTTTACGCCTTCCTAAATCTTAGAATTCACAGCATCTATGCTTGCAAGCCTAATCCGGTTTTCCATACGTAATTACGGGGTTGTCATTGCTATTGCCGCCTTGATATTACTGGTGGGCAGTTACCGCTTAGCGACGGCCGGCCTGGATATATTCCCTGAATTCTCCCCCAAACAAGTCATCATCCAAACAGAAGCGCATGGGCTTTCTGCCGAACAGGTCGAAGTGTTGGTTACCCAACATATAGAGCTTGCCATTAGCGGTACGATAGGTTTACAGTCAGTCCGCTCAGAGTCAATCCAAGGCTTGTCGATAGTCACTGCAATTTTTCCTGAAACCAGCGACATTTACCGTAACCGGCAACTCGTTAGCGAACGGTTGGGCATGTTGCCGACACAGTTACCAAAAGGGATTGTTCCGGTTATCCTTCCCTTGTCCTCATCTTCCGCGACGGTATTGACTTTAGGCTTAAGTTCCGAGAGCGTGGATTTAATGGCGTTACGTAGTTTGGTTGACTGGAACATCGTCCCGCGTTTGCTGGCAGTCCCGGGCGTAGCCGACGTTAATGTGTTCGGCGGCGAAACAAAGCAATTGCAAATACAGGTCGACCCAAGCCGACTGCACCGCTTTGCGCTCTCCCTAGATGAAATCGTTAAAGCCGCTTCCGATGCCGCTAACATCCAAGGCAGCGGTTTTATCGAAAATATTAACCAGCGTTTCATCGTACAGGTTTCCGGAGTGCCGGTAACGCCAGGGCAATTTGCCAATATTATCGTTAAACGGCTTAACGGACACAACATAACTCTGGGCGAAGTGGCAAACATCACTTACGCGCCCAAACCGGCCATAGGCGCGGCGCAAATAATGGGCAAACCCGGCATAGTCGTCATGGTGATTGCCCAATACGGGGCCAACACCTTGTCGGTTTCCCGAGCGCTTGAGGAAAAATTGAAGGAAATAAGCCCGAAACTTAGTAAGCAAGGCATAAATTTTTACCCTCACTTATTCCGCCCCGCCGACTACATAGAACGATCCATAAGCAACCTCTCAAAGCACTTGTTGATTGGCGGCTTGTTTGTGCTGGCCATCCTCTACTTGTTCCTTTTAAATGCCCGCGCCGCAATAATCTCCGCGCTGGCAATCCCTGTCTCTTTGCTGGGCGCTGTGCTGGTGCTGCTCGAAGCAGGCTTCAACCTTAATATTATGGTGTTGGGCGGATTGGCTATTGCCCTGGGCGAAGTCGTCGATGATGCGATAATCGACACCGAAAATATTTTCCGAAGGCTACGTGAAAACCGTCTTTCAGGGCAACCTTTACCCGTGGCCGAGGTGATTAATGCCGCCTCGCTGGAAGTGCGCAGTTCGGTGGTTTATGCCAGCTTTATTGTGGCATTGGTATTCGTGCCGTTATTGACGCTGGACGGGGTAGCTGGGCGACTATTCGCGCCATTGGGCTACTCCTATATCCTGGCAATCTTGTTGTCTTTATTGGTTGCGCTAACCTTAACGCCCGCGCTTTGTCATGCCTTGTTGGGTTTCTCCGACTTAGAAACTAATGACCCGCCCTTGATAAAAATCCTTAAAAAGTCATACGAAAAGTGGTTGCTGACTGTGGTTTTGCATTTCAAAAAGATAGTCATAACCAGTGTCGCCGCATGCTTATTATGTTTCCTTGCCTTTTTTACTATCGACCACAAATTTTTGCCCGAGCTGCGGGAAGGCCATTTCATTGTCCACACTTCCAGTATTCCAGGGACTTCACTTGCCGAATCCATACGCATCGGTACCCAACTCACGCAACAATTCATGGCGGTTCCAGGCGTGGAATCCGTTTCACAATGGGCAGGGCGTGCAGAAAGGGGTGCGGACACTTACGGCAGCCATTACAGTGAATACGAAATCCGGTTAAAACCCAATTCAGGCGCAGGGCAGCAACGAATACTGGAAAAACTTCGCGCAATTCTGGCGGATTTCCCCGGTATCGGTTTCGAGGCCAATACCTTTTTAACGGAACGCGTCGATGAAACCATATCGGGTTATACATCCCCGGTTGTGGTCAATATTTATGGTAACGACCTGAGCGAACTTGATGCGAAGGCGCAAGCCGTCGCCGCGATCCTGAAAGATATTCCAGGTGCCCGCAATATACAAGTCCGCTCCCCACCAGGGACACCGTTTGTACAAGTGCATTTGAACTTAAACCAGCTTGCCAGTTGGGGAGTATCGCCAGACCAGGTTTTGACTTGTTTACAAAGCGCTTATCAAACTACTGTGGTGGGTAAGCTGTTTGAGGGCAACAAAATATTTGATATCGCCGTTACTTTGCTGCCAGGGCAAAAAACGAATGCGTTAACAATTGGCGAACTCCCGATTAAAACGCTGGACAACACCATCATTCGGTTAGCGCAAGTGGCTGACATCAGGCCTAATACCGGCCGGTACAACATCTTGCACCAAAATTCGCAACGTAAGCAAACCGTAACCGCCAACATTGTCGATAGCGATATGGATAATTTTATGCAAACCCTAAAAACCCGGATATCCAAGGAAATTCCTTTTTCGGTCGAAACCTATCCGGAGTTCACTGGCGCCGCAGTCGAACAGGCGATGGCTCGACAAAAACTTATCTTGCATTCCCTGTTTGCAGGCGCTGGCGTAACAATTTTATTATATGTTGCTATTGGTAAATTTCGGCACGTCCTCCTGGCCCTCGCCAACTTGCCTTTTGCCCTTATTGGCGGAATCCTCGCGGTTATCCTAACCGGAGCATCCTTATCCGTGGGTTCCATTGTGGGTTTTGTGACTTTATTTGGGATTACCGTGCGTAACAGCATAATGCTCCTGTCGCATTGCCAGTACTTGGTCGAGCACAAGGGCAGAGCTTGGAACCTGGAGACCATTTCCTTAGCCGCCCAAGAAAGGTTGGCTTCAATATTAATGACCGCATTGGTCACCGCCCTGGCCATGTTGCCGATTGCGTTGAACAGCGACAATCCGGGTTCAGAGATCATGGGGCCTATGGCGGCAATCATTGTCGGCGGCCTGTTTTCTTCAACGGTATTGAATTTGCTGTTATTGCCTTCTATGTTATTGAGGTTCGGTAAGTGAATTTACCCAATAATAAGTTAGAGCAAAATGCCAACAATCATTCTCGGCTTCTTGGCATAGCGGCAAAATGTCTTATGGATAAGTCGCCGTGGCTGCAAAAGCTTCCGACATGGCTTCGCACCTTTTGAATATTTAGCTATTATCATATTTATGGACATACCGATTTTGTTTTCACGTTACGACAGCCTTCTTTTATTTAAGGCGGTTCCAGCTATATTGGATTGGCAGCCTGTAAATGGGTGGATCGGATAACATACTTTTTTTATCATACAAAACTGTTATAATCGTTGAACTTGGTTGGATGCTCTTTAGGGGCAATGGGTTTTTAATACAAATAGGGAGTAACCATGCTTATCTTGACTCGTCGAGTTGGAGAGACACTGATGATAGGTGATGAAGTAACTGTCACTGTCCTTGGAGTTAAAGGAAATCAGGTTCGCATCGGTGTTAATGCGCCAAAGGAAGTCTCGGTTCACAGGGAAGAAATATACGAAAGGATAAAAAAAGAGCAGTCCGATCCGACGGGGCCTGAAAGATAAGACAGAATTTGGAGAGATGGCCGAGTCGGCCGAAGGCGCTCCCCTGCTAAGGGAGTATGTGCCAAAAGCGCATCGAGGGTTCGAATCCCTCTCTCTCCGCCACACACGTTCAAAAATAAAATCCGGGTTACCGGAACTTTGGTTGACAAATATCTAACATAACGGGATAATTCGCGGCTCACAACGCGCCCGTAGCTCAGCTGGATAGAGTACTCGGCTACGAACCGAGCGGTCGGGAGTTCGAATCTCTCCGGGCGTGCCATTGTAGAGATCATAGCAAAGGTCAACTTTCATAATCATGTTGTTCCCCTGTAGCTCAGTCGGTAGAGCGGGTGACTGTTAATCACTAGGTCGGCGGTTCGAGCCCGTCCGGGGGAGCCATTTTAATCAATGGCTTATCTAACAAATCAAATTCTTTCTGTTACCCGTGGGACACTGGCGGGGCAGTTCCAAATCAATCAACACAGCAACACGCAAAAACACAGGCCGGATTTTTATCTGCTAGCCTACTCTAATCGGCCTCAATTCCATATTAAATCCGCCAGTCAATCCGATGCAAATCGGCCACGAGCTGTCACAGCCTGCAAACATCGGTTAAGACCCGCAATGTATTCAAATCTTAAAACTCAAGCTTTTCCGGTGAACATAACTTGAGGCATAGAGCTAATGGCCTAATGTGAACACGTACCTATCCCTTTTGAATATTCCTGTTATCCTGGCTTATTTTCAATGATAGGCAGAAGTAATATCCTCATGCTTTTAGCGGCAGAACGTATGAACAAATAAATGAAATACTTCGCGGAAAAACTCACTTTAACTATCATGACAGTTATGCATTTCTTCTTGTGAACCCTTACATCCGTAAAAGGTTTGTCCAACAACGTGATGCTACTAATAAAGCAGCAGAGTTATTGCGTCTGAATAAAGAAGAGTTACAGCGACTGGATAAAATCGTCGAAGACTCCTCCGAAAAAAACCGCAATTTCTTCGCGGCGTATCTTGGTTTGCTGATTTACGTTCAGGCCATTGTATTTTCCACCACCGATTTAAACCTACTGTCCGCAGCAGAAGGGTTAAAAATGCCCATTATCGACTTAACCGTGCCGTTGGTGGGTTTCTATGTCGTTATCCCTTTTTTTATCATTGCCCTGCATTTTAATTTCCTGCAAAACCTAGAAAGCCACCACAACAAACTGATGCGATGGCAGGAAGCTCACCCAGGCGGTAAGGTGCCGCGCATTTACATCCAGCCGTTTTTATTCGACTTTGCGATTCTGGAAAACGAAGGCCAAATGGCGCGTTTGGTGCGTTGGGCAAACAGCCTGCTGAGCTATAACTTCGCGCCGATTACCCTTGCATTACTCTTGATACGCTTCAGTGACAGGCAAGATTGGGCGGTAACCGTTTTTCATTACCGGGCATTTGTTTTCGATGTATGGTTAACATGGAAGCTAAGTCTTGGATTAAAAGATAACCAAAACCCTCAAGCGAACCCAACATCCGCAACATGCCGAGGTTTTTTTCGCGACATATTCAGAAAAAGGCAACATGGTTTATGCTGCGTTTTGGTATCTTGTGAAGCTCTGCTAACTGTGTTGGTCGGAGGGACTACTGACAATATTTTTGTCGCTTATGTTCAACCCCTAGCGCTTCCGGTAGCGGAGGTAAGTTCGAAGCTGATTAACTGGGTATCTTCTGATAGCGATGCTATATATGATGCAGACAGTCGTATTTTAAAAATTAGTTTTTTTGAAGAATATATTCAGCCTTTATGGAAGCCTATGATGCGGTTTGTTACTAGACCCATAGAATGGTTTTTACCGCGTATCGCAATTGACCCTGCTGAAGTCATCTGGAAACCTGATGAAAAAGCAATTGAAATCGTTGCCAAGCTCGCTGGCTCTAAGGATTGGTTCAAATATTTCAATGAAAGTGGAAAGGGCTTTCAACTTCCAGTCATTAGCTTGCGATTGGCAAGTTTCCCTGAGTAAAACTTGCGAAAGGCTCAATTCAATAATGCACAACTGCAAGGTGCTAATTTGATAGGTGCTCAACTACAAGGGGCTTATTTGTATAGTGCGCAACTGCAAGGGGCTAACTTGGGTAGTACGCAGCTGCAAGGGGCTGACTTGGGCGGTGCGCAACTACAGGGGGCTAATTTGTCTAGAGCTCAACTGCAAGGAGCTAATTTACTAGATGCGAAATTGGAAGGGGCTATATTCAATAACTTAACAAGGATAGTCGGCATACAGCATCCATCGAAGGAAAATGTATTTAATATATCCTCATTTTTAAATGATACTACAAGGGGTATTTTTGATAAAACTGAGATATATTCAAACACCTCGGCTAACTTAATAGCAATTGCCAAAGAAATCCCAAATAAAGAACACTTTTGGGATGAGGGACTGAGGGATAATTACATTGCAAATATTAAGCAAGCTAAACCCCATCCCTCTTTTAATGCTGAGAAATACTGGGCTCATACGCCAACTATTGCTGCAAAAACTTTAATTATGATTTGTAATGCGGAGAATAATTTTTATGGCACTGGTTTTTTAAAAGATACATCAAGATTGGCCGCAGCACAGGGAATTTATAACAACTACGCGATAATGGGTATTCCATTTAACCCCATGTTTGAGGGCACGCATAAAGTTAAAGACTTAATTAAAGACATTGATAAAACCCTTTGCACCCATGAATCCTGTAAGGATTTACGCGATGGCATCAAAGGCTTGGATTGTAAAACAGTAACAAAGTAGCCTGGTTACTGACCGTTAAAACTAATGGTGAGATTATGTTGGAATTAATGGCGGATTTAAAATGGCGACAATGGTTGTTTTCCCTGTAATACGCGTTTTCCTAAATACACGCCTAACACCACTTTACAAAACCGATAAAACCCACAACAAAACACACTAATGATAGGCAAGCTGTTTTTTATCGTTTTGACGCTGGTATCGGCTATCTATCTGAATTCGACAGCATATGCACAAGAATCCATCTCGATGTCCCAGGACATCCAGGAATCCGCAGACCCCTCGGCCGATATTGAAGTCTTCGTTCGAACTGGCTGCCCGCATTGTACAAACGCTAAGCTATTTTTGCAGGAAATCAAACGGGGGCAGCCGAATTTAAATATCGTTTTTCACGATGTTGCCCATGATCCTTTAGCTTTACAACGTTTACAGGAACTCGCAAAACAACAGGATATGGCATCAGCGCGAGTCCCTGCCTTCCTGATTGGGGAGCAATTAATTGTGGGGTATTCCGATGAAACTACAACGGGATTGCTAATCCGCAATGCTTTGGCTCAAGCGCAAACACCGAAAAGCCAGGATGTTATGGGGGGTTGCGAGGCGGAACAAACTTTGACTTGTGAAGCCGGAGCGAAAGTTTCTGTAGGGGCAACACAACCTTTTGAACTTGGCTTACTGGGATACAAAATATCTTTGGATAAGGTTGGCTTACCTTTATTCACTTTCACGATGGGCTTATTGGATGGTTTTAACCCATGTTCACTGTGGGTACTGCTACTAATGATCTCGCTTCTGGCGCCAATGAAGAATCGCTTGCGGATGTTTGCCATCGCCGGGTCATTTGTCCTTGTGGAAGGACTGGCCTATTTTATATTCATGACGGCCTGGCTTAATCTTTTTTTATTTATCGGCCTTTCCCGTATTTCTGAAATCATCATTGCGGTTATTGCGTTGCTGGCAGGAACAATTAACCTTAAAGATTTTTGGTTCTATGGCCGGGGCATTTCACTGTCGATTCCGGAGGCTGCCAAACCTGGAATTTATGCCCGAATGCGGGCTATCTTAAGCGCCCAGAATCTCGCCGGGGCGATGATTGGGGCTGTGCTAATTGCTATTTTGGTGCAATTGGTCGAATTGATGTGTACCTCGGGTTTTCCTGCCCTTTACACACGGATTCTGACGATGAAACACATAGACAGTTTAAGCTATTACAGCTATTTGCTGCTTTATAATTTGGCTTATATGCTCGATGACGTTATTGTTTTGGCAATCGGCATTGTTACCCTTAGCCAAAAGCGACTTCAGGAAAAAGAAGGTCGGTGGCTGAAATTGATCAGCGGTTTGGCGATGGTGGGTATTGGTGTTTACTTAATCGTTATTCCAGCTTGAGGTTATATTTGGTATTACCCTAATCAACAAGTTGTACCAACGCCCATCGTTTTCACAATATCACTTCGCCTATATCCAAGAATTGAATCTGATTTTGCAGGTTTAAATACAAAGGTAGCCGGGCAAACTCCCTGAAATTCCCGCTGTAACATCTCAAGTTATTGAAAGAACGTAAGCGATTGCCTGGAATCGGCAAAACTACGGCGGTTTAAATCGGATGCCAGGGGATTTTGGCATCCGATTTCACCACTATTTAGGCTTGTTATTGGCCAATCGATTCACGCATATGTTTCATTGCTTCTTCGGTATGTGTAGTCGCGACATCGGCATGTTTCTTTTTGGCATGGTCTATTGCTTCTTTTAGGTGTTTGACCGCTTCGGTCATGTGGACATGCGCTTCAGCATGTTCCTTTTCCGCGGCTTCGGCATGCTTTAAGCCTTCCTCGGCGTGTTTAAGCAGTTGGTCTGCATGTCCGTCCTGCCCATGGGCGGCGGCCATTGCAGAATGTTCCAGCGCCTGCGCCGTATGGTGTTCAGTTGCATAAGATTGGGCGCTAAGGCAAAGCGCGAAAGCACCGACTAAAACAGTCGTATAATTCAATTTCATAATTTTAGCTCCTTAATTTTTTATCATTATTTGAATAAAAGCCTTAAGGCCTTACCTCTTTCGTCGGAAGGTTAAGAATTTATGGCTTAAACCATTTGCAGCTATTATTTGGGTTACAACAAGCTTCCGAAAGGAAGCATAACCTTCTAAAAGCAGAATTCATATTATTCCGTTTGTTGGGTTAAGTATTGACTTAAATCAAAGAATCATTGGAATGTTTTTGTGAAAGCTTTATTACCTTTCACAGGCCATGGGAACCTTATTTGCAATAATCGGCCTGGTTAATCGTTGAGCGTAACTAATGAGTAAGAAAGCCCTTCCTAGATATGGGCGAATTTGGTTGGCTTGATCATTCGAACCTATACTAATAGCAGCGCGCAGTCAGTATTTTTCTGATGTACGCCGAGGTTCTGTCTTTAGCTTGTAAACGCAAAATATCCTTAAAGTCAAATTAAAGTCGGCTTGGATTTTTTTGCCTTTGCGTCCGCCATCCTGTTGTTGGCTACAGGACGAACAGGTATATCGCCGTAAATCCAAGTGTGAGTAAGGTTACCGGGATTCCGACCAGCGCATGCTGTTTCCATGTGATGGAAATATTCCGGCGGGCGGCGGCATCCATCACGATGATATTGGCGATACTGCCAATGACCAAGAGATTACCGGCGAAAGTGCTTGACAGCGCAAGGAGCATCCCGTCTTCAGGGGAAGCGACAGGTAATAGCAACATGATTGCCGGTACGTTGGAAACCAGGTTGCTGAGGAGAAAAGTGATCCCGTACAACACCTCCGGACGATGCAGGTTTATTCCCGATTCCGTAAGGAACATGACCGCACGCTGCGACAGGCCCGTCTGTTCAAAGGCATAATTGATGATGAAGAGGCCGATAAAAAGCATCAGCACCGTCCAGTCCACTAACCCCAGCATCTCGCGCGAATGGAATTTTCGGGACAATAACAGGAGACCCGCGCCGCCCAGGGCTAAGATGTCCCTCGGCCAATCAGAACACAGGAATAATACGAACAATGCCCCAGCCACGACGAGTCCCTTAAAGGCTTGCCAGGGATAGCGTATGCGGGGATAGTTTTTACCGTTCTCGGCAGTAACATCCGGCATGCAGGGATTGTCTGGTTGAATCCAGCGGTTTCGCCAGAAAACGACGATAATTAACCAAGTCACAACTATCCCGACTAGGACGGGAACAGCCGCCTCAATTATATAATCCGTAAATGAAAGCGTCAGCCTCCCGCCGATCAACATGTTCTGGGGGTTTCCAATCAGGGTTGCCGCCGAGCCGATATTGGCCGCACAAGCGAGCCCCAATAGGAAGGGAACCGGGTCGAGGCGGCGATTCAAACAAACGTCTATTAGCACCGGTGCGATCGAGAGGCACACTATATCGTTGCTAAAAACGGCGGATAACCCGGCTACCGTCAGGATCAATGCCGCCAGCAGGGTCGGCGGGCTTACCTGGAGTATCCCGAGCTCGCTGGTGACCCAATCGTAAAAGCCGCCCAATTGTAATTGCGCCGCCACCACCATGAATGAGAATAGCAGGATCAGGGTTGGCATATGGATCGCCTTGCCAGCCTCATCCATGGTGACCGAATGGCTGACAAGTAGGCCGATGGCGCCCAGGAGTGCAATGCCGGTCCGGTCTAACTGGAGGAAGGGCAAGCCCCCCAACAGCATACCGAGATAAACCAGGACGAAGATGATTGCGATAGCGGTCAAGAACTTGGCTCCTTCTGGATTGATGGGTCAATTTAGAGAATGGGGTTGTCCGACCTTTGGGCATGAAGTCATCGGCAACTATCCGGTCAAAACCTTATTGTCTGTTTTGCGTTATTGTCCGGTCAATTGAAATTTTCAGGCGAATGGCCGCGGGCTTAATACCGATCCTTTGAAGTTATTGGGGCTGGCCCAGTTGAACTGTCGGCCTTAAACCAAGCAATGGCTTGATTTTTTGCACTGGCAAAATACCAATGCACATAGGAAGCCCTGACATTCTTATGGCGGACGCCGTTATCGCCCTGAGCGACATCAAACGCAGGCGGTAAATCTTCATTATGTTCCCTTTTGGAGTAATGGAACTCATGGCCTTTAACGCCGCTAGCTTCTTCCCTATGGCCTAAAGCCGCCAAGCGGCCTTGCATGACGGAAACATAGGGAAAAATACCCGCAATAGGCCAAGCATCGCCATTAACATCGATTAAGGTTTTGCCAAGCAACATTGCCCCACCGCATTCAGCCAGGACGGGCGTGCCTATCTCTGCATGGGTACGTAGGGAATCCCAACTGGCCGATTGCGATAATTGTTGTGTGTACAATTCGGGATAACCCCCCGGTAGCCAAATGGCGTCAATATTGTTTGGGACAGCTTCGCCAGCAACAGGCGAGAAAAACACCAACCTTGCGCCGTGGCTTGTTAGCCAATCCAAATTGGCGGGGTAAATAAAACAACAGGCCTTATCCCTGGCTACCGCAATGGTTTTCCCACGTAATTGCGGTTGTTGTTTGCTGGCGGGGACATTATGTGTTTCGTCCGAGAATGCTGCCATCAATTTTTCATGGTCGACATGCAGGGCGCTTGAATAATCAGGTATGATGGTTTCATCCGGCATGTTTAAGCCCAAGTGCCTTTCCGCCAATACCTTATCGCTGCGTTCCATCCAGGCGACCAGCGGCGGTAAGCCGTACTCGCTTAATGCTTTCCTTAATAAATCGGCATGGTATTCGCCGCCCACATTATTGGCGATAACCCCGGAAATACGGACATTTTTTTGTCCCGCCAACCGGCAAAATCCCGTGACCACGGCGGCAATCGTGCCGCCCATTCCCCCCGCATCCACCGCTAACATCACCGGAGAATTTAGCACTGCCGCAAGATCGACACTGGAACCCTCGCCGCCGACTCCGGCATAGCCGTCGAATAAGCCCATCACGCCCTCAATCAGGCCGATATCGGCTTGCTTGGATTGTTGCGCCAGTTGTTGGCGGCAGGCGTCCGCACCCATCATGCGGGTATCCAGGTTATACGAGGGCTTGCCCGTTACGGCCTGATGCCACATAGGATCGATAAAATCAGGGCCGCTCTTAAATGAAATGATGTTGCGGTTGGATTGCCTGAAATACTGAAGCAAAGCCAATGTTAAGGTGGTTTTGCCGCAACCCGAATGCGTGCCTGCCAATAATGCGGTTTTCATAAGGTCTTGCTTTCTTGATAATTATTGTTGTAAGGGATGGACGGCCTAAGTTCTTAAAACAAACAAGGCCGCCAAGAGGAAAACACCTGTGATCACAGATGGCTACATGGATGGGCAAAACCGGTATTTACCCGGTTAATTGGGGTGTCGACAGGTATTTTGGTGAAATAGGGGCTGTAAGCGCTATTTTTACTTCCCAAAAACCTGCCGACTTGTTCTTATCTTATCGGCAGCTAGTTTAAAGGCATTGGCAGTCAGCTCGCCTTTAGTTGGCCGAGCGGTGAACGTCGAAGCCCAGCAATTCCTGCCAGGGCGCTGCCGAATAGCCAGGCTCCTGCTGGCAGGGGTAGCGGGACAGGGGAATTATAAACGTAAGTGTTAGCATTGGCTTCAAAACTACCTTTCCAGCCATCCTTAAAGCCCATGGCTACCGATATGACGCCGCTTTGTGAAAAAGTGCCACTACTAGCCAAATTGCGGTCACGAAGCACCCAGGAACGATCATTACTTTCAGGGCTGTATAAAGTGAAAGTTACATGACTAGATACATATGGAGATGTGTTTCTTTCCCTCGCATCCTTCATCAATGCTCCCTCTAACAGATAGTTAGCCTGGAAAAGTAACATACCGTTGCCTTGGACAGAAAACTCACCATTACGTCGTGCAAAGCCATTAAAGAATGTTCCTATTCTACTGAAACCGTTAAGTGATGAGTTGACCAGTAATTGGCTTGCCGAGGTAGCGGCGGAAGATGATCCTGTTAAGGTAGGGGTGGAACTGCTAAACAAAGCCGTGGTGCCTGTACTCCAACTTGTGGCGAAGTCGTCGGTAAATTCCCCCCCCTGGGCGGCGCCACTTAAATCTGCTTGGCTAATCCAAGTCAATGTCGGCAATCCTTGGCCGATATCAATCGGGGTGATTTTAAAGGTGCTCCAGTCGATCGACGCGCTTGCCGAAACCAACGCCGCCCCGGCAGGCTGTACAATGCATAGGAGCAGGGCTGTAGAAATAATCAGTGACGCTTTTAAACAACATGGTTGATGAGGTCTTGAAAAAAAGTTCATGTCCGTTCCCTTTTGATTGCATTGTTGAATAAAAAAAGATTTATCGGGTTAAAACCCGCGATAAATAACCCTTAAATCCGGCTTCGGTCAGGCTATCGGGGTTGTGGGTTAAAGAATTTTTTCATTTATGGCCTAGACCGGGGGTGGATTATAACATTATTTGCAACCGACAATTTATGTTAGGCAACATGCCCCATAACAATATTTTCCAGTCCCAACTCGATAACCTTGTGCTTGCTTTATCAAGATAACTCGCTATAATCCCAGCCTGCTTTTAGGTTCCGTAAGGTTTCACCGCCTGAGGATTAAACGGGAAGTCGGTAAGGTTAATTTATAAAAAGCCAAATCCGACGCTGCCCCCGCAACGGTATGTCAGTAAAGGGTCATCTTGTGCCACTGTGTTTTTTGCATGGGAAGGTGATGATCCAGGCTCACGCCACTGATAAGCCCGGAGACCTGCCTCAAAGCCTATTCGGCGCAGCGGAGGGTTGTGTAACGAAGGAAACCGATGCCTTGTCGGTTTGCATCTTCGTCTGTCCCTCCCTGCGGTTAAGTCACTATCATGCGCGGGCGGCGCAGAGGACGTTATGCAAAAAATGCTCTTCAGCTCAATCTTGCTTGCAGGGTTTACGATCCCGTTACAGGCACAAGTATCCAATAACAATAATCCAGAAACCCTACCAGACATGGTGGTAACCGCAACTCGGTCGGAAACCCCCAAGAACCAACTATCATCTGCATCCACCGTTTATACCCGCAACGACATCGAGCGTTTACAGGTCAAGACCTTGCCTGAGCTGTTAAGGGGCACGACAGGGTTGGATATGACCCAAAGCGGCAGTTTGGGGGCAACTACCAGTGTTTTCATGCGCGGCACAAATTCGGATCATGTGCTGGTATTGGTGGACGGCATTAAAGTCGGCTCGGCGACGTTAGGCACGACACCCTTTGAATTTGTCCCTATCGACCAGGTCGAGCGGGTGGAAATTATCCGCGGCCCGCAGTCTAGCTTGTACGGTTCGGAAGCTATCGGCGGCGTTATCCAGATATTTACCCGCAAAGGCGGCGACTCGGAAAAGCCGAAGTTTAGCCTGGATGCAGGCGGCGGGTCTTACGACACTTACCGCACGGCAGGTAATGTAAACGGACGATGGCTTAACAATTGGTACACTCTAGGCGTCTCATCTATCGGTACGGAAGGCATTAATGCCCGCCAGCCGATTCCCGGCCCCTTCGGTTTTAGCCAACCGGACAGGGACGGCTACCAAAACACCGCCATCAATGCGCGTGCAGGCCATCGTTTTGACAAGAATGCCGAACTGGAAGCTTCTTTTATCCGCTCCGAAGGCACTACCGAGTTCGATTCCAATTTCGGCGGCGACCACGCAAAGTTTGTCACCCAAACGGTTGGGTTGACAGGGAATATGGATATTGCCGATAACTGGCATACTACCCTCCGCTTAGGCCAAAGCCTGGATGAAAACGATAATTTTTTGCCTAACAACGATTTTGATAGCCGTTTTAATAGCACCCGATGGAATGTCAGTTGGTTAAATGAAGTGGCGTTGGCGGAAGGGCATCGCCTGATTTTGGGTTCGGATTACCGCCTGGATGAAGTCGAAAGTACCGTTGCCTATACTGAAAAATCGCGTTACGACGTGGGTGTGTTCGGTGAATATCATGGCCAGTTTTTCGATAACCACTTTGTTAATGCGTCCCTCCGCGGGGACAAAAACGAACAGTTTGGTGATTATGTGACCGGTAATCTCGGCTGGCGCTCTAACTGGGATTACGGGGTCAGCACTTTCGCTAACTTCGGCAATGCCTTTAAGGCGCCGTCCTTTAACGACCTGTATTTCCCTAATTACGGTAATCCAAACTTGAAAGCTGAAGAGTCCACTTCAGTGGAGGTAGGGCTTGCCGGAAACCATGATTGGCTACAATGGGAACTGCGGGCCTACCACACCAATGTCGATAACCTTATCACCCCCGTACCGGACCTTAACTTTAATTTTAGCGCCCAGAATGTCGGCAAATCCCAAATCGATGGATTGGAAGCCGAAATCGGCACACAATGGCTGGGCTGGAATGCCAAATTGAACATGGCCATGATGAATCCAGAGATTCGGGATACCGATAAACGACTACCGCGCCGTGCCGATAAATCGCTGTCGTTCGACTTGTCGCGTTCATTCGGGCAATTCGATGTTGGCGCATTTGTGTTGGCGCAAGACCATCGTTATGACAATCCAGATAATAGCACCAAGGTTGCGGGTTTCGTCACCGTCGATTTACGCACCGCCTACCATATCGATAAAAACTGGATGTTGAGCGCAAAACTCAGTAATTTGCTGGATAAAGACTACCAAACCGTCAATACCTATAACCAGCAAGGACGTAATTTTTTCTTTACGGTGCATTACAACAACTGAGCATTCGATTATACGTTACTGGCTTAGGAATTTTTTTACCAAATCGGAGATTAATATGAATTTACAGCGTTATTTACACAGCGACTATCTGCCTTTGCCGCTGATTGCGGTCATGATATTGACACGCTTCCATCATTTCGGTGATCCCTTGCATTTGCCGGATGCTTCATTAGCGGTGTTTTTCTTTGCCGGGTTTTACCGAAGCAAAATGTTGTTGGGATTCCTGTTGGCGCTGGCCGGGTTGATAGATTATGTGGCTATTGCTAACGGTACCAGTGCTTGGTGTGTGTCGCCCGCTTATGCGTTTTTGGTCCCGACCTATGCGGTCATGTGGTGGGCAGGGCGTTATTGCACAACCTTGGCGGCGACATACGTTAAAGAATTAACATTCTGTTTGGCTGCAATCGGATTGCTCACCCTGGCAACCTCCCTTGCCTTCGTTATTTCCAATGGCAGTTTTTACCTGTTTTCAGGCCGCTATCCCGACCTGACATGGGCACAATACCTGGAGCGAGTAATTCATTATTACCCGGCGTACATGGGTTCCACCCTGGTTTATGGGATTGTCGGTTATGGGTTGGTGAAGCTGATTAAAGCGGTTGCGGCTATGGCCGATGCACATAAAACCGCTTCATGAGTTACCCCGCCCGTATCGTCTGCCTGACCGAGGAAACCACAGAGACGCTTTATCTGCTGGGTGAACAACAGCGCATCGTGGGCATTTCCGGCTTTACCGTGCGGCCACCCCAGGCACGTAAGGAAAAGCCTAAAGTTTCGGCGTTTACCAGTGCCAAGATCGATAAAATCCTGGAGCTTGAACCGGATTTGGTGTTGGGGTTTTCCAATTTACAGGCCGATATTGCCGCGAGCCTGATCCGCGAAGGTATTGCGGTGCATGTGTTCAACCAGCGTTCCGTCGAAGGCATTTTGCAGATGATCAGCTTGTTAGGTGCGCTGGTCGGGGTGCCTGATAAAGCGAACGCCTTGGTGGCGCAATACCGGCAGCAGATTGAAACCATTCGTAGCGAATCGGCAAGTTTGCCGCGCCGTCCAAAAGTCTATTTCGAAGAATGGGACGAACCGATGATTTCGGGTATCCGTTGGGTATCGGAGCTAATCAAGATAGCGGGTGGGGAAGACTGTTTTGCGGAATTGTCTACGGAACAATCCGCAAAAAATCGTATTATCGCTGATCCGATGGAAGTCGTCCGTCGTTCCCCTGATATTATTATCGGCTCTTGGTGCGGCAAAAAATTCCGTCCCGACCAGGTACGGGTGAGGGCGGGTTGGGATTCCGTCCCTGCCGTGCAAAACAACCGGTTTTTTGAGATTAAATCCTGCGACATACTACAACCCGGCCCAGCGGCATTAACGGATGGCTTGGGACAGATTCGCCAGATTATTCGGCAGTGGTCGAAAGATAATGGCTGATCAAGAGAACAAAATAAGGCCAAACAATAGCTTCAGCGACTTGGAATGTAACGCTGTCTACCGGGCTATCTATGAACGCCGTGACATGCGCCATTTTTTGCCCGATCCCATCGACCCGATTCTATTAACCCGCTTGTTAAATGCCGCCCACCAAGCGCCCAGCGTCGGTTTCATGCAGCCGTGGCGTTTTATTCGGATTAGCGATCCTGGTTTACGTCAAGACATTCATTCCCTTGTAGAACAAGAAAGAATCCGGACTGCTGAAGCCTTACACGAACTCCGGGAGGAATTTATGAAATTGAAGGTGGAAGGAATACGGGAATGCGCAGAAGTTTTTGTCGCCGCCCTATGCGGCGAAAGGGAACAATATATTTTTGGCCGCCGCACCTTGCCTGAGATGGATCTGGCTTCCTTGGCATGCGCCATACAGAATATGTGGCTGGCGGCACGGGCTGAAGGCTTGGGCTTAGGCTGGGTGTCGATGTTCGAGCCGGAGGCGCTCAAAACTTGTTTAAACATGCCTGAAGACAGCCATCCTTTGGCCATCCTTTGTTTAGGGCATGTCAATGAGTTTTACGATAAGCCCATGTTGGAGCAAGAACAGTGGGCGGCACGTAAAGACCTAAAAGACTTATTGTTTGAAAATACCTGGGATACGCCGAGCGAGTTAATTCCATAAAGGCTTAGATATCCCAATCAGGCTATTCCAATGATCCTATGAACCACGGTGGCAATATTTATTGTTTCCCAGAGCAACTAGATTGCTTACAGGAAGATAGATTGGATTTTTCGGCCAACATCAATGGGGTTCGTTGGTGAAGCCATTAGCGGTATTCGGCACCAGTTCCGATGCCGGTAAAACCACATTGGTGATGGCATTATGCTGTATCTTCGCTGACCGGGGCTTAAGGGTGGCGCCGTTTAAGGCGCAAAATGTTTCCAATAATTCCGCCGTCACCGTAGAAGGCCGGGAAATTTCCAGGGCGCAATGTTTTCAGGCTGAAGCCGCACGCGTTGAACCGAGTTACCTATTCAATCCGGTATTGTTAAAGTCGCACGGTAACGGTTCCGTGCAAGTCATCGTTAACGGGTTGGTTTATCAGAACCAGGCCATTGCCGATTACTATGCTGAAATCGACTGCTTAAAGGTTCAGGTTAAGCATGCCTTTTCTTCCCTACAACAAAGCTATGATTTAGTGATTGCGGAAGGCGCCGGGTCGCCCGTTGAACTGAACCTGTTGCAGAAAGACCTTTCCAACACCTACATCGCCAATACCTTCCAAACCAAAAATATCCTGGTGGCCGATATTGAAAGAGGGGGGGTATTCGCATCGATTTACGGGACGCTGGAACTGATGGATCCGGTCATGCGCAGGAACTTAATCGGCGTGGTCGTTAACAAGTTTCGGGGCGACCGGCGATTTTTCGATGACGGTGAAAAAATTATCCAGGAACGCTTCGGCGTACGGGTTTTGGGCGTTTTGCCTTTTCTGCCGCTGAATATCGACATGGAAGATTCCCAGTCGTTGCACAACTACCGTCAGCGCTTGAACGATGTCAAAATCCGAGTTGCGGTAATTGCCTATCCCGGCCTCAGCAATTACAACGACCTGGATGTGCTGATGGCGGATGAGGAGCTGGATATTGATCTGATCCACGCTTACCGCCCGTTAGCGGGCTTCGATATGGTTTTGCTCCCAGGCAGCAAAACGGTAATCCGCGATTTACGATGGCTGAAAGGACAAGGCTTGTTCACTGAAATCCGCCAATTCAAAAACCCGATTTTCGGCCTCTGCGGTGGTTATCAAATGCTGTGCAAGCAGTTGCACGACCCTGATGCGCTGGAATATGAAACCGCCTGTGTCGAAACAGGGTTGGGTCTTATCGATGATAGCGTCGTTTACCAAAACCCTAAAATACTAATGCGAGGGGAATACCAACTGTTTTCATATCCTGCGGTTAAGGGTTATGAAATCCATTGCGGACGCATGGCTAACTACCCTTTGTATTATGAGGGCGGCCGGGTTTCAGGAACCCATATTCACGGTGTTTTTGACGATGATAAGTTTCGCGGCGATTACTTTAAAGCCATTAATCCAGCTTATCGAGGCTATGCATATGCCAACTACCGTGAACAGGCAATACAGGGTTTTGCCGATTGCGTCGACGAACACCTGGACATAGACTTTATACTAAAATCCTTACAAACGGACTGATGCATTTTGAACTGGCGCTTTAGCATACCCGGTCGATATGGCCGATTAATCCGAAATAAGTAAAGTAGGTATTCGATTTATTCACCTTAGCGCCTATAATTAGGCAATAATTTGTTTTTTCTCATTAAAACCTAAACATTGTATAACCATTGGATATTAGTGCGGCCTTAAGCCGTGTTAAAATGCAAATTTTTTTTGAACATAAGAACCTGATGCTTATCAAAGGTTAATATCAATTTTTTAAGAACAGTACCGAGTTATGATGCGCTTTTATATAAACAGACAGATATCGGGCATATTGAATTATTTCCGGCAATGGGTTTTTGTCGGCGCTTTCATCCTTGCCGGTGGAAATGCTTTTGCGACGACTTACCAGTTACCGCAAACGCCGGGCGATACCGTGCTTGAATTATTTCCAAACGGCGATTCTACGACAACGATTACCCAAGATGAAACGTTGTTGGATGTAGCCTTACGGTACACGTTAGGCCAAACCGAGATCATCAAGCTTAACCCAAAGATAGACCGATGGCTGATCAAGAAAGGCCAAGTTGTGCGGCTACCCAATCGTCGGGTGCTGCCCGATACGCCCCATAACGGGATAACCCTCAATATCTCTGAATTCCGGATGTACTACTACCCTCCCGGAAGGCCAGGCGAGGTGATGTCATTCGCCCATGGGATCGGTCGGCAAGATTGGAAAACACCGTTAGGCAAGACAACAGTTATCCGCAAAATCAAGGATCCGGCTTGGCATCCGCCTGAATCTATTAGGCAGGAACATGCGGCGAATGGCGACCCGTTACCGGAGATCGTCCCTCCGGGTCCGCATAATCCCTTAGGGACAAGGGCGTTATACCTCAACCTGCCCGGCGAATACCGGATTCACGGTACGGATGTCGATAAGATTTATGGTATCGGCATGCAAATTACCCACGGTTGTGTACGTATGTACCCTGAAGACGTGGAAACTTTGTACGATGTGGTTCCACTTGGGACAACTGTTTATATCGTCAAGCAACCCATTAAGGTCGGATGGTTGAATAATGTGCTTTATATAGAGGCGCACCCTGATTTGGAGGGCGAGGAAATGAGCTTGGATCAGCGTTACGCGGTTGCCTTGAACCTTATCCAAAAAGCAACCAAAGAAGAAATGCCTGAGTTCGACCAAAAAGCGCTGAACCAAGCATTGAAAGACCTGGACGGTGAGCCGGTTGCTATCTATGAACGTGCGCCCATGTTGATGCCGCAAGAGGCTATGCCTTCAGTCGAAGGAGCCGTCCCCAGTGCAGGCCAGCCAAACCCTGCCGGATCGACGCCGGGAAAAGGTTCTCCCGGCGGTTATTATCGGGGTACGTAGTTGCCGTTATGCAATTGCCGCTACAACCAGACTAATACGCCCGCAGCAGCCGATACCGCGATCACCGGTATTACGCCAAGCTTGAAGCGAAACAAAGCAATGAGCGCATAAACGGCAATCAAGGCGGAAACACCGTCAAAATCGCCGTGAAACCCTTTAGGCCAGAACACATGCGTGGCGAAGAATACGGCGAGGTTCAGGATAACGCCGACGACCGCAGCGGTAATTGCCGACAATGGCGCGGTAAATTTTAAATTGCCGTGTGTCGATTCCACTAACGGCCCGCCAGCCAAGATAAAAACAAAGCTGGGCAAAAAGGTAAAATAAGTCACGATAAGGGCAGCTAGGCTTGCGGATAGCAGTAAGGCATCAGTGCCCAATGGCGCGGTGTTCCAGCCAGCAAGAAAACCAACGAAGGTAATGACCATGATTAAGGGGCCCGGGGTGGTTTCCCCCAACGCCAAACCATCTATCATTTGGGCGGCGCTTAGCCAGTGGTAATGCTCCACTGCGCCTTGATAAACATAAGGTAAAACCGCATAAGCGCCGCCGAAAGTCAACAGCGCCGCTTTGGTAAAGAACCAGCCCATTTGGGTAAATGCGCCCTGCCAACCGAATCGCCAACACAGGATTCCCATGGCTCCGCCCCACAATGCCATGCCTATCAGTAAAATTTTGGTAAACTTAAGCCAACAGAATCGTGCGTGCCCAGGTGTAGGGGTGTCGTCATTAATCAACGCTTCGCCATAATTGTTGCTGCTGGTCCCGTGACCGCCGCCGATAACAAATAAGGATGGTGTGACGCGTCCACCTATAGCGCCCAATAATGCTGCAACCAATACAATCAGGGGGAAGGGCGCATTAAATTCGAAAATTGATAAAAACGCCAATCCCGCCAATAGCCACATCAACCAGTTTTTCAGCGCCCGCAAGCCAATTCGGTAAGCGGCAAATAAGACGATGGCCGTAACCGCTGGTTTTATCCCGTAAAGCACAGCAGAAACGACGGGTATTTGGCCAAACCGCAGATAAATCCACCCCAGCAATATCAATAAAAAAAATGACGGCAGGATGAACAGTAAGCCAGCAGCGATGCCGCCTAACCCCCGGTGTAACAGCCAGCCGATATAGGTCGCCAATTGTTGTGCTTCTGGCCCTGGTAACAGCATGCAATAATTCAGCGCGTGTAAAAAGCGGTTTTCGGAAATCCACCGCCGCCGTTCGACCAACTCCTGGTGCATGATGGCAATTTGCCCGGCTGGGCCGCCAAAGCTAATAAACCCGAGTTTTGCCCAAAATAAAAGCGCGGTTTTGAAGCTTACAGGCTGGGGCGGGAGTCTAGTGTCAACGTTCTCAGGTTTGTTGTTTTCCATGTCTCTATCAAGCGGATTCTTTATGGTTGGATATTTTGGTTGAAAATTTTTTAAGCGTTATTCCAGCAGTTAGTCCTGAGCCTGAAACAATGTCTGGCTTTATTTGCCCCAATAAGCCCTGCCGTCATGGCTTGATAATTGGAAGTGCAGGCTTAATTCCCTTGTTATTTGCATTTTATCTTGATTGCTGGATGCGGGCGTTTATTTTGCAATTAAAAAGTAGGGCATATCACACACCACCTGCGGCATATCACACACCTCTTCCTGAAAGCCTTACGGCATGGGGGTTTCAGGGGTAAGAGAAAATAATTAATCTATGTTATATCCCGATATTTTATAAAAAGTAAAAATAATTCGAGGTTTGTAAGGCTTTGGCATAACAAATTGAGAGCATTTTCTTACGTCAAAAATATCAAAAACCTTAACCGTTATTTCGAGAAATAAAAAATAATTTCATTATATATCAATAGGAAACAGGTTCAATTTCAGTGATTAATTTTTTGTTTTAGTGAGGTTAAGTCAAATCAAGGCGTCGTGGCATGGAAAGTGCTCACTTTAAAAGTTGTGGCAAGGTTGGTTCGTCACATAAATTCAATAGTTAGAACCTTTAATACAACCTATGTCCTGAGGAGGACTACACATGACAAAAACAAAATTAACACTTTGTTCGCTTGCGGCTTTATTGGCCGCCGGACAAGCGTTTGCCCATACCGGCGTTAGGGATGTCGCGCTTGAGGGTGCTAGCAGCTACAACGGCTTTACCATCACCCACGGCTGCGGTGGCGATGCGGGTACCGACGCCTATCCGGTGATCGGACAGGCGGCTTTGTTTCCGTTCGGCGACAATGCTGTTTTTAAGGACGCGGCCGGAAATATCCTTGGCGGGCCGCAACAAGTGCCGGTTTTGGATCCTACTACCGGACAACCGATAATAAACCCGGCTACCGGCCTTCCCCAAACCAAGCTTGTCAACAATGGTAACGGGGTTATTGCAGCAGATTCACTGTCATTGGCACCAACAGGGTACGCTAGCTTTTCATCGCCTTTCGTGACTAGTCAGGAAATTGTTGACGAACTCGGCAATGTCCAGGCATTTCTTTGGAAGGACGGCGCGATGGAGCCGAAGCTGAACGCCGTTACCCCGTTCAAGATTACAGCGCCTACCGTCGTTGACAATTGTACTAGGCTGAGAATCCGCGTGGCCGTGATCAATTATTGCGACACCGTTAAGAACGCAAGCAACGATGCTTCAGGCCCCTACAAAGCCCCTGTCGACGCCTTTGGCCGCAAAATACCTTACACCACAACCCTTGACGACGGCGGCGTCCAAAAGAATGTAGCCAATTCGCCTTACTTCCGTGATTTACGTGCAGGGAATGGCGACAACAACCGCGCCGATTGGTGGTTTTATAACCCAGAAGGCGGCAGCGTTTTGTACAGCGACCCAGATTTGATGCCCGCCCCTAACCAATGGTCGGCTGTCATAAATGTAGTTGGCAGCGCGGATCAACTAGCGACTTGTCCAAAAGATGCAAAAGGGAATCCGGTACTTAAGGATGTCACGGTTGAACCGAACGGTGCGGCGTTCGATAAATATTTAACCCCCAAGAACGTCTATCCGTTCAGCAAAGGTAATAGCAACCTATAAAACTCAATTGTTTTGCCGGGTATGCCTAAGGGGTAACCAGCAAACCAAACCTTCCTGTTCCAAGGCATGCCGTGCAAAGCGGCGAGCCTTGGAATTTTGCGCATGCGCTTCCTTGTTTTTGGTGCCAAGGTTGGCGCCAACCGCTGGTGTCGTCATCGTTAAGATGCACCAGGTAAACCGGTTGGGGCATCTTTGCCTTAACCATGCCGATAGTGTACGGATTAAACGACGGCAATTTTGATGATATTTCCGTTAGTGCGCTAACGGTATGAGGATATAAACAATGAAAATAAATACAAAAATAATGGCGGCGGCTTGTTTGCTTGCCGTTGGCTATGCAGGTGTTGTTGCCGCCCATACCCAGTCCGGGGCTTTGGGCACTGCGAGTTCTGGTGCTGCGGCGGTCGACCAATATTTTGTGTCTTGCTACAACGACGGCAATGGCGCGCCTGCTAGGCTATCTCTACGCGTAAGGGATCTGGCGCCGGTCAAGCCAGCGCAAGTCAGCGCCAGGTCTTACACCTATCCACAGATAACACCCTCCGCCAATAGCTTGGATACCGTGGATGGCGACGCCAATTATAGCCCTTTAGTTTATAGTTATGGGACTACCACACAGAATTACTATGTCAACGTCAATAAGTCGGCGTCAAGCGCGGGCCAAGAGACCTATGTGGCTGAGTTCCATTGCCAAACGGCCGGCGGCGTCCATACCGGGACTTCATGGACTATGACGGTTAACCAATAGTCCTATTGGCTTTTAAGGAAACAGCGCCCGTTTGCCTTAGCGGAACATGGCGCTGTTTTTTCAAAATAAGTAAGTTAGCTGTGATTACGGATTACGAAAAAAACAAACGTGATTAAGTCGATAGGGTTTTTGGTGCTTGCCGGATACGCAAGTTTGGCTTGGCCGCATGCATTGCCTAATAACGCTGTCGGGTTGAAAGGCTCCGGTGCCGTGAAAAACGACATCTATAACGTCAAATGCTATGACGACGGTTCAGGCTCGACCGCAAAACTTTTTTTTCATATCCAAACCAAAGGCAATCCGGATACCGACGGGCCGGTGGTCAGCATCAACGCCAAAAAGGGCGCCGCTATACCAGGCTTAATCCTTGGGGCTAAGGATAGTGATAAATCCTGGGCATCCCCTACGGAGTTGGAGGGTGGGGATGGCGACTATACCGTCGTGGTAAGTAAATCGGCCTATAAGGGACCGAAAAAAGAACACCTTAAGCCGCAAGTGTATGTGGGGGTCGCGCACTGCCAGACACAAAGCGGCGGGCATACCGGTACCGATATCATCATGCTACAAAACGAATAACAAAGGCATGTTTGCTTACCCTAACTGGTCATTTTTAATAAAAACAATAAGAAAAATATTCTGGGGAAACTATTGAAATGACTGCGAAACGATTTCTGTTCGCCTTGGGGTTGTTATTGACAGCCTGCGCGCCAGTACAGCCCTGGGAACGCGGCAACCTCGCCAAGCCGCAAATGGCAGTAGACCCACACCCTTTGCAAAGTTCGTTAAGGGCGCATAACTACAGCAGTCGAGAGGCTGTGGCGGGCGGCAATGCGGCGCAGGGGGGCGGCTGTGGCTGCTATTAAAAAAGTAACAAAAAATATAGATGTTACATTGCCGCTACAAGCCTTAACATCAGCCGCATTGGTGCTGCCTGGCTTGTTATCGCCCACGGTCAATGCCGCCGAAGGCGACGAAGTCGATTTTCAATACAGCCATTACCAGGAAGGGAAAAGAAATATTCTTTCGTCCAATCCCTCCGACCTTAGTGTGATCGGACAAAAAAACGCTAACCCGATTGAAGTAGAAAGCCTCCACGGCAGTGCAAAAGTTTCATTAACGGATCGAGTCAAATTCGCATTTAACTACTTGCAGGACACTTGGGGCGGCGCTACGCCGATTTCTACTGGGCTGGCTTCCTCTGGGTTCAATTCGGCAATTGCCTTGGCTGACGGTAAGACCATTTCAGGCGCGTCGCCTTATATCCAAACTCCGAACGCTTCGTTCCTGACGCTATTCGATAGAAATTACAAACCTTATAGTACGAACCTTTTGACAGGACGGTCTGTAGCTGACAACCGCTTGACCCATGTCATGGCTACGGCATCGCCGGAAACCCGTAAACAAGGCGATTTCAAACTGACCTACGAATGGGACGAGGCGGCATTGAGCGTAGGCGGAGGAATTTCCCTGGAAGACGACTACGAATCACGCTTCGGCAATATCAACGGCCGTTGGGATCTTAACCAAAAACGCACCACGCTCAACCTCGGTTTAAGTTACACCAATAGCCAAACCAACGCGATTATCAACCACGATACGATTTCTTATATCAATCAGGATAACTATTTTTTAGACCATTTATCGGTAAACACTACAAATGATGCCAATAGTTTGACTGGAAACCGCGAGGATTGGGGGGCAACATTCGGTGTAACCCAAATCCTGGACAAAGACGCACTTATCGGAGCCGATGTGGCTTATACCCGTAGCATAGGCTATATGTCCAATCCCTACAAACTAACCGAAGTCGTCTTTGTCAATCCCCAAGATTTTTTATCCAGTGATTTTGCCCCTATCAATGCGGTCGGCGCGTTTCTGGAAAGACGTCCTGAAGCCAGGAACCAATGGGATCTCGGCGGGCGTTATGTCCAATACCTTAACGGATTGGATGCCGCCCTTCATTTCGATTACCACTTCTCGGCCGATGATTGGGGCATCCAGGCTCATACTTTTGAGGCGGATTGGGTGCAGCCTGTTGCTAATGGCTGGTCCATAACGCCCAGGATACGCTATTACTCGCAGGATGCTGCCGATTTTTATCATCCTTATCTCCTGATTAAAGAACCTATTAAAACGGTAAATGCGAATGGAAATGTCGTGAATGCGAACAGCCTTCCGTCCAATTTTTCCAGCGACCAGCGTTTATCCGGTTTTGGCGCTTTGAGCGGCGGCGTCACCGTTAACAAGCAATTTGCCAAAGGTTTAAGCCTTGAGACGGGCTTTGAATACTATACTCACCAAGGAGGGTTAAAGATTGGCGGCGGCGGTGAGGGTGCGTATGCCGATTTCGATTACTGGGTAGCCAATGCTGCGCTGAAGGTCGATTTAGGCGCATTATCACTGGGAGGCGGCATCGGGGCGAGCCATGCCGGACATGAACATCATCAGGGAGCGAACGCCCCGGCTGGGGTGATGTTCAGCCATATGTTGCCAAAGGCGGGCGATTTTATGGTCGGTTACCGTTACCTGTACGGCAACCAATCGGGCGACATGTTGCACGGTACTGACCCGGCCAACGACCAGTCCCTTGTTGCAAATGGTTGTAGCCCAAACCCTTGTTTCCTTGCTACCAGCAATATGGCTATGCATATGCACATGCTCGATTTGATGTATGCGCCTACAGACTGGTTGACTTTGATGTTGATGCCGCAATTTATGGACATGAATATGTCCATGAGGGGGCTTAACGGCGCGCCGTCTGAGAATATTGCCGATAATAATGTCGGAAATCCTTTGGATCCAAGGACTGGCGCACCGCTTGCCATTGGACAACACATACCCCATCACGTCCAAAACGGCCATGAGACCGGAGGCATTGGTGACTTAAGCATGTACGCCATGTTCAAATTGTTCGATAACGGGATACATCACGTCCATATTACGCCGGGTTTTAGCGCCCCGACCGGCGATGTGGATATTCAACTGCAACGCAACCATCAAGTTAATGGCGGTTTTATCCATTATGGGATGCAGTTGGGGAGCGGGACATGGGATTTTAAACCTAGCCTGACTTACACAGGACACGTCGACGAATTCTCATGGGGTGCCCAGGCCAATGGCACAGTCCGTATGGGGGACAAAAATAAATCCGGCTACGCCCTGGGCGATATTTTTCAAGCAACGGCTTGGGGGGGTATAATTTGACCGACTGGCTAACGGCTTCGATACGTGGGGTTTACACCTTGCAAGGGAGTATTAAAGGCCGATTCAATGGCCAGATTAACCAATTCGGCCCAATGGATTATCCTGCCAATTACGGCGGGAAATATTGGGATGTCGGCTTTGGGCTAAGTGCTGTCGTGCCAAGCGGCGACTTGGCAGGAAACCGTATCAGTGTGGAATGGCTGCAGCCAGTTGAAGACGACGTTAACGGTTACCAATTGGAACGGGACGGGGCGTTGTCGGCGACCTGGAATGTGACGTTTTAGTTTTTTATTAAGAATGTCCCGGTTTTTCATTGTCTTGTTCATTGCAGCGATGCCGAGTTTTTTACTTGCCTTGGAGATGATTTTGAAGTGGGCTTTTATTCGATTGCCATCGGCTAATTTAATGGGGCGAACCAAACTACTAGTATTATCCTGCTTATGCCTGTCCGCCACGTATGGTTATGCTGCGGATCCAATGATAAATCCCCAAAGCAAGGATGAAATCTCAATGCATGTGGTCGATGACAAGGCCGTAGGATTGCAACTGGAGGTTAGGCGATCGCCAATGAAGCAAGTATTGGATGCTGTTTCCCGCCAAACAGGGGTGCCTATCCATTATTCGGTATTGCCGGAAGGCTTGGTAAGCGCGACCTGTGTGGCGCCTTCATTAAAGCCCTTATTGGAATGCCTACTGAATAGGAAGGCGGATTTAATCGTCCGATTCCGCCGCGATGCCGTCGAACAAGGGGAGCAGGCGCAAATAGCCGAGGCCTGGGTGTTGGGCTCGAAACTGGATAGTTACGCCAAGGATACCCCAGTCTGCCCTGGTTTGGAGAATGGGGCGTCGGTCGTATTGACCCAAAAAAACCAAAAAGAAACCGTCATGGCGGAACAACTCGAAAGTACGCTGAAGATGGCCCAATCCGGGAAAGCCGAGGAGCGCGCCAATGCTATCGGCATGCTACTGTCGATAGGTAGCAAGGACGACCCTAAGGTTCAGGCCTTGCTGGAAAATGCGATTCACGATAAGGATGCCAATGTCCGGGCGCAGGCAATTTCGACCTTGTCCCACCTTCAAGGGAATGAAGCCCTTCCGGCAATCCGGGAGGCTTTGCTCGATAGTTCGGTCGATGTCAGGATGATGGCTGTGGACGGCATTACGGATGACATTGGTTTATTGCAGCAAGCGGTTAACGACAGCGATGAGTCTATAAGGAGTTTGGCAGAGGTCAAGCTTCAAGAACTTATCCAAAACAATACAGCTAAACCTTGACATTGTTTGATTGGAGAGTCAGTTAAAAGGGGCGGTGCGATATAAGCAAAATCATATAGGTAAATGATTAAATCGACTCTTCCAAGGCTGTAGTCAAAGTTTTCCGGCCGTTTTGAAGCTTGCAGGTTGGGGGTGGAAGGTTATTGTTAATCCGGCCATCGGGTTCAGTATTTCATTTTGAAGGGTATATAAGCTTAGGGGATTGGTTAATTACTGTTTTAGTTCAAGTTGGCTACCCTACAAATAGAATTGGTAAACGATCTTATCGTTTTAGCTATTGTTCGCATTTAACGGTAATTTAATGACTTATGGATAATTAAACTATGTTATTTAACTCGTTTATGGGTTAAATATTGTACATTTTTTCCTAAAACCTAGTTTTTTCAAGGCATTAAACGTCAATAACAATTTATTAAACTATGTTATTTAACGCATCGTTTAATTAAACTATGTTATTTAACACATTATTCTGTTTTTGTTATCAAGGATTATGCGTATTTGTCAGGTATTTCCCTATTTGGATGTCAGTAAATTGCTAATAAGAAGATACGAAAAACCAAAAGAAAATTAATAAAAACTATTAATATCAATTTGTTATAAGGAATCCTCCTTTAACCGTTATCAAGCTAAAAATCCTATTTAATATAAATTAAAGGCTGATAATTTGGCATAGATGATGCTTAATATTGATCACGGCGATCAAAAGCTTCACATAACAATAATAGTGCAATACACCTAAATTTGTCCTGAGGAGGACTTTTATAATGAAAAATTCAAAACTAATACTTTGCTCATTCGCGGCATTGTTTGTTGCTGGACAAGCAGTTGCCCATACCGGTGTCAGGGATCAAGCTACTGAAGGGACTAGTAGTTACAATGCTTTTACTATCACCCATGGTTGCGGCGGCGAAGCCGGCTCCCAAACCTATCCTGTCATAGGCCAATCGGCAGTATTTCCTGACGGAGATACTGCGGTATGGAGAGACCAGACCGGTGCAGTGATTGAAGTTGGCGGTACTGGCGGGGGCACCCTTGAAACCGGTAAAAAACTGTCATTGGCTGTCGCAGGTATCGCTGACGGGTCGCCTTTTGCCAATAACGAAGAAATCGTAGACAGCTTGGGTAATGTCCATGGATTGTTATGGAAAGACGGGGTAATGCCGCCTAACTTGTATGCCCTTACCCAATTCAAGGTGACTGCGCCTACCATTGCCAACAATTGCGTAAAAACCCTTAAAATCCGTATCGGGGTAATTAATTACTGCGACCTAGGAAAGAATGCGCAAAATGATAGGCAAGGGCCATACAAGGCGCCAAGGGATTCAAAAGGCAAAGAAGTCATTAGGACGACTTCCGCCGCCAGCGGTTTTGTTCAAGTCAATGCCCCAAGTGCGTCTAAATTCAAGGATATGCAGAATAGGGGCAATGGCGATAACAACCGGGCTGACTGGTGGTTTACTGCGCCTTACGGCGGCAGCGCTTACTACACTGACCCGGACTTGCTGCAGCCCACTTACTGGACAACTTTGACGGTCAACAATAAAGCCGCTGACATAGCCCTGTGCGCGGGTACGCAAGTTGATTATAGTGTCGAGCCTAGTGGATTTGATTTTGATTCTTACCTGACACCAACAAATACTCAGCCATTTACCAAAGCGGCTAAAGGTGGCGGATTATAAACCCAAAAGGGCTGTCCTGTTAAACGGGTCATTGGTTTTTTGCCGACATTACAAATCTTTCAATCCCAGGGTTGTTGTGCAATGCGATAATCCTGGATTTTTTGTTTAACCTAATGTTGCGTTTGCTACATAATAGGTGGCGGAAATCCGCACTTGTCGAAGTAAATCCCTATTTTGATAAGTATCCGGTTACCCCCGGCTGCAAATTGTTATATCGCTTGCCTATCCGAGGATTTTGCCTGTGTTTCCCATAAAAGCTAACGGAATAAATATGAAAATATCTAAAGTTATACTCACTTTCATAACCTTGGCGATAGTAGCCTCGTATGCAGGTATTATATCGGCCCATACTCTACCTGGTGCTTTAGGCCGATTGAAATCCAAAGCGGCTGCAACTGACATCTATAGGGTCACTTGTTCTAATGCTGGCGATGGTACGGGCGATCCAGACCATCTGTTGCTGCATGTGAAAGATTTGCCGACACGTAACCCCGCACGAATCAGCATTCAGGCGCAGTACACTGATCCAGTAACTGGCGCTGTCAGTGTTACCCCAATCAGTACGGATCGGGTGGATTCCGATAGGTATTTTAGCCCTGAGGTTTCATTAACAGGCGGGGTTGGGCCTTATCTCATGTTTATTACAAAATCCCGGTCGAGTTTAAAAGGCAGGGAAATTTATTTGGCGGAGTTCCATTGCCAATCTTCCCCTGCCACCGGTAGCCAACATACCGGCACTGATTGGCAAATGATACAAAACCAATAACGGTTAATTTTTGTTTTAACGCCCTTACCATTGGCTGTACAAATGCAGGGGCGCTGTTTTTTTGCAAGGATAGGTTTTGGCGGTACGGAAAAATGGGGTTCAAACAATGACGGCTAAAATAACAATAGGGTCGGTGGAAAAGGCTCACGAATATCGGTAAGGTTAAGGAATGAGATTAATAAAACCAGTAGCGGCCATGTTATTGACCCTTATGTGCCTGTTAGCGGGCGGTTGTGCATCAGTGCAGCCGTGGGAAAGGGGCAACTTGGCTAAAGCGCAGATGACATTGGAGTCGAACCCTTCGCAAAGCGTCCTTAAGTCGCATATTTATGGCAGCCGCGAAGCTGCGGCTGGTGGGAATGCGTCTCAAGGAGGCGGATGTGGTTGTTATTAGTGATGAGAGTAAAGCCCAAGGCTTGTACATTTCCTCGAATCCCGCCCGTATTTTCAATGCAGGATGTCCGAATGGACAATAAAATCCCTGGATATCTTGGGCCAGATGAAGGGCTAAATTGTCCCCTTAAAACGCCTGATTGTAAGGCCTTGCAAGCATTAACCTCCGCCGCACTGGTGTTGCCAGGTTTACTTTCCCCTATGGCGCACGCTGCAGACGGCGACGAAGTCGACTTTCAGTACAGTCATTACCAGGAAGGCAAACGTGACCTTAGTAGCGCTGTGATCGATCCGCAATCAGGCAATAACTCAGTGTCTGGCATTAAAAACGCTTTAAACCCAATTGAAGTCGACAGTATTTTCGGCCATTCAAAAGTTACCCTGACTGACCGGATTAAATTTGCTTTTAACTACACGCAAGACACATGGGGCGGCGCTACCCCAATCACGACGGCACCGGCTGTATTTGGAGGCAATGCCGAGCTTCTATCGGATAATGGCAGTACTGTCGTTGGGGCATCCCCATACCTTCAGGGCGTTAACCAGGTCCTCTTGGACAAGCAGTTAAATCCAGTGTATACCTCCATTGCTTTCGACCCGACAAGCCGTTTGATACGGAATAACCAACTCAGCCATACCCTTGCCACCGCTTCACCCGAAACCCGCAAGCAAGGCGATTTTAAATTGACTTACGAATGGGACGAAGCGGCTTTGAGTGTGGGCGGCGGGATTTCTGTGGAGGATGATTATGAATCGCGGTTTGGCAATATCGGCGGAAAATGGGATTTAAACCAAAAGCGTACGACGTTAAACCTGGATTTAAGTTACACCAATAGCGATACCAACGCTACCCTCAGCCACGACACATTGCCTTATTTGGATATAAGGGCTTATGAACTTCGGGGGCAGATAGATAATGTCTCATCTAAAGCTAACGCAAATATACTGCAAGGCAACCGCCAGGATTGGGGAACCCATTTCGGCGTAACGCAAGTCCTGAATAAGGATGCGTTAGCCAGCGCGGATGTAAGTTATACCCGTAGTACCGGTTATATGGCTAATCCTTATAAAGCGGAAAGTGTAGTCTTTATTGACCCAGACCAAAAACTAAATGCGCCCCCTGGTGGTTTTGAAGGTAAGCTAAAAGCCCTCTTGGAACAGCGACCCGATGTCCGTAACCAATGGAATTTGGGTGGCCGCTATGTCCAATACATCAATAGCCTGGATGCTGCGTTACATTTCGATTACCGTTTTTCTGCGGATGATTGGGGGATTCAAGCCCACACCTTTGAGGCCGATTGGGTGCAGCCGCTCGGCGATGGTTGGACTGTTACCCCCAAGGTAAGGTACTACTCGCAGGATGCGGCGGATTTTTATTCTCCCTGGCTGGTAAGCCAGCAAGCCTATAGGCAAAAGTTCGATGCCAGAGGCAATCCGGTAGGCCTAGCTTATGATCCCAGGAAATTACCGGCAAATTTTTCCAGCGACCAACGGTTATCTGGTTTTGGCGCCATAAGCGGCAGTGTATCTGTCGATAAGAAACTGGCTAAAGGCTTAAGCCTTGAAGCCGGTTTTGAGTATTACACGCACCAAGGTTCTTTCAAAATCGGCGGAGGGGGCGAAGCCGCTTATGCAGATTTTGACTATTGGGTGGCCAATGCGGCGCTGAAGGTAGACTTGGCGGCTTTATCCCAGGGAGGAAGCGGGGATTTTAATCATAGTCACCATCACCATCACGGCGTCCATGCCCCGGCAGGGGTCATGTTCGACCACATGCTGCCGGAAGCGGGTGATTTTATGGTCGGTTATCGCTATATGTACAGTAGCCAATCTGGCACCATGTTGCACGGTACAGATCCGGTAAGCGACCAAACGGTTGTTGCCAACGGCTGTGGCAACACTCCCTGTTTCCTTAAGCCGGGCAGCATGAACATGCATATGCATATGCTGGATTTGATGTACGCCCCCACGGATTGGTTGACCCTGATGCTGATGCCCCAATTTGTGGATATGTCGATGACGATGAATGCGCTTAATGGCGCACCCGACCCGCAGGCTGAATTTGGTTTCAATTTGGCCCAGCACATACCCCACCATATTCAAAGCGGACATGAAACCGGCGGTATCGGCGATCTAGGCATGTACGCATTATTCAAACTTTTTGATAACGGTACACACCATATACATGCAACCGCAGGCTTAAGCGCCCCGACTGGCGATGTTGACATTCAGTTGGTGCGTAACCATCAGGTTGACGGCGGCTTTATTGATTACGGCATGCAATTGGGTAGTGGTACTTGGGATTTCAAACCCAGCCTGACTTATACCGGGCGCATAGACGATTGGTCATGGGGGGCGCAGGCTAGCGGTACGGTGCGTATGGAAAACAAGAACCGATCCGGTTATGCCTTGGGCGATATGTTCCAGGCTACGGCTTGGGGGAATTACAATCTCACCGATTGGCTAACGACTTCGGTGCGAGGCGTTTACACGCTCCTGGGCAGCGTTCAAGGGCAATTCAATGGGCCTATCAATCAATTCGGCCCAATGGATTACCCGGGAAATTATGGCGGCAGGTATTGGGATATAGGTTTCGGCCTTAGCGCTGCTGTCCCTTCGGGCGACCTTGCGGGTAACCGTATCAGCGTGGAATGGTTGCAACCCGTTGAAGATGATGTCAACGGTTATCAATTGGAACGGGATGGCGCATTGTCCGCGACTTGGGGTTTGGTATTTTAGAAGTTATGTTAAAAAGTAATTACATGCTTTACATAAAGGCTATGTGTTTAGCCATACCGCAAACATTTCGCTGCTCGACATTGTTAGGCATTATAGGGGCGCTGTTATTCAGCAGTCTATCCGTTGCCGGCACATCCGATATGTCGTCGGAAAATGCAATGGTCGAGTTGGCCGTAAACCATGAAAATGGTGGCGGCTACCAGCTAAAAGTTCGCCAAATGCCGCTAAAACGGGTGTTGGATTCCATTGCCGACAAAACCAAAATACCGCTACATTATTCCGAACTTAAAGAAGATTTGGTCAATGCGACTTGCAAGGCCGTTTCTTTAAAACCCTTATTGGAATGCCTGTTGGGTAACAAGGCTGACTTAATTGTCCGTTATGCAAACAAGCAGGCTAAGGCGGGCAGTATTGGGCCAGTGGAAGAGGCCTGGATACTGGGATCAAAAGCAAACGGTACTATATTAAAGACAGTTAGTCCTGAAGCTGTTGAAGCACCGGATAAGGGTTTGATAAGCAAACAGAATGACGCTGCAACCATGCCAGATCGAACTGAGGAATTACTTGCAAAAGCGCATTCATATAACCCGCAAGAAAGGGCTGCCGCCATTGGCGATTTGTTGGCGGGTGGACGCAAAGGGGATCCGGATGTCAGGGCGGCTTTAGAGCAGGCGTTAACCGACCAAGATCCTGAAGTTAGGGTGCAAGCGATTTCAAGTTTATCCCACAGGGAAGGGAACGAAGCATTAGCCGCCATTCAACATACCTTAAGCGATAGTTCCGATGACGTAAGGCTTATGGCGGTCGATGGTATTGTCGACAATGTCGCCTTACTTCAGCAAGCGGTTAACGACAGGGACGAAACCATACGGAGTTTGGCTGAAATAAAGCTGGAATTGCTGACCCAAGGGCAGAATGACAAGCCCTAAAATGAGGGCTAATTTTAAAGGTTAATGGTTTACCGATGAACAAACGACTTATAGTAGTAGCATTATTCTTAAATGTGATATTTTTCGCTAATAGTTTGACGTTTGCTGTAGAGGCAGGACAGCCGATGCCTAAATGCGCCCTATCACCTATCGGGGAAAACCAAAACCTCGACCTTGGCCAATATAAAGGTAAGGTAATCTATGTCGATTTTTGGGCATCCTGGTGCGGGCCTTGTGCGAAGTCCTTTCCATTCCTGAACGAAATGCACCAGCAACTCAAAGATCAGGGCTTACAGATCGTAGGTGTTAACCTGGACGAAAACGTGGAAGATGCCAAAGCGTTTTTGGCCAACTACCCTCCAAGTTTTATGGTCATGGCCGATGTAACTAAACAATGCGCAAAGGATTTTGATGTCAAGGCCATGCCGTCTTCTTATGTTATAGGCCGGAATGGTGCTGTCCGTCATATCCACCTGGGCTTCCGTCCTGGAGAAGCTAAGGAAATTAGGTCCCTGGTGGAAAAAGTATTGAAAGAGTAAGTTGCAGGTTTGTAGCCAAGCCCAAGGTATTCTGGCAAGGCAAGTTAAGGTGGAGTTTGTATTAAACCTGAAGCCCTTCAACGCTATAATGAGCGAATGCAGCATCCCAACCTTAAGTATTATCGCAGTGCATTCAAAGCCATGGGAACCCCTTGCGAAATCCAGTTGTTTGCCCGAAACGAAGCGGAAGCCAAGTCGGCATCCGATGCCGTTATGGCGGATGTGCAAAGGTTAGAGGCGCTTTATTCACGATACAAAAACGACAGTTTTTTGTCCGAAATAAACAGGGTAGCCGCTTTAGCTGGAAGTATCCGTGTCGATGATGAAACCGCCAGTTTGCTCGATTATGCGTTGGCTTGTTACGAACAGAGCGACGGCTTGTTCGACATTACCTCCGGCATTTTGCGCCATGCCTGGAAATTCGGGGAAGGGAAGTTACCCGAAACGGGTTTCATCGATAGCCTGTTAGACAAAGTCGGTTGGCATAAAGTCGCATGGAGGCGGCCTTTATTGTCGTTCTCCGTGCCGGGAATGGAAATTGATTTCGGCGGTGTTGTTAAAGAATACGCAGTCGACCGGGCGGCAACGCTCTGTTTCACACATGGGATAAGGCACGGCGTGATTAATTTAGGCGGCGATATTAAAGTGGTAGGGCCAAGAGCGGACGGCAGTCCCTGGCGGGTTGGCATACGACATCCGCGTAACCAATCCGGGTTGTTGGATACCTTGTTGCTGTACGATGGCGCTTTGGCCAGCAGTGGGGATTATGAGCGTTGCATCATTGCCAACGGTGTCCGTTACGGCCATGTGTTGAACCCAAAAACCGGATGGCCGGTAAAGCATCTTGCCGCCGTCAGTGTCCTTGGCGATTTTTGTGTCGTTGCCGGTAGTGCGTCTACGATCGCGATGCTCAAAGAAGACAGAGGTCCCGACTGGCTGACGGATTTGGGCTTACCGCACTTATGGGTCAGTGTGGATGGCGAAACAGGCGGGTCATTAGCAAGAAACTAACTAAAACTTAAGTCCATAAAGGGGCTAATTAAAACCAGGATCGAAAATGTTATGTTGAAACAAGGCAAAGTTTGGTTGTATGTGACCGTATTCCTTACCGGCGCTTCCGTCATGGTCATAGAGCTATTGGGGACTAGGCTGATCGCCCCTTTTTACGGGGCTAGCCTTTATGTTTGGTCGTCACTGATTTCAGTGACCATGATTGCTTTGGCCGTGGGCTATTTCATAGGCGGGCTATGGGCAGACCGTGCGAAACGGACGGGGCTTTCGCTGATAATCGCCTTGGCGGCTTTGTTCACGTTGTTGATCCCCTGGGCTACCCGCCCCGTCCTACTGGCAACCGATCCGTTAGGCTTGCGCGGCGGCGCGTTTGTTAGTGCGTTGGTGTTATTTTTCCCCAGCTTGGCCTTGCTCGGCATGGTGGGGCCTTTCGCAATCAAACTGGCAACTTCGCAATTACAAGGTGTCGGTAGCAGTTCGGGTTCGATCTATGCGGTCAGTACCTTGGGCAGCGTGGTGGGGACGTTAATCTTGGGGTTTTTCCTGTTTCCCCTTGTAGGCTCACGGCAAATTTTGGTCAGCTTGGGTTTGTTGCTGTTCGTCCTTGCCCTTGCCATTGCGGTTTTCGAACAAAAACGCTTCGGCAAAACAGTCGCTATCGCGCCCTGTATGCTGCTGGCTATTGCCGGATTTTGTTTAGTACCTAAAATTGTCGGGGCAGGGCACATCCCTCCCGATGGGAAGTTTAGCATCCTGTCCGAACGCGAAAGTTTGTATGGCTATGTCAGGGTGATAGATCAAAGCAACCGTGATTTGCGTTTTCTCACATCCGACGCATCCATGATCGGCGCCGCCAATATTTCGGATGGCGTTAATCGATTGCTTTACCAGGATATTGTTGCCATGATACCGGCCATAAAACCGGCTATCAAAAAGGCTTTGCTAATAGGGCAAGGGGCAGGGCACATGGCGATGGTATTACGGGACAAGTACGGTATCGTGACGGACACCTTGGAAATTGACCCTGCCGTAGCCGATGCCGCCAAAAATTATTTCGGGTTTAAGCCTACCGGCAAACAAATCATCGGCGATGCCCGCTATGAAATACGCCATTTAAGCGGGCCTTACGATTTGATTATTCACGACTGTTTTACGGGCGGTACTGAGCCTTCCCATCTATTGACGGTGGAAACCTTGCAACAATTGCAAGGCTTATTGGCGCCACAGGGCATCATAGCGCTTAATTTTGTCGCTTTCGGCCAAAGTGAAGGCAAACAAGCGTTAGCCTCTGTCGCAAAAACCATTGCGCAAGTGTTTTCAAGCCAAGCCTTGTTCGTTTCCGAGCCGGGTGAAGATTTTAACGATTATATTTTCCTGGCCGGTAACCAACCGATCGACTTGGCTGTCCCCTCACTTAATGCTGCCCAATCGGAATGGCTAATCAAGCGTAAATTCGATATTGACAGCAGTATCGGCACCGTCCTTAGCGATAACCTGAACCCATTGGAACATTTGCAAACCCGTAAATCGGAACATTATCGCCAAGTGTTGGTTGAATGGTTCGGTAACGGTCTCTTGGTCCGTTAGGAGTCGCCGCCAAAATACTTGGCCTCAAGCAAAATAGGGCTGAAAATATTGCTAGACTTTCTTGCCATAAAGATATTTAATGTTTACATTAAATAATGAATATAATTTATTGTAATTAATGTAGTTATAAGGTATTTTTTAAGTTGGTTCTGCTATCCGGGCTAGGGAGGATAACAAGATGAAATGCTTTCGTTCAGTTTTAGTGGGCTTGGTGGTCGTCGCTTGTTTTTGTCTAACCGGTTTTAAGGAGCACATTACGGGCCACGGATCCCCGACAAAAAAACAGCATTCAACTGTTAAGGCTAAGCAACAAACGCCTTTGGATTTAACGGTGCCGATAAGGAATGTGAGCTTTGAGGAAACGTCAGAGCCATTGGCGATAGCCAATGGCACGACCCTTGATGGCATTTCTGGCATTAAAACGGGTAATTCAAAGGTAGTTGAACTACAAGGCCATGTCATCATGTCGCAAGAACCGGAAGCCGGAAAAATAAAATCGGCCGATGGGGCGGGGATTTTGATCAATCTCCGCCACTAAAAAGCGAAAAATTCCCCCCTGCCAATATGGACAATGGGGCTTGTTGGTTAGGTTGCGACGAGGCTTAAAAAGACAGTTGATTAATCAACTAAAGCATGCTCCTGAATCAGTTTTATTTCATCCCTGACCTTTGCGGCTTGTTCAAACTCCAGGTTTTTGGCGTGGCGATACATCATTTCTTCCAGTTGCTTTAGTTTTTTGCCCAATTGCTTGGGCGTCATCGCCTTATATTCCGCCGGATTTTCGGCGACTTTGCCGTAATTTTGGCCGGCGCTGTATTTATGGCTGTGGCTGGACCATCCAGCACCGGGAATGGCAACCTGGAGGACATCGGTAACCGATTTTTGGATACCTTTGGGGGCGATATGATGTTCTTCATTGAACTTGCGTTGCTTGTCGCGCCGGCGGTTGGTTTCATCAATCGCCGCCTGCATGGAGTTCGTAATTTTATCGCCATAAAGAATTGCCATGCCATGCAAGTTACGGGCAGCCCTGCCGATGGTTTGTACCAGCGAAACTTCGGAGCGTAAAAAACCTTCCTTGTCGGCATCCAGGATCGCGACCAGTGAAACTTCAGGAATATCAAGGCCTTCTCGTAAAAGATTGATGCCGACAAGTACGTCGAACTGGCCAAGGCGCAAGTCCCGGATAATTTCAACCCGTTCAACGGTTTCCACGTCGGAATGCAGATAGCGCACCTTAATGTTATGCTCAAACAGATATTCCGTTAAATCCTCAGCCATTCGTTTCGTCAATGTCGTGACCAGCACCCGTTCGTTGATTGCGGTACGTTTATTGATTTCCGATAATAAATCATCGACTTGGCTAGAAGCAGGCCGAACTTCCAAGATAGGGTCGAGCAAACCTGTTGGCCTGACGACCTGTTCGACGAAAACGCTGCAATGTTTTTTTTCATAAGGCCCGGGCGTAGCCGATACGTAAATCCGTTGCGGCGATTTGGCCTCGAATTCGTCGAACATCAAAGGCCGGTTGTCGAGCGCGGAAGGCAGCCTGAAACCGTATTCCACCAAGGTTTCCTTACGTGAACGGTCGCCTTTGTACATGGCGCCGATTTGCGGGATGGTGACATGGCTTTCGTCGATAATTAACAGCGCGTCGTCGCTCAGGTAATCGAACATCGTGGGCGGCGGCTCGCCAGCTTGCCTGCCGGACAGGTATCGGGAGTAGTTTTCAATGCCCGAGCAGTAGCCGACTTCCATGATCATTTCCAGGTCAAACAAGGTGCGTTGTTCCAGCCGCTGGGCTTCCACCAGTTTATTAAGGGAATAAAGATGGTTGAGGCGGTCTTTAAGCTCGATTTTTATCCGGTCTACGGCGGACAATAACTGTTCGCGCGGGGTGACATAGTGGTTTTTGGGATAGACGGTGTAACGGGCAATCCGGCTGATGATTTCTCCCGTCAACGGGTCGAACAAGGACAAACGCTCGACTTCATCGTCGAACAATTCAACCCTTAAGGCTTCTTGCTCGGATTCGGCCGGAAAGATGTCGATGACTTCGCCGCGGACACGGTAAGTCGCACGGCGTAACTCGGTATCGTTGCGCGTATATTGCATTTCCGCCAAACGGCGCACGAGGTCGCGTTGGCTGACCATATCGCCTTTGACAAGGTGCAGCACCATCTGGAAGTAGGATTCAGGCTCGCCTAAGCCGTAAATTGCCGAAACCGTGGCAACGACTATCGTGTCCCGCCTTTCGATCAAGGCTTTTGTGGCCGATAACCGCATTTGTTCGATGTGTTCGTTCAGGGACGCATCTTTATCGATATAGGTGTCGGAAGCAGGTACGTAGGCTTCGGGCTGATAGTAGTCGTAATAGGAGACAAAATATTCCACGCTGTTGTCTGGAAAAAACTCTTTCATCTCGCCGTATAATTGCGCAGCCAGTGTCTTGTTATGCGCCATGATCATGGCGGGCCGCTGTACTTGGTTGATGACATTGGCAATGGTGAATGTCTTGCCGGAACCCGTGACCCCAAGCAAGGTTTGGTGCAGTTCGCCGTCGTTCAGTCCGTCGATAAGCTGGTTGATTGCCGTAGGCTGGTCGCCTGCAGGCTGGAATTGGCTTTGTATCCGGAACGGTTTTTCCACGGTTCGTTTCAATTTGGCTTGAGGTAGGGATGGAACCTTGCCAGCAGCGTCATAGCCACGGTTGCCCCGATGGTGTCAGCCAGCCAATCGACACAATCCGAAGTCCGTCCTTCGACAAAAGATTGGTGCCATTCGTCCGATATGCCGTACAGGCTGCAAAAAGCAACACTTGCGCCAGCCAGCAGCAAGGGCGGTTTAATCACATGACGAAAGCTGCGCCATGCCAGCAGCCCCATAATAAAATAAGCCGTGAAATGATGGAGTTTGTCCTGAAATTCAAATAACATCGGTACGGGTAAAGAAGGCTGGTGCGATAACCAGAAAATACCGGCGCAGTAAAATAGCAACGCTATAATATCCAATAATTTAAGCATATTCAGTGTCTTTTCCTTTATGAATAACCTTTTTGAGGTAGCCGAAGCCTGTCTCCACAACCCTAATGTCGATGAAAAATTGGCCTTGACCCACCATGCCAAGGCCTTGTTAGAAAAAAAGTCGCTCAGTTTTAGTTCAAACCGTCCTGTACAGCCGATAGGCCTTGTAAAATTCCCCGAAAAGCCAGTTTTACAGGTACCCCGTAATATGCCCAAGCGTAACTTAAATTCGCAAGACGGCGTCGTTGCTTTTTTTCACGCCATTGCCCATGTCGAATTTGTGGCTATATACCTGGCTTGGGATTTGCTTTACCGTTTTCGGGGTTTACCGGGGCAATTCTATCAGGATTGGCTCATGGTTGCTGACGAAGAGGCCCAACATTTTAAGCTTATCCGGCAACATTTAAGGAGTTTCAATGTCCAATACGGTGATTTGCCCGCACACGGCGGGTTATGGGATCATGCCGTTGAAACGGCAGACAACCTGCTGGCGCGCTTGGCAATGGTGCCGCGCTGCATGGAAGCGCGAGGGCTGGACGTAACGCCCGGCATCATCGCCAAGTTTGCCGCACAAGGCGATGGGGCGAGCGTCGCCATCTTAAACCGTATCCTTACCGATGAGGTCAAACACGTTGAACGCGGCTCTTATTGGTTTAAATTCATCTGCGGCCAGGAGGGATTGGAACCTGAAGCCCAATACCAAGCCTTGATAGGCCAATATTACCGGGGCGGCAAGCCCAAGGGCCCTTTTAACCGAAAGCTACGTAAAGTAGCCGGTTTTTCAGACGCTGAAATTAATTGGCTGGAAGCCGATGACGCTCCATCCTTGCAAAACAGCTAAGAGCCACAATATTACGTGTATATTATTGTCTTTACAATCCACAGTTACCCCTGTTTACCAATTTTAGGCATCCGATCCGCTCCATTTTCAAGGTTAAAATAGAATGACTACGACCGCTTTACCCATACAAGATTATGCACTGCTCAGCGACGAAGAATGCGACGAAAAAATCATTGCCGCCAAACACAAATTAGCCAAACGTTGTGTGATTTTGGGGCACCATTACCAGCGCGATGAAGTGTTTAAACATGCCGATTTTGTCGGCGACTCGTTGCAGTTATCCCGTGATGCCGCCGCAGCCGAAGCCGAGTTTATCGTATTTTGCGGGGTGCATTTTATGGCGGAAGTGTCCAATATCCTGACCCGCCCCGAGCAAATCACCATCCTGCCGGACTTGGCGGCGGGCTGTTCGATGGCGGACATGGCGAACCTTGTTAAAGTTAAAAAATGCTGGCAGGAATTAGGGCAGGTGATCGATGTCGATAACGAGGTCACGCCGGTAACCTATATCAATTCCGCTGCCGACCTGAAAGCCTTCTGCGGCGAGCATGAGGGGATTGTCTGTACCTCATCCAATGCGAAAAAAATCCTGGAATGGAGTTTTGCCAACCGGCCTAAAGTCCTGTTCTTCCCAGACCAGCACTTAGGACGCAATACCGGCTACCGCATGGGGATTCCGTTGGAACAAATGGTTTTGTGGGATTTCAACAAGCCAATGGGCGGGTTGACCGAAGAGCAAATCCGTAATGCAAAAATCTTCCTCTGGGGCGGATTTTGTTCGGTACACCAGATGTTCAAGCCGGAACAGATCGACAACTTCCTGGCTATTTACCCGGAAACTAAGGTTATCGCCCATCCTGAAGCGCCGTTTGAAGTCTGCGAGAAAGCCGAATATATCGGCTCTACAACAAGTATCTTAAAAACCATCCGCGAAGCCGAACCCAATACCCGCTGGCTGGTGGCAACGGAGTTGAACCTTGTGAACCGCCTGCATGAAGAGTGCAAAAAAGACGGCAAAAACGTCCACTTCATGTCTCCGACCTTGTGCATGTGCTCCACCATGTTCCGCACCGACCCGCAACATTTGGCTTGGGTGATGGATAACCTGGTTGAAGGCCATGTGGTGAACCGGATTGTTGTCGATAAGGAGGATGCGAGGTTAGCCAAGAAGGCGTTGGATAATATGTTGGCGATTCATTGAAAATATATTGTAAAGGACTTTGAGTAATGCGCCTATTAGCCAACTATATAATTACTTTCTGGCTTTAGAAACTGTGCCTTTGTAATTTTTAAAAGTTTTTGGATTGGCACTAAAATATTGCTAATAAATATGATTGGAGGATGAAGTAATTCAGTCAGCGATTTGATGGAATTATTTACATTTAACAAGTAATTTTATATGGTCTTCGCTATTTTCAATTTTGAGTCAGATGGATAACGGAAGTCAAAAGAATTCATTACAAGACGCAATTATCACTCTGCCATTATGGGCTGTTGTGATTTTAGCGCTTATAAGTGGTGTTTCGCTTGTTGTTTCTCTGTTGGTTGCGGTAATAAGTACCAACAACGAAGTAAAAAAAACCGCAATCCAATTAATGTTGGTTTTAGTGCCTCTATCTTCAGCCGTTATTGCCGCTATAGCCGTTCGAAGAACATCTACTGCACAAATTGATAGGTTAATTACTTCGTTTCTTGAGAAAACTATTCTCCACAGATTTGAGAAATGGTGCAAATCATCATATGGGGTATCAACATACTCTTATCCATTCAGTTCTGTAAAACTTATTGAGCCAACGGATGGAAGGTCTTATGCCTATTTTGATTTGCTATGGCGAGAGTTACCCAACAAAATGACACGCATTGGCATCAAGGCCAACGTATTCAATTTTGAGGTATTTACTACACTTGAGCTATTTACAAATTTGTCTTGCCAATCCGATGTTATAGTTAATAAAAACAATCTCGATCATATATTGCAAGACAAAGTGCTTAAGCACTTTATTGGTGTGATACAAGGTTCAATAGACGAAGGCTACGAAATCAAGGTGCAATATCTTGAGCCAAAATCTAGTAGTGAAGGAAACAGTATCCTTCCAGTGCATTTTTCCTTTCGTCAAAAAGTAAGAGAAAACTTTCTTACATCCCCATTTCTTAAAAGATATTTTGCGGAAGATGCTGTTATTATTGTAAGTGTGCTTCATAATGAATACACAAATAGTGGATTTTATTTAGAATAGCTCTTAGCTTAGGCTAAGCTCGTAGCCCAACACATACATGTAGCATAGTGTTGCTGGTCTTGATTGTTTTGCACGTCATACCGCTTCCGATTTTGGAAGTGCTCATTTTGTACATAATGATTTTCCGGCCCAGATGGTTTAAAAACTTTGTTGACCAAATTTATGATCGATAGGATATTGAATGTTTCGTTCCCATGCTTCCGCCTGTCGAGTCAAAGATGCAAACGTAGCTCGTAGGCTGGATTAGTAAACCCAGCAATTATCTAAGACTTCCTGGGGGCCCGGGAAAATTGTTTATCTACGGCGCTGAATTTTGGGCTGCCCTTTAATGAGCTAATATTTTGGGCGGTTTTGCTGTCGGAGGGCGGGTGGTTGCTGTAGGTGATTTTTCCATTAGCGTTTACCGATTTATAGAGGCCTTTTGCGAAGGAATCCGTCGTCAATAAACATCCAAGCAATAACATTGCAATGGTTGTGCCAAGGTTCCAATTTAAGTTAAATAGTTTGTTCACAGAAGTCCCCAAATAAGTTTTTTTGATAAAGGAAATGTTAACTGCCGTCAACGTAAATTGTTTAGGCATATAATCAGTAACTATTATTCACGATTAATAATTAGTTTTCCCATGCTTATGTCAATTCTGTGATGTACCGCTTGTTAATAACTACTAGTTAACGCTTACGCCATGCAAACTGCGGCTCATCGGAACCGACTAACTACTTTTATAAAAAACTGAATGAATATTTGCAGGCGTATTTTCATAGTCATAACCAGCCTGATTACCTGTGTCAGTTGCGACCAAGCCACTAAATCGGTTGCACAATCGTATCTATCCGAAACCGGAGTGTGGTCGTTACTGGGTGATACCGTACGGTTACAACTGGCACATAATACCGGCGCCTTTTTAAGCTTGGGCGCCGCATTGCCGGAATCTTTGCGGGCTGGGCTGTTCTCGGCTGGTGTGGGTATTTTGCTCATGGCTTTATTGGGCTATATCTTGTTTTCCAAATCGATTTCCTCATTGGAATTGCTGGCTTTATCTTTGCTGTTGGCGGGAGGTGTGGGCAACCTGATCGACCGGGTATGGTTTGGTTACGTCGTCGATTTTATGAATATCGGCATCGGCCCACTGCGTACTGGCATTTTTAATGTCGCCGATATTGCCGTTTCTATTGGTGCGATATTGTTGTTAGTCGATGCCCTTTTAAAACGCCCTTCAAAAGCGAGTAGCGAGTAGTCTGGATGGAGTGTAACGAAATCCGGGATAACCAACGATACGGTTATACGGTTATGGACAACGTGTTGTGCCGTGGCGGATGATTCTTTGGATGGTCCCGTATTCCGCGTTGCTTCATACGGGCTACGACCTGTATCCAGTCGAAGGGTGAACGAATTTTTGATAGCTCACCGAATGGGTGAACAAGTGGAATTACTCACATGCTTCGACTGGGCTCAGCACGAACGGATTCCATTTGTTCAACTGCTCTTTTGAGGATGAAGGTTAAAAGCCGTAAGCCCTCTTGTTCAAGGTTGTATTGGCTTTGGTATGGCTCTGGTTTTTCTTCCAGCACGGTATTGGCTGGTTCGACATTTTGGAAATGATGATAAATTTCGGTGATATTTTCCGCGATAATGTCTTATGGGATGGTTAATTAAGCGAATGAATCGTTGGCTAGACGCTGGGTTTTTTCACTGCATTTTGTAGGATTATCGAAATATAAAAAAGCTTGACATTTTTATGGTTTCTTTCAAAGGGACCTGGAAATATCGACTTTGGTCTTGTCCAAAATTTCCCTGCGCAGTTTCTCGGCTTCTGTTGCCCTGTCCATTAAGGTCGGTTCAGCCGAAATGGCGCCTTTAAACCGTCGGATTCCGCCGGTTTTCCTTTCATTTACGACTTCGATGATCGCTTTCCAGCCTACTGTCTTAGTTTCAGAGGCAAATGCAAAAACCATCGCCAAGTCGCAGATATTGTTGATAAGGCGAGGTACGCCTTCGGTGTAATAATAAACCGCCGCCAAAGCAGCTTCATTAAAGATGGCGGGATTGCCGCCAGCTACGGTTAAACGGTGGGCGATATAATTTTGGGTTTCTTCAAAATTGAGCGGTTTCAAATGGTATTCAATCGAGATGCGTTGGGCAAACTGGATAAGTTCAGGCTTATTTAGCTTGTCAACCAACTCGGGTTGGCCCACCAGGATCATTTGCAACTTTATTTGGCCGGCTATATTGACATTGGACAACAACCTTAATTCTTCCAGGGTTTCAATGTCCATGTTTTGGGCTTCATCCACGATCAAAACAACACGCCGTTGCTTTTTGTGTTCCTCGGCCAAAAATTTGGTAAAAATTTGGTAGCGCTCTGCCTTGTTTTTGGATTCATGGGAAATGTCGAAAGAGGCTAAAACCCAGGTTAAGAGGTCGCCAAAGGCGCTGTGGGTATTGGTGATCAAGCCGACGGCGCACTGGTTTTCTATTTTTTGCAATACCGTCATGATCAAGGTTGTTTTGCCGGAACCAATTTCTCCGGTAATTACCGTTATACTGGCTTGGCTTACCAACCCGTATCTCAGGGTAGTCAATGCCTTCTTGTGTTTAGGACTTAAATACAGAAAACTGGGGTCAGGGCTTAACGAAAATGGCTTTTTTTTAAGGCCAAAAAACTCCGTATACATATTGTTAGCTCGACCCTTACGCTAAAAAAGTAATTTTGGATTTAATAAGCTGGGGGCAATCTTTCCATAATTGATTTTGCCTTCTAATTTCATATAAAAAATCCTGGAAAGTATATTGTTGGATCAGCCCGCTACATTGAGTGAGGATAAAAGTATGGCAAATTATACAAGATATAAAAGTAGTCTGAGCTTGAAAATATACAAACCCACTTAGCAAAAATTAAAAAATATTCATTTGCGCAACCGATAATTCGTTATTTTGGCCAAAATGCCACAATATAAGTTAAGGAAAATTCGGGCCATAAACAATAGGTAATATTACTTAGTGGTTCAGGGAGGGCTTAATGCCGATTTCCAACCCTAAAGTTATCGTCAATCAACCTTAATCCAGGCGGTAAGGATTCGCCAAAGAATTGGTTCTCGTCCTTTTCATCAAGTTGCCTGTAATTCTCAACCATATCCAGCCATTGCGAAGGGGTTTTGCTTTGTTTGAGTTTATCCAGTATCTGTGCACGTAAGGCCTCGTCAATGTCCCTTGTCCGGTCGCCGCTTTTACGGCAGATTAATGCGGCTGCAAAGGCAATTTGCGGATTTTTCTTCCAATCTTGGCTGAGGGTTTTTGTTAACCAGCTGCTGGCGATTTGGGTAGGGATGACATCATGGCTGTTTCCATAAAAGGGTATCCTTGCAGCTACGCGGCCTAACGCCCACCAGGTTTGCTTAGGTTCGCCGGTTTTTTCCAAACGTTTTGATAGCCATCCGCCGAGTTGGATTTTATCGTCGGCAGGTAATCGTTCAAGTACGGCGGCAAGCCTAACCATGTCGTCATAACTGCGTTGCTTGGCTTGTTTTGCAACACTAGGCTGCCTAGCGGAAGCCGGATTGATATAGTTGGCAATGTCTGCGTAAATACGGCTTTGGGCAACAGCATCCAAACCGCCAGCAACCCGCCGCCATAATGTCCACCATTCGGACCAATTTTGGATTTCATTGTTGAACTGTATGCCTTGCGGATAAAGTTTCCACAGTTGTTCAACGCGCCAGTCATCTAAGGGGTAGCCGAATCCAGGGCGTAGGCAAAAACCAATTAGGCCAAACCAAACCCGTTCATGGTGTTCTGAGCGCCGCCGGTATTTATGGCCTTCCCACAATACCGAAAATATTCCCCTCAGCAATGGGGTATCCCATTCCGAACGGCCGCGCCCCAGTTGTTTTTCGAGGTCGGTACGCAGGTTTTTGACAGCATTCGGGTCGATTTGTTTGGATTTCGGCCCGAAAATAGACTGTATTCTTTCAGATACGGCATCAAACTGCGGCGGTAAATCAGCGCTAATTTGTTTGGCGACGTTCTTTTGTTTTCTTATCTGGAATTCGACGTCCCAACGCTTGTGCTGGCTGTCTTGATTGTCTCTATGCTGTTGGGATGGTGAGAGGCCTGCCATACATTGAATCTTTAATGTACCGAAATCAGTATAGCTAACGCCAAGCTGGACAATGGTTTCCTCGTCGTTATTGGCGGTTTTGTCGTCTAAAGCCAGCATTAATGGCGGCAGGAAATGAAACTCATCCGTAATTTCCGTCATGTCCCCCGGTTTACTGGCGTTATCCCCGGAAGTTGAAGCTAGGTCGAAACGAACTGGCATTCCTGTGCGTAAAACAAACCGGCGGCCATGCAAGACAACCTCTTTCCCTTCTTCGCTTCCTTTTGGCAACACGCAAATTCCATATTGCTTGGGTGGTCGTATTGGCGATTGTGGCTTTGATGCCTGACTTGCCGAATCCGTGTCGACCAAGAGGAAATAGCTGCGGGCAGAACCGCCGCCAATCTTAAGTTTTTTGCCATACCTTGCTATGGCATAGCTGACTGCACCATAAGCCACGGAAAAATCCGGGTGATTGTTTTCCAGTAAAATGACTGGCTTGGACTTCCAAAAATTGCACAACTCCACGACCCTTTTTGTAATCGTCTGGCTACGAAACAGCCCGCCATTCAACAGGATTGCATCAGGTATGGTTCCATCACCGCATAAGGCTTCCTGGGACGATTCTTTATGCAGGCTTAAAAATGCGGCAATATGTTTGCTTATGGCCGGTTCTGCCGCATACGGCAAACCGAATTCAAGTACGCCGCTACGTTTCCTGTCGGGTAAGTCGTCCGCTTGTGTGAGCGGGAAAAAACCGTCCAGGGATATTCGCTGTACTTCTTCCTTTGTCAGACAAGTAGTGCGGGAGCCGCCAATCAATTTGGAACCGCCGCCCAATAAGGTAATGTTCATTTGTTCAGGGGCATCGTCCGCGAGTAAGCGTTCCTTGGAGTTGCGGCATTGTTCGATGAGTTGGGAAAAATCGGTGGCAGGTAAGCGGGTTTGGCCTGTAAGTAAACGATTTTCAATGAGATGGGCTAAGGCCAAATCGATATTGTCCCCCCCTAACAGGATGTGGTCGCCGACAGCAATCCGTGTCAGTTTGGGTTCTGCTTTGTTATGCTCGACCTTTATCAAGGTCAAGTCGGTTGTGCCGCCGCCTATATCGCAAATTAGCAGCAAGCGCACATCGGCCAGTGCCTTAGCGACATTGCCGGAATGCCGCCGTAACCAGTCGTAACAAACCGCTTGCGGTTCTTCCAAAAGCCGGACATTGCTAAGTCCGGCCCTTTTTGCCGCTTCAAGGGTAAGCGACCGGGCACTTTCGTCAAACGATGCGGGTACCGTTAGCACAATGTCCTGATGTTCCAATGGGGAATCAGGGTGTTGGTGTCCCCAAACGGTACGGATGTGGCTAAGGTAACTGGCACTGGCATCGACTGGAGAGGTTTTCTCGATTTCATCGGCGCTGCCCCAAGGTAAAATTTCCGCATTGTGGTCAACCGAAGGATGCGACAACCAGCTTTTGGCGCTGGTGACTAACCTTCCTTTGGATTTTGCGCCTAATAACCGTGCGGCTTCGCCAATGACTGCCCGGCTATTGGCTTGAGCAAAAACAATATCTGAATCAGGCAGCTCATTCTCAGCCGGATGATATCGTACTGACGGCAATAATGTTTTTTTGGCTACCTGTCCAGGTGCTATCAATTGGTCGATTTGTAATAACTGAATGTCGTCAAGGTTATCCAATTCGGCATAGGCCACGACCGTGTGCGTAGTGCCTAGGTCAATGCCGACATGGTATTGGGGTGATTTTTTTTGCACAAATTGTAATAATGGTGGGTTAGCTATAGCCCCTCTTGGTTGGGGTATCGCACTAATCGAAGTGTGAAGCTAAGGGTAAGGCAAGAACTCCGCTTATTCGTCCGACCTGACGTCAAACTCAATTTTCCACCGGGTGTTGTCTTGTTTGGAAACCGCTTGTAATTCCAGGGTGCCTACCTCTGTCACCGCCGCGCATAAATGCACTGGGACGATTTCACCCGCCCTGCGGCCTTCTTTGGCTAAAGTGATTTCGATTTCATCCAGTTCCGTCAATTCATCACGACGCCAGCGGTTTAAACGCGTACCAACCCTGTCTTCGCGTCGGCTTGTGGATGCAAAAAAGCGGAAACGGACAGGTTCCCCGATGACCAAGCCGAATTCTTCATTGGGCAGTTCTTGCTGTGTACCTTCTTCCATGCCGAACGGGGCGATGCATAAGGCCTGGATTTCAGGGGGGATGCCTGGAACTGAAGGCATCGCGCTCTCGATGCCGACGTAATAAGATGCGGCTGCGCCGCCTTTGATACGTACGCCTTTACCTTTACGGACAAATCCATAGTAGGCTGCGCCCCTGGCAACGGCGAGGTCGAGATCGGTGCCGGTGCCGGATAATAACCGTGCTGGCGGCGCTTGCTCTTCTTGTAACCAGCCATTTAAAACCGCCATCAAGCGATTGGCTAAGCTGTCCGCTTTTAATACACCGCCATTAAATAGCACAGCGGTTGGGTGTATAAAAGTGGCATTTTCGGCCAACTTAATCCCTTCAAGCTCGCCGGTGGCGTGCCGCTGTTTGGCAAGGAATGCGGCAAGATGTCGGGTAATGCCGGCATCCTGGGCATAGGGAAGGCCGGATGTCCGTAATCCTGTCCTTGCGTGGACAATCGGCCTTGCGCTGGCTGTTACGTTGGGCAGGAATCCGTCGACCAAGGCATTATTGACTTCATCGCGCGTAAGCTCCGTCCGTAAGGTGCCTCCGATTAACGAAGATCCCCGATTGGCGATGACAATGGGGGCTACTTCCATCGTCAGGTTGTTGAGCAGTTTTTCTTTCGCATCCCGGCAACTATGCGTTAAGGCCTGGAATTGCCAGGGCTGTAAGGGTTTGTCGTCTGTCTCCAGCTTGCTTTTTACGGTATAGGCGAGCGCTAAGTCCATATTGTCGCCACCTAATAAGATGTGGTCGCCTATCGCCACACGGGTTAGCTCAAGGTTGCCGTTGTTTTCGGTGACGGCAATTAAGGACAAGTCGGTCGTACCGCCGCCTATGTCGATGACAAGGATAATGTCCCCAACATGGACTTGCTTGCGCCACACATTATGGTTTTTTTCTATCCAGCTATAGAACGCCGCTTGCGGTTCTTCCAACAAAATTGCATGGCCAAGTCCTACTACTTTTGCGGCTTCAACGGTGAGTTCCCTTGCTGCCGGGTCAAATGATGCAGGTACCGTGATGACAAGGTCTTGTTGTTCGAGCGGCGCATCAGGGTATTGGTGCCGCCATGCGCTTTTTAGGTGCTCAAGATAAGCGACAGTCGCTTGGAAGGGCGAGATGCGTTCAACTTCCTCGGGGGCATCGGGAGGCAATATCGGCGCTTTACAGTCGACGCCGGAATGGCACAACCAGCTTTTCGCGCTGGAAACCAAACGGATCGGGGTTTTGCTGCCCAAATTACGGGCAATTTCGCCGACCAGGTGCCGCGGCTCATTGGTCCACGGCAAGGCGGCTGTTCCCTTGGCAAGCTCTTCGGCATGGGCTTGATAGACAAATGAGGGCAATTGCAGGTTGTCCTCGACAGTGCCTGGGGCCGTTAACTGGGGGATCGGCATGACCTGTTGGTTAAACTCGTCGCTATCCAAGTGTGCAAAGTCGGCATAAGACAACACGCAATGCGTGGTGCCTAAATCAATGCCGACAGAATATTTTTGTTCGGTTGGTTTATTCATCAAACTTCAAAAATAAAGGGTTAATTGGATTGGGGGAAATTGCGGCCCTAGCTTTAGGTTGTGATCAGTTGGATTATACCCCATCCAAAACAGGCAAAAAGCAGTTTGGGTTACAACTCAATTTCCGCAGCGGCAATAACCGTAGGGTTATGGCCTTGGGTAAGCTTGGGCAAACGGACGTCAGTTGCCTGCCAGCCCTTATGGACCAATGTCCCATTGAAGGGCGCAGCCCCGACAATATTGCCGGTCAAGCGGATAACATTGGCGTCGAAGCCTTCAGGCACTGTTATTGTGCTGCCTTCCTGTTCGCTGCGTATGGGCGCCAAGCTGAAATGTTCGTCGATGGCCTTGTTGCAGCCTTCATGCACTACCCGTGCGGCAGCGCCGATATCGGCATCGTTGTAAGCCGTAATGTCTTCCCTGATGAAGTCGATAAAACGGGCTTCCTTTTGCAACAGGTTCAGCAATTGCAAGGCCGCATCCGGCGTGTATTCTTTGAGGATGACTGGCTCCGGCGTTGGCGCGGGGACTATTTTTTCAATTTCGACAATTTTCTCGATAATTTTAACGACAGGTTCAACAGCTTGGGGTTGGGCGGGTTCGACAGGCTGGATGTTTGCAGACGTTAACGGTGCTTTATTTTTGCTCCTGGCGAACAACATAATCAGGAGCAATAAGATCAGCAATGCCATCAGCGCCACTACAGTGCCGGCCAGGCACACGTGCCATAAGTCGAAAGTGGTTGGCCTTAGGGTTAAATCAACAGAGAATTGATTCATCAGCGATCCCAAATAATTCATGGTTGGCCTGCGTTGCGGCTGGCCTGGGCAAAAATCATTTCCTGCAAGACCTTTCGGGTAATCCGGATCCGCATTTGCCGCAAATGCCGGTCCGCAATTGCCCCTGGCACTTTCTCTGCCAAATACGTTTCCCGCATTTTGCTCAAAACCGGCTCACATTGTTTTATGATTTCGTCAGTGGCCTTGCGGCTGTCAATGTCCTTGTAAGTTGGTTTTTGCATTTGCTCGCCGACGCATTTTTTGTATTCATAGTTCGATTCTTGGATTTTCTTGATCACAGCGTCTGACAATACCGTATTTTGCCATTCCTCGCTGGCTTGTTCGGCGGCAGCGGACGCTGATATACACAGCGAAGCCAATAACACGGCGATTGGAAAAAATAAGGTTTTCATGGATTTCTTCTCTTAATAATGCAATTGTTACAATTTTACGCGAACTTCAAGTAAATGAGTATTCCAAATGACTTTTATTGATTCGGCCTTGTGAAGTTTTAACTTCCGTTCGCCTTGGGCCAGACGAAAGGCTTACGTATTTCGATTCGTCCAGCACGAACGGTTCAAGCATTAAAGGGCCGAATCAATAAATGGGTATGTCGAATGTCACCGTTATTGACCATCAGGCTATTGATTGTGCAAGGTATTTGACAGCTCCTATGGGATAGCGCCTTTAAAAAATGTCACGGTTAATGCCATCGCCAATAAACACCCGATAATTTCCACGATGCTTTTGCGGTACGGCTATTACAACAACTCTAATGCATACATGATAGCGTCTTCCCGCCCGTTTTCGGCAGGGTAATAACCTTTCCTGGTGCCGATCTCGTTAAAACCCAATCTTTGGTAAAGGGCGATAGCGCCGGGGTTGGACGGCCTGACTTCCAGGAACATGGTTTCGGCTTCGCCTTTGGCTATTTCGATGAGGATCTCCATCATCCGCCGACCGACACCTTGGCCTTGTTCATCGGGGGCGACCGAGATATTCAGTATGTGCGCTTCCCCGACTCCCATCGTCATGATGCAGTAACCTAGGATTTTGCCGTTTTCCTCGCACACCCAGCACCCGTAACCCACTTTAAAGCAATCGACGAAGATGTCTTCCTCCCAAGGGAAGGGGTAATTTTTGCGTTCGATCTCTAAAACCGTAGGGAGATCGGCGTAAGTCATGGTGCGTAACCTTAACAAATCCGTCCTGGACAGCGAGTCCGGGAATAGCCTGGCGTAAAATTCTTTATCGGCATCATAAGCCAACACATTCTTTATCTTATCTAACCAACCACGCATGACTGTCCTTTAGTTTTTGTTTATCGTTTGCAGCGCCAACAGCAGGTCTTGCCAGGCTTTGCGCTTTTCCAGCGGCGATCTGAGCAGATAAGCCGGATGGTACACGACCACCAGCGGCGTGCCGTCAAGGTTGTGCACCTTGCCCCTCAGTTTACCGACTGGCGCATCGGTCTTCAACAGGGTTTGCGCGGAGATGCGCCCCACGGACAGGATAAGCTTAGGCCTAATCAAGGCGATTTGCTGGGACAGGTAAGCGCCGCAGCGTTCGGCTTCCTCCGGTTTCGGGTCGCGGTTGTTGGGAGGACGGCATTTGAGGATGTTGGTGATGAATACCTCGTCCCGCGCCAACCCGACTGCCCTCAGCATTTCTGTCAACAATTGCCCTGCCTTACCGACGAAGGGCTTACCTTGTTCGTCCTCGTTCTGCCCCGGCGCTTCTCCTATTATCATCCAATCGGCATTTTTATTGCCTGTGCCGAAGACGGTTTGGATGCGGGTTTGGCACAGCTCACACTTAGTGCAGGCGGCGACTTCGGTTTCCAGGTCAACCCAATCGTCTTGAGAATTGGAACCGGCCTGATTAAGTCCTTCGACAAGCTCAGGACGAACGGTAAGAGATTGATTCCGTTCGTGGTGAGCTTGTCGAACCATGAGCGGAATTAACTCGTTCGAAGATTCCTTGCTCATTTCCGGGAAAGATTCGGAAACAACAGGCGGCGATGTTCTGGAAACCCAGACATCAATGCCCATAGCCTGCAAGTATTGTAAGCGGAGGGGATTATCCAACTTGATTCGAGATGATTAATTGCCACATAAGTTAAATTTTATCGCAATCCGTATCATTATAGGAATGCATTAATGCAGGTTGTAGATACGATTAGCGTAGCGTAATCGTACGGCTCTGCTGCAAGCTTAGGTATTGGTTGTACAATAAACCTTTCAAACGTAGCGGTGCAAAATGGACGATATCGAAGCTTTCAGAAAAGAAATTGAACTCTGCATCAAAGATTGGCCAAGGGAGAAACTAATCATTTTAGCCTTGCGTTCGGCAATGCGGGTGTTGCCGCTATTGGCGGTAACCTCAAAATCGTCGTTGTCATCCGAATTAATAGGCATCGAAAAAAAAGCTTTTCCTTATTGGCTAGAGGAAGCAAGAGCAGACCATTTATTGGCCATTTTTAGGGCTTGCGCTGCCGCCTGCGCCGACAATGCCTACGCCGCCAACGCCTTCACCCGTGCCGCCGCCGACGCCAGCTACGCCGCCGCCTTCAAAGCCGACGCAGCTCACGCCGCCGCCGACGCCTACGACATCGACTACACCGCATTTTACGCCGCCCGCGCCGCTGCCTACGCCGCAGCTTACGCCGCCCGCGCCGCAGCTTACGCCGCCCGCGCCGCAGCTTACGCCGCCCGCGCCGCTGCCAACGCCGCCCGCGCTGACGCTGCTCACGCCGTCGCCGCCGCTGCCCACGCCGCCGCCCGCGCCGCCGACTACTACGCCGACCGAGCCGACTACGCTGCCCACGCCGCTGACTACTACTACGCCGACCGTGATGCCTACGCCGCAGCAGAAGGAGATGCAATAAACGCTATACACTATGATTTATGGTTTCTTGGTGCTAATAATCCCGCCGATTTATGGGTAACGCCGTTATGGCAGAATGCCATGCCCGAATCCTTCCAGACGTTATTGGGCCAGTTTCGCTGCGATGTACTCAGCCTGAATGCCGGATTTGAAGTGTGGTTGGCTTGGTATGAAGAACACCTGCAAGGCAAGGCGATAGATCGTAACTTGCTTCATCAATGGGTGTTTATCCCCAAAGAAATCGAGGCGCAAGGCCCTGCTAAAATCAATGCTTACCTGAAAAGCCTGAGCCAACCGTCGGTTGACCAGCAACCCAAACAGCCGTTAAACCGCGTGCGCACCATTTTTATCGGCTACGGCGAAGCGGGCAAAACTTCGTTAATTCGTGCCTTGCACGGTGAAATCGTGATACCTGGTAAAGAACCGATGACACCGGGCATCGCCATCCGCGATTGGGACGTGCCCGGTACGGAGATTAAAGCCCATTTTTGGGACTTTGGCGGGCAGGTGATGTTCCACTCTACCCATCAGTTCTTTTTGCGTTCGTCCTGCGTGTATGTGGTGGTGTTGAACGCCCGCACCGACATCAAAGACAGCGAGCAGGCCGAGTATTGGTTGCAGCACATCAAAATTTTCGGCGGCAACGCTCCGGTATTGTTGGTTGGCAACAAAGCCGATGAAGCGGGCATTAATTTGCAACTGCAAACCTTAACGGAAAAATATCCCAATATCAGAGGCTACTTTCCCGTCTCTTGCACACATGCCCAAAGCACATATAAAGCCCAATTCGATTGTTTTGTGCAGGCGCTGACGGCAGAACTGCAAAACGTGGGGATGCACCTAGTGTTATTTACGCCCGCCCAAGAGCAGGTGCTGGAGGAACTGCGCCAAGATTCGCTGGAGCAGGCGTTTTTAAGCGAGGATAAGTTTAATGCGATCTGTGATCGCCACCAAGTCAGCAATGAAGGCGACTTGGACAGGGCTTGGTTGGTGGATATTTTCGATAAGCTGGGCGTGATGCTGCACTTTGATGACCTAAAAGATTTTCACAATTCCTACATGCTGAATCCGCGCTGGCTGACCTGGGGGATTTACACGCTGATTAACGCCAAGCAAGCCCGTTTGACTTCGAATGATGTCTTAAAACTTTTAAAAGACACGCCGGTGAAGGACGAATACGAGCATCTGCTGAGCTATCCGGGGGACAAATGTCTGTTTTTAATCAAGGCGATGCAAAAATTTAAGTTGTGTTATCCGTTATCGAAACAGAACAATACGGTCTTAATCCCGGCTTTGCTGGCAGGCGAATTGCCGCATTTTCTGGCTGAATTTAAAAGCGACGAGGTGCTGCATTTTGAGTTCGCCTTCACCAGCTTTTTGCCGCGCAATTTAATCGGCCAATTTTAGGTCAGTCGCCACGAAGAAATTAAAGACGACCTGCTGTGCCAGGATGGCGCGGTGTTTGTCAGTAAAAGTAAACAAGCCCAAGCGTATGTCTTTGCTGATTATACGAGTCGTCTGTTGGTAATTAAAATCACAGGCCGCGACGCAAAAGATTATCTGGACATTCTGCGGGATGAAATGATTGGCGTGTTTGGTGATTTAAAGCTGGAATACCGGGAGTGGGTAACCTTGCCGAAATCGGCGCGGTGTAAACAAAATACTTTCGGAGCGGAGCAAATTAAAGATAAAGCGCCTTACCAGCAATTACTGGCTTGTGCGCGACAGAAGCAACCATATTACATAGCCGAGTCCGGGTATAAATACGATCTGAATTTAATTTTGGGTAGCATTTTGCCGGATGCTGCACGAAAGAATTTGGAACAAGCTGTAAATATTAGTAACCACTACCATGATAAAACACAAGTATTCCAAAGCGAGGAGCAAAGGATGATTAATCAATCCATAATCAACAGCACCATTTACGGTTCGGTCGCCGCTGCCCAAACCATAGCAAACAGCTTGAATCATTTACAAACAACTCCAGGCAACAGTGAAGTTAAGTCTTTGTTGGCGGAATTGTTAAACGAAATTAAAGAACTGAACGCCAAAGTTCCGGCGGAGCAGGAGCAAGTTATGGAAACCCTGGCGGAAAACGCGGAAATTTTGGTCAATCAAAGCGAGAAAATCCATCCTAACCGGGAATGGTATGAGCTCAGCTTGAAAGGCATCAAAGAAGCAGCCACTAGCTTGAAAGACATCGGTGTGTCGGTATTGGAAGTGGCCGCTAAATTGTCCGAGGTATTGTTGTAATTCGATCAAATTACTTTCGCATGTCGGGGTATGTTCCCCATTTTACCGATGCTGTCGGCTTGAACATAGTTGGAACATTACAGACTGGGCAACATGCCCCGTCCGGCGAAATGGGCGCATAAGCTAATGCGTCATGCGCCGTATTGAAGATGTTCCATTTGGCGGATGACGCTTCGCTTATACGCCCTACAAAATTTCCGCCTTTAGCCTTTCGCCTGTTTTTTAAACATCCCCCTTCTGCGGATGTCGTCGCTGGTCTGGACTGAGCAACTTGTTGACCGCATTGACATAAGCTTTAGCGGATGCAATTACAATATCCGTATCGGCACCCAGTCCGTTGACAATACGCCCGCCTTTTTCAAGGCGGACGGTAACTTCGCCTTGGGCATCGGTACCGTTAGTGATGTTATTGACCGAATAAACGGCTAATAGCGCGTCCGATTTCACCAGTTTTTCAATCGCCTTCAAACTGGCGTCAACGGCACCTCCGCCTTCAGAGTTACCGGTCACTTCTTTGTTGTCTATCCGTAAGGTAACTTTTGCATTCGGGATCTCGCCCGTTTCCGAACAAACTTTTAAGGCTACCAGCTTGATATGTTCGTCTTCCGCTTCGAATCCGACCTCCGAAATCAAGGCCTGTAAATCTTCATCGAAAATTTCGTGCTTTTTGTCTGCGAGTTGCTTAAAACGTGAGAATGCCTCGTTCAATTCTTCTTCGGACTGGAATTCCACGCCCAATTCCGCCATCCGGCTTTTAAAGGCGTTCCGGCCGGAATGCTTGCCCAACACCATCCGGTTGGCCGACCAGCCGACGTCTTCGGCGCGCATGATTTCGTAAGTCTCGCGGTTTTTCAACACCCCGTCTTGATGGATACCTGCTTCATGGGCAAATGCATTGGCGCCCACAATGGCTTTATTGGGTTGCACAGGAAAGCCGGTAATGGAAGATACGAGTTTAGAGCAGTTCAAGATTTCTTTGGTATCAATCCGTGTCTGGCAGGTAAACACGTCATGACGGGTTCGCACCGTCATGACGACTTCCTCAAGCGATGCATTTCCGGCCCGCTCACCCAGGCCATTAATGGTGCATTCCACCTGCCTGGCGCCATTTATTACCGCAGATAAGGAATTCGCCACTGCCAGGCCTAAGTCATTATGGCAATGGACTGAAAATATAGCCTTATCCGAATTCGGTATGCGTTGGATCAGGTTGGCAATAGTCGCACCGAATTGTTGCGGTACGCTGTAACCGACGGTATCCGGAATATTTAAGGTTGTCGCGCCGGCATCAATGACGGCCTCAAGGATTCGGCACAAGAAATCTTCTTCGGAACGGCCTGCATCTTCAGGGGAAAATTCGACATCGTCAGTAAATCGCCTCGCGCGTTTTACCGCTTTCACCGCATAGTCGATGACCTGATCCGGTTGCATATGCAGTTTCATTTGCATGTGGATAGGGGAGGTGGCGATAAAGGTGTGAATCCTGGATTTCGCCGCACCTTTTAAAGCCGCCCCGGCTTGGTCGATATCCTTGTCCAATGCCCTTGCCAGCCCACACACGGTGCTTTCCTTGATGACATTGGCTACGGCTTGGACGGCTTCAAAATCGCCTGGGCTTGCAGCCGGGAATCCCGCTTCAATCACATCGACTTTTAAACGTTCCAAGGCTCTGGCAATACGTATTTTTTCGTCGCGCGTCATCGATGCGCCCGGGCTTTGCTCACCATCCCGCAAGGTGGTGTCGAAAATTATCAATTGGTCTTTCATGAAAACTCCATCAATGGATGGCAATCAGCTATTTAAAATAATAGCCGGACAAAAATGAGGGTTTGAATTTTTTGAAAAAAGAATCTAATGCCCGTCAGGGCAGGATTCTTAGGGACAGGCGCAAACAAGCACTTAGCCTTGTATTAGCTAAGCTAACTTTAAAATAACCGATTTGGCTTTGTTTTGCGTTTTGAGGTTGCATATTCAAAATATAGCTGAATAGTTTCTTAACCACAAGCGGTTTTTATAACTTCCGCTCCTGTAAGCGTCGTTTACGCATGACCAGGGTAATTACGGGGCCGGAGATTGCGTAGGTTAAAAATAACAAGAACAGCATAACTTCCGGTTTCGCCATCACAAAAGCAATGCCCAGCATGACTGAAATGGCGACGAAAAAGGTGACTTTCCCTTTTAGGTGCGCTTCCTTAAAACTGGAATAACGGAAATTGCTCACCATTAACAAACCGGTGCTGACCGTCAGCACTAAAGCCGGATATTTGACTACACTGATATCGTAACCGTGTTCGAGAGACATCCAGATAAATCCCGCAAGGACTGCCGCCGCCGCAGGGCTTGGCAATCCCTGGAAATACCGCTTATCGTCCGTACTTATTTGGGCGTTAAACCGCGCCAACCGTAATGCCCCTCCCGCCGTATGGACAAAGGCGGCGAACAAGCCTGCCTTACCGAAGCTGGCGAAAGCCCATAGGTACATAACCAAGGCTGGCGCCAACCCGAAAGAAGTCATGTCCGACAGGCTATCGTACTGTACGCCAAATTCGCTTTGGGTATTAGTTAACCGGGCAACCCTTCCATCCAGGCCATCCAATATCATTGCAATAAAAATAGCGATGACTGCGGTTTCAAAACGTCCGCCGATTGCGGAAATAATTGCGTAAAAACCGCCGAATAACGCACCAGTCGTCAACAAATTTGGCAGTAAATAGATTCCACGGCGACGAATTGAGCTTTGTTTAGGTTTATCCATTGGTTATCGGAATTGGCTTTATTGCTGAGGGTTCAATTGAAAATTATACATCGGGTCGAAATATTACGCCTAAGATTAATCTTTGGCTTGATCCCTCTATTGGAAGCAAGTTATCTGGAAGCCTTAGGCACTAAGAAAAACTAACTCTAAAAAATTCAGGTGCAACTATGATAAAATTCGCGCACCCTTACGTAGCGAAGGCTGTATCGGGTGATCGGCCTATCGTCATAAACCCTAAAGTTTTTACCCTAACATAGACAATTTATCATGAATAAACCAAAAAAAGTCGCAATACTCACGGCAGGCGGTTTAGCCCCTTGCCTTAATTCCGCCATCGGCAGCCTTATCGAACGTTACAGTGAAATTGACCCTTCAATTGAAATTATTTGCTACCGCAGTGGTTACAAAGGCCTATTGCTGGGCGATTCCTATAAAGTAACGCCGGAAGTCCGCGAAAAGGCCGGTTTATTGCATAAATTCGGCGGTTCGATTATCGGTAATAGCCGGGTTAAACTGACTAACGTTAAAGACTGCGTCAAGCGAGGTTTAGTCCAAGAAGGCCAAGACCCGCAAAAAGTCGCCGCCGACCAATTGGTTAAAGACGGCGTCGATATCCTGCACACCATCGGCGGCGACGACACCAATACCGCCGCCGCCGATTTGGCCGCATTCCTGGCGAACAATAACTACGGCCTGACCGTTATCGGCCTGCCAAAAACTGTCGATAACGATGTCTTTCCTATCAAGCAATCACTGGGCGCTTGGACGGCTGCTGAACAAGGCGCGCGTTACTTTTGGAATGTCGTCGCAGAAAATAATTCCAATCCGCGGATGTTGATAGTGCATGAAGTTATGGGCCGCAGTTGCGGTTGGTTGACGGCGGCAACAGCCCTTGAATACCGGAATATGCTGGCACGGGCAGAGTGGTTGCCGGAATTGGGGTTAGACCGGGCGACCTATGAAGTCCACGGGGTGTTTATCCCCGAGATGGCGATCGATTTGGAAGCCGAAGCCAAACGTTTACGCGCCGTCATGGACAAAGTGGACTGCGTGAATATTTTTATCTCCGAAGGCGCTGGGGTTGAATCCATCGTCGCGGAAATGCAGGCTAAGGGGCAGGAAGTTCCCAGGGACGCTTTCGGGCACGTCAAGCTGGATGCCGTCAACCCAGGCAAATGGTTTGGTGAACAATTCGCCCAAATGATCGGCGCCGAAAAAACGCTGGTGCAAAAATCCGGTTATTTCGCGCGGGCCGCCGCTTCCAATGTTGAAGACATCCGCCTCATCAAATCTTGCGCGGATTTGGCCGTCGAATGCGCCTTCCGCCGTGAGTCGGGCGTGATAGGCCATGACGAAGACCGTGGCAATGTTTTAAGGGCGATTGAGTTCCCGCGCATTAAGGGCGGCAAACCGTTCGATATCGACGCCCCGTGGTTCAACCAAACCTTGTCTGAAATCGGCCAAACTAAGGGTGCTAGGGTAACAGTCGGCCATTAATTTTGGGTCAGGCGTTATATTTCGATGCCACTAAATGCGGCATTGAAGGCATAAACATCCAATAAGATCCTTGTACAAGCAAAAACGCGCACCATTCCCATGGTGCGCCTCATTTAATGGATTGCTAAATGGCAGATCCATCGCCTTAAAAATTAATACAAGATAAAAACGCAGTTTTTTTGATTTATATCAAATTTGCAACTCCGTCCGCATTCTAGAATATAAGGGCTTTCCGATACTTGAAGCCCGCAAAAGGCATAATTATCGGAAAGCATCCAATATTATAGATTTGACCCTTTAATGTTTGAACCGTTCGTGCTGAGCTTGTCGAAGCACATGCGCCTTTCGACAGGCTCAAGGCGAACGGGAGTTAAAACTTCTTAAGGCCGAATCAATAACAAAAGTTCAACTGGCGCCCTTTATTAAACCATCAGGTTAAATAGAGAGCCAATAAATATGAACAATATAAAGCTAACTACAGTTTGAGGAGTTATTACATGGCATTAATCACGTGGACAGCAGAGCAGTACGGTACCAAGGTCGATATTTGTGATTCCCAACACAAGACGTTGTTTGGGTTGTTGAATGAATTACATGAGGTGGCCAGTGGCAGTGACCGCAATGCGATAGGGTCAAAACTCGATGCATTGATCAATTTTGTGGTCGAACATTTCAATACCGAAGAAAAATTGATGCAGGAAAAAGGCTATAGCGGTTATGCCGCCCATAAAGCGGAGCATGATAAATTGATCGCAACCTGCGCCGATTTGCAAGCCAAATTCCATGCAGGGCAGGCCGAAGTTAACCAAGAAACAACCAAGTTTGTAAAAAGCTGGCTTGACAGCCATATCCCTACCATAGATATGCCTTATGCGCCTGCGTTGAACAGCTAGTTACCAGGTTTTATATCATACTGTCGATAACCTGGAATGCCGTACTGATCGGCGTGCTTTATTGATAGGATAAAGAAGAAACCTTAAACAACAAAAAAGCCCGTCTTAGCGGGCTTTTTTGTTTGGAAATTAAAACCTTCTCAGTTTTTGGATTGGTCGACAAGCTGGTTCGCTTTAATCCAGGGCATCATGCTACGGAGTTTGGCGCCGACGACTTCAATCGGATGCTCGGCATTCAAACGGCGTTGGGCCGTCATTTCAGGGTAGTTGGACATGCCTTCCATGATGAAGCGTTTAGCATAACTGCCGTTCCTGATGTTTGCCAGGGCTTCTTTCATGGCCAAGCGGCTTTCCGCATTGATAACTTTAGGGCCGGTAACATATTCACCGTACTCGGCATTATTCGAGATGGAATAGTTCATATTGGCGATACCGCCTTCATACATGAGGTCGACGATTAGTTTCAGCTCATGTAGGCATTCGAAATAGGCCATTTCTGGCGGATAACCTGCTTCGACCAGGGTTTCAAATCCGGCTTTGATTAGTTCGACTGCGCCGCCGCACAATACGGTTTGTTCGCCGAACAGGTCGGTTTCGGCTTCATCGCGGAAAGTGGTTTCGATAATACCTGAACGGCCGCCGCCGATTGCGGAGGCATAAGACAGGCATATCGCTTTGGCTTGCCCCGACACATCTTTATGGATGGCAATAAGGTCAGGAACCCCGCCCCCGCGGACGAATTCTGAACGCACGGTGTGCCCAGGCGCTTTGGGCGCGATCATAATGACGTCCAGGTCTGCCCGCGGCACGACCTGGTTGAACAGGATAGAAAATCCATGCGCAAACGCCAAAGCCGCACCCTGTTTGATGTTCGGCAATATCTCCGATTTATATAACTGCGCCTGAAATTCATCGGGAGTCAAGATCATGACAATATCGGCATCTGCAACCGCTTCCGGCACTTCCTTAACCGTCAAGCCATGGGCTTCCGCTTTCGCTACGGAAGGCGAGCCTTTACGCAACCCAACGACAACCGTTACGCCGGATTCTTTCAAGTTTAAGGCGTGGGCGTGGCCTTGCGAACCGTACCCGATAATGGCTACTTTCTTCGCCTTGATCACTGAGAGATCGGCATCTTTGTCGTAATAAACTTGCATGTGTTTTCCTGTTTCTTGAAAATAAAAATTGTTATTTGGTAGGCATTATAAATGTAAACCTTTTTCGCCCCTTAAGATACCCGTCGCCCCGGAACGGACAACTTCGATGATGCTGTCTGGGTCGTTGGCGGCGATGAAAGCGTCCAGTTTTTCGGATGGCCCGGTCACTTCGATCACGTAAGTATCCGATGATATGTCCAGGATTCTGCCGCGAAAAATATCGGCCAAACTTCTGACTTCAACCCGTGTCTTTTCCGTGGTCCTGACCTTGATTAACATCAACTCCCTTTCGATATGGGAGGAGTCGGCCAAATCGATCAATTTGACGACATCGATTAGCTTATTGAGCTGCTTGGTGATTTGCTCAATAATCTGGTCGCTACCGCTAGTTACCAAAGTCATTCTTGATAGGCTGGGGTCTTCGGTCGGCGCAACGGTTAAGGATTCAATATTGTACCCACGCGCAGAGAACAGTCCCGATACCCGCGACAGGGCACCGGATTCGTTCTCCAATAAAATCGAAATGATATGTCTCATCAGGCCAGTTCCCTATCTGTTGTCGTCCCTGTAGCGGCAACCCGCAATTTCATGTCATGATGGCCTTTGCCGGCTTCTATCATCGGATAAACGTTCTCTGCTTGGTCAGTGATGATGTCCAAAAAAACTGTCCTGTCTTTCAGGGCAAAGGCCTCTTCTAATGCGGGCCTTACCTGTTCCGGTTTGTCGATACGTATCCCGACATGGCCATAGGCTTCCGCCAGCTTCACAAACTCAGGTATCGTATCCAGGTATGAATGCGAATACCGGCTTTCGTATGAGAACTCCTGCCACTGGCGCACCATTCCCATATAACGGTTGTTCAGGTTAATGATCTTGACCGGCGTTTTATACTGTAAAGCCGTCGACAATTCCTGGATACACATCTGGATACTGGCTTCTCCGGTCACACAGGCGACATCGGCATCGGGGTGCGCCAGTTTAACGCCGATAGCAGCAGGTAAGCCAAAGCCCATCGTCCCTAAGCCGCCGGAATTGATCCAGCGCCGCGGCTTGTCGAAATGATAATACTGTGCCGCCCACATCTGATGCTGGCCGACATCGGAGGTTATATAAGCTTCGCCTTTAGTGACCTCATACAATTGTTCGATGACATATTGCGGCTTAATCAGTTTGCTTTGACGGTCGTATTCCAGGCAATTGTTGGATTGCCATTGTTTGATTTGCTCCCACCAGGCAACCAACGCTTTTTTATCGGGCGTTTTTTTGCTTTCCTTGATAAGCTCAATCATCTGCTCGAGGACCGGCTTGACTTCCCCGACGATGGGGATGTCCACCTTAACGGTTTTGGAAATGGAAGCCGGGTCTACATCGATATGGATAATCTTGGCATAAGGGCAAAACTGGTCGAGTTTGCCGGTTACCCGGTCATCAAAGCGTGCGCCGATGGCGATAATGACATCGCTCTCGTGCATGCCCATATTGGCTTCGTAGGTGCCGTGCATGCCCAACATACCGATGAATTGCTTGTCGGTTGCCGGATAAGCGCCTAAGCCCATCAGCGTATTCGTAACCGGATAGCCCAGGAGTTGGCTGAATTCCGTCAGTTCCTTGCTGGCTTCACCGATGACGACGCCGCCGCCGGAATAAATCATCGGGCGCTCGGCGGTGAGCAATAACTCAACCGCTTTCTTGATCTGGCCTTTATGGCCGCTTACCGCTGGATTGTAAGAGCGGATGCTGACTTTCTTGGGATATTTGTATGGCACTTTGATGCGAGGATCGGTGATATCCTTGGGAATGTCGACAACCACAGGGCCGGGACGGCCTGAGGTCGCCACATAAAAGGCCTTTTTGATAGTTTCCGCGATCAGGTTAACGTCTTTGACCAGGAAATTATGCTTTACGCACGGGCGGCTGATCCCGACCATATCGACTTCCTGGAACGCATCGCTGCCAATGACAGGCGAAGGCACTTGTCCCGATATAACAACCATGGGTATGGAATCCATGTAAGCGGTGGCGATGCCTGTGATGGCGTTCGTTGCGCCGGGGCCGGAGGTGACCAACACCACGCCGGGTTTGCCGGTCGAACGGGCGTAGCCGTCGGCGGCATGGGTCGCGCCTTGCTCATGACGTACCAGGATGTGCTTGACTGCATCTTGTTGAAACAGTGCGTCATAGATATGCAAGACTGCCCCACCCGGATAACCGAAAATATACTCTACCCCTTCGTCCTTAAGACTATGGATCAGTATTTCTGCACCGCTTAACTCCACGCTCACCTCAATAAACTTATGATATCCTGCCTTCAAGAAGAGGCCGTTTGACCTGCCATGTTGGTTAAACCAGTTGATTTACCGATTTGTTTAGCGGGTACGTAACTAGATATTGTACAAGTTTCTGGAAAAAATTGGTATGACGAACTGATTGTGTTCATCGTTTTGTTTGAGGTTTGATAGTGTTAAACGCTATTTATCTTAACTTATGGGTTATAAAAAATTTTAGTTATCATTGGCATAAGCAAAGATGAATTGAGGATCAATTTGAAGTTTTTCTAATTCTTTTTCAAACTCACCCATACCTGGAGGAGGATTAAAAACAAGTGTAATTTTATATGTACCTTCAATATCAGGTTGGGAAAGCAGTTCATCAATTTCATTCGGTAGACGGCGAAACTCATTCATCATTTCCGAAGTCCAGTTATGCATCTGTGAAAAAAGATTTTGACATGATTCATGGACACGAACAAACCGTACGTCTTGTTCCCATTCATAAAGTATTAAAAAGAGCGAATATAAGTTGTCGCAAGCTCTTTTTGATCTTGCCCCGGTCTAGCGGACACTTGGCTAAGAGAGTAATCTCTGAAA
>CAYSYU010000004.1:0-179312 GCA_964435245.1 uncultured Methylomagnum sp.
TATTCATCTACAGTATTCTCCTGAATACTGTAAACAACGCTAGAAATTCTTACAATTAAGGATTTTTATTATTCAGGTTTGGATGGACGTCTAGAGCGCGACCTTTCCTTCATCAACAGGACAATGCCGGATAACAGGGCAAGAGGGACGGTTGCAGTGGCCGCACTAATTTCTGGGCCTTCATAATTTTTAAACTTTTTAGGAACATCGAATTTCGGACCACGATTGCCCTTACCCTTATCAGCCCAAACAGCGCTAGTGGTTAAAAGCATTACCACCAAACTTGCTAATATAGTATGTTGTATTTTCATAAAATTATCTCCTTAATGTGGAAAATAAAAAAGCCGAACAACCTTTTGCGGCTTTACGCACCACAATCGGAAGTTCGGCTTTCCTGGGCACCAGTACCCGCGACTTTCTGTCACTGCCTTACGACAGCTTTAGCTTTTCTTAAGTTTCGCTTAAATTAAATCAGATCTGGAAAATAAATGCAATGATTATTTTCGTTAGGGTATCCTGATTTTCGTCAAGATCCTTTGTTATGAAAATAAGCTTATAAATTGAGGCTTTAGCAACACATAATAGCCCTAAATTGGATCAATTACCTTATATCAACCTAACAAAAGCTTTCATCTGATGAACCTAAAACAACCTAACAGCAAACCTATATCTTAAGGGATAATCTATAAATAAACTGACTAATACTTTCATGTGGTAGCTAACCGTCCCCACTTGAGCCGTACACGCTCCCTTAAACTCACTTGTATCCATGGTCGCTGATTTGTCTTTATCATCCAGGCACTTCTGTCCCTTTTTTCAAAGATGATTGGTGTCCGCAGTATAATTTGAACGGCGTTAAGCCTTGGATACTAAACCTGACTGTCTGACGGGGGTTTGAAGGCGGCGCTTAAGTAATTTACCATAGACCAAAGGGTTAACGCGGCCGCGATGTAAAGCAAAACGTAACCGATTGAGTTAACTGGGATTCCGTGCAAATCTTCACGGTAAAGCAACAGGCCGATTGCTATCATTTGTGCAGTTGTTTTCCATTTTCCCAGCACAGACACCTTTACCTTACCGCGCTGACCGATTTCGGCCATCCATTCCCTGAGCGAAGCAATAGTGATTTCCCGGCCTATGATGATTGCGGCCGGTAAAGCCAGATAGGGGTTTGCCTGTTGTTGCACGATTAAGACAAGAACAATCGCCACCATCACTTTATCGGCCACAGGATCGAGAAACGCTCCGAACGGTGTTTCCAGTTGCATTTTTCTGGCTAAATAGCCGTCCAACCAATCGCTGATCCCGGCAATGGAAAAAATTAATGTGCATGCAATATTGGAATATGCCCAAGGCAAATAGAAGACAACCGCAAGCAGTGGAATTAACGCAAGCCGCAAAAAAGTCAGGCATGTCGGTAAGTTATAGTCAATGGTCATCTAGATGATGAAAGTTGTCGTAAATTTTTTGCGCCAATTGTTTGCTTATGCCGCTAACGCTACAGAGCGCGTCCACCCCAGCTTGTTCAATACCTTGCAACCCACCAAATTGTTTCAATAATACTTGCCTACGCTTAGCGCCCAGGCCTGAGATTCCTTCCAACACGGATTGTTTCGCCACTTTGCCGCGCCATTGTCTATGGCCTGTTATGGCAAACCGGTGCGCCTCATCACGGATATGCTGGATGAGTAGCAAACCGCTTGCGCCTGTAGTGACATTGACAGGTTGCTCCTGCTCAACCAGGATCAACTTTTCCATACCCGCCTTCCTGTCCGGCCCCTTGGAAACGCCGACTATCATAACATCATTTACCCCTAATTCGGTTAAAGCCTTTTGCGCCACCCCGACTTGGCCTTTTCCTCCATCGATAAACAGGATGTCCGGCGCCTCATGTTCCCCTTGTTTCAACCGTTTGAAACGCCGTAATACCGCTTGATGGATGGCAGCGTAATCGTCGCCGCCCGTTATGCCTTCGATATTGAAACGGCGGTAAGCGGACTTTACCGGCCCGTCCCGGTCAAACACCACACAAGACGCTACGGTTTGGTTGCCCTGGGTATGGCTAATGTCGAAGCATTCCAGGCGCTTGGGCGTTTCCTTACAGCCCAATTCCTCCTGTAAGCTAAGGAAACGGGTATAGATCCCCTGTTTATCGGCTAACTTGCTCAGCAGCGAATTTTCCGCATTTGCCAAAGCCATTTGCAGCCACTTGGAACGTTCGCCGCGCACATTACGGGAAATCGAAACCGAATGTTTAGCCAGCTTGGCGAGCACGTCAGCCAAAAGCCCGATTTGTTCCGGCTCGTCGCTGACAATCAGCTCATAAGGCACTGGCTTATCGAGATAATACTGGGGAATAAAGGCTTCGATGACGGCACCGGAACCATAAGCTTCAATCATTTTTGGGAAAAATACCTTATTGCCTAGGTGTTGGCCGTTGCGGATGAAAAACACTTGGATGCAGGCTGCATTTGCCTTGGTTGCACAAGCAATAATATCGACATCGCCGCGCTCGCCGTGGACAAAATTCTTTTCCAATACAGTACGGAGCCTGGCGATTTGGTCCCGATAAACCCCGGCCAGCTCGTATTTTAATCCGGCTGCGGCCTGTTCCATTTTGGCGATCAGCCGTTCGATCAACAAACTACCCTTGCCTTCCAAGAACATGGCTGTGCTGGCGACGTCTTCTGCATAGCCCTGTTTGTCGATCAGACCGACACAAGGTGCGGTGCAACGCCCGATCTGATATTGTAGGCAAGGCCTGGTGCGGTTATTGAAAACCGTATCATCGCATTGCCTGACCGGGAAAATTTTCTGCAATAATTTTAAGCTTTCCCTAACAGCCCCTGCACTCGGATATGGACCAAAATACTGACCACGCTTATTTTTTGCACCGCGGTGAAAGGTCAGTTGCGGAAAATCCTGGTTGGAAAGATAGATATAAGGGAATGATTTGTCATCCCTAAGCGATATATTGTAGCGCGGCTTGTAGCGTTTAATGAGTTGGGATTCCAGCAATAAGGCTTCGCCTTCCGTGTGGGTTACGGTCACCTCGATATTAGCAACCTTCGCCACCATTGTCTGCTGCTTCGGCGAAGCCACTTGGTTATTGAAATAAGTTGAAACTCGGCTTTTAAGGTTCTTAGCCTTCCCGATATAAATGATCTCGCCTTTGTCGTCCAGCATCTTATAGATGCCGGGGCGCTTGGTCAGCGACTTTAGGAACGCTTTGCTATCGAATGATTTTTCTTGGGATTTCAATGGAATACTACTAAAACTCAATATTTTAAGGATTATTAAGCATCAACCGTAACTTCAGAAAAACCACCCGTACGCAACAATTGCACAACCTTATCTACAATCGGGTCGGTAGCCAATGCCTTATTTTTCCCGAAAATTTTATCCTTAAATGTTCGGTGCCGTTCAAGCATGACATGCCAAGTCCCGTAATTTGGGCGGTCGGTATCCTCGTCGGAATTGCCCGCAACACACATCAGGTAGGTCGCGCCATTAAAGGTTGCTTGGTTTGACCAGCCAAAATCCTCCATACAAATAACGTTAGCTACAACACCCACGGCTGACAATCCCTTAACCAGCCACTTGGAAAAATCTTCCCCAAAACAGCAATCGTTGATGAAATCTTCACCAACGACCGATAGGTTAAAGCGATCTGTTTTACCCGTGACATCGATGTGCATCTTGCCCCTTACATCTTTTTTGTAGTTATAAAATCAGCTTGACAGTACGGCTTATGCACGGGACATAAACTTTCCGGTTTCTGTATTGACCTTCACCAATTCGTCCACCTCCAAATATTCAGGAACCTGGATTTCAATACCGGTCGTCAACCGTGCCGTTTTCGTCCTGGCGCTCGCGGTTGCGCCTTTAATTGCGGGCGAAGTATCTACGATAGACATAACAACAGAACTGGGAAGTTCAATCCCAATCACTTCATCGTCCACCAGCAAGGCGACTATCCCTTCAAGCCCGTCAGTCAAGTAACCTATCTGGCCTTCCAAGTCTTCGCTGGATAAGGCATATTGGGTGTAATCCTCGACATTCATGAACACATAATTGTCGCCATCGACATAGGAAAACTGCGCCTTGGCGCGCACATAATCGGCTTCCTTGAAGGAATCATCGCCTTTCAGGGACTCGTCCAGTTTTTGCCCCGTTTTCAGGTTATTGAACCTGACCTTATACAAAGTCGAAGCCCCCCTGGACGAAGGGTTCCTTACTTCAATCTGTTTGACCACATGCGGCATGCCGTTTACCTCTACCACCATGCCTTTCTTTAATTCACTTGCCTTAACCACGCATACCCCGATTGATCGTTATATATAGTCAGCAAATAGTCTACCGCAGATTTAGGCAATTTTCTCGCCCAAAACTGCCGGACTATTTTTATCCAAACGGCATCAATAACCCACCAGTAAAAAAAGACATAAAATTAGCTTTAAAAAAATCCGGATATAGGTATTTTTGCTAATAGCTTTTTTCTTTAAAAGCCTAAATAATTACCCAAAAGAAAAGAGTATTTGTCACGCCCTTGCATCCAGAAAACGCTAAAGGGCGGACGCCTAAATAATTATTACTATCGAGGAAATAACCATGTATATCGAAAGAAGAAAATTTTCGACCGACTATATCATCCAAGAAGAACGCAGGTCTTATTCAGCCGATTTTAAAGCCCAGATAGCGCTAAGCGCCATAAAGGGCGAAAAATCCCATGCCGAATTGGCTTTGGAATACGCCGTCCATCCAAACCAGGTGGGCTTATGGAAACAGCAAATGCTGAACAACCTGAGCCGCGTGTTTGAGGGTGACAATGATCTACCGGAAAGCAGCACTAAAACGATTGATAACCGCCATGCCAAAATCGGCCAGCTTATGGCGGAGAATGATTTTTTGACTAAGGTGTTGGGGCGTTAGGTTGATTTTAATTTTGATGTTTAGGCAAGTTGCGTGGCTCTTTACTCAACCCCATTATATGAATCGATCTCGTTATTATTTGGATAACTTATGCGATAAATTATAATAACCCCATATTAAACAGTTACTTAAAATTAAACATTCATTTACGATCAATTAAGCTTATTATTTGACAATTGTTGCCGTTTAGATAATGTAAGCCGTCTCAGATCATGTATGCAGATCCTCGCCCACCCAAGCAATAACTTCTCCTCACAAATCTGCATGATCCGGCATGTCGCGGATTTCTTAGGCGAAGAGTATCAGCCAAGCCATGTGATGCTTGACTTTACCGATTATTCAGGTAATTCAACAGTCCTCGACGAGTTCAATGATGTCGCCTTCTTATGGACACGTGACCGTCCAACTGATCGCACTCCCTTGCACGTACATCAACTGATGCAACGCGAAGAGTTCACAAACTTGGTCTGGCTCTCGCGTAAGGCAATTGGTTATGACGAAATCTTGTTCGTATGGGTTGTTGCCCACGAGTTCAGGCATGTCTATCAGTCGAGGCACAACTATCCACGCGACTATATTCGTTCGGTTGTAAGTGAACTTCGAAGAACCCAAGAGTTCATCAGGCTCCCTCCATCTTCGTGCCCGCGGAAATAGATAGCGAGGTCTGTGCCTTACACGTTGCTAAGGAAATTTATGGTGCAGAACATGTTTCGCGTTTTCTATACACGCACGGTTTGCCTAGTTGTCGGCATCCGGCTTATCCCAAACTGATAGAATGCTTAAAATCAAAATGCCTCAACTAGCTGGACAAATGCAACGACCCTGTCTTACCTGGAAATCATTACCGTAGCTGTGCTATAAACAGCGTAATGCCTATTTACCTTCACGATAAGCATTTTCGATCCAAAGTCAAGCAGGGTGCGCACAGCGTATCTTTTCGATGGTTATTGGTACGCAAAGCGTACCCTACAAACCTAACTCCCGCATTTTCGCTAAAGCAAAATCTTCTAGTTCCTTTAAAAAGCTTTCGTTACCAGCAGTCTTAGCACTCAACCTGGACAACTCACCAAAATACCCATCCAAGGTAATTCCACCGTCTTGTCGTTGTCCCGTGACCCTATTTGCGCATAATTCCTGCCATGTGGTTTGTTCTTCAGGCCGCAACGTACTGGGATAATTACGCGCCCGATACCTAAAAAGCATTTCAACCAAACGCTTATCATCGAAATTGGATGGAAAGTTCACTAACTGATCGGCAGGCGCATTCCTAATTTTCGCCATCTTTTGTTTATCGGCATCGGAAAAAAAACCACCGCTGTAAATGGCAAGGTCGGGGTCGGTTTCCTGCCATGAATCCACAAAGCCATTTTTGGAAAAAACCGAAGCTATTTTTTCCGCCAAGCCTTGAGCCAATTTGATCTTGTCGATATTTGCAATGCACATTTCCAGGTCAATATCCAATCGCTGCCGGTCATCCGGCTTAAGTACGGAAATCGGCGCTAACACCGGACATTTATTGAGGTGGACGGTTTTAATCGGGATTCTTTCCATTCCTTCCGGCAAATCTGCCGTAGCGGTAAAAATCCGTTGCTGGATATCTTCTACCGATAGGCTAACCAATGGGTTAGGGTCAACCGAAAGGTCGTAAACGATAATCCCATTCGTATTGGTTGGGTGCTTGCAGAGTGGCAGGACGACAGCCAAACAGTGCTTAAGGCTGGAATATCGGCCTGACACGTGCACCACAGGTTTGAAGCTGCCGAATTGCAACAGGTTAAAAGCTTCGGCTTTTGTCCTGTGCTGCCACAAAAACTGAAACAGTTTAGGTTGGGCTGCCTTAAGTAATTTGGCCAACGCAATGGTGGCATGGACATCGGAAAGCGCGTCATGCGCGGCTTCGTGCGCGATTCCATTGGCTTTGGTCAGTTCTTCCAATTTAAAACTGGGACGGCCTTCGGCATCGATAGGCCAAGTTATACCGTCAGGCCGTAAGGCCTTCGTTGCCCTAACGACATCGATTAGATCCCAACGGGAATTGCCGTTTTGCCATTCCCGTGCATAAGGGTCGTAAAAGTTACGGTACAGGCAGTTGCGGGTAAATTCGTCGTCGAAACGGATGGAATTGTAGCCAAGGCTACAGGTGTTGGGCTGGGAGAATTGTTCGTGGATTAGGCGGCAAAAATCCGCTTCGGTTACACCTTTGGATTCAGCCAGTTGCGGGCTAATTCCCGTCAACAGGCAAGCTTCCGGATTGGGTAAGTAATCGGCTGGCGGTTTACAATATAAAACTAAGGGATCGCCGATGATGTTGAAATCCAAATCGGTACGGACCCCGGCGAACTGTGAAGGCCTGTCCCGCCTGGGATCGATACCGAAGGTTTCGTAATCGTGCCAGTATAAGCTGGCTTGCTTCACAGGCAACAGCCGGAAATTGCTACAAGGCTTAGGCTTGGCCTTCGGCTTCCATTTTTTTGCGTTTTTCGCATTTTGTAACGCATACGCAGTTGCCGGTATTCAAGCCGCCACACGAACCTTTGATGGCGCGCCGCCCAAACATTACACCGATTGCCAAGAGGGCAATCACGATTAACATTAACGCAAATGTCGCTAAAAAGTAATTCATTTCGTCACCTTTGTTCTTTCGGCAAAAGCTGTAGACATTTGTTCTTCAAAGCCTTTGTCAGATTTAATAATAAAAAATGCCGCGATATGGTTTTGCTCTGCAAATTTAGAACCTTCATCGGGACCCATGACCATAAAGGCTGTCGCCAAACCATCCGCCTCCATCGAGGTTTCACTTAAGACAGTGACAGATGCCAACTTATGTTTAATCGGCCTTCCCGTCCGCGGGTCAATGGTATGGGAAAAACGCACGCCATGCACCTCGAAATAATTCCGGTAATCGCCGGAGGTCGCCATACCAGTTTCGGTGATCGCCAGGATTTTTTCAATCGCCCTTCTTTCCACGGTCGGCTTTTCAACCGCAATTTGCCAGGGTTGGCCTTGGTTATTTTTCCCTTTTACCCTGATTTCCCCACCTATTTCGACCATATAATCCATGATACCCAAACGCTCCAATAACGATGCCACTTGGTCTACGCCGTAGCCTTTGGCGATACCGGACAAATCCACATAAAGGCCTGGAATGTCTTTCTTTACAAAAAAACCTTCAGCCTTGAGCTTTAGACGATGAAAACCGGTTTGGTTCAAACGTTCTTTGACAATGGCTTCGGCAGGTGTTTTGGCGTCAATTTCCTCGGGACCGAAGCCCCAAAGGTTTACCAACGCCCCGACAGTCACATCGAATAAGCCGTGCGATAACTCGCTTATTTTTAAGGCTTCTTTGATAACCTTGTAAAGTTCAGGTGAAACCGCGACCCAATCGGTTGATGTATTTCGGTTAAATAAGGACAGTTCCGAATCTTCATCATAGGTAGACATCTGCCCGTTAACCTTGTCCAACGCTTCTTTAACTTGGCGGTTGATTTCCTTTGGCGTAAGGGAGTCCGGTAATTGGCTCGCCTTAATATTGTAGCTTGTTCCCATCGTCATCCCGACAGCATTGTAGGGATAAGCTTGCTGTTTTTGGTCGGCAACGTTATTACAGGCGGACAAAATAACGATTAGCGCCAACATCCGCCAGCTTTTTTTATTTTTAAGTAACAATTTTCAACAACCCTTTTACCGAACCATTAAATAAAACTGGCGGCTACACTTTTTATTAATGATAAGAATTTAAAATCAGCGCCTTCTTCTGCCTGCATCGTAAATTTCTTTAAGGCGGCCGTTCTCAAAACGCAATATTTTGCGTAAACGTGAACTGCCGAAATCGTAATACCAGTCTTCGACAAGGATTTCTATTTCGGCATAATTCGATTGCCCAAAATTAACCGAACTATCCGGAAACTGCTGCCTGTTACTTAAATTATACCGGCTGACATCGGCGCGGTTTACAGTCCCACGCTTTTCGAAATGTGATTCGACAGAGTCAGGCTCACCGCAAATATCGGCCACATAACCTTTATGGTCGCCGATTTGGACTAAGGAGTGTCCGCACCTTAGCGCAAACAAAGGGGATGAAAACAATGAGCATAGCGCTAACATAATCCAGCCTAATCGTTTCATAAATCACCCGCTACCCCTTTGTTTTCCGGATTATTCCCAATGACCAAATGCCCTTAGCCAGCATTAAGCCATAATGTAGCCAACCAAGGATGAATAAGGGCTGAACCAAACTTCCATACCCTGCCAAGAAAAAAGCCCCACACTCTCTGTGCGGGGCTTTCTGTTAATGCACCTAGTGAATTGGAAATAACCAATAAACTAACTTGTAGGGTTTTGCTTGCGTACAAACAATCTATTAGCCACCAAAATCGTCCAGCATGATGTTCTCAGGTTCTACGCCATTATCAAGCAACATCTTGATAACCGAGGTATTCATGATTGGGGGACCGCACAAATAATATTCGCAATCTTCCGGTGCCGGATGGTTCTTAATGTAGTTTTCAAATAAGACATTGTGGATAAACCCTGTATAACCTGTCCAATTGTCTTCCGGTAACGGCTCGGACAAAGCGACATGCCAAGTAAAATTTTTGTTTTCTTTCGCCAACATGTCGAAATCTTCGACATAGAACATTTCGCGTTTGCTGCGGGCGCCATACCAGAATGTCATTTTCCGTTTGGACTTCAACCGGCGTAGCTGGTCGAAAATATGCGAACGCATGGGCGCCATACCTGCACCGCCGCCGACAAACACCATTTCTGCATTCGTGTCTTTAGCGAAGAATTCGCCGTAAGGTCCGGAAACGATACATTTATCCCCTGGTTTCAAGCTAAATATATAAGACGACATAATGCCTGGAGGGACGCTCTCATCTGCACGAGGCGGTGGCGTAGCAATCCGCACGTTCAGCATGATTTCTTTTTCTTCAGGATAACTCGCCATCGAATACGCACGTAATGCAGGCTCTTTCACTGTGGAGACATAACGCCACAAGTTGTATTTATCCCAATCTTCGCGGTACTCTTTTTCGACCGCGAAATCGCTAAATTTAGCTGTGTGAGGAGGACATTCGATTTGGATGAACCCGCCAGCGCGGTAATTGATTTTTTCGTCTTTGGGTAACTCGAGCACTAATTCCTTAATAAAAGTTGCGACGTTTTTATTGGATTTGACCGTGCATTCCCATTTTTTGATACCGAAGACTTCATCTTCCACTTCGATATCCATGTTGTACTTGCAGGCGACCTGGCAAGAAAGCCTTTCACCTTGGGCAGCTTCGCGCTTGGTGATGTGGCTTAATTCTGTCGGCAGGATTTCGCCGCCACCGGAATGCACGACCACTTTACATTGCCCGCAAGTACCGCCGCCGCCGCAAGCGGAAGAAACGAACAACCCGTTAGAGGCCAAGGCTTGCAGCAACTTTGAACCCACTGGCACATGGATTTTCTTTTCATGGTTGATCAGAATTTCCACATCGCCTTCAGCGACCAGCTTACTTTTTGCGCCAATAATACCGAACACCAGCGCAATAACGATCGCCGTGAAAATGATAATCCCTAATATGATTTCCAGCATGTGTTACCTTCTTAAAGTTGGATTCCAGAGAAGGCCATGAAACCAAGCGACATCAGGCCCGCAGTGATAAACGTAATACCCAAGCCTTGCAAGGCAGCTGGAATATCGCTGTATTTAAGTTTTTCCCTGACACCGGCCATAACGGTGATTGCCAAAGCCCAGCCAAAACCGCTGCCGACCCCATAGACGACGCTTTCGGTAAAGTTATAGTCACGTTCGATCATGAACAGGCTACCACCCAGGATAGCGCAGTTAACGGTAATCAACGGCAGGAATATACCTAAAGCAAAATATAACGCAGGGAAAAACTTATCCAGCACCATTTCCAATATTTGCACCAATGCACCGATGATGCCGATACAGCTTAACAAGGCCAAGAAGCTTAAATCAACGCCGGTAATCCCCATCCATGAGAGCGCATTTTCTTTCAGCAAGGAATGGTAAACGAAATTGTTGGCGGGTACGGTAATTGCTTGAACGACCATTACCGCAATACCCAATCCCATCGCCGTGGAAATCTTTTTGGACACGGCGATAAAAGTACACATGCCCAGAAAGAAGGACAACGCCAAGTTTTCAATGAAAACCGATTTGACAAATAAACTGATTAAACCTTCCATTAGTGATGCGCCTCTTCGCCATGAGCAATCGACATGATTTTAAAATCGTTCGCTTCCCTTTGTTCGGGCTTGAGTTGCCTAACCGCCCAAATTATTATGCCGATAATAAAAAACGCACTGGGCGGTAACAACATCAAACCATTAGGGTCATACCAACCGCCGTCTTTGGCAAGTTTAAACACCTCGTATCCCAAGAGTTTGCCGGAACCGAATATTTCCCGGAAAAACGCCACCGTAACCAAAATCAAGCTGTAACCGGCACCGTTTCCAAGCCCATCCATAAAGCTTTCCAAAGGCGGATTTTTCATCGCATAGCCTTCAGCGCGACCCATCACGATACAGTTGGTGATAATCAAGCCAACAAATACCGACAATTGTTTACTGACATCGTAAGCGACGGCTTTAAGTATTTGGTCTACGACTATTACCAATGACGCTATGATGGTCATCTGTACGATAATCCGGATACTGCTTGGGGTATGGTTCCTGATAGCACTAATGGCGGCACTAGAGAATGCAGTCACCAGTGTCAGTGCCAACGCCATGATTAGCGAAGTCGACATTTTGGAAGTCACCGCCAAAGCGGAACAGATTCCTAAGACCTGAAGGGTAATAGGATTGTTATTGATCAAAGGCTCGGTCAATACCTTCTTAGTTTCATCATTCAGGATTGTATTTTTCAGTTCATCGCCTATTACTGCACTCATGACTTAGCCCTCTTAACCCTTACTTTACTTAAATAGCGAGCAAAACCTTCTTTGCCCATCCAATATCTGACCAAATTGGTAACACCGGTGCTGGTTAATGTCGCCCCGGCCAAGCCATCCACTTGGTATTGTGAACCGGGTTTTTCATTATCGACTGACCCTTTAATCAATGCCAACGCAGGTTCGCCGATATCGGCTTCTTCTATGGAGCCTTTATCCATGGACGGCTGGTCGGTTTCGGCATAGACTTTCTTGCCTTTCCAAAGCGCCCGCCATTTCGGGTTCACAACCTCACCGCCTAAGCCCGGCGTTTCTGCCTGGTCATAGAAATTGATACTTTGTACTGTCTGGCCGTCCGGATCCAACGACAAGAAACCATAAAGCGTCGACCATAAACCGTAACCGCTAACCGGCAAGATGATCGACTTGATCCCATTACCTTCTTTTACCAGGAAAACCTTGGCTATCTTGGCCTTAGCCCTGATGTGGGCAATATCTTTGTCCTTAGGGATGGCAACACTTTGGGCGGGATCTTTAGCTGCTTTACGTTGATCGTACTCATCGGCATTGATGTTTTCGACATAGTCGCCTGTCTCTAAATCGACCAGTTTGGCGTCAATCTTGTCCGCAAAAGCGGCATCGATATCCATGCCCTCTTCCATCAGGCCCGCAACATCAAGAATGTTTTTCTTCATGTCCAGGTTTTTGTTGTAAACCTGTAACGGCTTCAACGCAACTGCACCGAAGGAAACCAGGACCGAACACACCAAACAAAGGGCGACCGCAATTGCGATGGTTTTTTCCAGGCTGTCGTTGCCCAGAGCAAGCACCTTATCCCGATAGGCCAGGAACTTTTGGTAATGTTCGCATTTTTCCAGAGCAGCACAGAATTTAACGTAATGCTCGTTTTTCTTGATTGCATTAAGCATGACGTTTTATCCTTCTTCTGATATTAGCTTGCATTACAAAATAATCGATTGTAGGCGCAAACATATTGGAAAACAGAATTGCCAGCATGATCCCTTCCGGGAAGGCCGGATTGACTACCCTGATAAGCACTGTCATAACCCCAATGAGTGCGCCATAAATCCAGCGGCCGGTATTTGTCATCGCAGCGCTCACGGGATCGGTCGCCATGTAGACCATACCGAAGGCAAAACCACCCATCGTCAAATGCCAATACCAAGGGACACTGAACATTGGGTTGGCATCGCTGCCTATTATATTGAACAGGAGTGAAATTGCCACCATGCCAGCAAAAACTCCCCCCATGATTCGGTAAGAGCCAATTCGCGTATACAGAAGGAATGCACCGCCTATTAGTATGCCTAAGGTCGATGTCTCGCCTAGACAACCAGGTTCAAACCCTAAAAACGATTGCATCCAACTATAATTTGCCGCATGTACGGCTTCAATTCCGCCGCTTGCGGCCAAGGCCAATGGCGTAGCGGCCGTGTAACCGTCAACAGCGACCCATACCGAATCCCCAGTAATCGAAGCAGGATAAGCAAAGTACAAAAACGCCCTGCCCGTCAGTGCCGGGTTAAGGAAATTTTTTCCAGTCCCGCCAAATACTTCTTTGCCGATGACGATACCGAATGAAATGCCCAGCGCCACTTGCCATAAAGGCATATCGGGCGGCATTATCAAGGTATATAACATGGAGGAAACAAGGAAGCCTTCGTTTACTTCATGTCCGCGGACGGTTGCAAACAAAACTTCCCAGATTCCGCCAACGGCCAAGGTAACGATGTAGATGGGAAAAAAGTACAAAGCGCCATGAACCAGATTGGATAGCGGGTTCATAGGGTTGTAGCCGAACAATGACATGAACAAACCGCGCCAGTTCGGTATTTCTTTCGTCCCCATCGCTTCCATGGCATGGTTGGCTTGATAACCCGTGTTATACATTGCCATCAAGACACAGAAAAAGGTGGCGATGACCACAAATGTCATCGTCCGTTTCAGGTCATTGCCATCCCTCACATGGGTTCTACCGCGTGTTACCTCGGCAGGAGTGTAGATGAAGGTATCGACCATCTCGTACAATCCGAAATATTTTTCAAATTTACCGCCTTTTGTAAAATACGGCTCTACCCTATCCAAAAAATCTCTAGCCGACATTATCCTTCCTTCTCAATTTTAGTTAAGTTCGCCCTTAGCACTGGGCCGAAATCATGCTTGCCCGGATCGACAAAGGTAAATAAGGACACGTCTTCTTCATCCAACTCAAGGCACCCCAACAATTGGGCTTGATCGGTATCGCCAACAATCATGGATTTCAGCAATGGCGTCGGCAGGATATCCATAGGCATGACCGTCTCGTAAATACCTACTGGAACAATAGCCCTGTTACTTCCGTTTCGATTGGTTGTAAGTGGAAACTTCCGGTTAGCCTTACGATCTTGACGACTTTTTATATAGACATCCAGTGCAGAATACTTATCTTTGCCTGGCACTATCCAGCCAAAAAACTCGCGTGCACGGCCTTCTTGCAAAGCGGATACTTGGAGATGGTAACAACCTAAATAAGCAGCCCACTCCTTAGCGTGATGGCCGTGTAAAACGGAACCTGAAACGACCCTGCTTTCGCCCTCTGACAATTCCCCAGCAACCAATTCATCGGTACTTGCGCCGACACGAGTACGGATTAACCTGGGATTTTTTACCGTGGGCCCAGCCAATGAAACGACCCTTTCGACATTCAGTTTACCGGAAGTGAACAAAGCCCCTATCGCCATGACCGCTTGGTAATCGATGTACCAAACAAACTTATCGGCGTTGACCGGATCGATAAAATGGATGTGTGTACTGGGCAATCCTGCTGGATGCGGCCCTGAAAATTCCGCGACTAGGACATCAGGGTTATCGCCACTTGGAATATCAGCACCAGTCGCCTTACAGACGTATGTCTTCCCTTCGCTCAGTTTAGACAGGACGGCAAGGCCATTGACAAAATCATTGCCGCGGCCTTTTATGATGACCGATGGGTCCGCCGCCAAAGGGCGGGTATCAATTGCTGTTACAAAAATGGATTTCGGCTTGCTGTCTACAGACGGAATCTTACCGTAAGGCCGGGTACGCAACGAAGCCCATAGTCCAGATTTCAGAAGGTTGGTTTTGATTTTTTCTGCATCCAGCTTGGATAAGTCCGCTTCCTTGTATTTATTGAATGTTTCCTGTTCCGATCCTTTTAATTCAATGACAACGGACTGTAAAACGCGTTTTTCACCACGATTGATACTTTTAACAACACCGGCCCCAGGCGCCGTAAAATTGACGCCAGGATTTTTTTTGTCGGTAAACAGGATTTGGCCTAATTTGACGGTATCCCCTTCGTTGACCAACATGGTGGGCTTCATCCCAACGTAGTCCATCCCCAAAATAGCAACCGATGTTACTTTGTTGCCATTCTCGATGACTTGCTTGGGTTCGCCCGTTATAGGTATGTCCAAACCTTTTTTAATTTGAAATTGCATTTTGATAAGCCTACGCTCCAGACGCGTTGCGACAAAACCATCCCTAGGTCCATCAACCTAGCTAGGCACTTTATTAAATTAAACGGATATTAAACTTTGGTATTACACCATAAAAACTTCATGATCTCAACCGATAGCAAGGCAAAAAAATAAGGCCTAAACCAGAGTTTAGCAGATCGGAAATTCTTTGTTTTGCCAGGGTTTACAAACAAAACATCCAGACATAAAAAACCAGCTTATTTAAGCTGGCCTTTATTATACAGTTGGTACCGATGGCCGGACTTGAACCGGCACGACTTGCGTCACCACCCCCTCAAGATGGCGTGTCTACCAATTCCACCACATCGGCAAATTCTTTCACCAGACTATTTCTTTTTTGGAACTTCTTTTTTAGGAAGTTCTGGCTTTACTTCCGTTTTTTGCGCTGACGTTTTCCCTTCCACAACCTTAACATCATCAGCCTTGGGCACGTCTATTTTTTCCAGGGTTGGATTAGCCGAAGGGGCGGGAGCGGTGCTTGACGGTTGTGTTTGACCTGACATTGGGGCTGGCGTCACTGCCCCTGGTTTGCTTTCCGGAGCGGGAGCTGTGAGATTATCTTTGCCAGCCGTACCTTCGACGTTTGGCAGACCCAGGTCGGGCGCTTCTTTTTCGGCCTCGGGCATCGACATGAAATCAACTACAGGGCTGCTTTTATTGCCATTTATCCAAGCCAACCCCAGGCTAGTAATAAAAAATAAGGCCGCCAAAATGGCTGTCGTGCGAGAAAGGAATGATGCCGCCCCTTGTGCGCCAAATACAGAACCAGAAGCGCCGCCGCCAAAAGTCGCCCCAGCGTCAGCGCCTTTGCCTTGTTGCATTAAAATCAACCCGATGATGCTTAAGCCCAAAAGTACGTGAATTACGATGATTGCTTGATACATATAATAGAATTGGACTGCTTTAAACAGAATGATAAATCTTCAAAAAGGACTCTGCATCCAGAGAGGCCCCGCCAATTAACCCGCCGTCAATATCCGGCATGGCAAATAATCCTTTCGCATTGTCCGGTTTGGCGCTGCCGCCGTATAAAATCTGTATTTTGTCTGCTACGGCTTGATCCTTAGCTGCGAGATAATTCCTGATGAAATGATGCACTTCTTGTGCTTGGTCATCGCTGGCCGTCATTCCGGTCCCGATCGCCCATACCGGCTCATAGGCAATCACAGCATTATTGAAGGCGGCTATTCCCGCCATGCCGACAACAGCATCCAGCTGGGTTGTGATAACCTCAAAGGTTTGGTCCTTCTCACGTTGCCCCAGGGTTTCACCGATACATAAAACCGGGATCACGCCCTGCTCTTGGGCTTGGCAAAAACGGGCAGCAACGGATTGGTCGGTATCGCCGTAGTAGGTACGTCGTTCGGAATGTCCGACAATCACATACTTACAACCGTATTCCTTGAGCATGGCGGCGGATACTTCCCCAGTATAAGCGCCTGAGGGCTTATCTGCCACGTTTTGTGCGCCCAATGCCAAACGGGTGTTTTTAACGATTTGACCGATGTCGGAAATAAAAACGTAAGGGATACAGATAGCAATATCAGCAACATCGGCATCCAATCCAGAGATGATACCTTTTGCCAACGATTCCGCACTGCTGCGCGTACCGTTCATTTTCCAATTCCCTAACACTAGAGAGCGACGCATCGTTAATCCCCAAAATAATCAAACCGCTTATAATATAGTTTAATACCCGTTTATTCAAGCGCCCATTTCTTTAGCAACTTGGTCAGCTATCTGGTTTGCGTAATTGTTGACTTTATCTTCGTGTTGGCCTTCAACCATGACACGGACCAACGGTTCTGTGCCGGATGCCCTGAGCAATACCCGACCGGTGTTCCCCAGCTTTTTTTCAACTTCCTTTACCGCTTTTTGGATAGCTTCACTATCGAGGTTCGGCTTTGTTTGGGTCTTGATATTCAGTAAAACTTGGGGATACTTGGTCATCCCGGATTTAAGTTCATGCAAGTTCTTTCCGCTATTCTGCATTTCAGCCATCACCTGTAATGCGGAAATAATACCGTCGCCGGTGGTTGTCTTATCCAGGCAGATGATATGGCCAGAACCTTCGCCGCCTAAGACACCCTTATGTTCAACCAGCAATTCCATAACATAACGATCCCCGACTTTCGCCCTAAGCAGATTAACGCCCAATTGCTTCAACGCAATCTCCATGCCTATATTGGTCATTAGCGTACCGATGACGGGGCCTGTCAGTTCCTTGGCTTCCAGCTTCGATTTGGCAATGATGTAGATCAGTTCATCGCCATCGACGATTTCACCCTTATGGTCGACCATTATCAAGCGGTCGCCATCGCCGTCCAAGGCAATGCCCAGGTCTGCCCGGTAAGCCAGGACGGTTTCTGCCAGCTTTTGGGGCTTAGTCGCACCGCATTCATCGTTAATATTAAGGCCATTCGGCTCAACACCTATGGAAACGACTTCAGCACCTATCTCACTGAATACGTGCGGTGCAATATGATACGTCGCACCGTTGGCGCAATCGACCACAATCCGCAAGCCCTCGAAATCCAAGCGGGTTGGGACGCTGGCCTTGCAAAACTCAATGTAACGCCCTGCCGCATCGCCAATGCGTTTCGCCTTGCCCAATCCCGATGATTCGACAGTGGTCATGGGGGCGTCGATATAACGTTCGATTTCTTCCTCGATTTCATCTGGCAATTTGGTGCCGTGAACTGAGAAAAACTTTACGCCATTATCATAATAAGGATTGTGGGAAGCACTGATAACGATTCCGGCTTGCGCCCGTAAAGTGCGGGTTAGGTACGCAATTCCGGGTGTTGGCATAGGGCCAAGCAAATGGGTGTCAACCCCTGCGGCAGTCAAACCGGCCTCAAGGGCGGACTCAAACATATACCCGGAAATACGGGTGTCTTTACCGACCAAGACAATATCATGGTTTTCATTGGCAAAAACCTTACCTGCCGCCCAACCCAGTTTCAACAAAAAATCCGCCGTTATTGGGTGCTCGCCGACTTTGCCCCTGATGCCATCCGTACCGAAATATTTTTTTGCCATAATTAATTCAATATATTGATAGTTACTATAAAAATAGCATAAAAAAAGGAGAGGTTTTATTCTCTCCTTTTTGTGGACGGGCTAGCCTTTAACCTTGTTCAGCGGCGTCGCCGATGGGATTTTCGGTTTTGATTTCAGCTTTTTTTTCATTAATTTCAACGCCTCCCCTTGGTGGCAAATCATCCCATCCTTCGGGTGCCTTTACGGGCCTACGCCCCATCAAGTCGTCGATCTGGTATTTGTCGATCGTTTCATATTTCATTAATGCAGCCGCCATAGAATGGAGTATATCTATGTTTTCTTTCAGGATATTTTGCGCCCGCTCGTAATTCCTGTCGATGATGCAACGTATTTCTTCATCGATAGTATGGGACGTTTCTTCCGCAACCGTCTTATGTTGCGTCACCGAACGGCCTAAAAACACCTCGCCTTCTTCTTCACTGTAGGCTAAAGGCCCCAAACGTTGCGATAAGCCCCATTTGGTAACCATATTCCTGGCTAATTCGGTCGCCCGTTCTATGTCGTTAGAAGCGCCGGTACTTACCTGCTCCCAACCAAAAATCAGCTCTTCCGCAATACGGCCGCCATATAAGCTTGAAATCATGCTGTCCAATTTTTGCTTACTGGCGCTGTATTGGTCGCGCTCAGGCAAAAACATGGTAATCCCTAAAGCACGGCCCCTAGGCATGATGCTGACCTTATAGACTGGATCGTGCTCCGGTACAATGCGCCCGACGATCGCATGGCCAGCCTCGTGGTAAGCCGTCATCCTTTTTTCTTTTTCATCCATGACCATGGAATGCCTTTCGGCACCCATAATTAACTTGTCTTTGGCCTTTTCCAGGTCAACCATACTGACCAAACGCTTATTGACCCGTGCGGCTAATAAAGCCGCTTCATTGACCAAATTGGCCAAATCCGCCCCGGAAAAACCAGGGGTGCCCTGGGCAATATACTTGACTTCAACATCGTTGGCCGCCGGGACTTTCTTCATATGGACGTTGAGGATCTGTTCCCTGCCTTTGACATCAGGCAAGCCTACGGTCACTTGACGGTCAAAACGACCAGGCCGTAACAAGGCCTTGTCGAGGACGTCAGGCCGGTTGGTTGCGGCTATCACAATAATGCCTTCATTGCCTTCAAAGCCATCCATCTCAACCAACAATTGGTTTAAGGTTTGCTCACGCTCATCATTGCCGCCACCTAAACCCGCGCCACGTTGACGGCCTACCGCGTCGATTTCATCTATAAAAATGATACAAGGCGCATGTTTCTTGGCTTGCTCGAACATATCCCTGACGCGGGAAGCGCCGACACCGACAAACATTTCGACAAAATCCGAACCGGAAATGGTGAAAAACGGCACCTTGGCTTCACCGGCAATCGCCCTCGCCAGCAAAGTTTTCCCGGTACCAGGGGGGCCTATCATCAGCGCACCGCGGGGGATTTTTCCACCCAAACGCTGATATTTGGCCGGATCTTTAAGAAAATCCACCATCTCGACGACTTCTTCTTTAGCTTCGTCGCAACCGGCAACATCTGCAAAAGTGACTTTTATCTGGTCTTGTTCCAGCATCCGCGCTTTGCTCTTGCCGAAGCTCAATGCACCGCGTCCACCTGCACCACCGCCTTGCATCTGCCGCATGAAGAATACCCAGACAGCGATTAACAATAACATAGGGCCAAACGAGACCAACAGTTGCATCAACATAGAAGGCTGTTCAGGCGGAACCGCCTTAATATCAACCCCGTTGGCAAGCAAATCGTCAACCATGTGCTCATCTGTTGGTGCATAAGTCCTGAATGACTGCCCACCCTGCAATTTGCCTTTTACGACGTGGTCGTCAATCACAACTTGTTGAATCTGGCCTGCTTTTACCGCTTCAATGAACTGGGAATACGACAGCGGAGCTGAGTCGCCCCGTTCACTCTGCGAACCAAAATTGTTAAAAACAGACATTAACACCAGTGCGATTACAACCCACAGGATAATATTTTTCATCATGTCATTCACTACACACCCCAGACCTGAACGGCTCGGTTAAAAACACCACTAATTATATCAGGACGTGAGATTCCTGACTGTCTTACGTTAAATTTATATAAGTTTCATGACCTTTATGGGGACTGGGATCACTTATTTAAAGCCTTTGGCCAAAATATAAACCTCATTGCTCCTCGGCCTCGAAGCTTTGGGTTTCCTGATGGACACTTTGTCAAAATGTTTTTGTACAGCCCTATGAAAGCTTTCAAAACCTTCGCCTTGAAACACTTTAACCAAAAAATCACCGCCTTCCACCAACGTCATTTTTGCCGTTTCCATCGCCAACTCGGCAAGATACATGGCGTTAGGTTGGTCTATCCCTTTGTTCCCGCTCATGTTTGGCGCCATATCGGACAAAACGAGATGTATAGGGGCTGCATCTAGAACATCTGACAAGGCATCCAATACCTTAGCTTCCCTAAAGTCGCCCTGGATAAAGACTACACCCTCGATCGGCTCCATGGGCAAGATATCCAATGCAATGAGCTTGCTTTTTTTGCCTAAGATAGGACGGATAAACTGCGACCACCCCCCCGGGGCAGCGCCCAAATCAATGACATTCATCCCGGGCCTAATAAATTTGTCCTTCTCCAGGATTTCCTTTAACTTAAAAACCGCCCGCGACCTATAACCTTGCGTTTGCGCTAATTTGACATACTCATCATCGAAATGTTCCTGCATCCAACGGCCGCTGCTTTTACTTCGGCTCATGGCATCCCTTTGGTGTAAAATTAGGCGCTTTAATTTGGAGCAACATCATGGACGCAACACTCAAGAAAAAACTTAAGGGACAAGCCCACGGTTTAAAACCTGTAATCATCGTTGGACAAGCAGGGCTCACGGACGCAGTGCTGGCGGAAACAGAAATCGCCCTGGATGACCATGAACTTATTAAAGTAAAAATACGCGCCGACCGGGATGAACGCAACAACATTAGCGAGAAAATTTGCCTTGCCACAGGCGCTACACTCATCCAAAGCATCGGGCAAATAGCCGTTATTTACCGATTAGGCAAGACAAGCAAATCCGCCAAGTAAGCCCTGCACCATCCGCCGCGAACATCGATCAAATATATTTAATAGAGATAATTTCGTAATCGACATTGCCGCCCGGCGCTTTCACGGTAACAATGTCTTCAGCCTGCTTCCCTATTAAGGCCCTTGCAATCGGCGAGCCTATCGAAATTCGCCCTTCTTTGATGTTTGCCTCATCTTCGCCGACTATTTGATAGGTAATCCTTTTTTCACTTTCGACATCTTCAATTTCGACGGTTGCCCCGAATACGACTTTGCCGTTGGCATCGACTTTTGTAATGTCGATAATTTGCGCGTTAGAAAGCTTGCTTTCAATTTCGGCGATACGGCCTTCGGCAAAACTTTGCTGCTCTTTCGCCGCATGGTATTCGGCGTTTTCTTTTAAGTCGCCATGGGCCCTTGCCGTTGCAATCGCATTAATAATCCGTGGCCGGACGACAGATTTCAGTTCTTCCAACTCTGCCCGCAGCTTTTCTGCGCCTTTTACTGTTAATGGTACTTTATTCATTCTTTCAACTGCTCCAAATCATTTGGCTTTCCTTACTTCTTATAAAATCAGGTTGCCGTGTAAATCTTGCAGGCTGTTCACATCGCCTGCATCCAACTCGCCCAAGGCATAGCAAGCGGCTTTCGCACCGGCCATTGTAGTGTAATACGTTACCCGATGTTGTAACGCTTCCCTACGCATCGTAAACGAATCGGAGATGGCCTTTTTGCCTTCCGTCGTATTTATTATCAATTGTATCTGACCATTTTTAATCATATCAACCGTATCGGGACGGCCTTGGTTAACCTTATAAACGACTTCACAAGGGATATCGTTCTCTTGGAGGTACCTTGCGGTGCCGGGAGTGCCAACTATCTGGTAATTTTTGCCGACCAGCATCCTCGCAATATCGGGGGCTTTTGCTTTGTCCGCATCACGAATACTGATTAGCACTTTTCCGCTGTGATTTAAATTAACGCCCGCAGCACGCTGTGATTTGGCAAAAGCTTCCCCAAAGGTTTTCCCTATGCCCATGACTTCTCCCGTCGATTTCATTTCCGGGCCAAGCAAGGGATCGACCCCGGGAAATTTAATAAACGGGAAAACGGCTTCCTTTACGGAATAATAATTAGGTATGCGCTCTTTTGTTATCCCTTGCTGGGCTAAGGTAAGACCGACCATGCAGCGGGCGGCTATTTTTGCCAAGGGATATCCTGTCGCCTTGGAAACAAACGGCGCTGTCCGCGATGCCCTCGGGTTAACTTCCAGTACGTAAATTTCACGGCCTTGAATAGCAAACTGGACATTCATCAACCCTCTTACGCCCAAGGCCTCAGCCATAAGGGCGACTTGTTCACGTAATTGATCCTGTATCCCTTGAGCCAATTCATAAGGCGGCAAGGAACAGGCGGAATCGCCCGAATGCACACCGGCTTGTTCGATATGCTCCATTAAGCCGCCAATCAGGATGCGTTCGCCGTCGTAAATGGCGTCGACATCCATTTCTACTGCATCATCAAGGAAGCGGTCGAGCAAGACCGGAGAATCATTCGATACGCTCACCGCTTCTTTCATATATCGCTGTAAACCTTCCTCATTGACCACGATCTCCATTGCCCTGCCGCCCAGCACATAAGACGGCCTTACCACTAAAGGGTAACCCAATTCTTTAGCCGCGGTTATCGCCTGCTCAACCGAACGTGCAGTGGCATTCGGCGGTTGCTTCAAATTAAGGCGTTCGAGCAATTTCTGGAAGCGCTCGCGGTCTTCGGCCAAATCAATCGAATCAGGCGAAGTGCCTATAATAGGCACGCCCGCTGCTTCCAACGCCCGCGCCAACTTTAGGGGCGTTTGGCCGCCGTATTGGACGATTACGCCTTTGGGTTTTTCCAATTGCACGATTTCCAACACATCTTCCAGCGTCAAGGATTCGAAATACAAGCGGTCGGATGTGTCAAAATCGGTGGATACGGTTTCAGGATTACAATTGACCATGATGGTTTCATAACCGTCTTCCCGTAAAGCTAAGGCTGCATGGACGCAACAATAATCGAATTCTATGCCTTGTCCGATCCGGTTTGGGCCGCCGCCCAGGATAATGATTTTTTCTTTATCGGTAACGCGCGCTTCGCATTCCTCTTCATAGGTTGAATACAAATAAGCCGTATCGGAGAAAAATTCTGCCGCGCAGGAATCGATGCGCTTATATACCGGGCGAATGTTTTGCTTATGCCGGACGTTGCGGATTTCATTTTCCGATGTATCCAACAATTTGGCCAACCTCAAGTCGGAAAAACCTTTACGTTTAAGCTTATACAGTTCGCCCTCTTTCAAAGTCGCCAATGTCCTTGTAGACAAAGCGTTTTCCGTTAACACTAAATCCTCAATTTGCGCCAAGAACCAGGGATCGATCTTACTTACACTATGCACCTCAGACAAAGACATGCCGCTACGGAAAGCATCTGCAACATACAACAAGCGGTCAGGGCCTGGATGGCGAAGTTCCCTATGGATAAGGTCGCCCCTATCCTCGGCCTTTAAATCGACTATTTCATCCAGTCCGCTAATGTTTATTTCCAAGCCGCGCAAGGCTTTTTGCAGGGATTCCTGGAAAGTACGGCCTATAGCCATGACCTCGCCTACGGATTTCATTTGCGTCGTCAACCGGTCATCCGCTTGCGGAAATTTTTCGAAGGTAAAGCGCGGCACTTTGGTAACCACGTAATCAATGGTCGGCTCAAACGACGCAGGCGTTGCCCCGCCGGTGATCTCGTTTTTCAACTCATCCAGGGTATAACCGACCGCCAGTTTGGCCGCCACTTTGGCGATTGGAAATCCCGTCGCCTTGGAAGCCAAAGCGGACGAACGCGACACCCTGGGGTTCATTTCGATGACTATCAAGCGCCCATCGACTGGATTAATCGCCACTTGCACATTGGAGCCTCCGGTATCCACGCCGATTTCCCGTAACACCGCCACCGCCACATTACGGAGGATCTGGTATTCCTTATCCGTTAGGGTTTGCGCCGGCGCAACGGTTATGGAATCCCCGGTATGCACGCCCATAGGGTCGAAATTCTCAATCGAACAGACGATAATGCAGTTATCCTTGGAATCGCGCACCACTTCCATTTCGAACTCTTTCCAGCCCAACACGGATTCTTCGATCAACAGTTCGTTAGTGGGCGATAAATCCAGGCCGCGTTCGCAGATTTCGATAAACTCTTCCTTGTTATAGGCGATGCCGCCGCCGCTGCCGCCCATGGTAAAAGAAGGCCGGATAATGGTCGGATAGCCCACTTCCTGCTGTGCGGCAAGCGCTTCTTCAATAGAATGCGCGGTTTTGGATTTGGCGACCTCAAAACCAATTTTCCGCATCGACTGGTTGAAAAGTTCGCGGTCTTCGGCCTTGTTGATTGCTTCTTTGCTTGCGCCGATCATTTCAACACCGTATTTTTCCAATACGCCGTGCTTATCCAGGGCTAAGGCGCAATTCAACGCTGTTTGTCCGCCCATTGTCGGTAACATGGCATCGGGGCGCTCTTTTTCGATAATTTTTTCAACCGTTTGCCAGTCGATTGGTTCTATGTAAATCCTGTCCGCCATATCGGGGTCGGTCATGATGGTGGCCGGATTGGAATTCACCAGAATCACGCGATAACCTTCTTCCCGTAAGGCTTTACAGGCTTGGGTGCCGGAGTAATCGAACTCGCAAGCCTGACCGATCACTATGGGGCCTGCGCCCAATAACAGAATGGATTTTATGTCTGTTCGTTTTGGCATTTTTGACTGGATAACCTAAATTAGTTTTTGTCGGACTGATCCATCATCTCGATGAATTCATCGAACAAGCCCTCAACATCGTGCGGCCCTGGACTGGCTTCGGGATGCCCTTGAAAGCTCATGGCTTGGCAATCTGTACGTTCTATCCCCTGTAAGCTACCGTCGAACAAGGAATGGTATGTCGCTTTGACATTAGCAGGAAGGCTGGCCTCTTTGACGGCAAAACCGTGGTTTTGGCTGCTAATCAACACACGGCCTGTCGCTTTATCTTGGACTGGATGGTTTGCCCCATGATGGCCAAACTTCATTTTTTCGGTAAGTGCACCGCTTGCCAAAGCCAACAACTGATGGCCTAAGCAAATACCGAATACGGGAATGCGTTTAGTCAATATCGTCTTTATAGCTTCTATAGCGTAAGTGCAAGGTTCGGGATCACCGGGCCCGTTAGAAAGGAAAACGCCATCGGGTTCCATTGACAAAACGACATCCGCAGGTGTTGTGGCCGGAACAACAGTAACCCGGCAGCCCCGATTAACCAATAGCCTTAGGATATTGCGCTTGATGCCAAAATCGTAAGCAACCACATGTTTGGATAACTCTTTGCCTTGGCTATGGCCTTCCTGCAAATCCCAGGTTGATTCCGTCCACTCGTAGGGTTTATCGGTAGTGACTACTTTAGCCAGGTCCATACCCTTCAATCCCGGAAAACCGTCGATTGCTTGTTTAGCATTTTCCACATCCACGGTTTCACCCGCCGCAATACAACCCCGTTGCGCGCCCTTATCGCGCAGCAAGCGGGTCAGTTTACGGGTGTCGATTTCGGCAATCGCAACAACATTGTTATCCAGTAAATACTGCTGCAAAGTTTTTTGGCTACGCCAATTGTTCGCCACTAAAGGCAAATCCCTGATCACCAAACCGCTGGCAAACACCTTTGCCGATTCGTCATCTTCGTGGTTAGTCCCAACATTTCCGATATGCGGATAGGTCAGGGTCACAATCTGCTGGGCGTAGGAAGGGTCGCTGAGAATTTCTTGATACCCGGACATCGCCGTATTGAACACGACTTCCCCAACAGAATAGCCATCAGCGCCTATGGCTACCCCATTGAACACTGACCCATCCTCCAATACTAATACTGCGGTTTTAACCAAATACGTCACCTAAATGCGCAAAACGGGATGGAACCTGACGGCTGCACCCCGTTATTGAAAAACATAAAACGGTAAGATTTTACGGGATTATGGCTTTTGGGTCATTAAGAATTTAAAGCTGTGCTTATACAGAACACTTCTCCGTTCAACAAACCCATGGTTAGCCAGGATAAAAATAGTGGGTGGCAAGCAATAGAAGACAACTTAGAACCTTAAACTATGATGGCCGCAATGGCTGATTTCGCCTGAGCGGACTTCATTTTTATACGGCAAGTTTTACGTTTAATTGCTTACCTAAATAATATGACGCTACCGTAAAATGATTCAGTTATTGATTCGGTCTTTTAATGTCTGAACCGTTCGTGCTGAGCTTGTCGAAGCACACCGCCTTTCGACAGGCTCAAGGCGAACGGAAACTTAATACTTCACAGGGCCGAATCTATAAACTATTAAGTGAGCAGTCATTTTATCACGCCAACAATTTGATAAGCACCATTGGTATTAAGCTGAACAGTAATCGGCTTATGGGTATCATTTTCCCAGTACCACCCATGGATACCTTCAAACGGCGCCGTCAAAATACCCGTGGATTCCTTATCCATAACCTTCAAATAGCTCTTGAATTCGCCTTCCTTAGCGCCTTTAGGTTCGCCATGAAAATCGAAATAAATTGAAGGCCCATCCGTAAGCCATGAATATTCCAACTCCGCCCCTTTCTGCAAGGAAAACTTATATTCCAGGCCTTTATTGGGGGGAATAACAATTTTGACGGTATCTTTCCACTGGATATTTTTGTTGGTGTCTAAAGGTCGGATGTCGTTGCTTTGATTAGCCACAGCAGTATCGACTTGATTTCCAGGTTCGTCTTGTTGTGTCGCAATGCTGTTTTCAACGTTAGGCCTTACCGTTTTCTGGCCAAGTCCAGAAAGGGTGGTCAGCCCCATTTTCCTGCCCAAGCCGGTTGGATCGATCCCATATTCGGCTGGCAAAACGGCAACGAACAGGATAACCAACGCCAACAACACCGCCACAATACACGCGTTTATGAGCGATTTGACTGATTGGACAGGGATATTTTCTTGTTCCATGGTTATCTACCGGCGAAATAGCCGGTCAGTTGGTAGCCAACCAGCACCAGTCCGGCAGTCATCAACAATGTGTTAGTGGTAGTAGCAAACTTATAAAAACCGGGCGACCTGCGCCAAAACCCTAAGATGATCAGAATATAAAATAATGCGACAAACTGACCGACTTCCACGCCGACATTAAAAGCCAGGAGGTTTTTCCATAAATTTGCCTTAGGTAGGGCAAAATCTTGAAGCTTAGCTGCCAAACCAAAACCGTGAAACAGTCCAAATACGGCAACCGCAACCTTATTGTTCGGCTGGAAGCCCAGCAGTTGCTTGAAGCCACCCAGGTTATCAAAGGCTTTATAGACAACAGACAAGCCAATAATGGCATCGATAAGATAAGGATTGACATAGATTCCCTTCAATATTCCAAGTAATAAAGTCAAACTGTGCCCTAATGTGAACAAACTGACGTAAATCAGGACATCACGAATCCGAAACAAAAAAAAGATGACTCCGACCAGGAACAGCAGGTGATCGTAACCAGTCACCATGTGTTTCGCACCAATATAAAGGAATGGGCCAATAGCCAACCCCTGATTGGCGGTCAAGAAATTTTTCGTTGAGGCATCGACGCCGTGAGCGAAACCATTGGCGGATATTACCGCTAAGATCAGTACAGCCACTGTTAATGCTCGTTTGCTTGATTTCATCCTTTCCCTGTGACTTATTGAAACTTACAAAACGATTATTTTAACCGCATTCCACCATTACGTTTATAGGAAACCCCATCCTGCCTGATATGATGCAATCAACATTTAACCTCTTACCTTAAGCATATGATACAACTTTAGCGGCTATTAATTGTCATAGGTTATATTGCTTTATTGTTTCCAAAAGGGAAACTTTTATTTAACAACAATTAGGTTCGATAATGTTAAGATTTTTATTGTTCTTCATAAGCTTATCTGCTTTTGCTGCACCACGCGTCACTTACCCTCCGGGAGGGTTTCAAGATAACTTTTGGCAACAAGTCCAGTTACAACAACTACAAACCCAACAACAACTACAGTCGCAAGACCAATACCGGCGATTGCTGTTGTTGCAGGACCAACAACGGCAATTACAACAATTAGAAGACCAGCAGTACCAAATAGAATACATGCAACGAAATTTACAAATGCATCAACATTCCGATCGACTTAGGATGTACAGTAACCCTATCAAGGCCAGACAAGACGCCGTTAAGAAAAAGAACAAATAGCGTAGTTCGGTTTTTGGCGGTTATGATGCCGAGGTAACGAATTTTACTGGCTTAAGGTATCGTTCGAGTGACCAATAAAGACCTTTTTTAAGTTTCCCCTAATTGGGCGTGGCGCCAAAGAAGCCAAATTTATTAAATGGGCGGGATGATCAAAAAAAATTAAAGAAAACGGTTCCGGGGCATTTTTGCCAAAATGCCATGCATTTTGAACCAGCTAGCCTTAATACTTTTGGACATGGTTTTTACAACCCAAGCACGTCCCGCATATCATACAAACCGTTAGCTTTATCCCCTAACCAAACTGCCGCCCTTAGCGCCCCGTTCGCAAAAGTCATACGGCTGGAGGCCTTATGGGTAATTTCCACCCGTTCGCCTTCGTCAACAAACATAACGGTGTGCTCGCCAACAATATCGCCGGCACGTATGGTAGAAAAACCGATGGTTTTGCGGTCGCGCTCGCCAGTTATGCCTTCCCTGCCGTAGATGGCACAATCTTTTAAATCCCGGTTTAATGCTTTGGCAACAACTTCGCCCATCCTTAACGCCGTACCTGATGGGGCATCCACTTTATGGCGGTGATGCGCCTCGATAATTTCAATATCCGTGTAATCACCCATGACTTTGGCGGCCATTTCGAGCAATTTGAGCGACAGGTTAACGCCGACGCTCATATTGGGCGCCATTACAATCGCCATGTCTTGAGCCGCTTCTGCGATTTGGGCTTTTTGGGCATCAGTGAACCCGGTTGTCCCGATCACCAGTTTTTTTTTCGCTTGCCTGCAGATTTCGACGTAGCCCAACGACACATCAGGCCGGGTAAAATCAATCAGCACATCAAGTTCGCCGATGGCAGCCGCCAAGTTATCGGTAATTTTAATCCCGGTTGTGTCTACGCCAATTAATTCACCGGCATCTTTGCCCATAATAGGGCTATCGGTACGGTCTATTGCAACGGCAAGGGAAACTAATGGCGATTGGGAGACGGCTTTTATTAAAGTCAAACCCATTCGTCCGGAGGCGCCGGTTATGCCAACTTGCATCATGAATTATCCTGTCAATTTATCGAAAAAGCTTTTTACGCCATCTGTCCAGGAATGTTCCTGAGGACTGTGTTGTTTACCGCCGCCTGACAATGACGCATTGAGTTCCTCAATAAGCGCTTTTTGTTCTTTGGTGAGATGTACCGGTGTTTCGATGTTGACTTTACAGATCAGGTCGCCGACAGCCCCGCCCCTTACCGGCTTTACGCCTTTGCCGCGTAATCTGAACAGCTTTCCGGTTTGGGTTTCAGGCGGAATTTTCAACACCACTTTGCCATCCAATGTCGGCACATTCAATTCTCCTCCCAAGCAGGCTGTCGGGAAGCTGATGGGTACTTCGCAATATAAATTCGCGCCGTCCCGGGTAAAAATCGAATGGTCTTTAACATGCACTTGCACGTATAAGTCGCCAGCCGGAGCGCCGCGTTCACCGGCCTCCCCTTCGCCCGCAAGCCGAATACGGTCGCCAGTATCGACACCCGCCGGGATTTTCGCGGACAAGGTTTTGGTTTCTTGTACCCGTCCTTCGCCTCGGCAGACCCCGCAAGGATCCTTGATTTGTTTTCCCGAACCACGGCAGGTCGGACAAGTTTGCTGCACTGAAAAAAAACCTTGCTGCATCCTGACTTGCCCGTGACCGTGGCAGGTCGAACAGATAATCGGGCTAGAACCTTTTTTTGCCCCGGTGCTGTCGCATTCTTTACAAGCCACCAGGACTGGCACACGAAGTTTGGCTTCCGTTCCGGCTACGGCTTCTTCCAGGGTCAATTCCAGGTTATAACGGATATCCGAACCGCGTTGCGGGCCGCTGCGTTGCCGTCCGCCGCCGAAAATATCGCCAAAGACATCGCCGAAGACATCACTGAAGCTTTCCGCCGTGAAACCGCCACGCCCGCCCATAGAACCGTCGACACCGGCATGGCCGAATTGGTCGTAAGCCGATCGCTTTTGGGGATCCGAGAGCACTTCGTAAGCTTCCTTTATCTGCTTGAATTTTACCTCGGCGGTTTCGGGATTGTCCTTATTCCGGTCAGGATGGTACTTCATCGCCATACTGCGGTAGCTTTTTTTTATTTCCGAATCGCTGGCGTTACGCTCAACACCCAATAGTTTGTAATAATCTTCTTTTGCCATAACGTAAATAACCGCCAACGGCGGGCGGTTCTCTGGTGTCTTTAAATAGTATAAGGTGATGTTTCTTTATAAACATCACCTTATCGTTATGCTAAAACGCGCACTTAAATTGCACGGCTTTATTTTTTATCGTCGTCTTTAACTTCCTCAAACTCCGCATCGACAACACCATCATCATCCGTTGACGATGTTTTATGGCTGCCGCTGTCACCGCTTTCGCTTGCGGATTTTTGGGCATAAACCCGTTCCGCCAGCTTACCGGACAATTCGGTCAAGGCGTTGGTTTTGGCCTCAATCGCCGCTTTGTCGTCGCCTTTGACAGCATCTTTCAAAGCTTCAATCGCCGATTCGATGCTGGCTTTCTCATCCGACGGGACTTGGTCGCCCAGCTCTTTAAGCGATTTTTCGGTGGCGTGAATCATCGTATCCGCATGGTTCCGCGCGCTGATCAGTTCCTTCAACTTGCGGTCTTCGTCGGCATGCGCCTCAGCGTCTTTAATCATACGCTGGACTTCGTCATCCGACAAACCGCTTGACGCCTTAATCACTATTGATTGTTTTTTGCCGGTTGCTTTATCTTTTGCGGAAACGTTCAAAATTCCGTTTGCGTCGATGTCGAAGGATACCTCAATTTGCGGCACACCGCGCGGCGCAGGCGGTATGTCGGCCAAATCAAAACGCCCCAGCGATTTGTTGGCGGTTGCGATTTCGCGTTCGCCTTGCAATACGTGAATGGTAACCGCGGTTTGGTTGTCGTCAGCCGTAGAAAACACTTGCGAAGCATTGGTCGGAATCGTGGTATTTTTTTCGATTAGCTTTGTCATTACACCACCCATCGTCTCAATGCCCAACGACAAGGGGATAACGTCCAGCAATAAGACATCCTTGACATCTCCGGCCAATACGCCCGCCTGGATTGCCGCACCTAACGCCACCGCTTCATCAGGGTTTACGTCCTTACGCGGTTCTTTGCCGAAAATATTTTTTACCATTTCCTGCACTTTCGGCATCCGAGTTTGGCCGCCGACCAAGATCACGTCGTGGATATCTTTTGCAGTCAAACCTGAATCTTTCAACGCTGTTTCGCAAGGCCCTTTCGTTTTGGCAATCAATTCTTCAACTAAAGATTCCAATTTGGCACGGGTCAATTTGACGTTAAGATGCTTAGGGCCGGATGCATCGGCCGTTATGTAAGGTAGGTTGACATCCGTTTGCTGGCTGGACGACAACTCAATCTTGGCCTTTTCCGCCGCTTCTTTAAGGCGTTGCAAAGCCAACGGATCGTTGTGTAAATCAACGCCGGTATCTTTTTTGAATTCGCTCGCAAGGTATTCGATTATGCGCGAGTCGAAATCTTCCCCACCCAGGAAGGTATCGCCGTTGGTTGACAGCACTTCAAATTGGTGTTCGCCATCGATTTCGGCGATCTCGATAATGGAGATATCGAATGTACCTCCACCTAAGTCGTAGACAGCTATTTTGGTGTCGCCCTTGGGTTTGTCCATACCGAACGCGAGTGCCGAGGCGGTCGGTTCGTTGATGATCCGCTTGACTTCGAGACCCGCAATACGGCCTGCATCTTTAGTGGCTTGGCGTTGGGAATCGTTAAAGTAAGCAGGCACGGTGATAACCGCCTCTTTTACTTCTTCACCCAGATAGGCTTCGGCATCTTTCTTTAGTTTCATCAAAACCCGCGCGGAAATTTCAGGCGCAGCCATTTTTTTGCCGTTGACTTCGACCCAAGCATCGCCATTGCCCGCTTCCACGATGTTATAAGGCACCATTTTGATGTCTTTTTGCACGACATCGTCCTTAAAACGGCGGCCAATCAACCGCTTGATTGCAAATAAAGTATTTTTTGGGTTAGTGACGGCCTGGCGTTTGGCAGACTGCCCGACCAGGACCTCATCATCGTTGGTAAAGGCGATAATGGAAGGCGTGGTGCGTGCCCCTTCGCTATTTTCGATAACCTTCGCCACCCCGTTTTCCAATACGGCAACACACGAGTTGGTGGTGCCTAAATCTATGCCAATTATTTTTGCCATTGAATGCTCCAAACTAAATTTTTTAAATTAAATAAATGTTATGTCCAATATGGAGGCTTTTTTATAAGTTTCAAGCCTGTTTGTTTTCTTTTAACGGTTTTTCCGGCGCTTTTGCCACCACAACCATTGCAGGCCGTAACAATCTACCGTTCAACATGTAGCCTTTCTGAAAAACATTGACAATAGTATTTGGGGCGGCATCCGGCGATTCTTGCATAACCATCGCCTGGTGCTGTTCGGCATTAAAAGTTTCCCCGATCGGGTCAATAGTCTCTATGTTGAATTTTGTGAATACGGTTTGAAATTGTTTTATGGTCAGTTCATTGCCTTCGCGGAATTTTTTTACTTCTTCACTATTCCCGCTTGCCGCCTGCAAGCCCAATTCCAAACTATCTAACACTGGCAGCAATTCCCGGGCAAAACTATTGAGCGCATATTTGTGGGCGTCTTCCAGTTCTTTTTGGGTGCGCTTTTTCAGGTTATCCATTTCAGCCAACGCCCTAACCGCCTTGTCCCAATTCTCCTGGGCTTTTTGTTCCGCTTCAGCCAGTTCCTTTTTCAATTCTGCAATCAGCGCTTCTGTTGTTGGCGGTTCGTTTAATGTCAATTCTTCCGATGTTGGTTCTGCTTTCGTGCTTTCTTCATTCTTTTTGGGTTCAACTTTCGGTTCTTTTTGTTCCTGTTCAGTACTCATTCGATAGTGACCTTTGTGTAAATGGCTAATAAAAGTAAGTGTTGGGATTATGGGGACGCTGTTTTGGGATTCAAGGCCGCACCTAACAATTTTGCGGTAATATCCACAAATGGGATGATTTTTTCATAAGCCATTCGGGTAGGCCCAATCACCCCCAGTACCCCTACCACCTCGTCGCTCACGGAATACGAAGAAGTCACCAGGCTACATTGTTCAAAAGCCTGGTATCCGGATTCTTCCCCGATAAAAATTTGCACACCTTCCGCTTTCATACATTGATCGAGTAAATGTAGTACAGATTGCTTCTGGCTGAACGCTTCAAACAATTTTTTTAGGTAATCCCGATTGGCCAATTCGGAAAAACCCATTAAGTTGGCTTCGCCAGCCATTATATAATCTTCTTTTTTATCATTGGGTTCCAGCGCCAGCCGGGCGATTTTTATGGCATCCATCATGCCTTGGTTCAAACGTTTTTGGTCTTCTTGCAATCCCTTCAAAACGGCTTCCCGTACAGCCTGTAAACTGCGCCCGGAGTAAGCGGAATTGATAAAATTGGCCGCTTGTTGCAGCTCAGAGGCTGAAAATTTCTTATCCGATTGGATAATTTTGTTATGAACTTCCTGCTCATTCGTTACATATATAACCAATATCCGGTTATTGGATAACGGCAAAAATTCAATATGCCGAAGATACACCATTTCCCTTTTGGGCAGGGTCACGATTCCTGCCATATGGGTCAAGTCAGCCAACAAACGGGACGCCCTTTTGATGGTATCGCCGGTGTCTTCTTTGGCCGCCAAACCGTGGTGTAATTGGTCTAATTCCTTGGTTTCCAGGGGCTTGAAAGTCAACAAGGTATCTACAAAGACGCGATAGCCGCTAACGGTCGGAACCCTTCCTGCCGAGGTATGCGGGGAGTGGACAAAACCCATCTCCTCTAGGTCGGCCATGACATTCCTAATGGTGGCGGGGCTTAGGTTTAATTCCGACCCTTTGGACAACACCCGCGACCCCACGGGTTGGCCTTCGCTGATATAGCGCTCGACCAACGTTTTAAGCAATTGTAAGGATCGTTCGTTTAAAATCTGATTGCCTGCCATCTACTCCACCGTTCGCAATTAGCACTCATGACGCATGAGTGCTAAGCAAGGAAGTTATCAGCACCTCCTTTCGTTGTCAATAAGGATCCTAATAAACCAATCATCTTGAGACTATGGAATTGTAATGTGAATTTACTTACAACAAATTGAATATTATAGCTTTCCCCTTTCAGGCACAACAAAAGATAGCGCTTGCCTGGGTTGCTATTCGGCGTATAGTGGAAAGAAAAATCAGGAGCATTCATGGTGAACGATCAAGTTAGCACAAAGGTTAAACGCTATTTCACAAGAAAACCTTTAGACTTAGCGCTTTATTTGATTTTTGCCTTGGCGGTACTTAAATTGTTTGGCCTTTATTCCGATATCAACGACCATGAAGACAATTGGAACGAATTCAAACAACAGCACCATTGCAAGCTTAAGGAAACCGCTACCGGCAATATTGAATTGGCCTGGCAATGCGACGACGGGGAAACCTATTACCGTTGGCGGCAAGTCCAGAAGTAAAGATGGTAAGCTGAACCAAGGCCAGCTTACCACTTGGATACATTGTTAACGCCAGCTTATTTTTTGCATGCACACTCTTCGATCTTTGCTGCAAGCTGCGCCGACCAAACACCAAGGTAAGTGCCGAGTACGACAGAGATGGAAATCACCAATAAAGGATTGCTTATGGAAAGCCCCAATAAAACTTCTTTATTCAGCTTATCCGGTGTTTGCAACAAATAGGCAAAAACCAAGGAGTAACCCACAACGCTACAGGGGATGGTAGCCAATTGGGGTATGTTTGCGGCAAGGCACAGTACCACGACAGAAACGGCAACGGTAAAAGCGGCCATAAAAGGGAATCCGAGCATGGTTGTAGGGGGTATCTCGGTAAGCATAATCGCCGTTGCCCAAGCCATGAATACGCCGAAAATGCTACAGGCAATGTTTTTGCAAATGGCTTCCTTGTTTGCCCCCAACAAAAAATAAACCGCCCAAGGGATCGTTGCCGCCCAAATAAAAAAGAACCCGCTTGCAGGCCCTACAGCCAAAAACGTTGCCACACCCGCCAAACCACCTATACTCAAAGAAAGTGCTGTTAGTTTATCCACTCGAATTCTCCAAAATTCACCCCAAGTTTATAATTGGATCAGGTACACATTGAGGTAGATCTGTAATACCTGATATCGCCATACGGACATTTTTGACCCGTTGCATCGAATATAGCAGATATTATCTTGGAGTTAAACACCCATAGTCATGGGGTGACGGGTCATGGATGAACCAAGCTCCACTTGGCAAATTGTAATGGACGCTTATCTAGGGGAACCTGGTTAATAAAGATGCGCCCAAAGGTCATGGTCGTCGGCTTCTTCAATTTCAACCGTAACAAAATCACCGACCTTTAAATGCGTTGCACCGTCGATAAAAACGAGCCCGTCGATTTCGGGGGCATCCGACTGGCTTCGGGCGACAGCGCCTTCTTCCACGACTTCATCGATAAGGACAGTTTCAATACCGCCTACCCGTTGTTGTAAGCGCCCGGCGCTGATTTCAGACTGGCGTTCCATGAAACGGGCTAAGCGTTCCTCCTTGATTGCTTCAGGCACGGAATCGGGCAAGTCGTTGGCTGCTGCGCCTTTTACGGGGGAATAGGCGAAGCAACCCACCCTGTCCAATTGCGCCTCATCCAGGAAATCCAGGAGTTCCTCAAATTCCTGTTCCGTTTCCCCTGGAAAACCGACGATAAATGTGCTGCGTAAGGTAATATCCGGACAAATTTCCCGCCAAGCTTTAATGCGTTCCAGGTTGTCCTGGCTGGCCGCAGGACGCTTCATCAGCTTTAAAATCCTGCTGCTGGCATGCTGGAAAGGTATGTCGAGGTAAGGCAAAACCTTACCTTCGGCCATTAGAGGGATCACGTCGTCAACATGAGGATAAGGGTAGACATAGTGCATCCTAACCCAGATGCCTAATTCACCCAATGCAGCAGCCAGATCGTAAAAACGGGTCTGTATAGCGCGTCCGCGCCAGAATCGGGATTCGTACCTTAAATCCAGGCCATACGCGCTGGTATCCTGGGAAACAATCAATAGCTCCTTGACCCCTGCATCGGCCAAACGTAAGGCTTCCACCATAACATCGTCAATCGGCCTGCTTACCAGGTCGCCGCGCATGGACGGGATAATGCAAAACGTGCAACGATGGTTACAACCTTCGGAAATTTTTAGGTAGGCATAGTGGTTAGGCGTAAGTTTGACGCCTTGGGGCGGCAACAGGCTAGTGAACGGGTCGTGTCTAGGCGGCAGATGTTCGTGCACCGAGGCGACCACTTCGTCAATGGCATGGGCTCCAGTAACCTTTAAGACTTGCGGATGCCGCGCACGAATCTCATCCTCACGGGATCCCAAGCATCCGGTTACTATGACCCGGCCATTTTCAGCCAGCGCCTCCCCGATGCTGTCCAATGATTCCTCAACCGCCGCGTCAATAAAACCGCAGGTATTGACCACAACCAAATCCGCGTCTTTATAAGTAGCGGAGATGGTGTAACCGTCGGCACGGAGCTTAGTCAAAATCCGTTCGCTATCGACTAAGGCTTTTGGGCAGCCAAGGCTTATAAAACCTATGTGTGGTGCTGTCATGGCGGTTTTATGTTAAATCTAAGGTAACTGAGGTGACATGAAGCGCTCTAACGCAACCTCAAAATAAAGACTGAAAAGTTAGGGGCTAATAACAGCCGAAAAATCCTAGGTGAGGCATGGAAAAGATAAAAGAAAAGCGCATTTTGGGAGCTTTCTCCACCAGGATGGACAGCCTCCCAAACCCTAATCGATAGAAACCGCCCTTATCCCTTGACAGTTTCCGCAATGGAGTTAAACGCATCTACCTTCGTCTTGCCTGTCTTAATCAAATCAACGCCAGTATCCACAATCATTTGGCACAGGCCGGGAGTTTTATAAACTATCAAGCACAGGTAACCTACGGCGGGAATCGCGATAAGCGCACCGATAAACCCATGAATACCGACCACGCCCATCAATTTGACAAGAATCGCGACAGCATCCAAAGGCAACAATACCATTGCGCCAAAATAGGCTATGACCACAAAAGTGAAAACGGCAAAAACGACAAACTGGACCAGCTTAACTAAGAAGAAATTTATTTTTTTCATAAAGTTATGTATTTTTCCTGACAGGCTATTGGTTGGATTCAAACCCCGAAATAAGGTTAACCCCAACTTAGAAGTAGATTGGTTATCGTCTAATTATAGCTTGAAAGCCTTCAGACTGCCTCATCTTTTCGCAGAAAAAAGCGGTATAGGATTGCCCCGGCAATAAATCCGCCAACATGCGCCCACAAGGCCGAATCGGACGTGGCGCCTGCCACATAAGTGGAGGTTGTAATGGAATAAAGCTGATAAATCACCCACAGCCCCAAAAAGGTGACAGCCGGCAATTGCACGACAATAGGAAAGAAATACACAATCACCCGTTCGAACGGATACAAAAAATAATAAGCCGCCAACACGCCGGCGATTGCGCCCGACGCCCCTACCACAGGTATGGTAAGCGTTGGCGAACTGTACCATTGGATCATGGTCGCCAGTATTCCGCAGATTAAGTAAAAAGCCAAAAACCGCGGGGCGCCCATCCTGTCTTCAACATTGTCGCCGAAAATCCACATAAACCACATGTTAAAAAAGATATGGAACCAGTTCCCATGCAGGAACAAGCTGGTCAAAAACGACAAATAACTATCGAATGGCATTCCGTAAACCAAGCCCCATTCGGGATTGGCGTAACGGTTAGGCACCATGCCGTAAAGATAAATCAGCCGATAACTCAATTCATAGGGCATGACTTGCATGACGAGAAAGATCAAAATACAAATCGCCATCAAACTCCAAGTCACATAAGGCGTTGAATTACATGGCGCTGTATCTCGTATGGGTATCATAAGTTATCCTCGTAAATTTGTTGGTCTCAGCTTAACGGTTATTGTCACATAGGCAATAAATTGTTGATTTAGCCTTAACGTTACTACAAAAAGTTTATAATGTCCTAAAAATGTATCCTACTCTTGATCCCACTGAATTTCTTAAAGTTTAATGCAAAAAATACCGATCACCGAACCCACATTCCCAGGATTGAAGCTGGACGACCGATTGCTCAAGGCAATCGAGAAACTGGGTTTTGAAACGCCAACCCCTGTGCAATTACAAGCGATTCCCGCTATCCTTGAAAATAAAGATTTGCTCGTCAGCGCCGAAACAGGCAGCGGCAAGACCGCTGCTTACTTACTGCCAACTTTGCAAAAGTTACTGGCTTCACTTGCAAAGCTAATCGGTGTTCAGGCATTAATCCTTTGCCCTACCCGCGAACTCGCCCAGCAAATTTTTGGCCAATGCCAGCAATTCAGCGAATTTACCCCGATAAAAACCGGCTTGATTACCGGCGGCAGCGACTTCAAGAAGCAACAAGCCGCGTTAACGCATGACACCCAAATAATAATTGCTACCCCAGGCCGATTATTGGAGCATTTCCAGGTCGAGACCCATTATTTTCAGCATTTAAGTGTGTTGATCCTTGATGAAGCCGACCGCATGTTGGATATGGGCTTTAGCGATGACGTGCTGGCAATTGCCGAAGTTTGCAATAAGCAAAGGCAAACCCTGTTATTTTCGGCCACGTTAACCCATTTCGGTGTCATTAAAATGGCCGATAAGGTGTTAAAAAGCCATAAAATTATCGCCTTAAACACGCTGCATGACGGCCACAGCAACATCACCCAACAACTCATCCTTGCCGACGACCACGACCATAAACTGAAGCTGTTAGCCTGGCTACTAGAACATGAAACCTACGACAAAGCCCTGGTATTCGCCAATACCCGCCTGCGAGCGAAAGAGTTATATGACACAATGCGGAGCATGGGCTTACGCGCCGGACTGCTACACGGCGAAATGGACCAAAAGGACCGCAACCGCATCATGGCCTTATATCGGGACGGCGTCGTCAATAACTTGATGGCCACCGACTTGGCCGCCCGTGGCCTTGACATCAAAGGCATCAACCTGGCCATCAACTTCGACATGCCCCGCAACGGCATCGACTACATCCACCGCATAGGCCGCACCGGACGCGCCGACGAACTGGGCACAACCATCGCCCTGGTCAAGCACACCGAATGGAACTTGATGTCGGGCATCGAACGCTTTTTACAACAGAAGTTTATCCGCCGCACGATTAACGGACTGACAGGCAGCTACCAAGGCCCGAAAAAACTCAAAACCTCCGGCAAAGCCTCAGGCAGCAAAGACAAGAAAGAACCCGTTAAAAAAGCAGAGGTTAAAAAAGTGAAGGTGCGGGAAAGGGATAAGAAAAATATCGGGAAACGGCGTGTTCCTAGCAATAAACTAGGCACAGACTCCTAAAATAATTTTCATGTGAAGCCGAATTGGGCAGTTGAGCTGCCCTAATGATTTCGAGCAAAGCCCCAATAAAATCGAAATTTCAACAACCATAAACAAGGTTTCAATCCCTGTCCCGCTTTAGGCGTATTTTAAGGCTTAAAAATGAATAAAAAACTCTACCTCCATATTGGTTGGCATAAAACCGGCTCTACCTCTATCCAACATTTTTTGTTAAAAAATAAGCAAAAGCTGATAAATGAAGAAAAAATTTATTATCCTGATGAAGGTTTATTAAAGTCTGCCCATCATCTCATCTCTTGGGGGTTTCGAAATATACCCCCCTCTTCATTTAGGATGGGGGAGGTTCCTGTACAGGGAGCGGATGAAATTTTTAACGATATTTCAAACAGCGCCTACCAAAACAATTGTAATACCGTAATTGTTAGTTCAGAGGATTTTTGCGCTTTACAGCCAGATGAAATCAAGCAATTGGTTTCAGTTATCCAACGCCATCATTTCGATATAAAAATGATTGCCTACCTAAGGCGGCAAGACCAATTTTTTGAATCCGCCTATAACATGCAGGTTAAATGGTGGGTTACCCGCTATAAGCTCGATTTTTCGGATTACCTAAAAAGCCACAATACAATTATCGATTACACTTCGGCAATAGAAGGCTGGGCTAATGCCTTGGGAGCGGAAAATATAATCTTAAGGCCTTTCAACCAAGAAAAATTAATCGGCGGCGATGTAAGGACGGATTTTTGCAACACTGTGGGCATCAATTGGAAAAACTATGGAATAACAATAGAAAGGACAAACATATCCCTTAGCGCCCAGACGCTTGAGTTCCTAAAGACCATGAATAATTTGGATTTACAAGAAGATGAGCATAAGAAAATTGTTCGCAGGCTACTTGAATATGACGCAAAACAAAAACAGCCGAAATGCGTGCTTTTCACCCCTGACGAAAGAATCGCCTTCCTGGACATGTTTAAAGAATCGAATAAAGTTTTGGAAAGATATTTCCATAATTTGGATTTTTTAGCGCTGAATGACAAAAAACTGCCTGAAAAAAACGTTAAGCCTTTGGCTTTGAGTGAATTTAATAAAATTTTAAAATTTGCAGCAACTTGTAACCCAACAACTTACTCTATGAATTTAAAGCGGTGCCGTAAATGGATCAGAAAAGCAATTAATCGGGCCTTCCGTTTAGGGTGATGTTTGGCGGCAATCGTAAAAGGCGGATTAAGGCACACAGGAATCCGTAAAACTTATTTCCTAAAAAACAAGTTGATAATCAGCGTCAAAACAATGCTGACCACCAGCATGGATACAATCGGGATGAACACAAAACTTTTTTCGTTCTGGATACGGATATCGCCTGGTAACCTGCCAAACCAGTTTACCAGCCAGGGCGCATAGCTGACTGCAAGCCCAATTAGGACTAACACAATCCCAACAAGCATTATCATTTTTCCTGCCATAACAACTTTTCCTCTATTCTGGGTTTAACCGTCATAATATAAAGTTGGACAAAATAATCCAAGTACCGTTGCGACTTCAAAGAAAGTAACTCGCCCCAAGATAATTAAACCCGATTAAAATATTCGCCGCATCAGCGGCTCAATTTATAAATACAAAATGCTCCGAATCACCGAACTCAAACTACCGCTAAACCATCCGGAATCCTCAATCAAATCCGCGATCCTGAACCGTCTCGGCATTTACGAAGCAGACCTTATTAGTTACAAGATCTTCCGCCGCGCCCACGATGCCCGCAAACGCAATGACATCCACCTCATTTACACCCTCGATATCGAAACAAAAAATGAAAATGAAATTTTATCGCGCTTAAAAAGCGACCCGAAAATCTCCTTAACACCGGATACGGCTTACCGCTTTGTTACCCAGGCGCCACTTAACCTTCCAACACGGCCTGTTATCATCGGTATGGGGCCGTGCGGCCTGTTTGCCGGATTAATCCTGGCGCAAATGGGCTTTCGCCCGATCATCCTTGAACGCGGCAAGGAAGTCAGGGAACGGACCAAGGATACCTTCGGCCTGTGGCGAAAACGCATTTTTAATCCCGAATCCAATGTGCAATTCGGCGAAGGCGGTGCGGGTACTTTTTCCGACGGTAAACTGTACACGCAAATCAAAGACCCCAACCATTACGGGAGGAAAGTACTGACTGAATTCGTCAAAGCCGGGGCGCCAGCCGAAATCCTTTATGTCAGCAAACCCCACATCGGCACCTACCGATTAGTGACCATGGTTGAACAAATGCGGGCGACGATTGAGTCGTTAGGGGGGGATATCCGTTTCCAAAGCCGGGTCGACCGTCTCGAAATTGAAGATGGAGAAGTCCGGGGGGTTACCCTTACCAACGGCACAAGCCTTTCCAGCAACCTTGTCGTGCTAGCTGTCGGGCACAGCGCCCGCGATACTTTCAAGATGCTTTACGAACAGGGAGTGTACATCGAAGCCAAGCCGTTTTCGGTCGGGTTTCGTATCGAGCATCCGCAATCATTGATCGATAAATGCCGCTATGGGGATAATGCAGGCAACCCGATATTAGGCGCTGCCGACTACAAACTGGTGCATCACTGTCTTAATGGCCGATCGGTTTACAGCTTTTGTATGTGCCCTGGCGGTACTGTGGTGGCCGCCACTTCGGAAGCGGAACATGTGGTCACCAACGGCATGAGCCAATATTCCCGGAATGAGCGTAATGCCAACAGCGGTATCGTCGTCGGCATTACCCCTGATGATTATCCCGGCCACCCGCTTGCGGGCATCGATTACCAACGCCGCCTGGAAGCCAATGCCTATATCCTAGGCGGAAAAACCTATGCAGCGCCTGGCCAATTAGTCGGCGATTTTCTGGCAAATGTCCCTTCAACAGCGTTCGGCAAGGTCATCCCTTCTTATTTGCCTGAAGTGCATTTGTGCAATCTCGATTCGGCTTTGCCGGATTATGCAATCGAGGCCATTCGTGAAGCCTTGCCTGCCTTCGACAAGCTTATCCCCGGCTTCGCCATGCACGATGCGGTGTTGACCGGCGTTGAAACGCGGACATCGTCGCCTATCCGCATCAAACGTAACGCACATTATCAAAGCTTAAACACGAAAGGGCTTTATCCTGCTGGTGAAGGTGCGGGTTATGCTGGAGGAATCCTGTCCGCCGCAGTAGACGGAATCAAGGTTGCTGAGGCTTTAGCCCTGGATTTGGTTGGCACAAAAAAATGAAAGCGATTGAAAACGGAAATTGTTAACTTGTGTCTGCTTTCATCCATCCATAAGCATTCCCTTAACGCTAAGCTGAACCCAATTCTGGTAATAGAACCCCTTTCCATCTAAAATGGGCGGATTAAAAATTTCGCCAAATGTATTCCTTTTTTAGCGTTCCGACTAGTTACTACCACAAACTATTAATGACCGATTACAAACTGACCCACCTTAAACAACTGGAAGCAGAAAGCATCCACATCATCCGTGAAGTTGCCGCCGAATTTGAACGTCCAGTGATGTTGTACTCTATCGGTAAAGATTCAGCGGTCATGTTGCACCTGACCATGAAAGCCTTTTACCCTGGCGTACCTCCCTTCCCGTTATTGCATGTCGATACCACATGGAAATTCAGGGAAATGATCGAATTCCGCGACAAAATGATGGATGAATTGGGGCTGGATTTGCTGGTATACATTAACCAGGACGGTGTCGACCAAGGCATAGGCCCGTTTACACACGGCAGTAAAAAACATACGGATGTAATGAAAACCGACGCCCTCAAACAAGCCCTCAACCTTTACCAGTTTGATGCGGCTTTTGGCGGTGCTCGTCGCGATGAAGAAAAATCCCGCGCCAAAGAACGGGTATATTCGTTCCGCGATAAGAACCACCGCTGGGATCCGAAAAACCAACGCCCGGAATTATGGAACATCTACAACGGGACAGTGGACAAAGGCGAAAGCATACGGGTATTCCCGCTGTCAAACTGGACTGAGTTGGATATTTGGCAATACATACACCTGGAAAATATCCCCATCGTCCCTTTATATTTCGCCAAAGAACGGCCAGTGGTCAACAAGGACGGCATGCTAATCATGGTGGACGACGACCGTATGCCTATTGGACCGGAAGATAAGGTCGAGATGAAAATGGTGCGCTTCCGTACCCTGGGCTGTTACCCGCTCACCGGAGCCGTCGAATCAACGGCAACCACTTTGCCTGAAATTATCCAAGAAATGCTGCTGACCACGACCTCAGAACGCCAAGGCCGTTTGATCGACCATGACCAAGCCGGCTCAATGGAGCAGAAGAAACGCGAAGGCTATTTTTAAAAACAAGCCCAAGGCAAAAGGCGCAAGACTGAAACATGAGATTTGAGAACTTGGAGGTCTGGAAGCGATCTTGCCGCTTATCTGTTGAAATATATAAGGCACTAACAATTGCAAGGATTTTAGTTTTAAAGACCAAATAACACGGAGCAGCCTATCTGTACCTAGCAATATAGCTGAAGGATTTGAGCGTTGGCGACAAAGATTCCGTTAAATTTTTTTACTATGCCAAAGGCTCATGCGGTGAATTACGAACACAAATTTATATTGGTAAAGAAATTGGCATTATTTTAAAAGAAGTAGACCTTAAGTGGAAAGGCAAAGCTGAACAAATTTCAAAAATGCTTTCATCATTCATAAAATCACGAACCGTTTAACACTGTGCCTTGCGCCCTGCGCCTTGTGCCTAAAAATTTTAGGAAAATTTTTCATGTCCCACCAATCCGAACTCATCAGCACCGACATAAATGCTTACTTAGCGCAACACGAACGCAAGGAACTGCTGCGGTTTTTAACCTGCGGCAATGTCGATGACGGCAAAAGCACCTTGATAGGCCGCTTGCTGCATGACTCCAAAATGATCTATGAAGACCAGTTAGCCGCGGTGCAGGCAGATAGCGTCAAATCCGGCACGACCGGCGCGGGCAAAATCGACTTGGCATTATTGGTTGACGGCTTGCAGGCGGAACGCGAACAAGGCATTACTATTGATGTGGCTTACCGTTATTTTTCAACCTCCACCCGAAAATTCATCATTGCCGATACCCCGGGCCACGAACAATACACCCGCAACATGGCGACCGGCGCGTCGACCTGCGATCTCGCCATCATCCTGATCGATGCCCGTTACGGGGTGCAAACCCAAACCAAACGCCACAGCTTTATTGCCTCATTGCTTGGCATTAAGCACATCATCGTCGCTGTCAACAAAATGGATTTGGTGGATTACAGCGAATCGGTATTCCACAAAATTAAAAGCGACTACCTGGACTTCACCAGCACCCTGGATTTGCACGATATTTGTTTTATCCCGATGTCCGCTCTCGATGGCGACAATGTTGTTAACCGTAGCGGGAACATGCCTTGGTTTACCGGCTTGCCGCTTATGGAAACCCTGAATACCGTTAAGATCGTTAACGACAGGAACTTCGAGGATGCCCGGTTTCCGGTGCAATATGTCAACCGCCCGAACCTCAATTTCCGTGGTTTCTGCGGTACGGTAGCGGCCGGCATTTTCCACAAAGGGGATGTAGTAACCGCTCTGCCTTCAGGCAAAACCAGCAAGATCAAGTCGATTGTCACTTATGACGGCGAACTTCAAGAATCCTTTCCGCCAATGGCAGTCACTTTTACGCTTGAAGACGAGATCGATATCAGCCGCGGCGACATGCTGGTCAGCAAAAGCAAGCAGGATCCAGTCTTAGCGGACAAATTTAAGACCAACATCGTCTGGATGGCTGAAAAACCTTTAGCCCCTGGCCGTCAATACACCATTAAACTTGCCACGCGCAGTGTGTATGGCTCCATCTCCATGATCCACCACCGGATTGACGTCAATTCCCTGGAACACCATGACGCCAACGAACTGAAACTAAACGAAATCGGTTCTTGTACGGTTTCAGTGACCGCACCGGTGGTTTTCGACCCCTACAAAAAAAGCAAGGGAACCGGCTCATTCATCGTCATCGACCGCTTAACTAACGGCACGGTTGGCGCGGGAATGATTAGCGGTATTACCGGTGATGAAGAACTTAAACCGGTCAGTATGCAAGATCGTGCCGCACGTTTCAGCCAAAAGGCTACGGTAATCGCCTTAACAGGCATCCATGGCAAAGCTATTGCTTATCAACTGGAAAGGAAGTTGTTCGATAACGGCCATGCATCTACCGTTTTAGAGATGTCAACTCCAGCATTGGCCGAAGCAATCAAAAAAGCAGGCTTGCTTTGCCTTTGTATTGAAGGCAGTGCACTTGCCGAAATTAGCTTCGACACGGCCAAGTTGTCGATTGATGAAATTTACGCCCAATTAAAAGACAAAAAAATTATCTATAGCTAACTTAAAAGACGGCGCATGTACGGATCTATCCGACTATAATCGCCTAATTGGTTAGTCCGTTATGGACTTTTACATTATTACGGTGAAACCGCATCCCGAATTTTTGATTGCCCTGGTGAGCGGCTAGCACGAACAAAACTTTTCTTTTCAGGTCCTATCTGGGCTTTTTGCCCAGAAAGAACATCGATTTTCTGGCCATCATCGCAGCGGAACACAACTGAAGGAGTAATGGGGCTATTATCCCGCCAATCCGCCAGATAGATCTTTTTGACTTTAATGCCCGCCATAATAGCTTGTTCAACTAAATGCCCGATCCCACCGATCCCAAGCTCACTCTTGTCGTCATATAGCACAAGTAAAGTGATTTCTGTATTTTCGCCAAGTTGGTTGGCTGCGACTATGGCGTGTTGTAACATCCACAAATTATTCCGTCGCCCGACATTGTAATAAGGCCTGCCCTGTAACCAACGCGGCAATTCGTTTGAGTCCGTAAAGCAGTTGATGGCCCATGCCTGGATATTGTCGTCTTTCTTGGCTTGAGAATCATGGCGCATTTCGTCAACACGGCGGTAAACCTTGGAAAATTTATCCACCCATTCAGAACCGGCTGGCGCAACGTATCGACCCGCATACTCCGCCTTCGGCAGTGCCAGGCAAAGACGGGTAGGCAGGTTAAGTTCATGGCAAGCTTCATGGAACAATAAATCGCCGCCATGTGCCCCGGCCGCCATACCGAATACGATTTCATCATAACCATCCGTTATCTCATTATTGGCGAGCCCCATTTCCTCTTCTACCGCTTTCCTGATTAAGCCTGTGGCCTCATTGATACATTCCTTGCGAAAACCGATCCGCTTGGGCATCGAATCAGGCTGGATATTCAGGCGGAGGCCGGCGAACATAAGGATGCGCCTCCGCGCCGTAGACCTGGTTTTTTTGATATCGGCACACGAAAGTATTTCCTTCGCACGCGCCACGTTATCGCCAATCGTACCCACAATGCGGGCGCCGTTCACGATGGGTATGGTTTTCGCCACTAATTTATTTTGGGCGACGCCGCCTCGAATTTCAAGTTGCTGGTAAACGGTTAGCACGCGGCACATCGAAAACTCGGAATCCACCGGCGCAAAATGGCGCGCATCCGCATAAAGCTGCGCCACGTATTCAGGTTGGTTGGAAATAATGCATGCAACGGACGCAGCCAATAAATTGAACCAGGGGTCAATCGTGGCTTCACGGCGCAATCGATCACGTTCGGCTTCGACAGCCAGTTCAAGGGCCGCAATCAACTGGCCGATGCGGTCATACCGCTGTTCCTGTTCAGCTTCGGGGTCAATACGGCTCGGCTGTATGCGTTGCCAAACATCGGGCAATTTTATTGCAAGTTCTGTCTGTATTACTAACAAGGTGAGCGCATTCAGCCCCGCATAGGCATTATTAAGGTCTGCCTTAAAAGACTCCTCGAAGGCATTATAAGCCCTTTGCAATAAAGGCGAACTGAGCGCCTGAGCCTGCCGTTCTAGATTGTCGCTTATCGTATGCCATTGCTTGATCCAGGCTTCCTTCAGGTTGCGCCCGTTGAGTGACCGAAGCTGCGATTGCCGGTTTGCCGTCAATGCACCCATCCTCGAGACCCGGGCAAGCGCTTGTTCAGACCGCGCCGCGTCATTACGGCGTTGGTAGATGGTCGATAATGTGGTATTGGCTTCGATGTCGTCAGGGTAGCGGTTTACGATCATTTCCCAAGTCGCCTTGGCGTCGTCGATAAAATTCGCCTCGAATTGCGCACGGCCGACTTCACGCAACCCTTCCGCTTCCCAAAGGCTGTCTGCGCATTCGACCGCCAGTATACTCAAGTGTTCTGGCAAACGTAGATAGCGCGCACGTTCCACCTCCTCGCGGAATTCTTCCGGGACAGCGATAAACCGCGACCGGTCTTCGGCCTCCAAATTCGGCAACAACTTGAATACTGGACTGTCAGCCTTGTTTGACATGATAGTACCGCGCAGCCCTTCGGCCAACTTTTCTATGGTATGTTCGCTTTCCTCAACCAAATCGACCAAATCATAGTCATAATAACGGTCTGTCTTGAGGTCGAATGGGTATTCGCTAAGGTTGCTGCGGATAAGGAAGGTATACTTGTCACGGAATGCTTGCCGAATGCCTAGTTCGTAAAAAACATTCGCATTGTGCATGGATAAATCGGCGATAACCAAATCCGCCGTAATAAGCCGATGGAACATGTCCTCTCGAATATTGCCGGCAACCACCACGGCGCTGGCCGTTTCTCCGCGTATATTCAAACGATTCAACGCAGGCGCAACGAGCAAGTCGTGGACTTTATCGAAATTGACCGCAACTTTCCAATTGGCAGTGTCCCCGATTTGGCATAGGCAGCTCAAAATCCCTCCCTCTTTAACGGGAAGCGTTTTAATACGATCAGGCAAGTGGGTTGAACTGACAATCAGCTCTTTAACCCCAAAGGGCCTTACAATAAATGCATTAAGGGGCATCTGTGAATCCTTAAATGAAAAGGTTTGACCAACCGCAGACCTTGGCAACGGGTAGATAAGCACGCATCCGTGTGCTTAAACATAGGCACTTATTTCCAATTACTGGGGACAGATAGGAAATCGACCGTATTTGTATTCTATCTAGGGAGATTTTTTTATCTGTGAATAATTTCACTTTTGCCTGAAAAACCCATCGACTTTCCTTATCCTATTGGAATTCAAATATTTTTCAGTTTTTCCCTTAACAGGTTCACCCTGTTTGGGTAGAGGAGGAATGCTGGCCTACTTTTCAACCCATTCGTAAAGTTCGGTCAACGCAGGGTCGCATTTGCAGCAACCGGAAGAACAGGAAGTACCTGATGGCAGTTTTTTGACGTAGCCTTTATTGATCCATTTACTCAGCATGCCCCGCAAGGCATCCGCATCGATATTAAAACGCATCTCCATATCTTTTAAGGCGACACGTTTTTGGTCTTTTACGTAAGCCCGTAAATCTGACAGTATCATTGTTATATCGCCCCATGGACATGTGTTGTCCGCGCAACCCTTCCTAACAGCCAAAGCACTGACAACACCGATACAAAAGCAACCAATAAGCCAGTTATCCAAGCCAGTGAATATTCGGGGTGCTGGCTGTACGTCATCATTTGATAAAAAACGACGGCCGTAATATAGGCTATACCCGTTGTCCATAGGACAACAAACACGGCCCAGTTAAGGTTGGTTTCCCTGAATATAGCGGCGGTCGCAGTCACGCAAGGCGCGTAAAGCAGAATGAACAACAAATAAGCGAATGCGCCAATTTTGCCGTCAAAGCTCCGCTGCATGGCCGCAAAGGTAGCTGTTTGGACTTCCTGTTCGCTGGCTGCCGCATTAAAATCCTGGACATTGCCGATGTTCAGGCCTAACGGGTCGAGCACGTTACCGGCTAATTCCTTGAATTTTTCTGGAATGGTCTTACAGGCATCCACTAAAGCCGACCTTAGGTCAAATGGCGGTTTATCAGGGGACATGCCCCCCTCCGTCCCCATCTGCCCATATAAAGCATCGAGCGTACCAACGACGGCTTCTTTCGCCATGACACCAGTGAAAATCCCCACGGTCGCAGGCCAGTTGTCATTGCTTATCCCCATCGGTTTAAACATAGGGGTAAGGCTTTTTCCAATAGCGCTTAATACCGATTTGTTGCTGTTTTCATGACCTAACGTGCCATCAGTCCCCAGGGCGTTCAGGAAATTCAGTACCAATACCATCGGCACAATCACTTTGCCGGCGTTGAACAGGAAAGAACGCAACCGATCCCACGTCCTGGTTAAAACGCCCCTTAAGGTCGGCAGGTGATAGGTCGGCAGCTCCATGATAAACGGCATCGACTCGCCTTTGAACAGGGTATGGCGCATAACCAGCCCAGTCAAAACCGCAACTGCAATCCCTAAAAGATACAAACCAAACACCATGTTTTGCCCGCCGACCGGGAAAAACGCGGCAGCAAACAAGGCATATACAGGCAAGCGCGCACCGCAGGACATAAACGGGTTCATCAAGTTAGTCAGAATCCTATCACGCTGGTTTTCAAGTGTGCGGGTCGCCATAATCGCAGGCACATTACAACCAAAACCGACTATCATCGGCACAAAGGATTTTCCTGGCAAGCCGATCATGCGCATAAACCTGTCCATTACAAATGCGGCCCTCGCCATATAACCGGAATCTTCCAGCGCCGACAAAAACAAGAACAGGAATCCGACAATGGGGATAAAAGTGGCGACCACCTGAACCCCGCCACCTGCACCATTTGCAACCAACACAATCAACCATTGCGGCCAACCCAGTTTGGTCAACTGCTCGGCCAAGCCATCGACCAAAATTGCGCCAACGGCTTGGTCGAAAAAATCAATAAATGCACCGCCCATGTTAATCGTGAACATGAACATCGTGTACATGACCAGCAAAAACACGGGAATGCCTAAAAAACGGTTTAACACGAAGCGGTCAATCTTATCGGTTGTACGCCGCCCCACATCTGTTAAACGGCAAACGGCACTTTGCACCAGTTGATTGACAAAACCATAGCGGGCGTCGGCAGCCAAGATATCGATTTCATCCTGGGTTTCATCTTCAACCCTGCGCCTTAACTCTGATGCTAAAGGCTGTATTGACGGATCGACTGTTTGCTTGGCTAAAGTATCGTCCTCCAATAAGCGCACTGCCAACCAACGTAAATCACAGCAATGGCGGTTTCCAGTTTGCTTAAGCGCCGCCATAAGCTCGTTAATGGCTTTTTCAAATTCCGATGAATATTGGATAGTTATGGTGGGCACAGGCTTCTTGATCACGGACTCATTAATGGCTTCTTTCAAAGCTATTATCCCGTTCTTGCTTGCTGCCGAAATCGCTACCACCGGGCATCCCAATTGCTGGGAAATAAATTCAAGATCTATCTTGATGCCCCTCTTTTTAACCACATCCATCATGTTGAGGGCGAGTACCATCGGCACCCGCATTTCTATAAGCTGGGAAGTTAAATAGAGGTTCCTCTCTATGTTGGAGGCATCGACAATATTAATGATGAGATGGGCGTTACCAGATGCAACATAGTCCCTGGCGACTTTCTCATCCAAGGAAACATGGTCGTCAGAGGATTCAAGTGAGTATGTCCCCGGTAAATCGACAACTTGAATAAGCTGGTTGTTAAAGCTATATTCGCCGGTTTTTTTTTCTACGGTAACGCCAGGCCAGTTACCGACTTGCTGGCTTGCCCCCGTTAAGGCATTGAAAAGCGTGGATTTCCCGCAATTTGGGTTACCAACCACCCCAACAGTGTAGCGGTCAGCCATTAAAGTTTCTCGATTTGTAAGACGGAAGCCTCATCCTTACGCAATGTGAGGGCAAATCCCCTAAGTTTAATTTCGACCGGATCGCCCATAGGCGCGAACCGGGTTACACTGAATTCCGTACCGGGAGTTAAGCCCATTGCCAGTAATTTCTTGCGGTAAGCCTTCCCGCTTGGCTCAAACCCAATTATTTTGGCTAAATCACCGATGACTAAATTTTTTAAACCTAAGGCCATAATATTTATCCGATAAAAGCAACAATGATTAAAATGACAGGAATCAATAATCATTCTCATTAATATCTACTATATCATATTTATGTCGGCAATCAAATCAGACTATCCCACATGCCTTGCGCGCATTAAATTTAATACATTTTTCTTGAAAAAGAACTGTCTTGCCCGTCAATATGGCTTGGAAAAGAAAAGGGGTACTACGGAGGGTTTTGCCAGGACTACATGAAAATCATGTGTAAAGTATATTGCCTATTCCCAACTACATAAGCAAAGCAACATGACCAACATCGCCACGTTGCTTACGGAAGGAAAATATTAAAGAAAATCAGTCAATTATTTTATACGCACCACTAGACTCATCAACTCGGTCACGAAGTTCTTTGCCAGGTTTAAAATGGGGGACATATTTCTTGGATAATTGCACAGATTCCCCTGTCTTGGGATTTCGCCCAACGCGCGGAGGCCGCATATGCAAAGAAAAGCTGCCAAATCCCCTAATTTCGATTCTTTCCCCAGAGGACAAGGCTTGGTTCATTTTTTCTATGATACATTTTACGGCCAATTCTACATCTTTAATTGGCAAATGCGGTTGGTGCTTGGCAAGCGCTTCAATTAATTCTGATTTCGTCACATTCTGTCCCTGCAAAAACCAAAGAAAATAAGGGTTGTTTTTTAAGAACAACCCTTAAATATTAGCTTATTTTTCGATTTGTTTAAAAATATCGGCGAATGTAGGCGATCCTACCGATTGTTGGCTATGATCCTTAATGATACTAGCTTCATCATCATGGTCTTTCGCCTTAATGGACAGAGAGATAGATTTGCTTTTCTTGTCCACACCAATGAATTTCGCTTCAACCGTGTCACCCTCTTTTAGTAAGGTACGGGCATCCTCAACACGATCCCGTTGGATTTCAGAAGCACGGATATAGCCTTCAACATTATCTGCCAAAGTAACTACTGCGCCTTTAGCGTCGACTTCTTTGATCACTCCTTTGATCATGCTGCCTTTTTCATTGGTGGCCAGGAAATTCTGGAAAGGATCTTGTTCAAGCTGCTTAATACCCAATGAGATGCGTTCGCGTTCAGCATCTACGGCCAAGATGACAGTTTCAAGCTCATCCCCCTTTTTGTAATCACGTACTGCGGCTTCACCATCTTCCGCCCAGGATATGTCGGATGTATGCACCAAGCCATCAATACCGCCGTCTAAACCGATAAAGATACCGAAGTCTGTGATTGATTTGATTTTTCCGCTAATTTTATCGCCCTTATTGTGCGTTGCGGCGAATTCATCCCATGGATTGGGCTTACACTGTTTCATGCCCAAAGAAATACGGCGACGTTCTTCGTCAATTTCCAAGATCATGACTTCTACATCATCACCCAACTGCACAAGCTTGGACGGATTGACATTTTTGTTAGTCCAATCCATTTCTGAAACGTGGACGAGGCCTTCAACACCTTCTTCAATTTCTACAAAACAGCCATAGTCTGTCAAGTTGTTGACCTTGCCGAATGCGCGCGAACCGGCAGGATAACGGCGGGCGATATTTTGCCATGGGTCTTCACCCATTTGCTTCATGCCTAATGAAACACGATTTTTGTCCTTATCGTATTTCATGACTTTCACTTTGATTTCTTGCCCGATTTCGACACATTCTGACGGATGCCTAACGCGGCGCCATGCCATGTCAGTGATGTGCAACAACCCGTCGATACCGCCTAAGTCTATAAAAGCACCGTAATCGGTCAAGTTTTTCACAACACCGGTGACAATTGCGCCTTCTTCCAGCGTCTTAAGCAGTTCTTCCCTTTCTGCGCTGTATTCCTTTTCAACGACTGCACGACGGGACAACACGACATTGTTGCGCTTTTGGTCGATTTTGATGACTTTAAATTCGAGGTCGCGGTTTTCCAAGAATGAGGTGTCCCGGATAGGGCGGACATCAACCAACGAACCAGGTAAAAATGCCCTTAAAGCACCGACGGCAACAGTAAAACCGCCGCGGACTTTCCCGTTGATTTGGCCGACAATGGTTTTTTGCTTTTCATAGGCATCTTCCAATTCCGCCCAGGCTTTGTTTTTCTTTGCTTTATCCCGTGAAAGCAGGGTCGCACCCAAGCCGTCTTCGAACATGTCAAGGGCGACCTCTATCTCGTCGCCAATTTTAACTTCCAGTTCGCCCCTGTTATCCAAAAATTGCCACTTAGGGATGACACCTTCCGACTTGGATTGAGTACTGACAATAACCATATCGTTTTCGATATCGATGACTGTCCCCACCAACATCGAACCAGGACTCATTTGCGTCTTGTTCAAACTTTCTTCAAGTAATTCAGCAAAGCTTTCGCTCATTCTCTATTCCCAGGCCCATGCTAAACTCAACGGGCCTTCATTAAATTAAAAAGGTTAAAATAATCCGCAAACACAAAAAACGTTATGAAATTGCCAATCTTTGCGGGACTAAACTCAGCACCTGGGCTATGACTTCATCTATCGTCATGGCAGATGAATCAATATAACAAGCATCCTCCGACTGGGTTAAAGGGGCTGTTTTCCTGCCTTTATCCCGGAGGTCGCGCATTTCTATTTCTCTGGTTATCTTTTGAATATTAACATCAATTCCTTTTTCCATCAACTGTTTATATCGCCTTTCAGCCCTAGCTGCGATACTGGCCGTTAAAAAAACCTTGATATCGGCATCCGGAAATACGACTGTCCCCATATCGCGGCCATCTGCAACTAGGCCTGGTTGCCTCTTAAAATCCTTTTGTTTCTGCAATAATACCTGCCTAACTTCAGGTATTGCGGCAACTATGGAGGCGACATTTCCAGTGGATTCCGTACCTAATTGAGGGGTTATGTCGACACCGTTTAATTTCACTACCAATTCATCATTACATTCGAACGCCAAGTCTAACGTTTGGGTGATCCCCAATATGTCGCCAATATTGCTAAGGTCGGTATTTTTTTGTAATAACGCTATTGCCAATGACCGATATATGGAACCGCTGTCTAAATAATGCCAACCCAACATTTTTGCCACAATACGGCTAACGGTGCCTTTCCCGGCGCCGCTGGGGCCGTCGATTGTTAGAACCGGAATATGCATAACAACCCGCCCCTACTCAATTTTCTTGCCAAACTAAACCTAAGCCCAAGCTTTTGGCCAAATCTTTGAACTCTGGAAATGAAGTATTGACATTGGCGCAGTCTAAAATGGTAATCGGCGCGCTAGCCCGCAAACCCGCAATAGCGAACGCCATAGCTATACGATGGTCGCCATGCGACACAACAACGCCGCCGTTTATTTCACCGCCGCCCTGTATAATCATCCCGTCCGGCGTCGGTCGGGCATCGACACCTAAAATTTGCAAACCATCCGCCATTACCTGAATTCGGTCCGACTCTTTAACCCTCAGTTCTTCAGCACCGCTTAACCGTGTTTGGCCTTCGGCACAGGCGGCCGCTATAAAAAGCACGGGGAATTCATCGATTGCGAGCGGCACAAGATCTTCAGGAATATCTATGCCTTTTAAGGGCTTTGATATCACATGCAAATCCGCCACCGGTTCACCGCCGACCACCCGTTCATTCAAAATTTCAATACTTGCGCCCATCAAACGCAAAATTGATATAACGCCCGTACGCGTAGGATTAATCCCCACATGCCTTAGCACTATGTCCGAACCGGAAGCTATTGACGCTCCAACCAGAAAAAATGCCGCCGATGATATATCGCTAGGCACATCGATATCTGTTGCTGTCAATTTACCTTCGGCAGTAATGCTTACCTTATTGCCTTGTTTTTTTACAGGGTAAGAAAAACCGGACAACATGCGCTCGGTATGGTCGCGGGTTGGCGCCGGCTCACTAACACTGGTTTCGCCTTGGGCGTACATTCCGGCAAGCAACAAACAAGACTTGACTTGGGCGCTCGCCATAGGCATGGTGTAATCAATACCCTGTAACTGCCCTGCCCGGCCGGTTATCTCAAGGGGCGCCGTCCCTTTCTCGGTTGCCCTAATCTCCGCCCCCATCGCCGCCAAAGGTTCGGTCACACGTTTCATAGGCCGCCCCGATAAGGACTTATCCCCGGTCAAGACAGTATTAAAGGGCTGACCGGCCAAAAGGCCGCTTAAAAGCCGCATAGACGTCCCCGAATTGCCCAAATACAATTCTTTTTGGGGTGCTTTCAAGCCGTGTTTACCAACCCCATGAATGGTCACACAACCATCAATTGGGCCTTCGATTTGAACGCCCATATCCCGAAAAGCCTGTAAAGTCGCTAAGGCATCCTCGGCTTCCAAAAAACCTTTCACGTGGGTTACGCCATCGGCCAATGAACCCAGCATTATGGAACGGTGCGACATCGATTTGTCGCCAGGAACCCGAGCCTCACCCCTTAGATGCCCGCCAGGTTGGACGATAAAAGTAATAGATTTTGACATATTTTAATTTTCGAAAAGATCAAGGAAGCGCTGCCGCGCCTTACCCGCATAGGTAAATGTTTTAAACAGTTGGTCATAGTCATCGTTGTCCAACAACTGTCCTATTTTGTCGAGTTCCACCTTAAATTGCTGGATTAACGTATTTATTTCATTCTTGTTTGCTGCACAAATATCCCTCCACATGGCTGGATCGCTGGAGGCGATACGGGTAAAATCCCGAAAACCGCTGGCGGCATACTTAAATATTTCAGATTGTTCATCCTTATGCCCTAACATATCGACCAATGCAAACGCCACAATATGGGGCAAATGGCTGGTCGCGGCAAGCACCGCATCATGATGCCCCGCCTCCATGGCGGCAACCTGTGAGCCCAAACGTTCCCAAAATTCCCGTATTTTTTGCACGGCATCAGGGCGGGTCGATTTATCCGGGGTGATAATCAGGCGCTTATTGACGAAAAGGTTATCTACAGAAGCCTCGACGCCGCATTGTTCCGCACCCGCAATTGGATGGGCAGGAACCAAATTATCTGGAACCTTGCCGAAAATTTTTTTCGCTAAAATGAAAACATTGGTTTTAGTGCTGCCCACATCCGTATAAATGGCTTTTTCGTTCCAAACCGGTTTAAGTAATGCAAAAACTGATTCTATCGCGCCAACCGGTGTTGCAATGATAATGCAATCGGCGTCAGCCGCCGCTACAGCAATGTCAAGGCTGTAATTGTCGATAACCCCTAACTGTTTAGCCTTTTGCAAATTTGCCAAGTCTATGTCGCGCCCAAAACCTACAGTGGTTTTGCTTAACCCTCGTTGCCTTACGGTGCGGGCAATCGAACCGCCGATCAAACCGACCCCGATGATGCATAACTTATCAAACATTGGCCAGTGTTTCTCCCAAGGCCTTTAGGAAAAACTGGTTCTCAACATGCGTACCGACGCTGACCCGCAGATGGTTAGGCAAACCGTAATTGGCGATAGGCCTGACGATAATGCCTTTCCGCAATAAGGTTTCGTAAACAGGCAAGGCCGGTTGCTTGAGGTCGACAGAAACAAAATTTCCGGCCGAGGGGATCCATTCCAGCCCCAAAGCCTTAAAACCCTCGGTTAGTTCGTGCATTCCCTGGGTATTAATATCGATGGTTTGCCGCAAATAATCGTGGTCACTAAGCGCTGCTTCAGCAGCTGCCAAGGCTAAGGCGTTGTTATTAAAAGGTTGGCGTACACGGTTCAAAATATCCGCAATTTCGGGGCTGGAGAATGCGTAGCCGACCCTAAGCCCAGCCAAACCATAAGCTTTGGAAAAAGTCCGGGTAATGATCAAATTTGGGTTTAATTTAAGCCAATCGATGGAATCTATCCCCGCTTTATCGGGGACAAATTCAAAATAGGCTTCATCCAATACGCAAAGGCAATGATTGGGCAGGGCGCCAATAAATTCTTGTAAATCCGCTTGCCCCAGCAAAGTGCCGGTTGGGTTATTGGGGTTGGCGATAAATATGACGCGGGTTTGTGCGCTCATTGCCGCTGCCATCGCAGCTAAATCATAGCCGTAATTCAGTGCTGGAATGACTTTTGCTGCAGCGCCTACGGCTTGTGTAACGATTGGGTATACCACAAAAGCATGTTCGGAAAACATCGCTTCCAATCCCGGTTCTAAAAAAGCCCTTGCGACCAATTCCAAAAGTTCGTTCGAACCATTGCCCAAGGTGATTTGGCCAGGATTCAACCCATTTTTTTTCGCCAATGCGGACTTTAATTTAAAGCCATTACCGTCCGGGTATAAAGACAGCTTTGGTAATGCCGCATTAATTGCGGCTAATGACTTTTTTCCAGGCCCCAACGGATTTTCATTGGATGCCAGTTTTATTATCTCCGTCAAACCGAGTTCGCGTTCCAATTCTTCGATCGGTTTTCCTGGCACATACGGGACAAGCTGGCGGACACCTGCTAGTGCGAGATCATAGATGGGATCAGTACGGTTCATGCGGTTTAGCCTACAAAGCGGTTGATTTGGGCGAAAGCGCACATCAGAGCACAGCCCTTGGATAAGAACCCAATATTTTAAGCATGCTGACGCTGTCCCTCAGCATGCCAAGCGCTTTAGCGACTTGTTCATCTTCGCTATGGCCTTCAATATCGATAAAAAAAACATATTCCCAAAGCCCTTGCCTGGATGGTCGGGATTCAATGTGCATCATCCCAATCCCATACCTGGCGAACGGTTCTAAAATCCTGTGTAATGCGCCCGGCTGGTTTCCCGTCGAAACCACTAAGGAAGTCTTGTCGTTTCCGGTAGAAGCCGAAGCTTGTTTACCGATTATGATAAAACGGGTGGTGTTGTTGGGTTCGTCTTCAATGCTTTTTTCAAGGATTTTAAGGTGGTACAGCTCTGCAGCGGGTCTGCCCGCAATCGCGGCGGAATTCTCGGTGATCGACGCGAGCCTCGCCGCCTCGGAATTGCTACTGACCGCCGTAAGCTTAACGTGCGGAAAGTTTTTTTCCAGCCAACGCCGGCATTGGGCTAACGATTGTTGATGGGAAAAAATTTCGACGATTTGGGCCCTGTCTTCAGTCAAACCCATCAAGTTTTGGTGCACCCGGATTTCAACCTCACCGCAAATATTCAGGGACGAACCCAAAAACCGATCCAGGGTATAACTAATGATACCTTCAGTAGAGTTTTCTACCGGAACCACGCCGAATTGGCAGCCGCCATTTTCAACCGCAGAAAAAATATCGTGGATGGCCGCTACAGGTACCGCCTTTACCGCATTCCCGAAATGCTTAAGCACCGCTTGCTGGGTAAACGTACCCTCAGGCCCCAAGTAAGCGACATCCAGGGGTTTTTCCAGGGCCAAACAGGATGACATCAATTCCCGGAAGAAGCGCACCGCCGTTTGGTCGGGCAAGGGGCCTTTATTCAGTTCCTTAATCCGCCTAAGCACCAAAGACTCACGGTCTGGACGGTAAAAAGTCGCTTCTTCGCCCAAAGCGACCTTAGTTTTCGCCACTTCCATTGCATATGACGCCCGCTGGTTAATCAGTTCCAGTATTTGCTGATCTATATGATCAATTTTATCCCTTAATTCATTGAGAGGAGTAATCGATGTCATGACTTTTACGCGACGTAAGCTAGGTCGTTCCGCCATCGCTTGGCAAGTGAATAGGCTGTTATGATTATTGTTACGAACACCAACAAGGCCAGCAGTTCCCTATCAGGCAACAGGTAGCGCCACGCTATAACATTGCCGCCAACGTTAAGCCCAACCCATACCAGTTCGTGAAAATTGCTTTCCGTCACCGATATACCCTTGATTACCAATAATTTAGTGAGTCCGTTCGAATTCTTTTATGAATTCGCACAAGGTATCAATACCGGTTTCCGGCATGGCGTTGTAAATACTTGCCCGCATACCGCCGACAGAACGATGCCCTTTTAGCTCATATAGGCCGTTGGCTTCAGCCGCCGCAAGGAACGGTTTATCCAAGCTTGCATCCGCAAGGATAAATGGCACGTTCATCCTGGAACGGACCGACTTCTCGACAGGATTACTGTATAAAGTTGATTGGTCGATCACTTCATACAATTTAGCTGCTTTGCCAATATTGCGTTGCTCTATCGCGCCGATGCCGCCCTGCTCTTTTAGCCATTTAAGCACAAGCCCGACCAGGTACCAGTTGTAAGTCGCAGGGGTATTTAGCATCGAGCCGTTTTTAGCCTGTTGGGCATAATCGAAAACGGACGGCGTGCCTTTTGCTGCAAGGCCAACCAGGTCTTCCCGGACTATTACGACGGTAACACCCGCTGGCCCCATATTTTTTTGGGTACCCGCATAAATCAAACCAAATCGGCTGACGTCTAATTTTCGTGATAGGATATTGGAAGACATGTCGGAAACTAACGTCAAGCCTTTACTTTCAGGCGTATCCTGAAATTCGACCCCGTGTATGGTTTCATTTGCGGTGTAATGCAAATAAGCGGCATCCCGGTCTAACTGCCAACCTGCAATATCAGGAATATAGGTAAAATTCTTATCTTCCGAGCTGGCGCCGAGGATCACATCGCAATAACTTTTCGCATCATTGATGGCTTTTTCAGACCATGCGCCGGTATTTACGTAGCAAGCCTTGGCCTTCCCATTCAGGATATTTTGCGGGATCAAGGAAAATTGGGCCGATGCGCCACCCTGCAAGAACAATACCTTATAGTTAGCCGGGACAGCCAATAATTCCCGTAAATCGCTTTCCAGTTCCTCTGCTATCATCGAGAAAAATTTTCCGCGATGGCTCATTTCCATTACCGACATGCCACTGTCGCGCCATTCCAGCATCTCGGCCTGCGCTTGCTTTAGAACGGATTCAGGCAATGCCGACGGCCCTGCGCTGAAGTTATAAACCCTACTCATTTGTTACTCTTCTCCTGAATCGTTTTCATTATTTGTTGTGCCTTGCCCATCTATTTCATCTTCGGCCAGTTCTTCATCTTCTCCGGCAAGGCCCGCTATACGGTCGACCCCAATCACTTTTTCGCCTGCATCCAATCGGATAATACGAACGCCTTGGGTATTTCGACCGACCACGGAAATGCCATCCACCGGAGTCCGGACTAGGATGCCGCCGTCGGTAATCAACATGATTTCATCGTGATCGTTAACCAAAATGGCACCCACCAACGCACCATTCCTGGCAGATGTCTGCATGGCAATCATGCCCTGTCCGCCGCGTTTATGGAGGGTAAATTCCTCCAATCTGGTGCGTTTTCCATAGCCGTTTTCAGTGATAGTGAGAACCATGCCTTCTGCGGCAATAATCAGCGATATGACTTTTTGGTCGTCTTGCAGGCGCATACCGCGGACACCGGAAGCCGTCCTGCCCATGGAGCGCACATCGGACTCATTGAAGCAATTCGCCTTACCTGAGCTGGCAAACAGCAGCACGTTTTGTTGGCCGTCGGTTACAGCAACGCCAACCAATGTGTCGCCATCCCTTAAATCGATGGCAATCTTGCCGTTGGCGCGTTGCCGTTCGAATTCGTTTAACGGCGTTTTTTTGACGGTACCCGATGAGGTCGCCATGAAAATATATTTGTTTTCGCTAAACTCTTTGATAGGCAAAATTGCATTAATTTTTTCGCCTTCATCAAGGGCTAACAGGTTAACAAACGGTTTTCCCCTGGATGCGCGGCTGGCAACAGGAAGCTGGTAAACCTTTAGCCAATAAACTTTCCCGAAAGACGAAAAACACAGGATGGTATCGTGGGTGTTGGCGACGATCAGTTTGTCGACATAATCTTCTTCTTTAGTCGCCGTTGCCGATTTCCCACGACCGCCACGACGCTGCGCCTTGTAATCGGTTAATGGCTGCGACTTAACGTACCCCTCATAAGACATGGTTACAACCATATCTTCTTCGGTAATCAGGTCACCGTCGGACAAATCCAATTGGCTTTGGATAATTTCCGTACGGCGTTTGTCGCCGTATTCGTCCCTTATTGCTGTTAACTCATCCCGGATAATTTCCATCAGTCGTTCATAACTGGAAAGGATATGGAGGTATTCATCAATCTGTTCGAGCAATTCCTTATATTCGCTGATGATTTTATCTTGTTCCAAACCTGTCAGGCGTTGCAATTGGAGCTCAAGGATAGCTTGGGCTTGTCCGTCCGATAAGCGATAAACATCCCCGGCGATACCGAATTCCGGCGCTAAATCTTCTGGACGCGAACGGTCCGCATCAGCCCTGTCCAATAAGGAAATGACCATCCCGGCATTCCAGGCCCTTGCCAACAACCCGTCTTTAGCTTCCGAGCGATTCGGGGACGTTTTGATCAATTCGATCATTTCGTCAATATTTGCTAAAGCAACCGCGAGGCCTTCCAGGATGTGCGCCCGTTCCCGGGCTTTGCGCAAATTGAAAATCGTCCTGCGGGTAACGATTTCGCGCCTGTGGTCGACAAACGCGTGTAAAATCTCCTTAAGGCTGAGGCAATGCGGGCGGCCATCAAGCAAGGCGACCATATTGATGCCGAACACGACTTCAAACTGGGTCTGTTTGTAAAGGTTGTTCAACACGACTTCTGCGACTTCACCGCGGCGCAGTTCAATCACTAAGCGCATGCCGTCCTTATCGGACTCATCGCGAATGGCCGATATACCCTCGATTTTTCCGTCTTTAATCAATTCGGCAATTTTCATTTGCAATACGGCCTTGTTGACTTGGTACGGCAGTTCTGTAGTGACTATCGCTTGACGATTGCTGTCGCCGATGTCCTCAAAATGGCAACGGGCGCGCAGGTAAATCTTTCCTCGGCCTGTGGTATAAGCGCTGTAAATACCGGAAGCGCCGTTGATAAAACCGGCAGTGGGGAAATCCGGGCCGGGGATATGCGCCATCAGCTCATGCACTGTAGCATCCGGATTATCAATTATCAGCAAACAGGCATTAATGACTTCAGTCAGGTTGTGCGGTGGAATATTCGTCGCCATTCCCACGGCAATGCCCGACGAACCGTTAATCAGGAGTGTCGGCACCTTGGTCGGCAATACCTTCGGCTCGGATTCGGAATCGTCGTAATTCGGGATAAAATCGACGGTTTCCTTATCCAGGTCGGCCAGCATCTCATGGGAAATTTTCGCCAGCCGTACTTCAGTGTAACGATCGGCGGCAGGCGGATCGCCGTCGACAGAGCCGAAATTGCCTTGCCCGTCAATCAGCATGTAACGCATGGAAAAAGGCTGTGCCATCCGCACCATCGTGTCGTAAATCGCCAAGTTGCCATGAGGGTGGTACTTACCCATGACATCCCCGACAATACGGGCAGATTTTTTATAAGGCTTGTTCCAGTCGTTACTTACCTCGTACATGCCGTATAAGACCCGGCGGTGCACGGGTTTTAGGCCGTCCCTCACATCGGGAAGCGCCCTGCCTACGATGACACTCATCGAATAAGCAAGGTAAGACTGCTTCATCTCGTCTTCGAGATTGACAGGTATGATTTCTTTGGCGAAGTTTGACATTAATCCCTAACTAAATGCACCAGTCGAGACGACTTGGTACGGTTGTTTACCAGCCCTAAAGCACGCAGATTTTATAATTGTTTGTTTAAGGCGAGCCTTTGCATGGAGTTTTTATTTATTCGGACAATTGTATCAAATTGTGAGCCTTGAGTCTAAGGTGATGGGATTTTGCTTAGCCTCCCATTAAAACCTTGAGGGGACAATAAGGATAATTGCAGCCCTTAGTTTAAGTCATTTTGATAACACGAAATTGCACACCCAAAAAACCGAATTAAATTAAAGCGCAACAAGCCGAAAAATTACTCGGATTTAAGGTTCTTACGTTCGTAAATAATAAAATAAAGGTTACGGAAATAAATAAATAGCCCCGACAACTGCCCGACAATAAAAACCGGGTCTTTCCGGTAAATCGCATAGGCCGATAAGGTTATACCGCCTGCAATACTGAAATACCAGAATGCGATAGGGAAAACACTTTTTTTCTCCTTCTCACTTTTTATCCATTGCACTACGAAACGCATAGAAAAAAGCGCCTGACCTATAAAGCCTATAACTAGCCAAATTGTTGCTTCATCCACGTTCTAATTCCTTTGTTACCGGCAGTTTCGCCCGTTTTTTTAACCAAATCACGCCCATTAGGTCGGTAATGCCGGCCCAGAGCCGATCTAGGGTTCCGTATTTCGAATAACCTTTTAATCTGGCACGGTGGCTGACAGGCTCGGATATGACCTGGCCCCCAGCCCTAATAATTAACGCAGGCAAAAAGCGGTGCATGTGATCGAAATAAGGCAAATCCAGAAACTTATCCCTAAGGAACACTTTGAGGCCGCAACCGGTATCCGGCGTATTGTCCCCAAGCAATCCCGAGCGCACGGTGTTAGCGACTTTGGATGAAAACAGTTTCCAGGAGGAATCATGGCGTTTATTTCGCCATCCCGCCACCATCCACAAATCAAGGTTTGTTTCCCGTTGCTTATTAAGCAGGCCATACAACCGCGGAATATCGGCCGGATCGTTCTGGCCGTCGCCGTCCAAGGTTGCAACCACAGGGAACTTTGCCGCTTTTACCCCCGTGAAAACAGCCGTACTTTGGCCGCAGCTGAGCCCATGCTGGATTACCCTTAATTCACTGACTTTTTGCAAAGCTTGAGTTAAAAACTGCCCGGTTTGGTCATTACTGCCATCATCAACAACAATAATTTCATAAGCATCCGCCACTTTCAAAACGCCGCCAATTTCCTCAATCAAAGGAATAATGTTGTCGGCCTCATTATGGGCGGGAATAACGATAGAAACTTGCACTTATCCTCTTTAACTAAATGTTTTGTACGTTAGGCGTCCGTATGGATTGGCATAAAAAGCGATTGGCTTTATATAAAACAAAAATACCGATATTTCTGCCAGGAAAGCAAGGACGCAACCATCAAATCCGAACACAGTATTAGAATCATATCATGATCTGAATTCGGTTGCGTAACCTGGGAATCGTAAATCGTAAAGCGCGCCAATTGGACAAACATGGTTTAGGAGGGAAAAGTCGAATAGAATCTAGCGATATCGAATCTCTTTAACTGGCTATGGGCAAAACACAGGTTGAACTTAATTGCCATTCCACAGACAATAGTGAAATTTTGGAACAATCTCAAACATGACCCCATTTACAAATATAAAGGCGCTCATCATCGACATGGATGGCGTATTATGGCATGGCAACCAAGCGATCACAGGATTGGCTGATTTTTTTCAAACCCTTCGGGACCTCCATCTTCGCTTTATCCTGGCAACCAATAATGCCAGCCATACCCCGGAACAGTATGTAACAAAACTCGCCGGAATGGGGGTTAGCATTGGCATTGACGAAATCATGACATCAGCCATGGCGACTGCGTTATATTTATCTGAAAAAAGGGATCCGGCACAAACACGCGTTTATGTCCTCGGCGAAGACGGCGCGGTTCAAGCCCTTATTGAACAAGGTTTTACTTTAACCGGGCTCTATGAAGTTGACAGCGAAACCAGCAAAGGAGCAGATGTAGTCGTCTGCGGCAAAGACCATACCCTGACCTGGGATAAATTGGCGACCGCCACCCTTAACATCCGCGCAGGCGCAACATTCATCGGCACCAATGCCGACAACACACTCCCTACCGAACTCGGATTGACACACGGTAACGGCGCCATCCTGGCCGCATTGGAAACCGCCACTGGCGTCAGCCCCATTATTGTCGGTAAACCCGAGCCGATTATGTACCAGCAAGCCATATCCAAATTGGGTGCCGACCTTTCGGAGACCGTAGCAATCGGCGACAAGCTGGAAACCGACATTCTCGGTGCGATACGCACTGGCATAAGGAGCCTCCTGGTATTGACCGGTGTCTCTAATGAAGCCGATCTTGAGGCATCGGACTACCAGCCAACTTGGGTAATGCCCGACTTACAGGCCGTAACGGAAGCATTAAGGTTACTGAAATGATAACTTCTATGAACTTATTGAAGCCGTCTATGCCAAATTGAGGCCTAAGATTATAAAATTCAGTGACATAAGGGGTAGCGCGAAATGAAAAAATTCATCAATACCGTCGACCGTTTTCTTGACGAAAGCCTGCAAGGTTTCGCCCTTGCCCACAACGACATAATTGAATTCAATCCAGAACCCCGATATGTCAAAAGAAAATCATTAAAAGCCCCGGGCAAAGTTGTGCTTATTTCCGGCGGGGGCTCCGGTCACGAACCCTTGCATACGGGCTTTGTCGGCGCGGGCATGTTGGATGCCGCCTGTCCGGGGCAAATATTCACTTCCCCTACCCCAGACCAAATGCTCGCAGCAGCCCAAGCCGTCCAACAAGATGCTGGCGTGCTGTTTATCGTAAAAAATTACGCAGGCGATGTCATGAATTTTGAAATCGCTTCAGAAATGCTGGAATTTGCCAATGCTTCGGTGCTGGTTAGCGACGATGTTTCCTTGCCGAAGACGCACAGCACGGGCCGGCGTGGTGTCGCCGGAACGCTAATAGTGGAAAAAATGGTCGGCGCCGCAGCCGAAAGTGGCGCCACGTTAAGCGAATGCAAAGCCTTGGGCGAGCGCATCAACACGGTAACTGCCTCAATGGGCGTTGCCTTGACCAGTTGCACTGTCCCTGCGTTGGGCAAACCAACCTTTACGTTAGCAGAAAATGAAATGGAAATCGGTGTCGGCATCCACGGGGAACGCGGCCGCGAAACCGTGCCCTTAAAAAGTGCGTCCGAAATCGTTGAACAAGTGGCTACGGTGATTAATGAAGACCTACAACCGAAAAATGGCCAGGAAGTTTTGCTCCATATCAACGGGTTCGGCGGGACGCCATTGACAGAGTTATATCTGCTTTACGATTTGGCGGCCAGTTTCTGGCAAAAACGCGGCCTACGGATTACCCGTTCATTGGTCGGAAATTTCACGACGTCGCTCGATATGGCAGGGGCTTCCATTACTTTAACCCTGCTCGACGGTCAACTAACACACTTATGGGATGCCCCTGTGCATACTGCCGCATTAAGATGGGACTGTTAGCGCATCAGCCAATTCATCGATAATTGCACAAATCATAAGCTGGCTGCTTTTTGCCCCCGCATCGATATGGCCACGGGAACGTTCGCCAAGAAAGGAAGCGCGTCCCTTGGTCGCCACCATATCGCGGGTAGACTCTGCGCCAGCCAGCGCCGTCAATTTAATTTTCCCGTACAATTCCGGATTGCTGGCGAGTTTTGGCAATTCCTCCGCCACGGGAATAAGCACATCAAGCATGGTTTTTTCGCCTTTTTCGGCCTTGCCTCGTTGCTTGACGGCTTCCACGCCTTTAGAAAAAACTTCGGGGAAGGTAGCCGAAGTTAAGGGCTGATTTTGTAAGGCCTTGCCCATGGCGATGAATAGGGTCCCATAAAGCGAGCCGGACGCGCCGCCAATTGCTGACATCACGGTCATACCCATTTTTTGGATAGCGACCTGCCAGTCGAGTTGGCTTAAAGAATCGCTTTGCGCCGTTAACGCTTGTATGCCACGTTGTAAATTGCTGACATGGTCGCCGTCGCCAATCGCCTGGTCCAAAGCGGTTAATTCTTCCGCATTGCCTTCAATGGCTTTGGCAACGGCCGAAATTAGCTTGGGCAGCAAGGTTGCAGAGTTTGACATGATAATGCACCGTTTAAGTTACAAGGCAGCGGATAATTATAATCCTAATCAAAGTATTGTCTTAAACTGTTCGCGGTAGGCTTGGCGACGGCTTTTGGCAACATCCAAAACCCATTGCCGGCTTGGGTTATCGGCATCCGCCCAGCCGACAATTTCCGCTAACGACCGAAAACAACCTAGGCAAATATCTTGCTCATTCAAGCAACAATTCCTTATGCAGGGCGAAGGGATAGGGTCGTCTACTAAAGCCATTTTTTCATCTATCTCGGTTGTACAACTCCCTTAATGATACCCGGATTATTTTATTTAGGGCAGCCTTCAAGCTTGTATATTGCATAACCTTGGGCATCTATCTGCTTACGGAGTTCCGGCGGCGCCTCGGCACTATGGCAAAACGCACAATTCTCTTGGGTTACGGCCGCATCTTCATGGCCGATACTGGCCAACCATTCTTTGGCATATCGTAAAGCCAAATCCTGGTCTTGTTTATCCAGGACGACATCGAAATGCATGATTCTTCCGGCTACGGTTTTAACATAAGTGTCATAGACATGAGATAGTGGCATAATTGTCTCCTAAAAAGACCGGCGAAAACCCTTCGCCGGTGAGTAGCAAAGCATTTACCTTATAATGTTTCAAAATTCGCGGATAACCTTGTGCTTTAAGGCAAAAGCGAAAATATATCCCGATTAATATATCGATTCGATATTTTTTAGTTTATGATACCTTTCTATTCTTGTCAAATCAACACGCGTGGGATGCATTAACCTATGGAAAAAGCCATTATTTTCGACGTGATAGAACGCATGGCCGCCCTGATCCGTTCAGAAGAACGAAAAAAATGCACCGAATATGGACTGCAAACCGTACATTTACAGGTCTTGGATTACCTTTCGCGGTGCAATAAATATAGCGATACGCCTGCCGCACTTGCCAATTTTCTAGGAATGACGCGGGGGACGGTTTCACAAACCCTATTGTTGCTTGAAAAAAAAGGGTTCCTCAAAAAAACCACGGATACTTCGGATCGGCGCGTTGTCCATCTCAGCCTGCTGCCAGAAGGCGCCAATACCTTAAAAAAAGCGAGACCCTGCGAAATGTTCGACCAGGCGTCCGGCCTGTTAAACCAAGACAAACTGATTGAATACGATGAAACTTTAGTCACTGTGCTTACAGCCTTACAGAAATCGAATAAGTCGCAATCCTTCGGCTTATGTAAGACATGCCGATATTTTACTTTGCTGCACGAAGGGTACTTATGCGGCTTGACCAAAGAACCGTTGACTGAGGATGACAGCGAAAAAATCTGCCAGGAACATACTGTCCAGTAAACAAAAAATCTTTAATCCCCTTTATTCAAGCCACTAAAAGTGCCATTGACCTTAACGACTAGGCTTTCAACGCCTTTTCGGGTTAATTTTTTGTCACCGCCTTTTACTTCGGACAAGTAATCCGCGACCAAACGTTGCCCTTTAACATCGATAAGGTGTGCCATAAGGTAAACAAACAAAAAACTAGGTTTGTGCAGCCTGCCGACTATTACATAGTCCGCCCCATATTTTTGCGCAAGTTGCGCCGCAATGTCATGATGATCGAACAGATAACCCACCCCCGCTGTTGCCCCGATTTGGGCGTCTAATGGTATAGACACAATCCCGTAGCCTGATTTGGCCAGTTCTTCTTCTAACATCGGTTTGACCGATGCTGTCCTTTCTATTTCTTGAGGAATGCCAGGCTTAAGCGTTAAATCTTTAAGCTCAAAATCAAGGATTGCGATTCGGGGCATGGCTGCCGGATTAGCGGAAGCCATGCTTAGCCAGAAAACCATCAACCAGGTGAGTAATTGGCACGTTTTATTCTTATTCATCAACCAACCGGTAGATTAATTGGAAATTGCTCATTGGTTAAGCGGCAAGTTTGAGGATTGTGTTATAAAAGTCTACCTTTTGATTATAACCGGCCTATTTGGCAACTCATTTGCATTATCGACCGTGGCCGGAAAATGTACGGCCAGCAAGCGGGTGATTGCCTCTATGCCCTTAATGGAGCCTTCCTTAAAATTGCCTTGACCGAACTCTGTTTTCATAAGCTTAGCAAGCCTGTCCCATTCGGCTTGGGTCACGCAGCGGTTTATGCCCCTGTCGGCAAGGATATGGACTTCGCGGTCCGCTAACAAGATATAGATAAGGACACCGCTATCTTCTTCGGTATCCCATACCCCGAGGTTGGAAAAAATTTCCGCGGCCCGTTGTCTTGCGGTCATGCCGCGCCAAACCCATCCAGGGGGCAAGGCATTTTCAATGGCAAACCGAAGCTCCCCTCGGTGTTGCGTCTCCGATAGGCGCACGGTTTTTTCTATCTCGTTCAGCACATCATTAGGGAACGATAAGCGCCAGTACCACGGCAACATAAACGCGTGTTTAAGCCAACGCTTTACTTTTACCATGAATCGGATGCGCCCCCGCCGCCGCCATGACCGCCGCCTCCGCCCCAGGAACTGCCGCCTCCCCAGGAGCCACCGCCACTCCAACCCCTGCCGCCACCATAATGACCGCCGTAGCCGCCGTTAGACCAACCGCCACCACCGCCGAAACGGGCGCTTAACAGAAAAAAAACCATCAGGCCAACCAGGATAGCACCGCCCCCAAAACCTATAAAGGCTGAGGCGACTAAAGAACTGCCGATACCTGCCATAAGCGCGCCAATAACGCGCCCAAAGAGTGAAGACAATACAGATCCTATGAATAAACCGGCAAAAAGGACAAACAAAAATGAACCCTCGTCTCCGCCTTGGTCAGCGTCCCTTTTTGTCGGCTCCGGCAACGGCTCGCCTTCGATCAACTTTATCAGTTGATCGACTCCGGCATTGATTCCCCCGACATAGTCATCATTTTTAAAATAAGGCTTGATGATTTCGGAAGTGATCCGTTTAGAAATTGCATCCGAAACGACTCCCTCCAACCCATAACCCACTTCTATCCTGAATTTCCTATCGTTTTTGGCGACGATCAAAATAACGCCATCATCGATACCTTTCCGGCCGATAAGGTTCAGGTCAAAAACTTTAATGGCAAATTCCGCTATATCTTCCGGCTCGGTTGTCGGCACGATAAGCACTACGATCTGGCTGCCTTTTTTGGCTTCAAAATCCCTTATTTTGGTTTCTAAAGCTTGCACTTGGTCCGGCGTCAGTGTCCCGGTAAGGTCGGTCACCGGAGCTTCTAATTTCGGCACACCGATGAATGCGGATACAGGGCTGAAAAAGCATAAGCACAACAAAAACCAACCCCAATTTATCCAGGCTAGGTTTGATTTTTGGTACTGTATTGCCGAATTGGATTCCACGTCGTTAATCTTTCCCTATTGATTCCCGGCGGGTGTTACCGGCTGCTGGGAGGGTATTAGCGGCGGTAAAGCTGCCGGTGCGGGTTGAACTGTCGGACTGGATTGCACGGCAGGTGCGCCGAAATCAACTTTCGGCGGTACGGCTATCGCCTGCTCATTTTCAACGGTAAAATTCGGCTTGGTCTTATAACCAAAAACCATCGCCGTGAGATTTGTCGGGAAAGAGCGTACGGTGATATTATAGTCCTTAACAGTGCCGATATAACGGTTACGGGCGACGGTAATACGGTTTTCCGTGCCTTCAAGCTGGGCTTGCAGATCGCGGAACATGCCATCTGCTTTCAGTTGCGGATAGTTTTCAGCGACCACCATCAATCTCGACAACGCACTGGTCATCTGGCCTTGGGCGGCTATAAATTTCTTGAATGCGTCTTCGTCGTTTACCAAGTCGGACGTCGCTTGAATCGACCCGACCCTGGCCCGCGCATCGGTAACTTGGGTCAACACGTCCTTTTCGTGAGCCGCATAACCTTTGACCACATTGACCAAGTTGGGCACTAAATCGGCACGGCGCTGGTATTGGTTCAATACTTCCGACCATGCCGCTTTTATTTCTTCGTCTGAAGTTTGGAAAGTATTATAGCCACAGCCGGTAAGCAGCAAAAACAGTAACAACACTGAATACCGGGGCAGATGGACAATTGGGTAAGACATGATTTAACTCCCTAAAATTAAAGTAGGACTTGTATTTCCGCCTTTATCATAAGGCTTCATTGCTGAATGACAACTAAATGATTGGTAACGCCATTTGGTAAAAGCCCAAGAAATCCACTCAAGCAATGGATTCTAAATATATTAGGGACCCCATGATCGATAAAAGGTGCAGGACGACCAGACAAATTATGTTCATCCGGCTTGCATATGCTTATTTTCCCTTCTCACCAGTATCTTCTTCCTCACCCTCATCAAATCCTTCTTCGTCCAAATTGGCGTCTGGCGGGCCGAAAATAAATTCTTCGACAGCGTATATTATTCGATCGCTGACTGAATCCCATGTCCCCGCAGGTTGCAAAAATAACAGCACCCCACCCGTAGCCATTATCCCGAAGAGTATGGCAAGCACGATTTTCCTGACACTGTAAGGCCTTTCGCCTTGGACCTTTCCGGTCCTGCCATTGATCGCGAAGCGGTAGGTTTTTTTATTAAAATAGTACGATGCCGACCAGACCGGCAACAGACAGTGCTTAAAAGTAGTCTCGCTGTGCTGGGTATGAAACCGGTCGATTCGTTGCTCATCACCACCTATTGCCGTCGCGATATCATGAAAGATTACGTTATCCATTTTGCGTTTAGCCAAGTCAAACCCTTCATCGAGACCGATTTGATAATTTTCACTGGCAAAACCGCTGAGATAACTTTCGTCATAAGGCACCAGATTTTCCAAGTCCCAGGGTTCCAAAGGATCGACGATTGTCCTTGGCAAGGATGTAGTGGCGCCGACTAAAATATCGTCAAAAAACCGTGTCACCTTGCCCTGCACTGGCGTCCATTCCACCTTGGGAACTTGCCTTGTTTCCCGTTTAAGATGTCCGCTGTTATAAGATTGAGCCCTCTCGGTAACGTAATAAACCCTGCCTCTCGCACCTTGATAAAGGGTTTCCGTTTGGCTATCGTAAGTCCAGTAGGGTATATACACGCCTTGCCACTTGGTGTCGTCATCTAAAAATTTCGTTAAGATGCCGGGAGCAAACCATAAGCCCTTTAACCAAGCCTTAAATCGTTCCTTGGCTTCATTTTCGTTAAGTTTGAAGGGGAGTAAGGATTTCGGGGTGATCGGCCTGGCTTGGTCGTCGCCCACGACAATTTCCGATCCGCAGAATGGGCAGTCGCCCGCATTTATGCTCCCTGGAAACTTAAAACTGGCGCCACAAGCATCGCATTCAATTTGCGGCGCTTCTGTAGCCGGTTTTGCAAGGGACAGTTCCACTAAAGCCTGATGAAAATCATATTCCTGAATGAGTTCGAAGCGTTCTTCGATCTGGTTTTTTTGCCCGCAATATTGGCACAGAAGGTGTCTTGCCCCTGGATTAAAGGTGAGCAACGCCCCGCATTTGTTGCAAGGGAATCGGTCGATTTTCAGGCTTCCGGTCTCGTTTTTATGTTTAAACACAAATTCACACTATTAACTTCTACTCGCCGGGAATTGGCGGTGGCATTTTAGGGAAATATGCTATCAAATTGTCTATTTTTTCGGCAACTACCCATTCCGGTAAGGGATCGTGCCAAACTAAGGTATCCCTCGCGATTTCTCCGCTTTGGATTTTTTGCTTGATGACGGCCAAGCCAAAAGGGCCGGTCTTTTCGCCGTTGATCGCCACATACCATTCAGGCTCAGCAGGTAATGATGGCGGTATCGCCTGGGATTTGGCCGCTTCGGCGTAAGCCTTGCTCATTTCATTAGCCATGCCGAAACCGACGCCCATGCCCACCCCAGCCGATGCCGTCCCGGACGGGTTTGCCGCCGCAGCCTGCATGGCTTCTGCCGCCTGATAGCGGGTATAATCGTTAAGGTTGCCGACTATGCCCATGCTTGTCCGCTTATCCAGCGCCTTTTCAACTTCTTCGGGCAAGGAGATGTTTTCGATCAACAGATTGTTGACTTCCAGGCCGTACTCCAGGAATTCTGGAGCCAATCGGGCGCTAACAAAATTGCTAAGTTCGTCGTAATTCCCTGCCAAATCTAAAACCGGAATATTGGCCTCACCGATGATCGAGCTGAACCGGGCAGTGATGAGGTTCCGAAGTTGTTCGCTGATTTCGTCTGTGTGGAAATGGCCGTTAGTGCCGACGATTTCTTTACTGAAGACTTCCGGATTTTTTATCCGGACGGCATAAGTCCCAAAAGCCCTGAGCCTGATGGCGCCGAATTCCTTATCGCGCAGCATAACCGGATTCTTTGTCCCCCATTTCAGGTCGACAAAACGGCGCATGTTGAAAAAATATACCTCGGCCTTGAAAGGGCTGTTAAAGCCGTAAGGCCAACTTTGCAGCGTTGTCAAAATCGGCATATTTTTTGTTTCCAGCTTGTATAAGCCGGGCTGGAAGGCATCGGCAATGCGCCCTTCGTTGACCAATACGGCAACCTGGGACTCGCGCACCGTCAACATCGCCCCATATTTTATCTCGTTGCCGTAACGCTCGAAACGGTAGACCATCGTATCGTTCGAACTGTCCGTCCATTCGATGACATCGACGAACTCGCCCAGTATCTTGTCAAATAAGCCCATCTCGGCCCCCTAAATTAGTTGCACATTGGCTTGGCAAACGGCTTCCTTCCTATTAGAACACAGTATTTTCTTAACTTAATCCTTTCATGGATTGCATATAAATATCATTTCAGGTTTTAAAACATCATTTTGGCCTTTTATCATTGAGAAAGGGCCGTTTTCATTGGGTTAAATGATCGCCGATGAATTTCCAAAAAACCATATTGCCCGATTTCTGCAAGATGTTGTTTCGTACCATATCCTTTATGGATGTGAAACGCGTATTCAGGGTATTTTTCATGATAGGCGACCATAACGGCATCCCGTGCCACTTTTGCCAATATGGATGCGGCACTGATTTCCTCGACCTTACTGTCGCCTTTAACAATAGCAAGCGCCGGAACAGATAGTTTTGGCAATCGATTGCCGTCAACCAAAACTTGACCTGGCTGCAAGGACAATCCGTTGACTGCGCGCTGCATCGCCAGCATCGTCGCTTGCAGGATATTCAAGTGGTCGATTTCAGTTACACTGGCTTGGGCGACCGAAAAACTCAAAGCATTTTGCTTGATAAGGACGGCAAGACGATTCCGTTGGCTTTCCGGGAGTTTTTTTGAGTCCGCCAATCCCGCTATTGGGCGTTTGGGGTCTAAAATTACCGCAGCCGCTACAACGGGGCCAGCGAGCGGGCCGCGGCCGGCCTCATCAACTCCGGCAACATTTTTGGGAAGTACGCCGTTGGATATGGAATCTTTCATCATCACTTTTATTTTGACCCAAAGATTCGTGCATTATTAACGCAAAATGCCTCGACTGACATTGCGCAAAAAATTGACCATCGCCGACAGCTCTTTGCTGTCGCCGGCCAAATCTTCCATCTGGTCAATGGCATCTTCAAGCCGCAAGTTCATTTTGTAGATCATTTTATAAGCTTTGCGTATTAGCCGGATATCCTCGGCAGATATGCCATTACGCTCCATGCCGACAGAATTAATCCCATGCGGGCGGGTTGGTTTTCCGCCGACCATCACAAAAGGCGGGATGTCTTGGGTTATGGCGCTGCCCATCGCCGCAAAACTGTACTGGCCTATCTTGGTAAATTGATGCACTAAGGTAAAACCGCCGAGTATGGCATGGCTGTGCAGCTGTACATGCCCTGCGAGGGATGCCCCATTCGCCATAATGACATGGTTGCCGATGACGCAATCATGCGCCACATGGGTATATGCCATGAATAAGTTATCATTGCCAATTTTGGTAACGCTTTGGTCTTGTTTGGTGCCCCGATGTAACGAAGAATACTCGCGTATCGTATTTCGGTCACCGATTTCCAATCGGGTTATTTCATTGGCATATTTTTTGTCTTGAGGGTCTTCGCCTACCGAGGAAAACTGAAAAATTCGGTTTTTTTTACCAATGACAGTAGGCCCTTTTATTACCACATGGGAACTTACCACAGTACCAGAACCTATTTTTACCCCGGGGCCAATAAAACTAAAAGGCCCTATGCTCACATCCTCTGCTAATTCCGCACCGCTATCAATAATTGCTGTGGGATGAATCACCTCAGGGTACCACAGCTGCACATCGGATTTCGGCACTGGCGACAAAATCGCCTTCAACTTCGGCACGGCAATCGAATGCCCAAATATTGCGTTTGCTCTTCAGGAACCTGGCTTCCAACATTAACTGGTCCCCAGGGACGACCGGCCTTTTAAACTTTGCCTTATCTATGCCTACCAGATAATAAATCATCCCCCCCAATTCATCCGACGACTCTGAAGCCAATAATCCCGTCGCTTGCGCCAAAGCTTCCAAAATCAACACCCCCGGAAAGATAGGTTTTTGGGGGAAATGGCCTTGGAAATAGGGTTCGTTGTAGGTCACGTTTTTGACCGCCAGCAAGCTGACGCCCGGTTCGCACTCAACCACTTTATCCACCAGCAAGAACGGGTAGCGATGGGGTAAAAACGCTTGTATTTCTAGGATATCTAATTTGATAGACATAAATTTATAAGATTGTACAAGAAATTCGGCGTGTTAAACAGCTAATCCGCTATCAACGATTATTCAGGCAATGTGGAAAGTTTTTGCTGTAACTGGCTTGTGATATCCATTTGCGGGCTGGAATAAATAACACCGTCGGTCAAGATCAAATCGAATTCTTGGTCTTTGGCAATGGCGCGTATGGCTTCGACAATACGGCGCTGCAGTTTACCTAATTCATCATTGCGGCGGGCATTGAAGTCTTCGCTGAATTCTTGTTGGGCCCGTTTGGCGTCCCTTATCTTGTTTTGGAGTTCAATCTCCATTTTGTTGCGCTGCGATTCGCCCATCACAGAGGCATCTTTTTTCATTTTCTCTTGAAGGCTTTGGATTTCTTTTTGCTGGCTAACTAACTGAGTATCACGGGGCTTGAATTCCTGCTCTAAACGTTTTTTCGCCTTCTCGGCTTGGGGCGCTTTTTCAAGTACAGCGGGGATATTGACAACCCCTATCTTTAAGTCGGCCAAACAGATGTTGGCGGCAAAAAACAATCCTAAAAATAATGCTATTTTCGTTTTCATCGTTGAATCAATCTCCAGTGTTGTAAAAAATTTATTCCAAAAAACTACTGCATGGGTGGCAATAGCCAAAGCAATTATTATTATCCAAAGCCAATCGTATGAATAAGTGAAGGCCCAAAGGTAAATAACGGTTTCCCAAGTGGGTCGTACAAAAAAATAAGGGTTTCGCGTTTATTGCCTATAAATCAAATTTCCCAATTTTTTTTATTATGGTCAAGGAAATCGCTTTAAGTAACTCATCCTTAAAACACGAAAATGGGTAATTGTTCCACAAATCCATTATGAAAAAGTTAAATTATAGGGGATAAGCTTATTAAACAAAATAACTTATCAACAACTGAATAATTTTGGCCAAAATATCCTGTTAAATCCGGTAAATCCTTAAAGATACTTGATAGCCACTTGGCCTTGGCCTGTTACAAGATTAAAAATTTTGGCCGAAATTGAACTGAAATATTTGTTTTTGGTCGCCTACGCCAGTTGTTGAATTATAGGGTTTCGCATTAAGCGGCATCGCCGCGCTTACCGATAAAGCGCCAAAAGGTGACAACCATTCGCCTGAAATGCCGGCGGCATATTTCATTTCTATATCTAAATCATTCCCAATACTTCCCGCATCAAAAAATGCACCTAAACGGACTGATTTTGTTTCCGGCAAAAACGGCACTGGGAAAAACAATTCAGCACTGCCGACAACTTTGGTGGAACCGCCAAAAGGCAAGGGTTGCTTCCTAAAACTCCCTTTTAACGGCGTATCTTTAGGGCCGATCGTATTGTTTTTAAAGCCACGAACTGAGCCTGTCCCGCCGCCGTAGTAATTTTCAAAGAAGGGCAGCGAATTTGAATTGCCATAACCGTCACCGTAGGCAAGGTCGGCTAACAACCTAAAGGTGAAATCCGATGACAGTGGAAAATATTCCTGATGCTTATAGCTTATCTTATAGTATTCCAGGTCGCTAATACCCGGCGCGGTAATCAAACCGGATAAACGTTGCTGGCCACCTTTATTGGGGAATATTGCCCGGTTCAAGGTGTCATGAGTCCAACCGATTGATGGGGAAAGGGTTAAATAGTTATCCCCGTTTTCAGCAACAAAATCACTGATTTGTTGCGACGAGGTATTTACATTCTTCAGTTTAGTATATCTCAAATCAATACCAAAACGTAATTGATCGAACTCATTGAGCGGAATGCCGAAATCCATGCCGGCATTGGCCACTTGCGTTGAATAATTGGTAAGGTTAATGGCGCCCGCATTCCGGTCTGTATAGCCCAGGTTATAGCCCAAGCTCACGCCGTCAGTCGTAAAATAAGGATTAAAAAAACCAAACTGGTAACTGGTCAAATAAGAACTGTTATTGAACGCAATGTTGACCCGCTTACCCGACCCAAATACGTTATCTTGGGAAATATTGGCATTGATCACGATACCTTGCACCTGTGAGAAACCAATACCTGCCGACAGGTTCCCAGAAGATTTCTCCACCACAGAATAATTGACATCGATCTGGTCAGAAGTGCCAGGGACCGGCGGGGTTTCAACATTGACGGATTCAAAATAACCCAAGCGTTCAAGCCGCGTTTTGGAGCGCTCGATTTTAGAACTGGATGCCCAACTGGATTCCATCTGGCGCATTTCGCGGCGCAATACCTCATCACGGGTTTTGATATTGCCGCTAAAATTGATGCGGTGGACGTAAGCACGCTTCCCGGGATCAACAAAAAAAGCCATATCGACCGTTTTTTTATCCTCATGGATTTCCGGCACCATATTGACATTGGCAAACGCATAACCCTCGTCGCCTAGACGGTCTTGGATGGCTTTGGACGTTTCCGTGGCATTTTTCCTGGAAAAAATTTCACCGGGCCCAACCGTCATCAGTTTGATAAGCTCATCGGGTTTTACCACCAGATTGCCGGTCAATTTAACTTTTTCCAGCTTATAAATATCGCCTTCCTTGACATTGATGGTGACATAAATGTCCTTTTTATCAGGCGTTATAGCCACCTGGGTGGACTCGATAGTAAAGTTGATATAGCCCCGATCTAGATAGTAAGAACGTAGGGTCTCCAGGTCGGCGGACAATTTCTGCTTGGAATACTGGTCGTCTTTGGAGTAGAAGGACAACAGGTTGGTTGTGCTTAACTCAAGTTTCCCAATCAAGGTTGCATCATCAAAAACCTTGTTGCCGACGATGTTAATTTCCTTAATCTTACTGACCCGCCCTTCGGAAATATTGATGCGGATACCGACCCGGTTGCGGGTCAAATTAGCCACTTCGGTCTTGATCTTCAGGCTGTATTTGCCGTGGCTTAGGTATTGCCGCTTTAATTCAACCTCTACCTTGTCCAACACGGACCGGTCAAAAATTTTGCCTTCGGACAAACCTATCTTGTCCAAAGCCTTAGTCAAATCCTCTTTGCTGAGGTCTTTATTGCCCTCAAACAAGATTTTCGCAATCGATGGCCGTTCCACCACATTGACTATTAAGGTCGACCCTTCCCTTTCAAGGCTGACGTCCTTAAAAAACCCGGTCTTGAATAAAGCTTTGATCGCAGGGGCGACATTGCTCATGGAAAATCGTTCCCCCACATTGACAGGGAGATAGTTGAACACAGTCCCTTCGGATATCCGTTGCAGCCCCTTCACTTGAATGTCGCTGACGATAAATTCTTCGTCACTTCTAACCAACTGGGAAACAAATAGCAGGCAGACCAATAATAATCGGACAAGGTTTTTTGATTTCATTTAAGCCTAAGTAGGAACGTCTTCGCCGACTAAAAGTAATTATAATACCGTAAATATTGATTCTGATTAAGCATTGCTTACGGAAAACGCCAATACTTGGTCGATGTAAGCGCTACCGGACAAGAGCATCAAGATTCGATCCAGGCCGATAGCGATTCCGGAACAATCGGGCAAACCTGCTTCCAAGGCAGCCAGCAGCCTCGAGTCCTTGTTTACAGGGGCTAGCGATTTTGCTTGCCGGATTGCCATTTCCTTATCGAACCGCAATCCCTGTTCCGTAGCATCATTAAGTTCGTAATAACCGTTACCTAATTCGACACCATCCATAAAAAGTTCAACTCTTTCCGTCGTTAAGGCATCACTCTCGTTTACCCTGGCCAAGGACGGCAAACAAGCCGGATACCCGTGTACCAACCACAAGGCATTTTGCCTTAGGTGGGGTTGGACTTGGAGGCTAAAGATAAAATCCAGCCACAATCCGTGCTCCCGCCCGCAGAGCGCTTTTGCATCGCCAAGCCCCTTACTGTCCGCGAATTCACAGTAATTTTCGTAAGAAAACTCCAACGGGTTAAGTCCTGTATACTGCTGGAAAAGATGTTGATAGCTAATCCTGTGGGACTGTTGCATCCTGTTGTTTTCCCTGAACAACAAACTTATCAACTCAACAATTTCATCCATTAACTGTGACAGGTTGTATCCGACTCGATACCACTCAAGCAGGGTAAATTCAGGATTATGGTATCGACCAGCTTCGCCATTCCTGAACGCTTTACATATTTGGTATATTGACCCGCTACCTGCGGCGAGCAGGCGTTTCATCGCAAATTCAGGTGAAGTCTGCAAAAAAAGCTTACTGTCCTTAGTATGGTTATAAAAACTTGTTGTAAAAAAATCCAGGTGCGGGTCGGTACCGATAGCGTTGGACAATACCGGTGTTTCCACTTCCAAGACCCCCCTTTCCGCAAAAAAATAGCGTATTTTCTGGAGCATTTGCGCCCGTAATTGCAGAACACCCAGAGGACAGGAAGGCTGCCAATCCATCGCTAAATCACGCCATCCTTGTCCAGCAAACTAAAAACTATTCTTTCACCCGAGAAATATACTCGCCCGTGCGGGTATCGACCTTAATCACTTCGCCTTGTTGGATAAACAAAGGCACCCGCACCACTGCGCCGGTATCCAGTTTTGCGGGTTTTCCGCCGCCGCCGGAGGTGTCGCCGCGTACGCCGGGATCGGTTTCGACAATGGTAAGCTCAACAAAATTGGCAGGCGTCACTGCGAGCGGTGCGTCGTTCCACAGCGTAACGGTGCAGGAGTCCTGGTCTTTAAGCCATTTCGCCGCATCGCCGACCACTTTTTCATCGGCTTGGTACTGCTCGAACGTATCGGGCTTCATAAAATGGCGGTATTCGCCGTCGCTGTACAGGTATTGCATATCGACATCGACCACATCCGCGCCTTCCAAGGATTCGCCTGACTTAAACGTACGTTCGATGACGCGCCCCGTCTTGAGGTTCCTGATTTTGACCCGATTGAACGCCTGGCCCTTGCCCGGCTTGACAAATTCATTCTCAATAATCGCGCACGGATCGTTGTCTAACATGACTTTTAACCCGGCCTTAAACTCACTAGTGCTATAGACAGCCATTCTATCCTCGAATCGAATCAATAAACCAAATGGCGGCATTATATAATAGAGGTTGACCTCGAAAGAAACCTAAATACATTCCAAATGCCAGAACAATCCCCGGAAAGCTTCCATTTCACCCTAAACTGGCAACAGCAACTAGCGGAAGCTTTCACCTCCATTGAAGATTTATGCGGATATTTAATGCTATCGCCAGGCGATTTATCGGTTTCAAGGCTTGCCAGCAAACAATTCCCTATGCGCGTACCGTTAAGCTTTGCCGCCAGCATGGAGAAAGGCAATCCGGACGATCCCTTATTGCGGCAAGTGTTGCCGATATCTGATGAGCTCCTTGATTACCCGAATTTTAACGACGATCCTGTCGGCGACATTCAGGCCGTTGTCCTACCCGGCCTGTTGCATAAGTACCAGGGAAGGGTCTTATTAATTAACACCGGCAGTTGCGCCATAAATTGCCGCTATTGTTTTCGCCGTAACTTCCCTTACCACGACTTACAACTCAGTAAGCAGCAAGAAAGCAGCGCCATCGACCATATCAAAACCCATCAGGATATTACCGAAGTGATATTGAGCGGCGGCGACCCCTTGTTACTAAGCGACCTGCGCCTTACCCATCTCCTTGACCTCCTAGGGGAAATTAACCATGTCAGGCGTATCAGGATACACAGCCGTTTGCCGATTGTCTTGCCAGCCCGCGTGACGGACCAATTGGTAAAAAGCCTGGAAAATAGCGGTAAGCAAATCGTCATTGTCGTCCATGCCAACCATGCCAATGAAATCAACGGACGTGTCGTGACGGCTTTCAAGTTATTAAAAAACAGGGGCATTACCTTATTAAACCAATCCGTGTTACTGAAAGGCGTGAATGACAATGCAGTGGTATTATGCGAATTGAGCGAAAAGCTATTTACCCTCGGCATCATCCCTTACTACCTGCACCTTTTGGACAAGGCGGCTGGAACGGGCCATTTTCAGGTGCCCGAACAAGAAGCGAAGCGCATTATCAAGCAAGTACAAAATACCCTGCCCGGCTATCTTGTCCCCAAGCTAGCCAAAGAAATAGCTGGCTTTGCAGCTAAGCAATACGTCTAAGCAGGAATGTTAAACCATCAACCCTAGACTATTATGTGCCTCATTAACAAAAAAGCGATTACGCTTAATGCTAAATTGCAGGTTGTATAGGTAATCTCCATAGCCGTTATTGTTGGGTTTCGGAGAATAGCTTATGATTGTTGCGGGGAGGAAGTTTGCGGCGATTGCCGCGCCAACTTGCAACGCCAACCCAGGATTTCCAATCGATGCCATGAATATGAACCTCAGCCTTTACGAAACCCGGGTGATAGGTTGCTTGATCGAAAAAGCCATCACCACGCCCGACCAATACCCCCTTTCGTTGAACGCGCTGGTCAACGCATGCAACCAGAAAAGCAATCGGGATCCCGTTTTGGAATTGAAGGAGACAACGGTACAAGATACCGTCGACGGACTGATTAAAAAATTTCTGGTGAGTCGTGGCTATGGTAGTCGCGTCACTAAATACCAACATCGCTTCTGTAACAGCGAATTTGGAACGCTGCAGCTGTCGGAAAAGGCCACAGGCATTATTTGTGAATTGTTCCTTCGAGGCCCGCAAACGCCTGGGGAATTGCGAAATCGCACAGAACGATTGTGCAAATTCGATGATGTGAACGAAGTCGAAGCCGAACTTGCAAGCCTAATGGCCCGGGAAGAACCATTAGTCGTCAAACTTCCCCGCGAACCCGGAAAACGCGAATCACGTTATGCCCATCTATTCAGCGGCTTACCCCAATCGTCTACTTTGTCGACAACGGAAAGTGACAAGGCCAAAACCGATGCCTCTGACCGGGAAAGAATCGATGCCCTGGAAAAGCAAGTCTACGAGCTGCAACAAAGCCTTGATGAACTTCGGCAGAAATACGAACATCTGGCTGAATAAAATCTAGAAGATGAATATGGTATTCGTCCGATACCGTTTAAATTATTTGCCTTCCAGCGTTACAGCCCCATCCCATTCAGAGTGAGCTTTACTGCGTATATAGTACAGATAAAATCGGCTGGGGCCGTCGTCACCATGGTTTTCCAGTATGGTTTGGAAAATGGTTTCCGCATCGGCCCAATGGCCTTGCTGGAACGCATCAAGGCCGATAGCGAAGTGTTTATTCAAGTCGATTTGGGATTCCTTAACCTCTGTATTTATTCCGACTATCTCTACCAACCCTATCGGTTCAGCTTTGCCGACTAAGCGGAATAACCCGACCGGCCGATAAACGATATTGCCAATATCTTGTACGATAGCGGTTGCAGCTAAGATGCGGGTGCCTAAATATTTGTTTACGCCCTGGATACGTGACGCCGTATTGACCGTATCCCCAATCGCCCGGTAAACACTGCCCGCACCTGCCTCAATCCTGCCCAACGTCAATTCACCTTCATGCAAACCGATCCGTGTCGGCAGTCGCCCGGCGGTTGATGCCTCATTAAACTGTTCAACGGCCAGCTCCATTTCCAATGCCGCCAAACAAGCTGCAAACCGTTGGGAGGCAGCAGGCTGATCGATCCATACCGCCATCATGGCATCGCCCGTAATGTCGGCAATAATCCCCTTATGGGAAGTCACCGGATATCCTAAAACCCGGTAATATCCGTTCAACAACTCCCACATTTCGTGCGGGGTATGCTGCGCTGCCAGGGAGGTATAACCTTCGATATCGGTCGCAAGGCACAAACCAAAAACGTCCTGTTCGGACTTTAATTCATTAGAGACTTTGTCTGGATACCATTGCCCCGGAGATGCCGGCAAAAAATGCACCCATTGTGGGAACACTTGCCGGACGAAAGCAATAATCCGTTTCCTTTCATCGAGCAAATCCCACCTGGACCACAACAAAGACATAAACCAGGACAAGGGCAACTGGATTAATAACGGCACCGCAACGGGCAACCACAAACCGCTATCCCTGAAGTACCAACTTGCTAAAGCCGCATAAGCACCGCCGAACAATAAGCTGAGCGATATGCCGATAAACCCGGCAAAATACGTCAGAATTAAACTGGTGGCAAAACCGAATACCGCCAATAGCAGCAGCGGGAACAATGGCGTAATAAAACGGCCTTCCAACAAATTGGCAAAGTGCGTCGCCATAATCTCCACCCCTGCCATCTTGCCGCTGCGCGTGTCAGTGAGGGGGGTTTGGAAATAGTCTGTTTTGCCGGGCGAATAGCTGCGGTTAGCCTTGCCGACAAAAACAACTTTACCTTTCAGGTTCTTTACTTTGCCATCGTAAACTTCGCTGTAAGATTCCATCCTGAATGTTTGCGGCGGGCCATAGAAATCGAGATGAAACGTACCTTCCCGGCAAAGCACATCCTTAAGGGATTCCTTGAAAGAAGTTCCTAAAACCGTCTCCTTGTTAGGCGGGTGGCTAAGGCCGTCGGCATGGCCAAAACCGGAAAAACATTGCTTCCGTTGTTCCGTTATCCAGGAAGAAACAGGATAACTGGGCTGGATGACGCCCCGTAAAGCATCGGTACGTTGCAAATAAATTAACCATGCCACCACCGGTAAAGTAGGCGTTTCCGAAAGCATATCGAGAAACGGCCAGATCTCCCGGATGGTGGGATTGCCAGCGTCATTGGGTAAAAAAAACGGTGCATGGTCCAGTGCAGCCCTAGCAAGAATTGCTGTCGGACGATTTATGCGCAGCACTAGCTTACTCGAGCCGTAATCGACTGGGTTTCGCCCCTCTCCCTCTCCCTCTCCCTCTCCCTTTTCCTCTCCATCCGGGGCTTTCTTGTTACTTTCAGAACACTCCTCCCGACCGGAGAACTCTTTATTTTTGCGGTTAATTTTTTGAAGGCAGTCGGCTACCAACACATTGCCCGCCGCCCGCATGGCTGAAGCAAACTCCTGGTCATGACCAAGATGGGATGCGATAAACTGGAGGTCGAAAACAACCAACGCCGCACCCTGTCGCTGCAATTGCTGCACCAGCTTTGCATGGAAGCTCCGCCAGCGGGTTAAGTCCTGGCCCACCCCTAAGCGGCTTTCCGAATCTTCGTCCATCGCCACAATGACGACTTCGGGTGGCGGTGTCCTTACGCCGCGTATTTTAAACAAGGTATCCAACCCCAATGCCGTTTCCAGGCTGGTTAGGTAATACACACCGCTGCCTAGTAGGAATGTGATTAAAGCAATGAAGACCCCTCGTAAAAAATGGTGTTTCATGGGTGGGATTTTTATTATCTAAACTGGAGGAAAGTTTATGATAATTGATAATGTGTCGCTATCTCGACGGATATTTTAATGTGGGTTCTCGTACCCACGGACGAGATACTTTCTTTTGCGTTGCCAAAAGAAAGTATCCAAAGAAAAGGTAACCCGGATGCCGCGTGCTTCCTGCGCTTCTCGCATTTTTACCAGGGGTTGTCAAAAGGGACTCCCTGTCCATTTAACAACACGCGATATCCCTATCGCGTCCCTAACGGGCTATTCCCGATAAATACCCCGATGCTCGGCGCGGCATAACGGGGAAAATACCTTTGGTTAAATAACGTAGTCTGTATGGAGCAAAGCGTAATACGGGAATTCATAACCCTGGATTCCACGGCGTTTCATCCAGGCTACCTCGCTTGGTACGGCATAACGGAATATCGCAAACCGACCTTACGAAATATCACCAACTTCGTGGGAATCACCATCACAACTACTGATACCATCAAAATCGAAGTTGATGTCATTATCTGATAAAGCATTGGCTATATATAAATTATCATCATTGTTGATAACCCCTCCAATGTCATTACTTTTTGAATTATCGTTAGAATAATCATTGTCAGCATGACCGCGAAAAGCTGCATAAGCACGGTATCCTATTATGACTCCATTTAAGGCTGCAAAAAGGATAGTTGCAACAAAATCCAAAAACCTCCAACTGTGGAAATTATGTGCACTGATCAAAATACCTACCAAAACCCCAAAAGAAAGCCCACTAAGCATCCAAAAATAACGCCCCGACACTGATTTATACTGCTTCCGGGTTTCTCCTAAAGTTTTACAAATAAGTTTTATTAACCTGTCTAGATCAGAATTAAACCGACTACTATTGATCTCGAAAGCTTGTCTTCTCGCTAACAACCGAAGAGATTCTGGTAATTCCTCTTCTTCTGGCATAGTTGTCCCGTCAAGAAGCACAGGGATTACACGAATATTACGGGATAAGGCGGTAGAAATTTCGAGTCGTACAAAGTCATTTGGATCATTGATCCGTAACTTATTTTCCTCTTGCTTATCCATCCAATGCTTTCCGATAATCGCAAGTAATATGTCACAACGACCAACAGCGAGATTAATTGCTTTGTCAAATTCTAACCCCGGTTCGATTGAATCTACATCCATGAAAATACGTTCTGCAGAAAAAAATTGAGCAAGTTGATTATATATAGCGCGCGCATATCCCGCCGAATCATCACGGCGGTAACTTATAAAGACACACCCCTTGCTCATAGGACTATATTCCTCGTTATTAATTAGCAAATACTTTGAACATCACCGTATTTTCCAGCATTTTTATTAATTTAATTTATGTATATATTTAAATTTATAGGGCTATTTACTTGCCGCATGTTAGCAATTCAAAAAAATTAACTCTACTAAAAATCATGGAAATCAATCTATTGCACGGGGTATACTTTTACCTGACGATTATTTGCATCCTTAACCTACAACTTGTTAATAGCCAATTAAATTTATTAGGGTTTTTAAGATACCGATTACTCCTACGAAAAAAGTATCCAATGCAAAACACCATTTCAAAATTTTCTCCTCTGAAGCCTTGAGCACCTTTTCATATTCTGCTGCAAATTGGCCTAAGATATTTTCGAACTCCTCTATATTGACTGGATTTTTTACGATGTAATTTGGATCTCGGAGGAGATTCACGGCGTCGTCGTATTGCCAATCCAAGCAAATATAAAGTTGCCCAAACATACCCAATGTTTTTTTCTGTCTGTATATCGGTTCCCAATACCATAACCTTTCCCATGGGAAGAGCGAACTAGACGGAGGCATCATTTGCCAAGGTAAGAATGCGATAGGCGGAATCGTCGGTATCCCTGCATCAAAAAGGCGATAACAAGCTTTTTGGAATAATACTTCATTATTAGGGGAAAATACTGTTCGCATTTTAGTTATTGATAGTAAGTGTCTTTGTTTATACTATAGCACCTCATTCCTCTTTATGCCGCACCGAGCACTTGCGTTTCTATCGGAAATAGCCCGTTAGGGGTGCAGCAGGGGTACCGCACGTTGCTGGAGGAATAGGAAATCCCTTCCGGCAACCCCCGATAAAAACGACGGAGCGCAGAAAGCAAACGGCATCCGGGCAGCTTTTCTTTTGGTTTCTTTTCTTTGCGGAAAATTGCTCCTGCATTTTTCGCATTCACCACGTCCATGTGGCTTGGACGCGCAAAGAAAAGAAACTCGCCTTCGGGTGCGGGAACCCGATTAAAACATCCGTCGCGATAGCGACACAACCAAAATGAAAACCATCCCAAAACCAATCGAAAAAATCCCCCTCCTCATCCTAACCGGCTTCCTGGGTAGCGGCAAAACCACATTACTCAACAATATCCTGGCTCAAGCGCCCCGTACTACGGTCATCATTAATGAATTCGGCACAACGCCAATCGACCAGCAATTGCTTAGGGAGCATAAGGTATTGATATCGACTTTGTCCGGCGGTTGTTTGTGTTGCCAAGTCCGGGGCGCATTGATGCCGGTGCTGAAAAACCTACGGATGACATGGGAAAGCAGCCGGGAAAAGCCGTTCGACCGGATCATCATCGAAACCAGCGGCATCGCCAACCCGGAACCAGTGCTGGATATGGTGCTTAAACAAAACTGGTTAGCCGCGCGCTATAACTTGCAGGGCATCGTGGCGACGATTTCCGCGTTGACGGGAGAAGACACGTTGAGCCGTTTCCCCGATGCCCAGGCGCAGATTGCCTGGGCTGATAGCATCGCCCTCACCCATACCGATTTAACCGGCCCTGGCCAAATCCAGCAGTTGACGGTACGGCTTGCCGAACTATCGCCGTCAGTCAAACCATTGTCTGTCATTAAAGGCGATATTGAATTAGAAAAGCTATTGAATTTTTCTGGCCACCTCCATTTTTTGCCGACCGACCAAAGCATCGGCTCCTCCGAGCACGGATTTAACAGCATCTCTTTACACCTTAAACACCCTATCGCATGGGCACGCCTTAAAAGTGTCTTGCTGAAACTTTTGGAGAAACACGGCGACCGGCTGGTTCGCATCAAAGGCGTTATTTTCGACCCTGATTCCGACCATCCTTTGTTGGTTCAAGGTTCGGTCGGCAGGATATATCCACCTTCCCAATTGCCAGTGCGCGAATCCGATGATTTTATAAGTCGCTTAGTTTTTATTATGGCAGGGCCGGTAAACGGCCTGGAAGAAGAGGTGCTATCCCAATTGAATCTTCCGCCTTGAATTATCCATTTTTCAGCTTTGAACGGCGCAAGGCTACTGCCAAGCACGCAACACTTTAGTACCGATTTTTAATTCCGGTAATAGGCAATAAACAGTATTCGATTCAATTCAGTGACATAAAAAACCCCGCGCCATCCAACAATGGGCAGGGTTTTCATTTTTAGCTTTAACGCTGGTTTAGCAGCACTTACCGGCTTGGGTAGCGGTAGGCACTTCCACCAACCGGCCTGTACCGCAATCGTAAATATAGCCGTAAATCGGGATATCGCCGGGCACTAAAGGATGGTTCCTGATCCTGGCAACATCTTCGGTAACGCTTTCTTCCTGGTTTTGAATGGTCAGCCAGTTGATATATTTGCCTTCGTTGCAGCCCGGGCCTTCGCAGCAATCGTGCCAACCGCTTTCGTCGATGGATGCGGTTTTAAGGCTTTTCGACAGCAAGTCGTTCATGATCTCGTTGGTGAACAGTTCCATGCCGCAATTGGTATGGTGGACGACGAACCACTCTTTGGTTCCCAATAACTTATAGGAAATTACCAGGCAACGGATCGCGTCATCGCTGGCACGGCCACCGGCATTGCGGATGACGTGGGCATCCCCTTCCGACAATCCCGCATATTTGGCGGGATCCAAACGGGCATCCATGCAGGTCAATATTGCAAAACGTCTGGCTGGCGGCAGGGCTAATGAGCCTTTGTCGCCGAAATTGTTTACGTAGTCCCTGTTGGCTGACAACACTTCGTTTAGAATAGTACTCATCTTTCGCTCCTTTGTTATTATTTATTTGGCAGGCAATAAAAAGCCGCTTGACCCTCTCATGCTACATGAAAAAAACCAAGCGGCGTTAACTATCTCCGAATATAAGCATATACCTACGGGCAAAAGTTTTAAATAGCCGAATAATTTTATAAAATATAAACTTTAAGTTTATAAAAAACTATGGATAAGCTCAACAATATGCAGGTTTTTTGCCGGATCGTCGAACTGGGCAGCTTTACTGCTGTCGCTAAGGAAATGGATTTGTCCGCGATGATGATCAGCAAGTACATCGCCCAACTGGAAGAATCGCTTGGCGTAGCCCTGTTGAACAGGACGACACGGAAAATCAGCTTGACGGAAGCCGGGGAAGTTTACTATCACCGCAGCAAGCAATTGTTGGACGACTTTTCTGAATTGGATGAATCGACTTCGCAACTCGGCAGGAATGTCAAAGGCACACTGAGAATCAGTGCTTCGATTGACTTCGGGGGGCTGTATTTGGTGCCTGCCATTGAAGCTTATCAACAGCTATATCCTGAAGTTAAAATTGTGATGACCTTACATAACAGCCAAGTGAACTTAAGCGAGGGCCGTATTGATTTGTCCATACTGGTAACCGATAGCCTGGACCTGGGCGTTGTTGCCAGGAAAATCGCCGAAACCCGGCTATGTACTTATGCCTCGCCGACCTATCTCCAGCAATACGGCGAACCCAAAACAATTGAAGAATTAAAATTCCACCATTGCCTTTACAATACCGATACGCCCCACAAGGATTATTGGATTTTTAAGGTCGGACACGAAGAAGTTAAAGTTAAGACAAACTGGCGTTTCGCTTCTAATAATGGCCGGGTGTTATGCCAATCGGCCGCTTTGGGAATGGGGATAACGCAAGCCCCGGAACTCTCGGTAGCCGCTTATCTTGCCCAAGGGAAGCTGGTAGAAATACTGCAAGGATACCGAATCCCATCCCTGGCGATCTATGCTACCTATTTACAAAGGCGATTTATGCCCGCGAAGCTGACGACTTTTGTCGATTATTTAATCCGTTATTTTGCCGATATAGATATCCGCAATCCGGGATAATAGGGGGACATTTTCAATAAGATGCTGAAGGTTTTCTTCAGCCATAAAAAAGGCAACAGGTTGTTGCCTTTCTTGGGACGTTTTCGAAAAAAGCTTACAACTTTTCCTTAATACGCGCCGCCTTACCAGTAAGGTCGCGTAAGTAATACAATTTGGCGCGACGCACATCGCCACGGCGTTTGACTACAATCTCGCTGATGATGGGGCTATGGGTTTGAAATACCCTTTCTACGCCAGTGCCGTAGGAAATTTTTCGAACGGTGAAAGCGGAATTTAACCCGCGATTGCGTTTGGCAATCACAATGCCTTCAAATGCCTGAATCCGTTCACGGTCGCCTTCTTTAACTTTAACCTGAACAACCACGGTGTCGCCGGGGGCAAACTCGGGTATCTGCTTTAGCTGTTCTTTTTCCAATACATCGATTATGTTACTCATCACAACACCTTAAGATTTAATTTAATCCACTTGATTTATAAATTCTTTCAACAGATTTTCCTGATCTGCCGTTAATTCTTTGTTTTTCAGCAAGTCAGGGCGCTTTTGCCATGTCCTGCCTAACGCTTGTTTAGCGCGCCAGCGGCCTATATCTGCATGATTGCCGCTTAACAGCACGTCCGGTACAGCAAAGCCATCGACTTGTTCTGGCCTGGTAAAGTGCGGGTAATCCAACAAGCCATCGATATGCGAATCTTGCTGGGCGGAATCTTCATCGCCCAACGCACCCGGCAACAAGCGGGTTATGGCATCAATGACAACCAACGCGGCCAATTCACCGCCGCTTATGACATAATCGCCAATCGACCATTCTTCGTCACAATGCTTTACGATGAACCGTTCATCTATGCCTTCGTAACGCCCTGCAATCAATATAAGCCTGGGAAGCTCGCTCGCTTCGACAAGCAGCGCTTGGTTAAGCGGCTTTCCTTGGGGGCTTAAATAAACCACCTTGGCGGAACTGGAATCCGCTTGCTTTGCGTCAGTCAGCGCGTCATGCAACGGCTGGTATTTCATGACCATCCCCGGCCCACCGCCGTAGGGTCGGTCATCCACCGTCCGGTGCTTATCGGTAGCGTAATCCCTTGGGTTCCACGCCGACAACTCAATGATCCTGCGTTCCTGCGCCCTGCCTGTAATCCCGTATCCGGCAGCAGACTGGATCATTTCCGGAAACAGCGTTACTACATCAAAACGCATAGGAAGCTCTAAAAATCAGCATCCCAGTCAACAATCATCTTGCCATTGGCTAGATCTATCGACTTTACCGTCTGTCCTTGTAAAAAGGGTAATGCCCGTTCACGATCACCTTTGACTATCAAGATGTCGTTGGCGCCTGTTTCCAATAGGCTGTCAATTTTCCCAAGTTGAACGCCATTCAGGTTTTCAACATTCAGGCCAATCAAATCAGCCCAATAATATTCGCCATTTTCGGCAACCGGCAACTGTTCCCGGGTTATAAAGATATCCCAACCTAGTAGGCCTAATGCTTGATCCCGGTCTACTATGCCGTCAATCCTGACGACAACCCCTTTGCCGTGAAGTTTACCCCCGATAACCTTAATCGACTTATCCTGACCACCTTTCTTCAGCAACCAGTTTTGGTAATTAAGGATGTTCCCCCTTGGCTCAGAATAGGAAAATACTTTCAACCATCCATTAACACCAAATACACCGGAAATCTTACCGATGTGGATAAGATTTGGTATGGACAAACCGTTTAAGCGGCTGCTTTTCGCGCATCCTTGATCAATCGTGCGACTCTTTCAGAAGGTTGTGCACCTTTGGATGTCCAATATACAACCCTCTCAGTATCCAACATCAATCTTTGTTCTTTACCACGGGCGACAGGATTGAAAAAACCTATGCGTTCTATATAGCGGCCATCACGCCCGTTTCTGCTGTCGGTTACCACAACATGGTAAAAAGGGCGATTTTTTGCGCCGCCCCTGGAAAGACGAATAGTAACCATCCAAGATCCTCAAATAAACATTTAGCAAATAATAATCGGCCTATTTTACGCGAAATGAAGAATATGTGAAGAATTAATTAAACCACTACAATAAATTAACCCGGTTTTAACCATTAAACCTTTATCTTCTCATCCCACGGACATTGTTTTTTATTCCCCGTATCATATTTGCCATATTGCCGGCCTTAAACTTCTTCATCATTTTCTGCATCATCAGGAATTGCTTGAGCATCCTGTTAACATCCTGCAATTCCTGGCCGCAACCGTCGGCGATACGCTGTTTTCGGCTGCCTTTGATCAAATCTGGGTACCGGCGTTCCTGTTTAGTCATCGATTGGATGACAGCGATCTGCCGCGCCAGCATTTTATCGTTTACCTGATCCTTCATAGCCTTAGGCACGCTATTGATGCCGGGCAACTTATCCAGCATTGAACTAACACCGCCCATGCTTTGCATTTGCTGTAATTGTTCAAGAAAATCAGTAAAATCAAAGCCTTTGCCTTTTTGGATTTTCTTAGCGAATTTCTCGGCCTTTTCCTTGTCGACCTTCTGCTCCATTTCCTCGATCAGGCTGAGCATATCGCCCATGCCTAAGATTCGGGATGCTAAGCGGTCTGGGTGGAAAGGCTCCAAGGCATCGGTCTTTTCGCCGACACCGATAAACTTGATGGGCTTGCCGGTTATATGACGTATCGACAATGCCGCACCACCACGGGCATCGCCGTCGGCTTTCGTTAGGATGATGCCAGTCAAAGGCAAGGCATCGTTAAAAGCCTTGGCGGTGACCGCCGCATCCTGCCCGGTCATGCTATCGACAACAAACAGTGTCTCAATAGGCTTAATAGCGGCATGCAGCGCCTTGATCTCAGCCATCATATCGTCATCGATATGCAAGCGCCCTGCCGTATCCACAATGATGACATCCAGGAATTTTTTCTTACCCGCCTCTATCGCCTGTTGGGCTATAGTTACAGGGTTTTGCGATGTATCGCTGTCAAAAAATTCAAGCGAAAGGCTGTTGGCCAAAGTTTCCAATTGCTTAATAGCCGCAGGCCGGTATACGTCCACACTGACCACGCCGACCTTTTTCTTTTGCGTTTCTTTAAGCCAACGGCCCAATTTGGCGACCGTCGTGGTTTTACCCGCACCCTGTAAACCCGCCATCAAGACAATCGCAGGCGGTACCGCATTGAGGTTCAGCTTCTCGTTGGCATTGCCCATGACCTTGACCAGTTCGGCTTGAACCAGTTTTATCATCGCTTGCCCTGGGGATAAGCTGGACTGGACCTCTTGCCCTAATGCGCCACTCTTGACCTGTTCGATAAAATCGGTGACTACAGGCAGGGCTACGTCGGCCTCAAGCAAAGCCATCCGCACTTCGCGCAGGGTTTCCTTGATGTTTTCTTCAGTGAGTCGCCCTTGGCCTTTGAGTTTTTTAAGGGTAACGCTTAATCGATCGGTTAAATTGTCAAACATGTCCTGTTCTTTAATTCTTTATGAAATCATTCCAAACGCAAATGCGTTAGGACTTTAAATGGGTTATATTAACATAGCCTTCAACAGTATTACATCCGACAGGCTAAGAGTTTAAATTGTTTATGTCGTTATTGGCTTAGCAATAGGCTCCTGAAGGAAAAACAAAGTTACTAAATACGGTCACCAAACTTTCTACTTTAAAAAAGCATTCAATCCACTAATGTACGCCGCCCCTTTAGCCATTCTTGCAATATGTTCTTATGCTGTAGGGGCTGTCTTGCTGATATGGCCCCTGCTTCAGGATAAATCGAGGCCGACAGCATTAAGTTTCGCCTGGCTAGGCGTTCTTTTCCACACGCTTTACACTGCGCTTATCGTCCATCAAAACGCGGCCTTCAATATAAGTTTTTTCAGTATGGCTTCGCTGGTTTCGCTGATCGTTGCGCTGTTATTGCTGTTAGCGACAATAACTAAGCCTGTCGAAAACCTGGGCATCTTATTGTTTCCGTTAACAGCCCTGATGCTAACCCTGGAATTATGCCTGCCAGAAAAACAACGGACGCTTGATACCTATAGCTGGCAAATGGACGCCCATATCCTGGCTTCCATCATCGCTTTTAGCCTGCTGAATATTGCCGCATTACAAGCGATCCTGCTGGCTATCCAAAATCAGCAACTGAAAAGCCACCCGCCAAAGCGATACCTACAAGCCATGCCGCCGATACAAATCATGGAATCGCTGTTGTTCCAAATGATAGGCGCGGGCTTGTTTTTCCTTAGCATTGCACTTGCCAGCGGGTTTATTTTCCTGGAAGACCTTTTTGCGCAACATCTTGCCCATAAGACTTTTTTTTCCGTTATTGCATGGCTAATATTTTCCAGTTTACTGATAGGCCGCAGCCGTTATGGCTGGCGCGGCTGGACGGCCATCAAATGGACATTGCTCGGGTTTCTGTTCCTGCTTTTGGCTTATTTCGGCAGCAAGCTGGTTTTGGAAATTATCCTGCGGCGCTAACAAAAAACCCAACCTGGATGGGGAAATTTCGAAAGGCCGATAGCCAACTATATTAAAGCGTGTTAGTGAATACTGAATTAACTGATATTGTTGGGTTTTCCTTCCCACAACCAGTGCCACCTATCACAATCTTTGAGATAATGTATTTGAGTTTTTAATGTTGTAATACCGAGAATATACTGCACCTAGAATTTAAACAGCCCTTACCCGATCCCAACAGATGAAGGACAAGAAAACTTACAAACCCTGCGATTTAGTGATTTTCGGCGCTTTGGGCGATTTATCCCGCCGCAAGCTATTGATTTCCTTGTATCGCTTGGAAAAAGCCAATCTAATCGAGGATGATACCCGCATCATCGGTATCGACCGGCATGCGGAAAATGACGTCGATTTTGTCGAAATCGCCCGTAAGAGTTTGCAAGAATTTTCCAGCGAAACGACAGAGGGCGACATTTGGGAACGCTTCTCCCAACGACTTTCGTATGTAAAAATCGACCTTAACGAATTGGAAGAATACCAAATCCTGAACTCGGTAACCGACGCCAAAACCAGGGTTCTCGTAAATTATTTCGCGGTCTCACCCTTTTTGTTCAAGAGCATTTGCCAAGGCTTGGCCAAATCCGGTGTGCTGACCAAAGAATCGCGGATGGTTATGGAAAAGCCCATTGGCCATGACCTGAAATCTTCAATAGAAATTAATGATGTCGTTGCCAGTGTATTTAGCGAAGACCAAGTATTCCGTATAGACCATTACTTGGGCAAGGAAACCGTATTGAATTTATTGGCATTGCGTTTCGCCAATTCCATTTTTACGACCAACTGGAACCATAACACGATCGACCATATCCAAATTACCGTAGCCGAGGAAGTCGGAATTGAAGGCCGTTGGGATTACTTCGATAAGACCGGTCAATTACGGGACATGGTACAGAACCATTTGCTACAGATCTTGACGTTTATCGCAATGGAACCGCCCGCCGACCTGGAAGCAAACAGTATCCACAACGAAAAAATTAAGGTTTTGAAAGCATTACGGCCAATTACGGTTAACAATGTGGACGAAAAAACCGTTCGGGGCCAATATACTAACGGTTATATCAAAGGCGCGGCTATTCCGGGCTATCTTGAAGAAGACGGCGCGAACACCAAAAGCACAACGGAAAGTTTTGTTGCCTTACGGGTCGATATAGACAATTGGCGTTGGGCCGGGGTACCGTTCTACTTACGGACAGGAAAAAGGCTATTGGGGAAACGTACCGAAATTGTCGTTTATTTCAAACAGCTTCCGCATAATATTTTTAAGGACAGTTTTAGGGAGCTGCCGCCTAACAAATTGATTATCCACTTGCAGCCCAATGAAGGTGTTGAAATCGAGATGTTGAACAAAATCCCCGGCATTGACGAGCATATCAAGTTACAAAAAACCCGGCTCGATTTAAGTTTTTCCGACGCCTTTAAAAAGAACCGATTTTTCGGCGGCTATGAAAAGCTTGTCCTTGAAGCCATGCGGGGCAATCCGACCCTTTTCCTTAGCCGTGAAGAAATAGAACAGGCCTGGAAATGGATAGATTCGATCCAAGATGCCTGGCGGCATAACAATGAAATGCCAAAAGCCTATCCTGCCGGGACCTGGGGGCCGATTTCCTCGGTTGCTTTGTTGGCAAGGGATGGCAGGGCCTGGGAAGAATAATTGTGATTTTTGTAGGTTGGGTTAGACGCGCACGGCAACATTGACAAAACAACCACTGACTTTTGGGCACGTCGTAACCCAACATTAGGCGGTTAAATTGCCGCCCAATGTTGGGTTACGGCGCACGGTTAACCTGATAGGAATCTTAGCGTAATTTGTTTTGTGCGCCTAACCCAACCTACGAAATATAGAAATTGATTATCAAAATAGAGAAACAAACCATGGACCCCGTCATAGAAAAAGTCACCCAAGAAGTTATTGAACGTAGCCATCCTACCCGTTCGGCCTACCTTAAATATATAGATGGCATTGGCAAACAAGGCCCCAACCGGTTAGGGCTGCCTTGCGGTAATTTCGCCCACGGTTTCGCCGCGTGCAGTGAAAGCGAAAAAACCGACTTAAAAGGCAACCAAAAAGCGAATATCGCGATCATCACGTCTTATAACGATATGTTGTCGGCACACCAGCCATACAAGGACGCCCCCGATTTAATCAAGGCGGCGATCAGGGAATCGGGCGGTGTCGCCCAGGTCGCGGGAGGCGTACCCGCCATGTGCGACGGCATCACCCAAGGACAGCCGGGCATGGAACTGTCGCTGTTCAGCCGCGACTTGATCGCCATGACCACCGCCATCGGCATGAGCCATAACATGTTTGATGGGGCTTTATATCTTGGCGTGTGCGACAAAATCGTGCCGGGCTTACTGATCGGCGCATTGAGCTTCGGCCATTTGCCTGCCGTTTTTGTCCCCGCTGGCCCCATGCCCAGCGGGATCACCAATAAGGAAAAAGCCCGTGCGCGTCAAGCCTTCGCCATCGGCAAAATTAGCCGGGAAGAATTGCTGGCCGCAGAATCGGCTTCTTACCACAGTGCCGGCACCTGCACCTTTTACGGCACTGCAAACAGCAACCAGATGATGATGGAAATCATGGGCTTGCACCTGCCAGGCAGTTCTTTCATCAACCCTTACACACCGTTGCGCGACGAGTTGACTAAAGCAGCGGCAAAACAGGTGTTGAAATTTACCGCCCTTGGTAACGATTACCGGCCTATCGCGCACATGGTCAACGAGAAAGCCGTCATCAATGCCGTTATCGGCTTGCTCGCAACGGGCGGTTCCACCAACCACACCATGCACTTGATTGCAATTGCCCGTGCAGCGGGGATTGTCCTGAATTGGGACGATTTTGACCGCTTATCCAAGGCCATACCCCTGATCGCAAAAATCTATCCCAATGGCCCTGCCGATGTTAACCACTTCCAGGCAGCGGGCGGCATGGGAGTTTTGATTGCGGAACTGTTGAAAAACGGCCTGTTGCATGAAGACATCCTCACCGTAGCGGATAAGTGCGGTTTAAACAATTACACCCAAGAACCAAAGATAATCGACGGAAAACTGGCCTGGGAACCCGTCCCTACGGCCTCACTCGATAAGGAAGTGCTCAGTTCGGTCTCAGAACCGTTTGCTACCGGCGGCGGATTACATGTTATGCACGGCAATTTAGGCCGCGGCATTTCCAAGTTATCCGCAGTCTCGCCCGACCATCAGATCGTTGAAGCGCCAGCAGTCGTATTTGACGACCAGGAAGATTTTTTGGCGGCTTTTAAAAGGGGCGAATTGGAAAAAGATTTTGTTGCCGTGATCCGCTTTCAAGGGCCACGGTCAAACGGGATGCCGGAGCTTCACAAACTGACACCGCCATTGGGCGCACTCCAGGACAAAGGCTTTAAAGTGGCCCTAGTCACCGATGGACGGATGTCCGGCGCTTCTGGGAAAGTGCCTTCCGTCATCCATATCTGCCCTGAATGCGAAGTCGGCGGGCCGCTGGCAAAAGTCCGTAATGGCGACATCATTGCCATGAATTTGCAAACCGGCGACATTAATGCCTTGGTTGATGAAGATGAATTTAACGCCCGGATGCCCTGGCCTAATTCCGCCAAAAACCATCATTACGGCATGGGACGTGAGATGTTCGGTGGCTTCCGCTTAGGCGCCTCATCGGCTGAAACCGGGGCTTCAAACCTGTTTGCCGTCGATTAGACGCAATTAAATTCCATTTTTGATAACCACAAGCTTTAATTTTTACTGTTCACAGGTGATGTAACCTTTTGGCCTCCTATTATTAACCGGATAACACGATGACAACAAACAACTGGAAAGTCCAACCGAATGACGTTTTAAGCTCAAGCCCCGTGATGCCGGTAATGGTAATCCAACACCTTGACGATGCAGTACCCTTAGCAAAGGCGCTCGTGGCAGGCGGCATCAAAGTATTGGAAATAACCCTACGTACACCGATAGCGCTGGAGGCCATCAAGCTGATAAGCCAGGAGGTGAAAGACGCCATCGTCGGTGCAGGCACTATCGCAAACCCAGGACAATTACAGGCAGCGCAAGAGGCTGGGGCGGTATTTGCCATCAGCCCAGGCATTACTGTTTCGTTGTTGAATGCCGCAAACAATGCAGATTGCGCCTTGATACCAGGCATTGCGACCTTATCGGAACTTATGCTGGGGATGGAATATGGCCTCGACCATTTCAAGTTCTTCCCGGCGGAAGCGGCAGGAGGCATCCCCATGCTAAAATCCATTGCAGGCCCCTTCCCGCAAGCCACTTTCTGCCCTACGGGCGGCATATCGCCTGGAAACTACAACGATTACCTGCAATTGCCCAATGTGGCTTGTGTCGGCGGTTCCTGGCTTGCCCCGCAAGCCGTCGTCGCCGAAAAAAACTGGCCAAAAGTCACCGAATTGGCAAAGCAGGCAGTGGCAAATGTCATTCGGGTTTAGCTTTTTCCGGGCATTATGGTAACCTAAAAGCAAATTACAGACTGAGAGAGCATCCATGACCGATCCCCGCAGCCTAAGATTGACTGAAAACAACCACCCCCTATGTGAGTTGCCAGTGTTATCAGGAACCATCGGACCTGATGTGCTGGATGTGCAAAGCTTGTACAAACAGACGGGCATGTTTACTTACGACCCCGGTTTTACCTCCACCGCCAGTTGCAGCTCGGCTATCACATTTATTGACGGTGAAGCGGGCATACTCCTGTATCGCGGCTATCCCATCGAACAACTAGCCGAACAGTGCACTTTCCTGGAAGTCTGCTACCTGCTGTTAAACGGCGAACTGCCAAACGATGCTGAAATGGCTGAGTTTGAACATAACGTCACCATGCATACTATGGTGCACGACCAGGTCAATAATTTTTTCAGGGGCTTCAGGCGCGATGCCCACCCAATGGCAATCATGGTGGGCGTGGTCGGCGCGTTGTCGGCCTTTTATCATGATGCGATGGATATTCGTTCCAAAGAAGACCGTAATATGTGCGCCATACGCCTGATTGCCAAAGTGCCTACCATTGTCGCCATGTGCCACAAATACAGCACCGGTTTGCCGTTCATGTATCCAAAGAACAACCTGAGTTATGTCGAAAACTTTATGCGCATGATGCTGGCTACGCCGTGCGATGAATTCGAAGCCAATCCGGTATTGGTAAGGGCGCTGGACAGGATTTTGATACTCCATGCCGATCACGAACAAAATGCTTCCACTTCGACAGTGCGCTTGGCGGGCTCCAGCGGCGCCAACCCGTTTGCCTGTATTACCGCAGGGATAGCCTGTTTATGGGGAGCCGCGCACGGCGGAGCCAATGAGGCGGTGTTGAACATGTTGCTTGAAATCGACAATGTGTCGCGGATAGGCCAATACATCAACAAAGCCAAAGACAAAAACGACCCGTTCCGGCTGATGGGGTTCGGCCATCGTGTTTATAAGAACCACGACCCACGTTCCAAATTAATGCGCGAAACCTGCCATGAAGTCCTTTCCGAATTAGGATTGCACGACGACAAGATGTTCAAGCTGGCCTTGGAACTGGAGCGGATTGCCCTGGAAGATGAATACTTCATTTCCAAAAAACTCTACCCCAACGTCGATTTCTATTCCGGCATTGTCCTGCATGCCTTAGGCATCCCCAGCAAAATGTTCACCGCTATCTTTGCAATGGGGCGCACCATAGGCTGGGTATCGCACTGGGATGAGATGATAGCCGATCCCGACCAGAAAATCGGGCGTCCGAGACAGCTTTATACGGGGCAAACGCGGAGGGACATTCCTCCGAAGTAGTGCAAGATATTTATGGTTAATATTGAGCCCCGCGGCTTCTGGATTTTTTCATGAATTTGACCAGCCATATTCTTAGATATTGGCCACGAAAACCATTGTTTGCCGCGGGTGATAAACTGACCAGTGAAACCAACGGTTAACAGGGTTTTCAAGTTATCAAAGCCAAAATAGAATGCTGTCGTTTTTACTATCTGGCATGAAGAAAATCGGGACGGTTAAGATTCCAAAATCAAAGTGCACTATCGGCCAATTAAAGGTGGTGAAAGTGATACATCAAACGGCTAGTTTAGACTCGAATTGACCATTCAAGATATTCCAGGCACTGAATTGGTGTTACGTGCCTATCCTGTAACAAAATAAAGCCTAATTAATCAAATAGTTGCTTTTGTTGAAATCGAGCAATTAATACAGCAAGGACAATTAAGCGAGCGGCCCTGTAAGTTTTTAGTTTGTTGCTATAATTAATCAGTAAGTTGATTTTCGCCTATTTCGTTTACTCAATATTGGTAAACTTTATTCTTAAAATCAGAATTCGTAAAAACATTTCTTTACAATTGGAAATAAAGCTGCCTAATTATTTCTTGTGATCTCGTTAGCAAATAAAAGCGTACTACAAGCATATACTTTACATTTTACATCTATATTATTATGACTTGGCTTAAGTGAGGCTTTATGGCTGAAGAACAAAACAAAGTACTTGCAGAAAAGGCATTTTGGAATAATTGGGTCACATTAGCATCTAACGGGCCTAACAATACCGACCAAAATGAAGACAATATCAGTATGGCTCATTCACTTCGGCCTAATGCTAAGGAATATGCCGCTAAAGTCGCCCAACTGCAAGCAGCAGAAAGACGAAAAGAAAACCTTAAGTTAATGGCTATAATGGCATTTGGATTTTTAGCTATTTGCCTGATTGTTTTCTTGCTGGGTCTTATTGATGTAAAGTCAGATTTATCACCCACAGCGTCTGGCGATAACAGCCAGAAATCAGCAGCACAGGCAAAAGAAGATCCCGCTGAGATCGAGGCCTCTGTTCAAGAAGAAATGAAAAAAGGCGGTTTTACAAATAAGGAAGCCTATTTTAGTGCTGAGCTTGCCAAGCAATCTTTAGATGTTGGCGACGAGTTAGTTGAGTTTAGCAAAAAGATAAAGACATCTACCTCGAAAATGAATATAACCGGACTGGTTATCGCAAAAAAAATGGATCAAATAACTCAACTTAAAACCATTAATGGCTTTGGTGTTGAGTTGGTTAAGCTTGGGGATGAGTCTGATGACGTCAGGCTTATCTCCCATTTAAAAGGTATGACATCGTCTGTTGAATTTTTTGCAGAGGATGGCCGAGTTGTCGCGCATTTCAAAGACTACCCTCCTAGTTATTGTGCAGGAACGAAAGGCGCTGCTGTTTGCGGATCATGAACAAGCGGTCAAGTTCATGCCAATACCAAAATACAAGCCGATAAAATTTTTGATTTCTCAAACATGTATCATTTGAATTTCCAAGCATGGAAATGATATAGATTGCCAATAATTGCATACTGATTTTGATGAGTTTTTCATTTAAGCGGGGTTCTTGTTTTATTAAGCAATTCCATTAGCTTTTCCGCAATTCCTCCCTATGCAACGCCAGCCATTGGATGGCGATGATCGGTATACCCGATTCAATCTTGCCTTCATTTACCATTTGGTAGGCTTCATCAAAAGGGACGGTATAAACCAGGATATCTTCGTCCTCATGATCCAGGCCGTGAATGCCGCCCACCTGGGTACTGTCAACCCTTCCGTAAAACAGGCTGATTTTTTCGGACGACCCTCCAGGAGTTGTGTAAAAGCGGTTGATCAGCCTTAGCTCCAAGATGTCGCAGCCCGCTTCTTCTTTGGATTCCCGGTGCGCCACCTGTTCCGCGGTTTCGCCTTCATCAATCGCACCGGCGACAATTTCCACCAGCCAGGCGCGTTCCGTGTTTTCAGTAATGCCTGCCCCAATACGAAACTGTTCGATTAAAACAACCTTATCGGCATCAGGATCGTACAATAATACCGCCACACAATTTGTGCGCCTGAAAAGTTCACGGCTGATTTCCCCAGTCCAGCCGCCTTTGAACAAAGTGTGCTTCAGGTAATATTTTTCCATCTGGTAAAAGCCGTCATAGACGGTATCCTTTTTGACAATTTCAAATTGCTTTTTCATTTTTTGCCTTTATATCCAACCTTGTAAATTACGCCAGATTTGTCGTCTGAAATCAATAGGCTACCGTCCGGCATCTCCAGGATGTCCACTGGCCTGCCAAGGACATCGCCGTCTTTGGTTAACCAGCCATCGATAAAAACCTCATCCGAAACCGGCTTGCCTTGCTTGAAACGAACCAGGGCGACGCGATAACCATCGGGCTCAGTCCGGTTCCAGGAACCATGCTGGGCAACAAATAACTGATTTTTATAGCCTGCCGGGAACTGGTCGCCTTCATAAAACTGCAACCCTAAGGGGGCGACATGGGCCTTATATTTCCATTCCGGCGCAGTGTATTCGCGGCAGTCCTTGCCGGAACCAAACTGGGGATCGACGATATCGCCGGCATGGCAATAAGGATAGCCGAAATATTCGCCCATTTTCGACCACTTGTTCAATTCCTCGGGCGGCAAGTCGTCGCCCAGATAATCCCGGCCATTGTCGTTAAAAAACAAGGCATTGGTTCCTGGCTGCCAGTCAAACCCAACAGTATTCCTGATGCCCGAGGCAATGATTTCAAATTGACTGCCGTCGGGATTCAACCTTACCAACGATGCGTAAGGCTTTTCAGGCTTACAAATGTTGCAAGGCGCGCCAATTGCCGTATAGAGCTTGCCGTCAGGCCCGAAACGCAAATATTTCCAACCGTGGTGCTTATCGGATGGCAATCGGTCATAAACCACTACCGGTTTCGGCGGCTTAGCCAAGGATTGGGCAATACCATCAAAACGGATAATGCGGTTAACTTCCGCCACATACAAGACGCCATCTTTGTAGGCCACGCCATTTGGCATGAACAAGCCTGTTGCAAGGGTATAGTTCTTATCGCCAACCCCATCGTTGTTTGAATCTTCGACCGCATAGACATTTCCGTCAGCGCCGGTGCCGACAAAAACTATCCCCTTATCCCCCAACGCCAAGCTACGGGCATTGGGCAGGTTCTCGGCAAAAACCGTTATCGTGAACCCTTCAGGCGCGTGCAAGTTTTTTATTAGCTCTTGGAGGGAGCCTGATTGTGCAAAGCCATAACCTGTGTTAAATAGGACAATCAAAATGACCATGGCGTTAGTGAAATGCATCAAAATTTCCTCCCGGATTAAACTTATAATCAGTTTACCATTCTAACCGGGCATTGAATTCAATTATTCAATCCCCATAAAAGCAATAACACAACTGACCTAAGAGGCCATACAAATGATGCGAATTTTACTGTTTTTAGCTACTAACATCGCCGTAATGATCGTTATTAGCATTCTTTTTAACCTGCTGGGCTTAAGCGGCTATGTCAGCGCACAAGGGCTCGACCTAGGGGCATTGTTGATGATGTCTGCCGTCATTGGCATCACCGGTTCGGTCATCTCATTGGCAATGTCAAAGACAATGGCCAAAACCTCGATGGGCGTCCAAGTCATAAGCCAACCCCAAAACCAAACCGAAAGATGGCTGTACGATGTGGTTGCCAGACAATCGCAACAAGCGGGGATTGGTATGCCGGAAGTCGGCATTTTCCAAGCGCCGGTAGCCAACGCCTTCGCTACGGGCATGAGCCGCGACAGCTCGTTGGTAGCTGTCAGCACAGGTTTGTTGCAAAGCATGACGCCGGATGAGGTGGAAGCGGTGGTCGGGCACGAAATTTCGCATGTTGCCAACGGCGATATGGTTACGATGGCCTTGATGCAAGGGGTACTCAACACCTTTGTCTACTTCTTCGCAACCATTATCGGCCATGTCGTAGACCGGGCCTTATCCGGCAATGACGAACGCAGTGGTTTCGGTATGGGCTATTACATGACGCAAATGGTAGCCCAGATAGCCTTGGGATTCTTGGCTTCCATGCTGGTCTGCTGGTTTTCGCGGCATCGGGAATTTAGGGCCGATGCAGGCGGCGCAAACTTAGCCGGACGCGGAAAGATGATCGCCGCCCTGCGTGCTCTGCAGCGTGGTCATGAAGCGGAAGAACTGCCTGGGCAATTCGCCGCATTCGGTATTAATGGCGGCGGCATACAAAAGCTGTTCATGACCCATCCGCCTTTGGAAGAACGGATTGCCGCCTTACAAAACAGCAAATAATTCACTACGCGCCGATGCCGGACATGAACTAGCCCGGCATCGGTTATTCAAATTGATGCAAAATTTTTATTCCGTCTTGAAGATTAACAGCGATAAATGGCATGAAAACTCAAGCAGCCTGCACCGGAATAGAGGACGCTGAACGGATAATTTCGTTTTTGTTATTGAAGTAAATCAGCACCGGCTTATACGTTGCCAACTCTTTTTGGTCGAGGATGACATAGGAACAAATAATGACTAAATCTCCCGGACAAGCCAAGCGGGCAGCCGCACCATTCACAGATACTGTCCCGGAACCATTTTCTGCGCGGATAGCGTAAGTGGTAAAGCGTTCGCCGTTATTGATATTGTAGATTTGGATTTGCTCGTATTCCCTGATGCCGGCCAAATCGAGGATATTGCCGTCAATTGCGCACGAACCTTCATATCCCAATTCGGAACGGGTCACCGTGGCCCTGTGCAATTTAGCTTTAAGCATGGTTGTTTGCATATAAAACGATCTAAGCCTCTAAGGGAACTGTAAATTATCGATTAATTTAAAAAACACTTCAATATTATACAATCTAAATGTTGCAAATTGGACTATGGAATTGAAAAACAAACATTGTCTATCAATCGTGTCCGCCCTAACTTCGCGGCCGCCAAAATAACAATATCCTTATCCTGCTTATCGGCTTTGAGCAAACTGTTCGGGTTACATATGCTAAAGTAATCCGTCACAAAACCTGCCTCTTTTAAATAAGCGACGGCTTCATTTTCTATCGTACCGTAACATGTTCTGCCCGAAAGTACTTTATCGCGCGCAACAAATAAGGCTTTAGCAAGGTTAGGGGCAATTCCTAATTCACTCGGGGTCAAATACGCATTCCTCGAACTCATAGCCAAACCGCTATTTTCCCTGACAGTCGGTATAGACCTTATTTCAACTGGGATGTTCAAATCCTTGACCATGGCACGGATAACCGTCAATTGCTGAAAATCCTTTTGGCCAAAAAAAGCCGCATCCGGTTGTAGCATATTAAACAGTTTACAAACAACCGTTGCGACCCCGTCGAAATGCCCCGGCCTGAATTGACCGCAATGTAAGGTAGAAAGATTTTTTACACTGACAACGGTATTTGCATCTTTGGCATACATCTCGTCAACGTCGGGCAAAAAGAGCGCATCTATTCCGATTGTATTAAGCTTTTGTTTATCCTGATTTTCTGTGCGAGGGTAGGCTTCAAAATCTTCTCCTTGTCCGAATTGGGTAGGGTTGATAAAAATGCTGACGACAACCTTATCTGCCGACAATTTGGCTGCTTCGACAAGCTTTAGGTGACCGTCGTGTAAATTCCCCATTGTGGGAACGAAAGCAATACTTTCCCCAGCCAACCGCCAGGCTTTAGCCGCTAAGCGCAAGTCAACAATCTTGTTGATTACTTGCATTTTAAAAACTGTGTTCAGCGCCGGGAAATTCAGAATTCTTAACGGCTAGACAATAAGCTTTAATCGCTTCTTCAACCCCATTGCCGCCAGCCATAAAATTTTTGGAGAACTTTGGCCGCTTGATAATGCCGACATCGAGCATGTCGTACAAAACCAGCACTTGGCCGTCACAGTCAACGCCTGCGCCGATCCCAATCACCGGAATGGTTAGCTCTTTAGAGATTTGCTTGCCAAGTGCGGCAGGCACACATTCCAATACCAATAGGCTCGCACCGGCTTGTTGTAACTGATGGGCATCATCACGAATTTTTTGGGCATCATCAGGCAGCTTTCCCTGGATACTGTAGGCGCCAAACTGATGGATCGACTGAGGCAACAGGCCTAAATGCCCGCAAACAGGTATGCCGCATTCAACTAGAAAACTGACACAGTCGATTTTTGCGCCTTCCAATTTGACCATTTGTGCGCCACCGACGCGCAACAATCGTGCCGCATTTTTAGCGGCTTGTTCGGGGTTACTGTATGTCATAAACGGCATATCGGCTATGACATAAGCGCGTTGCCGGGCCCTGCTGACACATTGGGTATGGTAAACCATCTGCCCAATGGTGACGGGTACGGTGGAATCGTGGCCTTGCACGACCATGCCTAAAGAGTCGCCAACCAGCAAAATTTCAACGCCGACCTTATCGATGACTGCAGCGAAACCGGCGTCGTAAGCGGTGAGGCAGGCAATTTTCTCACCCCGGCGTTTCATCGTTGAGATGTCTTTGATAGATAAGGGTTTATTATGATCCTGGTTCATGCCCATTCAACCTATCTCTAAACGGCGCAAACCGGCAAGCGGGCATTTGGTAAGCAATTCTGTAATCTTCCCTTTACCTGGGATTACCAAATCCGGCGCACACTCAAGCAACAGATATAACACAAAAGGCCTATCGGCAATGCCTGGATGCGGTACGGTCAATTCGGGCAAATCGATTTGCTGGTCCCCATAAAGTAGCAAATCCAGGTCCAATGTCCTTGCCCCCCAGCGCTGGCTTCCCCTTACACGGCCATGTGCCTGCTCAATGGTCTGCAGTTCCTGCAACAACTCCAACGGCGACAACGTTGTCGTTATCGCCATAACTGCATTCACGTAATCGGGTTGGTCTTGGGGGCCCATTGGGGCGCTTGCATAGAGATTGGAAAATGCCAATTCATTGATACCCTCGCGTCCCAATATCGCTCGTCGTGCGGACTTGACCTGTTCGACCGGCAATTCTAGGTTACTGCCCAGCCCGATATAAGCGGTAATCAAAGGATTTTCCATGTAGTAAAGAGATATTCAGGATACTATATTTCAGTTTCTTTCGGCTTGTTCTGGCCAGTCCTGCGGTAATTCCGCTTCAGCCTTGATTTTTTGTTCTGGTTGCTCCTGCTAGGTTGGGTCATTTTGCGTTGCTCGTTTTCATTAGCGTTCATGTACCGCGTCCACCATTCCGCCAAATCCGGTTCTGCGCCACCTGTTTCGGAACGAAGCAACAAGAAATCATACGCAGCCCGATACCGGGGATGCGCCAATAAGCGCGCCGGTTTAGATCCCATCCGAAAGTTAAATTTTGGTTGCAAACCCCAAACTTCCCGCATGGCGGACGTTATGTATTTCGGCATTGCCGTTATCCTAACCTGTTTGGAAACCACTTCGTTGGCGGCATCCTGGTAAGCCAAATATTCGGGTACGCCCTGCCTCATCATCTCATTGATAAGCGTTTGCACCGGCTCCCATAGGAAGGCCGACAACAGGAAGTATGCCGTTACGGTTTTGCCTTCGGCTATCCGATTGTCCGAGTTTTGCAATGCCTTGATCAAAAAAAGCTTGGGGAAGCCTTCTTGTTCAAACTCCAGCGCTTTTTCCGTGGCAGGGAACAATACCTGGAACAATCCGTAATGCCTCAGCATTTCAAAGGTCTGCAAGGCATTGCCTGTCAGGAACAATTTTAAGACTTCATCAAAAAGGCGGGCCGGAGGTATGCTGGCAAGCAAGGCAAAATCGGCATGAATCGCATCTTGGCACTCAGGGTCAAGCTCAAAGCCAAGCTTCACCGCAAAACGGACAGCCCTAAGCATTCGCACCGGGTCTTCCCTGAACCGCGTTTCAGGGTTACCGATGAGCCGTAGCACCGCTTTTTTGTGGTCTTCCATCCCGCCGACATAATCGACTACAGAAAAATCCTTGATATTGTAATAAAGGGCATTGACTGTAAAATCCCTACGCCAGACATCTTCCTCTATCGTCCCGTACACATTATCCCTTAGCAAGCGGCCTTCCTTGTTGAGTTGTTGTTTCTCGTCTTGTTGGCCGCCATTACCGCGAAAAGTGGCGACTTCGATCACTTCCTTGCCAAAGTGCACGTGGGCAAGCCGGAACCTTCTCCCGATTAAACGGCAATTTCGGAATATTTTTTTAACCTGTTCAGGGTCGGCATCGGTCACGACATCGAAGTCTTTCGGTTCGCGGCCTAGCAAAAGGTCGCGCACGCAACCGCCGACCAGATAAGCGTCGAAACCTTCTTTTTTCAGGCGATACATTACCTTCAAAGCATTGTCGCTAATTTGGCTACGCGAGATATTATGTTCCGAGCGCTCGTATAACCTGATTTTCGCGGGCGGTGCTTTGTCTTTGGGTTTAACGGAACCGATAATTTTTTTGAAAAAAGTTAAAATGATTATGTATCCCTAAAGTTATTTTTATTATTGATAATAATACCATTTCATCTGGATTTAGACCCACTCCAATAACGGGTTTTCTTTTACATAAATCTTTGGGATATAGTAAAATTAAAAACTAGATAGTAACAAAGAATCGGCAGAGGTTATTTTAGCTTGCGCCGTAAACCTTATAATTAACACCGAATCCAATAACGACATGACTGACTTAATTGCTGTTTGCAAAAAAATTCTTTCCGCCTTGGTTGACCAACCTTTTTTAACCAGTTTGTTTGTGGCTGATTTCTTTATCCTATTGCTACACAGGCCGCCGTTCGTTTTTTCATTGGTTATGTTGGTTGGCTTGATGGCAATGTGCATGTATTTCGGCCAAAAATTGGCTTTGTTTAAAATTCAATCCTGAGCAGGCAATCACGGAAAACCTTTTCTGCTAGATGGCAAAACCCGGCCTCTTGCGTGTTTTTGCAGCCATTGTTTATGATACCTTGCTTGTGGTTGCATTATTCTTTTTTGCCACCGCAATTTTACTCCCTTTTAACGGCGGCAAGGCAATAAGCCACCAACAATTTTTTTATCCCATTTACCTGTTAGCAGTAAGTTTTGGTTTCTATGGCTGGTTTTGGACGCACGGTGGCCAAACCCTCGGCTTAAGGGCTTGGAAAATCAAAGTCTTGACAGAAAACCATAAGCCCCTCGGTTGGGGACAGGCTTTCGTCCGATACATTTGCGCGCTCTTCTCATTCGGCTTACTGGGCTTAGGTTTCCTGTGGATCCTGGTCGATAAAAACCGGCGAAGTTGGCACGATATTGTTTCAAAAACCGGACTTTTTATGGAATCCGTCGGTTAATCATGAGGTGATGGCTTCATTTCATGCCTATTCAACCAAATAGCGAACACGATAGGATTGAACGCCGCCGCTTGCCCCATACGCATTGGCTGGTATCCTTATTTAACTAATAATCACCCGCTGATGGATCAATAGTACCAGCTTTAACATGAAAAAACCCTAACATGCCAATTATCATGAATAACCCATTATTAGCTAATACCTTATTGCCTGTATTTTCCCAAATTAAGCCCGAACATGTTGAGCCCGCTATCGATGAACTGTTGGCAGAAGCCCGTGCTACGGTAAATAAATGCTTGGAGGCCAACCAAAACTATACATGGGATAATTTAATCGAACCGCTTGAAAACGCCGACGATAAATTGAATAAGGCCTGGTCGCCGGTCAGCCACATGAACTCGGTCATCAACAGCGACCCTTTGCGGTCGGCTTACAACGCCTGCCTTCCCAAGTTGAGCGCCTATTCAACTGAAATGGGGCAAAATGAACATCTCTATAAAGCCTATTGCTACATTGCCGAGTCCCCTGAATATCCAAAACTGACTGTCGCCCAACAAAAAATCATCAGCAATGCCTTAAGGGATTTCAAGTTGTCGGGTATCGCCCTTGATGCGGAAAAAAAACAACGCTTCAAGGAAATCAACCAGGAGCTTTCAAAACTCGCCAGCAATTACGAAGAAAACCTCCTCGATGCAACCAATGCCTGGAATAAGTTGCTTACCGATGAAAATGATTTGGCAGGCCTGCCGCCCTCCGCACTTGCCCAGGCAAAACAAACGGCTGAAAGCCAAAGCCAAAATGGCTGGATGATCACCCTGCAATTCCCGTCCTATCAGGCAGTGATGACTTATGCCGATAACCGTGAACTTCGCCGTGAGCATTATCAAGCCTTCTCAACACGGGCATCGGACCAGGGACCGCATGCCGGTAAATGGGACAACACTGAAATCATGGAACGTATTTTGGCGCTTCGTTATGAGAAGGCCAGCTTGTTAGGCTACAAAAACTATGCGGAGCTGTCATTGGCTACCAAAATGGCCGAAAAGCCAGTCGACGTCATTCGCTTCTTGGAAGATCTCGCGGAAAGGTCGCTCCCCCAAGCCCGGAAAGATTTGCACGATCTCCGTGCTTTTGCGGAAGAACACCATGGCATTAAGGACTTACAATCCTGGGATATAGGCTATTATTCCGAAAAAATGCGCCAGCATTTCTACCAGTTATCACAGGAAGCCGTTAAAGCCTATTTCCCTGTCACGCGCGTTTTGCCGGGCTTGTTTGATATTGTTGAAAAATTATATGGCTTGTCCATCACTGAAATGGATTCATTCGACAAATGGCATCCGGATGTCCGTTTTTTTGCCATTTACGGCCAGGATAAGCAACTGAGAGGCCAATTCTACCTAGACCTGTACGCGCGCCCCAAGAAACGCGGTGGCGCCTGGATGGACGATTGCGTAAGCCGCAAAAAACATAACAATACCATCCAAACGCCCGTTGCTTATTTGACTTGTAACTTTACCCCGCCTACGGGCAGCGACCCGGCGTTATTGACTCACGACGAAGTGACGACTTTATTCCATGAATTCGGTCACGGGCTGCACCATATGCTGACACAAATCGACTATCTGGGCGTTTCCGGGATTAATGGCGTCGAGTGGGATGCGGTCGAGCTGCCCAGCCAGTTTATGGAAAACTGGTGTTGGGAAAAGGAATCGTTGCAGTTGGTTTCCGGCCATTACCAAACCGGCGAGACACTGCCGGATAGCTTATTCGAGAAAATGCTGGCCGCAAAAAACTTCCAGGCTGGCATGATGATGGTCAGGCAACTCGAATTCAGCCTTTTCGATTTCAGGATCCATCAGGATTACGATCCTGCGGTTGGCGGCAGGATCTATGAAACCCTGGAAAAAGTACGGTCCCAAGTCGCTGTCGTCCAACCGCCCAAATTCAACCGCTTCGCCCACAGCTTCTCGCACATATTCGCCGGCGGTTATGCGGCGGGCTATTACAGTTACAAATGGGCGGAAGTCCTGTCCAGCGACGCATTTTCCCTGTTCGAAGAAAAAGGCATTTTTAACCAGGAAGCCGGAAAGGCATTCCTCTCGAATATCCTGGAAAAAGGCGGAAGCCAGGATGCAATGGAATTGTTCGTCAATTTTCGCGGCCGAAAACCGACCATCGACGCACTGCTTAGGCATAACGGCATAGGCGCCGCCGCGTGAAATACAAAGACCTGAGGGATTTTATCAAGCAACTTGAAAAGAAAGGCGAATTGAAACGGATCAGCGTCGAAGTAGACCCTTACCTGGAAATGACCGAAATCTGCGACCGCGTCCTGAAACAAGGTGGCCCCGCCTTGTTGTTTGAAAACCCAAAGAACTCCAAAATCCCTGTACTTTGCAACCTTTTCGGCACACCCAAACGCGTGGCCATGGGCATGGGGGCGAATTCTGTCTCTGAATTGAGGGGGATAGGGGAAGTACTGGCTTACCTTAAAGAACCGGAACCGCCCAAAGGCATGAAAGATGCTTTTGAAAAAATCCCGATGTTTAAACAGGTACTTAACATGTCCCCCAAGCTGGTGGCCAGGCCTCCCTGCCAGGAAACTATCCTGGAAGGCGACAACATTGATTTAGGCAATTACCCAATCCAGACCTGTTGGCCGGAAGACGCCGCTCCCCTGATTACCTGGCCATTAGTTATTACCAAAGGGCCGAACAAATCCCGCCAGAACCTCGGCATTTACCGGCAACAAGTCATCGGTAAAAACAAAGTGATTATGCGTTGGCTTGCGCATCGTGGCGGGGCTCTGGATTTTAAGGAATGGCAACAAGCCCATCCCGACAAACCTTTTCCTATTGCTGTCGCGCTGGGTGCAGACCCAGCGACCATATTGGCAGCCGTAACGCCTGTTCCCGATCCCCTGTCAGAATATGCCTTTGCGGGCTTATTGCGCGGCAGCAAAACCGAAGTGGCGCAATGCCTGCTCCACGACCTTCAAGTACCTGCCAGCGCGGAAATAGTGCTGGAAGGTTTCATTTATCCTAACGAAAGCGCAAAAGAAGGCCCGTATGGCGACCATACCGGCTATTACAATGAGGTCGATGAATTCCCGGTCTTCACAATCGAGCGCATCACCCAGCGAAAGGACCCTATTTACCACAGTACCTATACTGGCAGGCCACCAGACGAACCCGCTATTTTGGGCGTTGCCTTAAATGAGGTATTCGTCCCTATATTGCAGAAACAATTCCCGGAAATAAAAGATTTCTATCTGCCTCCCGAGGGTTGTTCTTACCGGATGGCGGTTATCAGCATGAAAAAGCAATATGCCGGCCATGCTAAACGGGTGATGCTGGGCACTTGGTCTTATTTACGGCAATTTATGTACACGAAATTCGTCATCGTTGTCGATGAGGATATCAATGTCCGTAACTGGGAAGACGTGATTTGGGCCATCACAACCCGCATGGACCCGGCCCGGGATTTAACCATACTGGAAAACACACCGATTGATTATCTTGATTTTGCTTCGCCCGTATCCGGCCTGGGCTCTAAAGTAGGATTCGATGCGACCAACAAATGGCCGGGTGAAACCAACAGGGAATGGGGGAAACCCATAGTCATGTCTAAAGACATAACTAAAAAAATTGATAAAATCTGGGACTCTTTATTTAAAACCTAGAACCAAAGTAAATCTAGGAAAACAAAAAACCCAGCCATTAGCTGGGCTTTTGAATCTTGATATAAGATATTTTGCCAGTGGCTATTGGTCTGAAAACTTCGACCATTAACCGATATACTGCTTAGAACTCGCCAAACATTCCCTTGCGACCGCCACCTTCAGTAGTGCCGCCGAATGTTGGTTTTACGTCTGGTTTCTTCATTTCAACTACAGCTTCATCAGTCAATGAAGCAGCTAACGTAAAATCGCCGGCTTTTGCAGCCTTCCTGGCTTGTTTGATTTTGGAGCTGATCCGTTGTAAGCGTGGAGAATTACCGTTGTTACCCTGGTCTTTTGCAACATCAGACGCCTCTGTAGAGGCAGCGGTAAAACCGGTTATGTCTTTGGCTTTAGCGGCTTCCAACATCTTTTCGGAAATAGCCAAAAGGGCCGAGTAGTCTTCATGGAGAGGGGAGCCTGCTGCCTGTGCCGCACCAATTGAAAACAAAGACAGCATGATAGCTGCCAATATGTGCCTAAAATTCATTAATTTTCCTCATGTACCTATTTGCCGTTTGGCAAACATAAAAAAATGACTTTTGAGCCCTAATGCTAGCCCATTTAGTCATCATAAAATTATCAAAACATTAGCTTTGAGTTTCCAGAGCCAAACTTCTTGCTCAGGTAATCTTAGAATAACCTTTTTTTGGCATTTAGTCCAAAAAAGCTTTACCACAGATAGAGAAAATACATTTTGATTTAAATCAAAAAAATAGAAATTTTTGAGAAAGGCCAAATGAGCGGCAATTGATAGGCTATTGTATAAATTTAAAAAATAAATGTTGGCAAATGCAGCTATAGCCGCAACAAAAATCAAGTGCCGAAACGCCAATGCTCTATTTGACAGGCACTATTATTCTGCAACTTTTTTGGTTGATATATCAATCAACAGGAACTTAGAGGCAAGAGACAAATTGGAGAAGGATTATATCGAAAGCGATTACGCAAATGAAAGCGCTAACCTCTTCAAAAAGGAGCAGTACGGTTCAATAAAATAAAAAAACCCAGCCTTTCGGCTGGGTTTTTTACTTCGTAATAAGGGTTTTATGGCTTATGTAGCTTTTAACTACCTAATCAACCGCAAGCGCCAATTGCCTATTCACCGCCTGAAGTTGTGCCGCCCCATGTGGGTGGCGCGTTGGTTTTCTTCATTTCGGTCAAGGCTTCTTCGGTTAGTGTAGAAGCTTGAGGAAAGTCCCCAGCCTTTACTGACTTCTTGGCTTGTTTGATTTTGGCGCTAATCCGTTGTAAGCGGGGAGAATTCCCTTTATTGCCTTGATCTTTTGCTACTTCAGATGCCTCAGTAGCGGCAGCTGAAAAAGCCGTTGCATCAGAAGCTTTACTCGCTTCTAACATCTTTTCGCCAAGCGCTATTAGAGCAGTGTAGTCTTCTTTGATCGGCGAACCAGCCGCGTAGACCAAGCCCGACGAACACAAAGACAACAACAAGGCCGCCAAGATATGTTTAAATTTCATTAATTTTCCTCAAATATATTTGCAAATCGGCAATTGCAGGGAACGAATTGCGAGTTTCAGTCTCTTGAAACACACCGACATCCATTTAATGCCAAAACGCCATCTCGCCCCGAAGGCAAAGCAAAGCGTCCAGTAAGTATAAAAATCCATTTTTGTTACGCTCCAATAGCCAAATATACCTGATAATAATGAAAGGCAGTTTGATTTAAATCAAACAAACCGATGATCAAGAACCCAGGACAACCGCATCAACTTGGCTGATTACGCCGCTGGACGCAAGTTCCAAACCTTGCTTGTAACATAGATTGGCCTTATGTTCTTCGCCTTGTACGGAATATAAATCGCCCAATAATCGGTAAGCCTGGACATTTGGGTCTATTGATAGGCTTTTTGTAAGGTAATCCATGGCTTTTTCGTAGTCCTTACATGCAAAACTGAATTTCCCTAATATAGTCAACAATGCCACGTTATCTTTATGGTGCGGCAATAACGACTCCGCAACCGCCAATTGTTTAAAAACATCGCTAGATTGTAAATTGCCATACAAAATCAACAGCTTTTCATCCCAATGGATAGTCAACGTCTCTGCCAGTTCAGTTTCGATTTCCACGCCTAAACCGGCCTCTATCATGGCGGCAAAATAAATCGCGGCGACATCGGGATTCTTTTTGATGTGCGGGGGGATTTCAGTCCACAACAACCGCATGGCATCGGTGTTGCCTTCTTTGATGGTTTGCTTCAATAAACCGCCAAAGGCCTGGACTTCCAGGTTTTTTATCTCGGTCTCCATCAACACTTTATTTTTGTTTAAGACCGGCAACAACTTACGAAGGCCATGCCAATCGCCCAAATGCTGATAGGTTTGATGCATTAACTTTAACACGGTGGCATGCGTCGAATCCATGGAATGCAGTTTGGTCAATGTTTCTAAGGCTTGCTCAAACTGATTGGCGGAGAAATGGAGTTCTGCTTGGGTTAAGCCTATCGCGACGTCCGAGCTAGGCGATTGGGCAGCGGCTTTCTTTAGGTATTCATCCCTTTTGTCGTATGCGCCCCGAGATTGCGCCGCCTTTGCTGCCGTCAAGTAGTGGATTAATGGTGCGCCGCTGTTGGATGCGTGCTTAATCAGCACTTTTTCAGCTTGCTCCCACTTGCCCTCAGCCGACCCTACCAATCCTGCAATTAAGGCATCTTGTGAACGGTTAAATTTAATGTTACGGCTACGGCTTTTTAGTTTCCAGGGTAGTCTCAGTAACCAACCCAGTCCCCTGAAAAAAAGGTAGAGGGCATAAAACCCGACGATAAGGCTTATCAAGAGTACGGTCAGGGACATTTCCATAGACCAACTGCCGATCCCTATCAACACATAACCGGGAGTTTCATACGTCCCCAACCATTGTTTAACAATGACCACCAAAACTATAGTAAGGACCAATGAACCTAAGAAAAAAAACCAAGTTCTCATTATGTAGGCGCCCGCTATGGTTTCTTTTTCGGCTTCGCCGATGACTGCTGGACCGCGTCTTTGGCATTGGCCGGTTCTTCGGGAATCGATTCCTGCCCAGTCGGAGTAGGTATTGGCTTAGGCCCCTCGGCTTGCCCCGATGGAATTTCGTTAGGCGATTGCAAGGCTTTGTCAGTTTCGATCCTAAGCTTAGTCACATCACGGAGCATTTTTAACGACAGGCTGATGTCTGGAAACTGGCTGCGCAATTTAACTGATTCCAACCGTGACAATTCACTTAGCACCTGCTGACTAACTTCATTCTTGGTGAACTGTTGTTCAATCCACGACTTACTGTCCTTTAAAGCAGATTGGTACAAGGCGTCATTTTGTTGTACCAAAGCGATTTTTATCACTTCCAACTTAACCTTAAGTTGTTCCCGAATAAATTCAGCCTGCTCTTGGGTCAATATTTCCTTTATCGGTTTCTCGGATCTTTTTATCGTTACTATACCTTCCAACTCTTTGATGGCTGTATTGACCAAGTCGTTGGAATCCTCGGTTACGGCACCGGTGTTTGTTGACTCCTCTGGCGGGGTCAATGGTTTGCCGGAATAGGGCAATTCTAAAGCCAACTTGGCAACTTCACTTTCTAATGACTGTATCGACGCGTACAGGCCTACCAAATCGGGAAGTTTAATACCCTGTATCTGGGAAATTTCTTTGGCAATCTGTTCCCGGATAACTATGGTGCCAGTATCGCCGCTTTCACGTAACCTTTGGTCCGCGGCTTCAAGCGCCATACGGGTAGCGTTGACATCCCCCACCAAGTGCAGCCTTTCGTTAGCGACACTAAGCAGGTATTCGGCATCGGCGATTAACCAATCTCCCCTTGTCTTGCCTAATTGGCGCTGTACCTGGAGGACTTTGTCGCTTAGCTCTTTGCGCGCGGCTTCCGTTTTTTGGTTGTGCAAATCAGAAAAATCGGCAAGCGCCTTGTTAAAATGATCTTCTTTCCCTGCAATTTCGGATTGGAGCGCCGCCACTTGTGCTTGTATGGCGGTCAATTGGGCTTGATAGTCGTTGATTTGCCGGGTAAGTTCACTTTTGACTTCCCCTCCCAAGCCTTCTTGTTTGGCCCGAAGCTGGGTTAGCAAATAATAGCCTGCCCCAGCCAATCCAATGATAAGGAGTAAAATGATGGCAGCGAAAAAAATGCCGGTTATTGACCGATTTACAGGTTTCGGCCTGTATTCAACTTGGCTGGTTTCAGCCTCTTTTTCTTGTTCTGGTTGTTCATTTAATTCAGCCACTATTATCCTCGTTATAGATTGCAATTACCTTATCAAGAATGGCTTCGTCGGAAGGGCATTCGGCCACGTCTATTCGCTTAAAGCCAATATCGGCTGCAAACCGTTTTATTCTATTACTAATAACTACCAGCGGTATCACAGCCAAGGCCTTTTTATAGTTTTGGCCCAATATCACAAGCAAATTCTGCAACGATTCGGTACTCGTGATTGTCATCACATCGATTTTTTTCAGGTCGAGCAAATTAATCAACTCGGAACTGTCGTTTTCCGGTGTTGCCCGTTTGTAAACTTCCCAATACTCCACCGCAGCGCCCCTATCACTAAGGACTTTTGCGAGTTCTTCCCGGCCGCCCTGTCCCCGAACAATTAAAATGTTCCTGCCGTTGACATCTTTTAATTGCGGGACGTTAAGTAATGTCTCGCTGTCGAAACCTTGATCCGGCATCAAATCGACGTCCAACCCTGCTGCTTTAAGTTCGTTTGCTGTTGCTTGGCCTATCGCTGCAATTCGCGTCGCCTTAAATTCCGCTATTTTGCCATTATTCGCTTTCAGCGCAAAATTTACTGCATTGGCGCTTGTAAAGATCAGCCAATAATAATTAGATAAATGGCTTAAAGGATTCGTTCCCGATGTTTTTTGATTCATTGGGCAAACGGATTGTGCATCAATACCGACTATTTGCAAAGTAGGGAAACGGACTGCCCTTCCACCCTGCCCTGTTATGAGACGACATAAGTTTTCCGCTTGGTGGATTGGGCGGGTAACCAGTACATGCGCCCCTTGCAAAGGTTTTTTCACCTGTAAAGCGCTTGCAGCACCTGATCCGCACCCTGAGCCAATAAGTCTTCGGCAATTGTTTTACCGATTTGTTCAGCCTCTTCAGGTTTTCCGCTGCTGTCGCTACGGTATAAAACTTTACCGTCAGGGCTGCCAACTAATCCCCGCATATAGAGAACTTGGCCTTTAATTTCGGCAAAACCGGCAATAGGCACTTGGCATCCGCCGTTCAATCGCGCATTCATTGCCCGTTCTGCTGTTACGCAAAGGCCTGTTACTTCATCATGAAGTTGACTCAAAAAGCTGTTAACTTCATTATCGCCTACGCGGCTTTCAATGCCGATAGCGCCTTGCCCTATCGCTGGAAGGCTGATTTTGGTATCGAGCGCCTGGGCAATCCGTTCGCCCATGCCCAGCCTTTTCAATCCGGCTGAGGCTAAAATAATCGCGTCGTATTCGCCCGCATCCAGTTTCGCCAGCCGAGTATTGACATTGCCGCGCAACGTTAAAATCTCCGCTTTGGGATATAAGGCCTTGATCTGGCATTGCCTGCGCAAACTCGAGGTACCGATGCGGGCAGTCGCGGGCAACTCGCTGATTGAACAGTAACGGTTGGAAACGAAAGCATCGGTCGGGTCTTCACGGGTTAAAATCGCCGTTAATTGCAGTCCTTCCGGAAATTCGACCGGTACATCTTTCATCGAATGCACCGCGATATCCGCCGCGCCTTCCAACATGCCGACCTCCAATTCCTTGACAAACAAACCCTTACCACCGATTTTCGCCAGCGGAGCATCCAGGATTTTATCGCCCTGAGTAGTCATTGTTACCAATTCAGCCTTAAGGCCTGGGAAAGTCGTTTCCAGTAATTTGGCAACATGTTCGGCTTGCCATAAGGCTAAAGGACTTTTGCGGGTAGCGATGCGGATGTTTTTTTTTGTCAAAACAATTTCTCGTGAGCAGTTTTTTAGTGGCTATTTAATTTTTCTGTACTGGCGATAGCTCAAGGATGCCACTTTTTTCCGCCCTTGAATTTATAGGTTGTTTTAAATCACAGGAATAAGGCTTTGCCGCTTTCTTTAATCGGTCGTATACAGCCGACCATTCTTCGGTATCCTTGGGGTATTCGACCAAAATCATATCGACACCGGCATTGTCCAGTTTTCGCAAACAACCATATAAATCATGCGCATAAGCTTTAGCATCGTCCAGCATGGCAATAATCCATACATTTGCCGAACTTTTCAGGTCTTTGTTGAAAGTTAAAACGCCGACCTTAAAATTCTCCTGATAAGCTTCGCTATGTAGGATGCTTTCTATTTCCTCGAATGAACACAATAACGTGCGGGCAGCAGGGGAGTAGTGCACTTCCATCATACCAGGCGCATGGATTTTAGCTTTATCTACGAGTAAAACCAAAGGTTGTTGGAGGACGGCTTCGATTTCCAGCTTACTGATCTGGCCAGGCCGAAGCAATGTTGGTTGTTTGCCGCTCAAGTCGATAATCGTCGACTCCAAGCCGACTAGGCATGGTCCGCCGTCAAGAATCATATCGACCTTATCGCCGAGTTCTTCCTCAACATGGCTGGCTTGGGTTGGGCTGATACGGCAAAAGCGGTTTGCGGAAGGGGCAGCTATACCGCCGCCGAACGCCCGTAACAGCTTTAAGGCAACGGGATGGTTCGGTACCCGCAAGGCAACCGTATTTTGTCCCCCGGTAACTTCTGGCGGCACATTAGGGTGTTTTTTGAGCACAATTGTCAAAGGCCCCGGCCAAAACTTGGCAACCAGCTTCCAACCCGTTTCAGGTATATCAGTTGCCCAATCACCCAGCATGGACTTATCGGAGATATGGACGATCAGGGGATGGTCGGCTGGACGGCCTTTGGCGGCAAAAATCCGCTGTACCGCTTCCGGATTAAGAGCGTCTGCGCCTAAGCCATAGACGGTTTCGGTAGGCAAAGCGACAAGGCGGCCTTTGAGTAAGTGGGCTACCGCTGTTTGAATGGCGGCTTCGTCGGCAACAACCGGTTTCATCCAGAAAAAATTAGCCTTAAGGTGCGATTTCAATCAAAACTTCATCCGGATTTGCAGGCTCACCTTTGACAATGTGGACGGCTTTAACCGTTCCGCCAATCGGCGCGGTAATTTCGGTTTCCATTTTCATCGCTTCGGTAACCATAACCGCCTGTCCGGCAACCACCCGCTGGCCGACTTTAACCAACACCTCCAATACATTGCACGGCATGCTGACAAACACATCGCCGGGTTCGGTCGGCTTGCGGCGCTTACTGGCAATCGTCCCTTTAACCGCACCTTGGGTGCCGCCTTCCAAAACGATTTCGTCCAAGGTTTCGACCACGATTTCTTCCGGTACGCCGTCCACCATGAAGTAAAAATGTCGCAACGACTGGTTTTTCGGCCCTGCCCCGGTGACTTTTATGTGATAACTTTCGCCGTGTAACGCAACATTGAACTCGGTTGGCGCTTTCTTTATGGTGTCGCTTTCCGCAAGTTCAAACTCTAAGGGTTCGGGCGCTAAAGTACCGTTCGACCGCTGCTCCAAAAAAAGCTTGCCGACTTCAGGAAACATCGCATAGCTAAGGACATCTTCATCGTTTCGTGCAAGCTCCCCAACTTCCCGACGAAGTTTATCCAATTCGGGCGGGATTAAATCGGCAGGACGACAATCCATCACCTCTTCTTTGCCAATGGCTTTTTTTTGCAGGTGAGGATCGACGGGCGCAGGCGCCTTGCCGTAACCGCCTTGCAGGTAGCGCTTTACTTCGTTGGTGATCGTTTCATAACGCTTACCCGTCAGCACATTGAGCACAGCCTGGGTTCCGACGATCTGGGAGGTGGGCGTCACCAACGGCGGGTAACCCAAATCTTTACGGACTTCCGGGATTTCCTTGTAAACTTCACCAATGCGGTCGAGCGCATTGCGTTCTTTCAACTGGTTAGCAAGGTTGGAAATCATGCCGCCCGGCACTTGAAAAACATGAACTTGGGTGTCGACGCCGGTAAATTCGCTTTCGTACCGGCGGTATTTTTTACGCACCTCGGCAAAATAAAGGTTGGCCGCTTGTAATTTATCCAAGTCCAAACCCGTGTCGTAGTCCGTGCCTTTTAAAGCGATGACCTGGGCTTCCGTCGGCGGATGGCTGGTGCCGCCCGACCAGGACGACAAGGCGGTGTCGATATTCCGGCAACCGGCTTCGATGGCCTTTAGCTGGCACATTTCCGCTAAACCCGATGTCGCGTGGGAATGTAAGTGCAGCGGCAAATCGACGGCATCTGCTAACGCCTTTACCAGTTCGCTGGTCGCGTAAGGCGTCAACAATCCGGCCATATCCTTAATGGCTATGGAATCGCAGCCCAGTTTGGCCAATTCGTTCGCCAAAGCGACAAAGCTTTGGGTATCGTGCACAGGGCTGGTGGTATAGCAGATCGTACCTTGGGCGTGTTTGCCGCTATCCTTGGCCGCTTCGATTGCAGTCCGTAAATTGCGGACATCGTTCAGGGCATCGAAAATACGGAACACATCCATGCCGTTTTCAGCGGCCTTATGGATAAAAGCCCGCACAACGTCATCCGAATAATGACGGTAACCCAGCAAATTCTGTCCGCGCACCAGCATTTGCAGACGGGTAAGCGGCAACGCAGCCTTGAGTTTGCTTAATCGTTCCCATGGGTCTTCTTTCAAAAACCGAAGGCAAGCATCGAATGTCGCGCCGCCCCAGCATTCCAGCGACCAGTAGCCGATGTCGTCCAGCATGGCGCAGCCTGGCAGCATATCTTCGGTACGCAAACGGGTGGCAATCAGCGATTGGTGTGCATCGCGCAAAATGACGTCGGTAATCTTAACTTGTTCTTTAGCCATTCCTTATTTTCCCAAATAAATTCGATTAAAATCCCGTATGCGCCGCCATCACGGCCGCAATCACGCTGGCCAGGACTTCAGGCCGGGGCTTATTGGAATAATTGACCAATTCTGGGTGCTGTTCAATAAAGCCGGTGTTGAATTTTCCGGCGCGAAACTCCGGATGCTGAAGTATTTGTAGGTAATACGGGATTGTCGTCTTAATGCCGAACAAACCCATATCCTTGAGGGCGCGTTCGCCGCGTTTAATCGTATCTTCCCAGGTAATCGCGCTAACGATTAATTTCGCCAGCATCGAATCGTAATACGGCGGAATATCGTAACCGGTATAAATGGCGGTGTCGGTGCGCACACCGGGGCCGCCCGGCGCATAGTAGCGCGAGATGTAACCGAAACTGGGCAAAAACCCGTTTTTCGGGTCTTCCGCGTTAATTCGGAATTGGATGGCATAACCGCGACGGCTGATTTCTTCCTGTTTACAGCGTAAAGGCAATCCGGCGGCAACGCGGATTTGTTCTTCGACAATATCCACGCCGGTTATTGTCTCGGTAATGGTATGTTCCACTTGCACCCGCGTATTCATTTCCATGAAGTAGAAGCGGTCGTTGTCATCCAACAAAAACTCAACCGTGCCGGCATTGGCATAACCGACGGCTTTGGCGGCAAGTACAGCCAAGCCGCCGATATATTGGCGTTGCGCTTCGTCGAGTTGCGGCGATGGCGCGATTTCGATCAACTTTTGGTTACGGCGTTGGATGGAACAATCGCGTTCGTAAAGATGGATGGTATTGCCGTGGTGGTCTGCCAACACCTGCACCTCGATATGGCGGGGATTGACGATGCATTTTTCCAGGAAGACATCCGCACTGCCGAAAGCTTTGGTTGCTTCGGAAATTACCCGCCCGTAATTTCGGGATAATTCGTCGGCGCTATCGCAACGCCTGATACCGCGGCCGCCGCCGCCCGAGGTCGCTTTCAGCATGACCGGATAACCGATTTTTTCAGCGGCAGCCAACGCTTCTTCAACAGTGGCAAGATTTTCAGTACCCGGCGTTACCGGAATACCTGCTTGTATCATGGTTTTCCTGGCTTCGGTCTTATCGCCCATCCGATGGATAACGTCCGCGCTCGGGCCAATAAAAATTAATCCCCGTTCCTTGCAGGCACGGGCAAAATTGGCATTTTCAGAAAGAAAGCCGTATCCGGGATGCACCGCATCGCAACCCGTAGCCGCCGCCAAGTCAACCAAAGCATAAATGTTGAGGTACCCGGCCAATGGCTCGCTGCCGATACAATAAGACTCATCCGCTTTTTTGACATGTAAGGCAAAGCGGTCTACTTCCGAATAGATAGCCACCGACCGTATGCCCATTTCGGCACATGCCCGGATTATCCTTACTGCAATTTCTCCGCGATTGGCAATTAAAATTTTACGTAGCATCAACTATCGATTAATTTCTAAAGGTATATTCTACCAAAATTATGGAGAAAAGATTGATTTATCAGTGACTTTTTGGGCTCCAATTATTAAACAGTTTAAATCCAATTAATTAATATCTGTGCGCCAAAACCATTTCCTATGGATTTTATGTTACTAGTCTCATCCCTCCCATTGAATTTAGTGTAACCTTTGCTGACTAACTTCAATTTCAGCTATCGGCGCAAACCCAGTAAACCAACTTTTAACATAACATCATAGCCTTACCGGCAAATCATGTCTCGGGTTACCCTTTTATTCAATATCTACGGTTATGAAAAGATTAATAACGCTCATTTTCTTACTGATTCTTCAAAGCTGTAGCAATCCTGAAGAAGAAGTCAACGAGCATTTGTCCTTCGGGAAATCTTATTACCAAAAAGGGGAATACGGTCAAGCCAGGAATGAATTCAATTACGTCCTCCAACTCAACACCGAACAAGTCGAGGCGTATTACCATTTGGCGCTAATCGATGAAAAAACCCAAAACTGGGAAGGGATGCTTGAAAACCTTACTAAAGTTACCGAACTTGATCCCAAAAACAAAGACGCCATTTTAAAGCTTGGCCGATTTGCGTTATTGGCCGGACACTATGAAGAAGCCTTAACCCATGTCGAGGCGGCATTAAAACAGGCCGCCGATAATCCAGAAGCCCTTGCCCTGAAAGGCGCCATATTTGTCAAACAAGGCAAGCTGGAAGATGCCATGCCCCTGGCCGGGCAAATATTAAACAAACACCCTTGGCATATTGGCGCTATCGCCCTAAAAACAGCCGTTTACCTGGCAAAAAAAGATACTGCCCTGGCGTTGGCTACCCTTGAAAAGGCGCTCAGGGCAAATCAAGGCGAACTTTCACTTTTACTGCTTAGGCTACAGGTTCACCAACGAGAAAAGGACAGCCTTGCCGTTGAACAAGATTATCTCGATTTAATCAAGAAATATCCGGACAAATTTGAATATTCCTACGCTTTGGCAAAGCATTATTCCGAGAACAACCAAGAAGACAAAGCCCTAAGCACATTCCAGGCATTGATTGGCAGTCATCCCGATAAAATGCAGCCCAAACTTGCCCTAGTCGAATATCTACTGCAAACAAAACCCGATCTCGCCGAAAAAACCTTGGCCGCTTATCTTGCCCAGTTTCCCAAAGAGCCCGATTTGCATTTTTGGCTGGCGTCACTCTATCTCAAGCAAAATAAAGTTACCGAAGCCAAGCAAGCGCTAAACATGGTCGTCGGACTGAAACCAAAAGGAAAGGAAGGCCTTGACGCCAAATTAATCCTGGCAAAAATCGCCATACAAGAAAACGATCCCGAAACCGCCCTTAAAGCAATCGAAGAAGTCTTGTCGGTTGACCAAAACCACTACGAAGGGTCGATACTGAAAGCCAGGCTGGATTTACAAAAAGGGTTATACGACGGGGTCATTTCGAATTTACGTAAGGTTTTGGAGGGGCATCCTAATTCCGCCGACGCTTTGGTGCTAATAGGTCAAGCCTATCTTAACAATAACTTACCTGAATTAGCCGAAGAAAGCTTTAGGGAAGCCCTATCCATAAACCCAGCCAGCTTTGATGCGCTTATGCCCGTCATTTTAAACTTGATTAAAAACAAAGAGGCCGCCAAAGCGGATCAACTCTTGAATAAAGCATTAAAAGTTATCCCTGACCACCCCAGCGCGCTCCAGGCATTGGCCCAAGTCAGGACATTGCAAAAAGATTGGATAGGCGCGCAAAAAGTGGCGGATGCGATTGCCAATAAACCTCTAGGCGCCGGGTTCTCTAAATTTCTAAGCGGCAAAATATCTGAAGGCCAAGGTTACTATAAAGAAGCAACCGGTCAGTACAAGGAAGCGTTAATCCTGTCCCCGGAACTGTCTGAGGCATTAAGCAGCATGGCAGGCAGTTATGAAGCCTTAAACCAAAATGAGGCAATGTACGCTTACTTAGAGGGCTTTATGGCCGGCCATCCCGACAAACCTTACCCGCGGCTGTTGAAAAGCCGACTACTGTTGAAAGACAAACGTGTGGACGAAGCAATTGACGTCCTATCGAAATCAATTGAAAAATGGCCTAAAGCTGTTGAGTTCTACGAAACGCTGGCAAACTGCTATCTTGAAAACAAGGAGCTTGACAAGGCCGAAACTGTATTAAAAAAAGGGCTGGAAACGAATCCGGACAATGTCCGCTTGAGCATATTGCTGGCGTCTATCGCTGACCAAACCGGAGATTACCCTCAGGCACTGGGAATTTATGAAGCCTTGGTTGCCAAATACCCTTCACTCGATCTCGTTGCCAATAACCTGGCGTCATTGTTGCTGGACCGCTTTAATACCAAAGAAAATATAGCCCGTGCCCTATCTTTGGCAAAACGCTTAGAACACTCCGAACAGCCTGTTTTTGTCGATACCTATGCCTGGTCGCTAATCAATAGCGGCCGTAGCGCAGAATCCGTGAAATTATTACAAGACATTGTTAAAAAAATGCCCGAAGTCCCTGTGTTCAGGTACCATTTGGGCACGGCTTACCATAAAACCAACAACAAGGTTTCAGCAATCGCTGAATTGAAGGAATCCTTGAGGCTTGGGGAAAAAACGGGTGGGTTTGCTGAAAAAGGAGCCGCCGCTAAATTACTGCAAGAAATTAATTAAGGAATAATCCAAAAACCACCTCCATAACGATAGGGCATTTGCAGGGCAAGCTATAAATACATCCAGGCAAGCCGGGGTTCGTCTACCATTGTGGGCCTTGCTGTCCAACGCACCTAATTATGCCCTTCCATTGTTGCATACAGGGCTTCAACCTAACTTAAACAGGGGCAACCTATTTCAAACCATAAATTTTTAGTTGGCTGCATACCTTGAGTTGATTATCGGGAACCGTACAGTTGTCATTATTCCCAACACGATAAATCATGACATAGACCCGCCCGTTGGCAACCACTGGCGGTATCATCCTGGACATCTTACCGAGCCCGCCATATTGTTATCGCCAGTGCGATATAAGCGCTTAAGTTTATTGCCCGATTGGATGGTGGTGGCGTCATAAGGCCCTGTCCTTTGGGGGCTTATGTTTTCTTTCGTTGACGCGCACGCGGCGGTGGTTCGTGACCACATTTTAGCTTATCGGCTGATGCTTTGGAGTCACCGCTCGGCCGCCCACTATCATTCATCAACTCTACCGTTGTCTTAGAGGTTTTGGGATCCCACCCCTGTTGACAGTAGATGGATACGCAGTACTTCAACTCGGGTTCCTCGTGGACGTTACTCGTGAAATGGATTTCGTACTGTGCGTGGTGGGAATTGCTAACGATGCGGAAATAGGAAAATTGGTAGCTGCCCATCGTGGCCGCTTTCTTCGCCTCACGGGCAGCCGCGTTTAGTGCTGCCTTTGGGCACGCAAAGGTAACAGCTTCCAGATCGGTCAGGCCATTATTGACAGAGGTCTGGTTTTCGGCAGCTGCGGGTGCCGCCGCTGTCGGGGAATCGGGTTGCTTAGTTGTGCCTGTGCTGCACGCAGTGATTATCAAGAGTATGAGTACAATAAACTTTTTCATCGGGGCATCCTCAAAAAATGACGGTTAAAGGTGTACTGGCTAACTACAACTCATAGCCCGTATTGAACCACTTTTTTGCTGAAGGTACCGACATAAACTTTACCGTTGGCCACAACTGGAGTGGAGTATTTGGCAAAGTTGCCCAGTTTGTCGGCGGCTTTAGTGTCGCTATGGAAAAGTTGCTTGAGCTTGCCATTGGTCGCTTTGGTTGCGTCGTAGGCGACCAATGCACCGGGAACGATCTCCGCGTTGGCGTTTCCCTGAGTTGGGTAAACAGCCCAAACAACCCCGGTTCCTTGTAGGGTTCCATTGGATGAAACCGTCGCCCGTCCGCCCGGCATGCCGCCGGGAGCGGGCATGTCGCCTGACGCAAATTGTATTCCCTCGCCGAAAAATTGGGTAATCCGGCGAGACGCAAAGTCATAGTTATAAGCCTTCAGTCGCTCGTTTTCACCCCAGACATAGACGAAACCCTGCGTGTTGTTCTCAAGGTAAACCGGAGTCCCGTGAATGTGATAAGTCTTTCCGAATGGCGTATTGGGCGGGACCGCTCTGTCCAGCTTGATAATTGGCCAATTCGGATCTGTTGGCGCGTTGGTGGGTAAACCAGCAAGGCCATTGGGCGGCGCAGGCAGGTAGGTCGCCGTAAACGGCAGATTGAAATGCGGATTCCAGGAGTGTTTACCGAGGTTAGCCTTGTCAAGGTTGTACAGAATTCCATCTTTGCCGCCACCAACGAGATTGCCTCGGTCTGTGATAAAAACGCCAGCCGCGCCAAGGTCTTGGTCAGTGTCGCCTCGCGCGAAGTCGCTGAACGCGGCCCAGTAGTCGTTAATCTCAAGTTTAGGCTTACCGTTATTCACGTTAGCAGTGCCGGGCGTATAGCGAAGTTTCACGAAACATTCGGCGAAATTGCCGGGAATCCTTCCTGGATCCATGCCATTGCCGGTGGTTAAATAAATATCGTTGTTCTCTATTGCAGGCCCCGAGCCTGACATCCAGATGCCGCCTGCGCCGCCGTTCGGGGTCACGCTCCAGATGGCAGGCGTCGGCGTGAAGCCCGGATCGCCATTGAGTCCCCGAACGTCGTAGGCCACTACAAAACCATGTCCAGGCCCTTCCGGGTTTTCGCCGTTGATTGAAAACGACACGATGATTGCCTTGTTACCACCGCCGTCGGCCAGCAACCCCAGGCCTGCCCGTATCTTCTGATAGGGCACCGCAAAGCCGTTGGCGATCCCGGTTCCGTCGTTGTCCGGATTGCCCGCGATTAGCACTGGAGGCTTCTTATCGGCAAGGGAGGCCGCATCGAGTATCCAGAGCATGTTGTTACGCTCCTGGTTGCTACTGCCGGCGTTTGGTTTTCCGAACGTCGTTGCATAGATGGTGTTGGTTGCCACGTCGATGACCGGTGTCGCCGTTACTCCCCAGTTGCGGTAGATATTATGTATGTCCATGCCGCAGCAATTCGGCCCCTGTGGATTGGCGATGTCGGCCGGATCGAATGGCGAAGCCAACTGGCGCCTGGCCAGCTGAGTACCGGTATTTATATCGAAGACGTAAGCCGTGTTACTCATAGTAAACACGTAGAGTTTGTCACCGACAATCAACGGGGAGACGTCGATTTTTTCGTCGACTTGGAACTCCCGCAGTTTTTTCAACGCAGGAACTGTCCCGGGATTCAAAGCTGTTTCAAACTTGTTCCAGCCTTGGCGGGTATTGTTAACGCCTACGGTCCAAACGTCGACGGCTTGAACCGGCGCGGTTGAAAGTAGCCCAGCGGCAACCATCCAGGCCAGGAAACGAATATGCGTGTTTAGCATAGACATAATCAGTTCCTCCTCATTAGAGATTCAAACGAGATCATTTTGTAGAAAAATTCATTAATATCCTGTTAAAAATATTATAAAGTCAATTGTTTACTTGGCTGTGGCTATAGTTCTGGAGATGCCTGGCTGCATGGCGCATGAAATTAAGAGTAAGCTCAAAAACAGAGACCGATAAAATCTGTAACTAAAGTGTAGAGTGGAGCCTTAAGATGAAGCTCTTTTTTAATGATGGCAACCAGTACGTATAAATCGCTCAAAACCTGTATTATTAGTGACATTGCAGCCTTCAGTCTATAATTAAACCGGACGTTACTGTAACACATTGTTTAATAAAAAATTGGGTATTCGGCAGCCTCCTATTGATTCGGTCTTTTAATGTCTGAACCGTTCGTGCGGAGCTTGTCGAATAACGCACCGTCTTTCGACAGGCTCAATACCCAATGGGCACAAGGGCAAACGGAAACTTAATGCTTCACAAGGCCGAATCTATAAGCTTGGAGTTCAAGCTTCAACTTTTGTGTACGTGTACCTGAATCGATAATTTGATTGCCAATGGCATGCCGTCTATTCTACATAGCGTATTTGCATGGTGTCGATTACCTTTTCTTTGGCTAAGGCGTTACTGATTACGATAAGGGTCTGCCCTTCCTTAACCCATTTCCTCCGCTTTAAATAGGCGAAGGCGTCTTTAATCGTATCTTCAGGATCTTCGGAAAAGGGCATCTGGAACGGTTCGACCCCCCACAATATCAGGAGATTCCTGAATAACTCGGGAATGTCGGTAAAGGCATAGATCGGCACTTTCGGGCGTAAGGACGAAAGCATCCGCACCAAGTAGCCGCTCCTGGAAAAAACCACGATGCCGCAATTCTCAATATCGTTCGCCAGGTAGACCGCCGAACGCAGCATTTTGCCTTTCGGGGTCGGGAATTGAAGTTCTTTCGTTGGGTCGTCGTTATGCGTGCTTTCGATCCGCCTGGAAATCCTTTTAAACACCTTGACGCATTCGACGGGATACTTACCTGTCGTCGTTTCACCGGACAACATGATCGCGTCGGCTTTTTCCAGGACGGCGTTGGCAATGTCCGAAACTTCCGCCCTTGTGGGCACGGGGGCTGAAATCATGGATTCCAGCATATGGGTCGCAACAATCACAGGTCGGCTTTTCCTGATACAGGCTTTAATGACCTGGTGCTGGATGATGGGCAATTCCTCATAAGGGCATTCGATGCCAAGGTCGCCACGTGCCACCATAATCCCGTCGCTGGCTTCGATAATGTCCTCGATATTACTGATCGCCTGCTGGTCTTCTATTTTGGCAATAATCCTGGCTTTTGAGTCATATTCGGTCAAAACCGAACGTAAAGAGTGCAAGGCATCGGCATCCCTAACGAACGACAAGGCGATAAAATCAATGCCTTCGTCCAAACCGACCGCAAGGTCGCCTTGGTCTTTTTCGGTTAAGGAAGGCAATCCAACGCGGACGCCGGGCAAGTTGATATGACGCCGGTTACCTAATTGGCCGGGAATTACGACTTTGCAGCGAATCCTGTCCCCGAGCATTTCGACGACTTCCATGCGAATCAGGCCGCTGTCGACTAAGACCGTATCACCCAAGGAAACATCGTTGATCAGGTTAGGATAGTTGACATTGATACAACGGACGCCATCCAGGCGTGCATCACCACCCGGTGCGGCCATCAGGAAATCGAAAAGCTCGCCGCTTTCAAGGAAAATGGCTTCACCTATATCGCCTGTCCGGATTTCCGGGCCTTTGATATCCATCATAATCCCGATTTGGCGCCCTGCCTCCCCGCAGACGCGTTTAATCTGCCGGATAATCCCGCGTGTCCATTCATGGGTCGCGTGCGCCATATTGATACGGCAAATATCCACCCGTTCGTCAATAAGCTGCTTGAGGACTTCATCGCTGGATGTCGCCGGGCCGATGGTGAAAATGATTTTAGTCTGGCGGTATTTCATTTCCAGATCGGAATTATCCATAACCACATTGGAAATCGAAAGGGATGTAAATTTATTAGGATGCATACAACCACCAAGCTTGGGTGAAATTCAATATTGAAAAATCAAACCGATCCTTTCTATTAATCCGATACCGTTTTTGGCTCTGCGGAGTGACAAACACGAAGCATGAAGCATACTCATACGGGCAGTTTAGGTTTAGTGAACAGCAATTCCTAGCAAACCTGAGTTGAAGCCATAGTTCATTTCTATCCCATCTTGGCCATTAATAATGGATTTTCGAAGCCTTCTCCCAAAGCTTTGCCCATCGGAAAAAAATTTGCCTGACCCTAATGAAACAGGACTAAGCACTGCCCGAAAGGGGACCGGAAAAGTTACGATGTTTTGTCGGTACGCTTTACCATGTTGCTGTATACGGCTGCCCCAGCGAACAATAATGTTGAAATAATGAATTGGCCGGAAATAAAGACCCATATGCCAGTGATGAACAACAATCCGATCAAGATATTTTTTTTGTCTAAAGCATTCATCGTTACCTCCATAGGTAATGAGAAAATTAAGGGGGACAAGCTTCTTCGTTGCTTAATTTATTCAAGCATCAGGCATGCCAAGATTTCAGCATTCCACAAATATTTTATTTTATTATTTATAACAGATAGTTACATATACTTTGAACTCTAGTTAGCGCAAAATGTTAAAGAACATTACGGTTTTTATGCTTAACAAATGTGCAACACCTTGCTTATCGCACCAACAAGGCACACCCCTTTTTTGAAATTAATGATGTGGCCTCTACGGCTTAATGTAGGAATTTAACGGGCTACTGGGTAGTATTGAAACTTTGGGGGGATTTCGGGGGAACAGCTTGATTTAGGATTGTTTGGTAAAGCTGCCGAATCCTTTCGCGACTTACTTCGCAGTTAGCGGGCATTTAATCTCCGCAACCCCAAACAGACTGCAAGAACGCGTATAACTTAGCCTTCGACCTAAGTTGAACATAAGCAAAAAATAGTTGGGGGCTATACTCAAAGTTTCTTGCATCGCATTAAACAAATATCGAATTCATAAAGGCCGACATATGGAAGATTTCTTCGTTACACACAGAATGTTCCATCAAATAATCATGCCATTCTATGTTATAACCCAAGGTTGTCAGTGTGTTGAACGTCGTTTTTCCCGCTTCTACGGCAATGACGGCATCGAGTATTCCATGTGCCATAAATATGGGTATCGCCTTACCGGCAACGGATCCTTCACTGCGTAATTGGTCTATCGTAGGGAGATAAGTGGAAAGCGCTATGACACCTGCCAGTTTCTTTGGGAACCTAAGCCCGACATGCAGTGCAATAGCACCGCCTTGTGAAAATCCGGCCAGCATAATATTTTCAGGCGGTATGCCTAGTTCAATTTCCTTTTGTATCAATGGGGTGATAAGGTCCGCAGATCGATAAATGCCCGCAATATCAACCGTATGCTTCTCCAAGGAAGTCTCCAGGATATCGAACCATGCCCGCATTTTCATGTGGTTATTGATGGTGACTGACTGGACGGGGGCATTCGGAAAAATAAAGTGGGTATTGGCTTCGGATTTCAAATTTAAACTGGGTACGATGCCTTCAAAATCGTGGCCGTCGGCGCCCAACCCGTGCAGCCAAATCACGGAATATTGGTGGGTTGACGTAGGGGCGATATTGATCGTGCTAACTTCTTGGTGCATGGAATTTCCGTAATTTCGGTTGAGCCTGCTTATATGATAACTTACTAAAAAGGATTGCCCTCAAATTTTGGCAGCTTGGGGTCCATAACATCCCACGGCTGCGCATCTTTTACCCATATATCCTTTTCCGGCTTGTAAATACTGGGGTCATCAAGTGTAACGGCCGATACCGGCCTGAGCTGTGGGAAGCCGCTGTTCTTTACGAATAATGCAGTCCCGCACTCCGGGCAAAAAGCGCGGTGCATACGATTCCCGCTATCGGCAATCGTTACAAATTCCTTGTATTCACCCGTTACGGTAAATGCGGCGGCAGGTACAATAATAATGGCTACATAAGGCGCCCCTACGGATTTTTGGCAAGTCCGGCAATGGCAATTCGCTGTCCTCAAGGGTTCGGCAGTAATTTCATACCTGACCTTTCCGCATAAACATCCTCCTGTGATCGGGAGTTTCATAACGATCCTTTAACCGAAAATAACGGAAATTAGGCTTCAGTGTAGGCCAATAGTTCAAGCCGACATATCAGGAATTCCAAGCCATTGGCTTTTAATCCAGTAGCCCCAAGGATTATCATTTGGATAAACCCAAGCCGACATTGTAATATGCTGGCCTTATCACAATCTACACGACTTATGAAGCCTGAGAGCGCAAAAATAAAAAAACGCTACGACCGGATTGCCCCGTTTTTTGACCTGCTGGAAGCGCCGATGGAAGGCCTGTTTTTCAAGCGCTGGCGGGAAAGGCTATGGGCTAAGGCAACGGGTCACCATATCCTGGAAGTCGGTGTAGGCACCGGCAAAAATTTCGACTATTACCCAAAAGATGCCCGAATAACCGCAATTGATTTCAGCCAAGCCATGCTGCAACAAGCCGCACAAGCCAAATCCAGGAAAAATATCCAAGTCGATTTGGCATTGATGGACGTACAATCCTTATCTTACGCCGACAATAGCTTCGATACGGTTATCGGCTCATTTGTATTTTGTTCAGTGCCCCTACCCAGCAAAGGGCTGAAAGAATTGTACCGCGTCTGCAAACCGGGCGGACAAGTGTTATTGCTTGAGCATGTGGTCAGTTCGAGATTCATCATGGCTAAGGCCATGAATTTCTTAAATCCTGTCGTTGTCGCTTTAGTCGGTGCAAATATCAACAGGGACACAGTCAGGAATGTTAAAGCTTGCGGTTTTGCTTCCGTGCGGGTGGATGAGTTCAGCGGTGATATACTTAAACTCATTGAGGCAAGGAAGTGAATCCAAAATTCACCGCAATTTTAGGTACAATAGTAAGTATTTATTCGAATCGTTGAATCCGTGAAGCCACACCTAGAAGATTTAGTACAAACGCCCATCCCGACCCTCCACGGCGAATTTATCCTGCACTACTACAGCAACAATATCGACAAAAAGGAACATATCGCCCTCGTCAAAGGTAAAGTGGCTAACCGGGAAAATGTACCGGTTCGTATCCATTCGGAATGTTTTACCGGCGATGTATTAGGCTCGAGGCGTTGCGACTGCGGGGAACAGTTAGCCATGGCAATGCAGATGATCAGCGAATCCCAAGCGGGGATATTGCTCTACCTGCGCCAGGAAGGCCGCGGGATTGGCTTGCTCAAAAAACTGCAAGCTTATAATTTGCAGGACCAAGGCCTCGATACTGTCGACGCCAATATCCAACTAGGCCACCTAGCCGATGAGCGCGATTACAAAATCGCCGCCTTAATCCTGGAGAGCTTGCAGGTCAAGTCCATCCAACTGATTACCAATAACCCCAAAAAAATAGATTCCTTGGAAAAATTGGGCATCCATGTGGTTAAGCGCATCCCCATCGAAGTCGTCGCCCACAAAGACAACCTCGATTACCTCAAAACCAAGGCCAAGAAAATGGCGCATATCTTGTTTGAGCCGAAGAAATAAATATTAGGCTTAGACTGCCAGTAAATCCGCTTATGCCTTAAGGCAAAACAATACCCAATACCATGTTGTTATTGTAACCGCGAACAAGGCGGTGTGTGCTTCGACAAGCCCAATACGAACGGTTCAGACATAAAAAAAAGGCCGTATCGATAATATTTCGCCTATCGGCTTGTGTTTATCAAACGTATCTTATTTAAACTTTCTGTAGAAATTAGTTGTGGCGTTTGCTTTTTATTCGAGTCGCGCAATTGATTTATTAGAGGGAAAATGAAATCGTAGAGTTCTCTAACGGTAATATGCCGGTCTTGATTATTGTCGGCTGGACCTTTTAAACCTTCAAGCAAGGCATAGGTAAATAGCCCATGACTCTTTCGGCCATATTCCATAGAGGATTCACCCCCTTTAGAAGCCAATAGCAAAGGAAACAACGATGCAGCAGAGCGTTTGCTAAGGGAATACGCATTAAAATTTGATTCAATGCTGCTTCCAGCTTGGCAAGTATCGATAATAAGGACACGTTTACCGGCAGCTTTTCGTAAAGCATCGAAAAAATCTTGCCATCCTAGCAGGGAAGACGCCGAACCGGACAGATTGGGCTTAAATCGAATATTTTGAATTTCAGTTTGATCGCCATTAGACGGCACGAAAATATAATTTCCTCTAGCGTCGCTGAAGCCGTGGGAATCCAGAAAAAGCACGACGGTATCATTTGCCCCAGCCTTCTCGAATACCTTTATAGCGTCAAGAATATTTTGGCGATTTGGCTTTAGGTCAGAGTCGTCGCTGAGAAGGCTCACATAGGTATTATCAAAGGTGTCGCCTGAATCCTGTTCAAATAGCTGTGCTAACTCTACCGCGTCGTTCACGGCATAATGCAGGTTTCTTAGGATTCCGTTGGCGTTGTCGAATTGGTTTACGCCAACTGCGACCAGGTACAGGTCTCCTTTGGGCTCCACTGTTTGGCCCGGATCACCGGGCAGTTCTAACAATTGTTCGAGCAAACCTATCGACGAACCGTTGTTCACTTCTACACGTAGCGCGTTATCTCCAGCTTGCACGGGAAGGCTAAAGGTTTTGGTAAAAAACCGTTGCTCCTTTGCCTTTATGTCGCGATTTTGGCCGCCGATGACGGGAATTGAATTGATATATATCGACAAATCTTTCATCGGCAAGCTATTCATTTCTGCTTGAACGGTAAGGTTAACCCGCTGGCCCTGAGTCCCATCGGCTTTAACCTGTTTTGCCATAACGCGTATACGGGGCGGAGCAATCTGGCTAATTTGTTGGATATTTATCTGTTTTTCTAGCGGTAGACCCTGGCCTGTATTCTGCTTCGATTCAGCCGGGCTCGAGGAATTTTTCGATTCCAACCCTGATTTTTTGGGTTGATCGGCGATAACATTTTGCAGAATATCAGGGCGGTAGAACAAGCGTTCAAACTGGACAGCCTTATAAAAATCCGGTTCCTGATCCTTGCCGCGATTAATATGCCAGCCAATTAGGTTGTCACCAAAAGCTGATGAAGCATAATAGCCGTCAGGTTGCCATACGACCCAATCCGTACCGTTAAGATGGGTAAACAAAGCCACAACTTCCTTGCCGTCTGTCATGCGATACCAGCGTATCGTTCCGTCTGATAAGCTGGCAACAGCATAACGCCCGTTGCCGGTAACGGCTACATTCCATATGACTCCTGGTATCGTTGTCCGCCACAGCAGCTTTCCTTTACCGCTATAGGAACGTAAAGACCATTCCGTGCCCAATACCAGCCTATTTTCTGTGGGGGAAAACGCAAAACTTCTGGCTTCCTCGAACCTATCCAGGGTCAGAAGTTTGCCGTTTAACAACGGTTTGGCAGAATTTTTCCAGTTGGTTAGCCGCATCGATTTCGATTCCACAAGCGCAGGCGAGGCATAAATTAGCCTGGTCGGGTTTGGGTTATACGGTTCCCCACTTAACTCGGACAAATTAAAGTAATGTAACTGGTTGTTAGTTTGCCCGGAAGGAAACAAGACGGCCGAACCGTCCTCAGAAACCCGAAATTCGGCCGATTGCTGAGGAAAGGCCGTTACACTGGATTCGGTCGTCCGGACAATTTTCCCATGCTTATCCAATACCCCGAGAGACGAATCTTCTGTCGAGAATAACAAGCCGTCGTCAGCCATTGGATGAATGGACTGTACCCTGTGCGTGGGGATTTCGATAATCTCACGGGTCAACGGATTGTCAGAACGCCATTTGAAAATTAACCCTCTTGTAGTGTCCGCACTATCGCCAATTGCATAAATGTACTTCCCTGAGCGGCTCCAGGTTGGAAACCTCAAAGATTGCTGTCCCGGTACGTCGGCAGCTGAGAATTCAGCTAATTCATTGAAATTAGGGAGCGAAACAACGCTTATTTTCGGCGTATCGTAAGCACCTACAAGCAACTTGCGCCGGTCGGGCGAAAAAAACACCGCGCCGATTCGCTTGGGATGTTTTAATTTGATGCGCGCAGCCAAGATACGGTCTGGTTGATAAACCCTAAGGTACCCATCCCAGGCTCCCGTCACTAAAAAACCTTCCGGTGAATAATCGAAACCGGTTACCCGCTCAGCATATTCGTGGTCGTTCCCCAGCAAGGCAAAAGTAGTAAGGTCGACAAAGGCTACGCCGCCGCTACCGTGCATGCCAATGGCCAGGCTGCGCCCGTCGGGTGAAAAGCGGATATTGCCGATAATGTTCGGCAGCCCCCCAATACGTTTGATAAGCCGCCCTTGGTCAACGTCAAACAGGTAAACGCAACCTTTTTTGTCCCAATCCCAGCAAGTCCAGCCGCCGACGGCGACCAGTTTCCCGTTGGGCGATACGGCTACGAAGTGAAGTTTGCCTTCCTGTCCTATTTCCATAGGCACCCGGAAGGTACGGACTGGCTTTAGGTCTCGGGTACGCCAGATGCGTAGCGTCTTGTCGAGGGAAACGGTGGCGATGCGTTCCTCGCCTGGAAATAACGCAGTCCAGAAGATGGGCGCACTGTGCGCCCCGGCTTCAACACGGATGATAGGCGCATTACTGGCTTCTTCGGCTGTTCCGTACCGTGTCGTGATTAACGTGCCCAGGCAAATAAGGGCAAAAACCATTGGCTTAGTTTTACGGCCGAGTTTCCTTAAACAGTCCAAACCCCGCACAGTTAAAGGCATATAGCAATCCGCCCGGCAATTGGAAAGGTAAGAAGAAAATCTTTCCAATTTTTAACCACCGATTGCTTGGGTGGCATTTTTAATGCTGCCGAAGCCTGTTTAACAGGAAGATTTCTTTTTCGAACTGCCCTGATTGGCTCCCGATTCCGGGGAACCTCGACCAAAGTCTACCGATTGGCCGACGCTATTCGATTCGAGGACTATCGCGCCGTCATTCTGGTTTTTACAATTCTTCTCCTTGGAATCGGTGGTTTTCTGGGTTTTTGTGGAATTTAAGGTCAGGTTTGCTATGTTATTGGAGAGCGAACTATCGGTTGTTCCTGGTAGTGAATAAGTCACGTTTAGGTTATTGAATGTTCCAAATTGGCCATTGATTGAATTAATACCCGGAGGTGTTTGTTGGGTCGAAGGAGGGCAACAAAAAAGGTTTTCTAATGCCAGGAGATTATTATTTTGTACTAGCGGTAATTCCGATAAGGTTAAGTTGTAAGTATTAGGGGTATTCTTGAAACCTACCTGATTTAAAAAAGCATAACTGTTATTATTCACTTCTAAGGAAGGCGATTTTAAGCCTAAGACAGTTGCTTTTTGTATATCAATATTATTATGTTTTAGAGCAATAATATCTAAATCTTGATCTGTATAAGTATTTGTAACTGTTGGCAATCCAGCGGTTATATCGGTAATTTTTGCTGTGGTTTTGTCACCAGTAGGTCCAGAATCGAATTTACTCACTATGGACATGCCAATATTATTTGACAACCCTGTAATATTGCCTGCCATCTTTACTGATCCATTAGGGGCACTGATTATCACCGCTTTCTGCTCAATCTTAATGGGATCAAGTCCATGGAGAATTTGTAGTGGTTGGCCAAGACGAGTGTCGCTCACTTCGGTCAGACGATAGTTAGCGTCGTCAATTTTCGAGTAATCTGGTTTTCCCGTTGAATCTACTGCTAATTTTCCTGTTGGATCCAGTAATGCATAAAAATGTGGAGTATCGTTTTCACCAATAACAGATTTCGTGTTAACTTTATAAAAATTGCCTGAAGGGTAAGAATAAGATGCTCGTTCAAAAGTAGGGTTTTTTCCAGAATCAAACAATTCTAAATTTCCGTTTAAGACTATAGAGTTTGTTCCACCCCCCTTGCCCTCGGCAATCAACGAATTGCCCATTTTTATTTTCCCGTTACCGAAGTTAACCGTATTCAAATCCTCCCTGCCCAACAGCACATCGCCGGAATGGACTTCGACTTTGCCATTCAGGACGACATCGCCGTCACCCAGTTGGACCAGTTTTAAAGAACAGTCGCTGGTTTGATTGCAGGGGTTTAGGTTGCCCTTGATATCGACATCCTTATTGACGCTGATGGTGCCGCCTGCACGCACGTTGAGCGCACCCAAAGAATTTGCGCTGTTGGCCGCGGTAGTTGTGCCGTGCGCGTACGCAAAACCCAGCGACTGATTAAAGGTTACCGAACCCTGGTTAGGTTGGGTACTGGTCGCGCTGACCTTTAAACCGCCTCCGGTAGCCAGAACGCCGCCATTGAATGTGATGTTCCCAGTATCGGTCAGATAGGTTTGTGTGCCTTTGTTTCTCGTCAGGATGTTGCCGTTTAAGACAATGTCTTTATTCGCAACCACGTTCAAATCGGCATTCGGTTTTCGTACTTCCAACTGTTTAAGGGTAACCGCGCCTTTTGTTGCCTGTAGGTTAACATTGCGGTCAGTGACGAAAGTGCCGGTATGGGTGATATTGCCGTTCGATGAGGTGATGGTTAAGTCTTGGTTAACCCCTTTATCGACCTTTGCATTTTCCTTGCAATTTAACCCTTTAGTAACGCAGGCATTGTTCAGGTTGATATTGTTAACGGCTGTAATATTGAGTTTTCCCGCTGCCAGTCTCTCGGCAATGGTGGCGCTATTACCGGCTTTTAGGGTAAGCGCCCCTGAGGTAATTAATTTCTGGGCATTGATGTTTTGGCCAGCAGACAACGTTATTGGTTGATCGCCCGCATACAGCAATTTGCCGGGAGCCATGTTTATATCGCCCCTGATTGCGGAAATTTTGATTTTACCGTTGTTGGTGAAGACATCTTTCATGATATCTACATTACGCCCGCCTGTTAAGGTAATGCCAGCCCCGCTTACCCCACCAATTGCCCTCCCGTCAATTTTTGCACCGACTTTCAAATCGTTAAAGGCTTTTAGAAAGACATTGGTACCGCTTTGCATCAGAAAATTGACTTTTTGGACATCGATTACGTTATCTTGGTTGGCCTTAGCGACGAATGAACCGGAATCATTAAGGGTCGGACCTGGTTTACTCTGTGTATTGCTTGCAATGGTTAAGTTACCGGGATCGAGCAGCAACTGTCCGGCTTCTCCGTGAGCGCTGCTAGCATCTACATCGCCATCAAAATGCAGTGACTTTTTTCCAGAAACTTCCACCAAGCCGCCATCACCACTATTAATGCCGCCTTGGGCATTAATTTTGCCGTCAAAACGCGTACGGTTGTCGGACCAAACGATTACCTTGCCGCCATCCCCATCCTCACGGCTTTCAGCATGGATTTCCGCTTGCTTGGAAACCGTCGTAAACTGCGCGTTCCGGGCTTTGCCATGCCCCTGGTAATCGCCGCCAACAAGTACTGTCCCACCGTCACGGTTACTGGACACATCGATATGGGCACCATTGTTTAAGCCAACTTTAGCCGCACGAATCTCAACCTTACCCCCATTGCTGTCGGCATTTCCTGACGATGCGTCGATCTTTCCGGATACGTTAATGCGGGTTTTGGCATCGCCCAGCAAACTGATTACACCATTACGGTTTTCAACAGATTGGGCTTGTATGTAACCTTGTTGATTGATCTGGCCGTCCATGATTTGCTTGGCTGTGCTGACTTGCAAAGTAATTATCCCGCCATCGGCAATAATCCCGCCGCTATTGCTTACATAGTGGGCCAACGGTTTGCCATGTATGTCGGAGATCTGGCTAAGTTGCTTTTTATTGACAGTCAGGTTAATTAGCTGGTCGCCATAAAAATCTAAAGTATATGCATCGCCAGCTGCTAACGACACCTTGCCAAGACGAGCCTGAATCGTGCCTTGATTGGTTACGCCGGGGGCAACTAAAGCGACCAAGCCTCCTTGCTGGACGCTTATCGCCCCGGCATTGGTGATTTTAGCATCCGCCCTGCCGGGCTGATTGAACCTCATATGCCCGGACATGAAGTTCTGGTTCGTAATATTGGCGGTGCTCGCAACCAGGCCGCCGACGTTAATTTGCGCTGTCTTGCTAAACATGATCCCGTTAGGATTAACCAGATATACATTTCCGTTGGCAGTAAGTTTCCCGTAAATAGATGAGGGATCATTACCGGTAACACGGTTCAGTACGGCAGAATCCCGTCCAGGTTGGTTAAAATTGACATGTTCGTTCTGTTGGATGTTGAAGCCTCGCCAATTGATCACGGCATGGTCGCTGGTTTGATTAATATCCATGCGATTCCCTATATTTGTGATTCCGGCGCTACCTGAAACTACACGGCCTCCATTAGGGTTCGCCAGAAGGCAAGTGCTGGTTAACAGACCCACTATTGCCGACATGCAGATACTATTGCCTAAGCTGCTTTTCGGCCTAACCCCATCGTACCTGAACAACGCTTTTAAAAAAGTCTGTATATTCATTTTGGCCATGGTGGTACTCCTTATAATCAAAACGTCAGTTTGAATCCGCCGAACACTCGCATGTCACGGTTACCTTGGCTGGGTTCATCAGGATGTAACGGTTTTGCGCCTTCTATATATCCGCTGAAATACTGTGTTAATGATAATCTCAAGCCTGCCCCCACCGCTGCGGCGCTGATTTTGTGGCTTCGGCGGTCGTTAAAAAATACCTCGCCATAATCATAGAAGCCGTAAAATGTGGCGTTCGCGGGGGAAAACGCATTGACCGCATATCGCAATTCGGCTTTACCAGCCCAGCCCTTGTCCCCTATAAATGCCGATGGGTCATAAGCCCGCAGGAATTGTTCCCCTCCCATGGCAAATTGTTCCGGAGAAAGCAGGACGTCTTCCGAGTATTGGCCGTTGAATGCTAAAAGAAGTGAAAAGTCTTCAGTCAATGTCTGCAAACGTGAGAGGAATAATGCGACTTTGGTGTAATCGACTTGTCCATTCGCCGTTGACAATCTTGCGGTACCGCTTGCCCGAGAATTTGCTGACGGATTGCGTGCCCCTAATGTGTCGATTCCTTGGCTTAATTCTAAGTCTATTAAATTGATGCCATAAAATGGGTCGGCTAGATCATAGGTCAATCCGGCCCGAAACGATCGGATGCGATCATCGATAAGCGTAGAATTGCCTAACGTAGTGTCTGATTGCGAATCTACGCCCGAGAAACTGCCACGCAATACTAAGTTACTGTTACGGCTGCGTATGAGTGGGTGAGAAATGCCTACATTAAAGGAGATGAGATCCGACTTAAGCCCGTTCGAAGTATTGAAAATTGAGCTTTCCGACCAAACTTGATTGACCATGAAGGACAGCTTGGTGCCTTCCTCATTGACCGCCAAGTCTTGCCCCAGGGAGAGCAATGTCATTTTGCCTTCGAATGACTGGAGCAGCCTAGCGTAGCTTTTCTCTTGCCAACCTAATAGGTTGTTTTCCTCAGCATAGAATTCGCCTCGGTAAGTCCCAAGCAACTTGGGCAAGCGATTGTTAAAACCTGCTTGGACTCCGAATTGTTTATGTTTGACATTAATCACCAAAACAGCGGCACCTGGCTGATCCACAGAGGGCGTAAGGGATCCGGAGGCGTATATTCCAGGTAGGTCGTTCAGCAATAGTAAATAACGCTCCAGTTCATTTTGCCGTAAGGGCTTTGTTGCCCGAATCTTGTCGATGTAACCCTGAATCAGCCCTGTTGAATCAACCCCTCGGTCTGTTTGCAGATTGACTGATTCAATAAAACCCTCAATTATCTTGACCTTTACTACCCCATTCTTGAGGGTCTGCGCCGGCAGGATGGCTTTTGCCAACACATAGCCATCATTGCGGTAGTATGCAGTTAGATTGTCAGTGGCTGTATGTATTTGGTTAATCGTGACTGCTTTCCCAATAATCCCCGAAAAAAACGCTTTAAGGAATTGTTGGGCATAAACTGTCGCACCATCAAAATCGATATCGGAAACTTTAAACCTTGTCGCACTTTCTTCTGGCTGAACTTTTTGTTGATCTAAATCAGGAATTATTTCAAGTGGTTGTGATCTTGGCGATGGCGGCAGTGTCAGTTGTTTTTCCAATTGGCCGGGTTGGATTGTACTAGGTATTTCAAAAGCTTGAATACAACAGGACACAACCAATAAGGCAACGGCAACAAATAGGCGACAGTAGTGTTTTTTGAAATTGATCGGATACGCCTTAAATTCTGCAATACTCCTCATCCTTAACTCCTAACGCTTAATGTTCGGTGAAGGGAATGAAACAATTCCTCTTTTTTTAGATTGATTATCAGATTTTTTTATTAATTAAGATAGTCATTTATACCGCTTAAATGTCATTTGTTAGGTGTCGCTACGGCATTTTTTATTAATTTAATATTTTTGTCTGCGTCGAGAATCAAAGAAAGGATTCGGATCTTAAGGGGATCGAATACCTGTGGGTCGTTGGCGGTAACCCCCTCGCCAACCTTTTGTTTGTATGCAGCAACCAGTTCTTTCATTGCCGACGGGTTTGTGTATGAAAGGTCAGAAAATAGCACTGGCTGGGGTGTCCTAACCTGATTGAGAGGCTGAAGTGTTGAAACTAAAAACGGGCCGGCATTGGTGGCAAATTTATTTTGAAAAGCAACTTCGGATTTTAGGGCGCCTATCGCTATATCCCTATATAAAAGCGCAAGGCTTGAATTATAGTTCTCAAGATTTGCTGGCTTTTTTGCTGCTTTCACAGGAATGCAAAAAAGGTTTGTCTCAACATCAGGGATGTTTGATTTATCAAGGGTATCACTTGAATTGGTCGATAAATAAATTGCTTCCAAAAGAGACTCTAAACGGGAAGAAGAAATATCTGGTGTTGACTCCCCATGTTCTCCCAACTTAACTCCGTAAATAACATAGGTATAAAGCCCATATCCTTTAGGCTCTTCATCGAGCTTTGTCATAGCGAAAGAAGCACTTACAAGCCCTTTTTCTTCATCCGGAACCTTGGCATCGATACTGGTAAGGATGCAACCCGGTATGAAGGCGATCAATAATGGTAAACAAAAAATAGTGCGTAACATAGGTATACCTGTTAGTTATTTGTTTTTGTCCAAAACCCTCCAGACAAAGTCGATAATACACGCCAATAAAATGGAAGCTATAGAAACTATTGTTAAAACATCAATAATAAAAACCGTTGGATACAACCATACAAATAAAGTAACCGCAAGTGTCCCTATCACTACGGAAAGACCTAAAACTCTGCTGGCAACCGGAAGCATATAATTTCATCCATTTTATCGTTTTGGGCGTATCAAAATCGAATTTTATAATTTGTAGCTCTGTACATGACAAAAAATTCTTTATGAAACGTTTAGATTCATTAGTGATAGCTAAATTGTAATTAGGCGTTGAGAGTGTATTGCACAAACAACAAAAAATGCCAGAAAAGCTATGAAATATGAACTTTAAAAAAATAACCTGTTCTATCGCTATGTTAGATGATGACGCGCCGCAAGATAATTTTTTTCGTCATTTGCGAACAAATTTTGTTTGTCTTTAGCTGACTATTAATCTAATCAATATTGCGGCATATCTGTATGTGAATACGGCGAGAAAATGGAACAACTCGGACATATTTAAAGTGGAAAATGCATGTCAAAAAAGAATAACCCATTAAATAGACCGAATTTCACACCAATTTTTCCAATTTGGGCACTGCTTTTTGTCCTCCTTTCTGGCTGCATGGTCGGCCCCGACTATGTACGTTCACCTTCCGACACCGCTAACCAATGGCTAGAAGCCGAAGACCTCCGACTTAAAATAACATCCGCAAGCGGCAAAGAATGGTGGAAAGCCTTCAACGACCCGGTTCTGAACCAGTTGATTGAACGCGCTTACCGTGAAAACCTCAACATACGCGTAGCAGGGGTGCGCGTGCTGGAAGCCCGCGCCCAACTCGGTAGCGCCATCGGCGACCTTTACCCGCAAAATCAGCAATTGACCGGTTCACTGAGCAAAATTCATCTAAGTCAGCGTGCTTCACAAGCGGCGTTCTCCAAAATTTTCGACTATACCCAAACGCAGTTGGGATTCAGCGCAAGCTGGGAGATTGATTTTTGGGGTAAATTCCGTCGGGCCATAGAATCGGCGGATGCCAGTTTACAAGTTGCCGTAGCAGATTATGATAACGCGCTGGTCAGCTTGATTGCAGATGTGGCGCAAACCTATATCACCATTCGGACATTGGAACAAAGGTTAAGCATTGCCCGCCAGAATGTTGAGACCCAAAAGGAAAGCCTGCATATAGCAGAGATCCGTTATAAAGGCGGAACCACCTCCGAACGTGATGTCGAGCAGGCGAGGACGGTGCTGGCAAACACCCAAGCATCAATTCCTACTTTGGAAATTGGGCTACGTCAGCGATTGAATGCATTGAGCGTACTTTTGGGTAAGCCGCCGAGTAAGATGAATGAGTTGTTGACCGGGAACATCCAAATTCCAGCCCCTCCAGTTCAGGTCGCTGTAGGGATTCCTGCCGAATTATTACGGCGTCGCCCCGACATCCGCCATGCCGAGCTGCAAGCAGCAGCCCAGTCGGCCAGCATTGGCATGACCAAGGCGGAACTTTACCCGGCCATTTCGCTTACCGGAACTTTTGGCCTGCTCTCTACGGATGTGGGACGATTCGCCCTGAGCGATGTATTTCTCTGGAAAAGCCGGACTGCCAACTTTGGGCCGGCATTACAATGGAATATCTTCAATTATGGACAAATCACCAATCAAGTGCGTGTCCAGGATGCACGATTGCAACAATTATTGATCACCTATCAAAATGCCGTCCTTAACGCACAGCGGGAGGTAGAAGATAACCTCGTGGCATTTCTGCGCTCCCAGGAACGTTCCCAGTCTTTAGGAGAGAGCACCGCCGCAGCGCAACGTTCCCTGAATTTGGCGACATTACAGTACCGGGAAGGCATTACCGATTTCACTACAGTGCTTACCGCCCAGCAAGCGCTCCTAAGCGAACAAGACAACCTGGCCAGTACTTTGGGCGATATTGCCAATAATTTGGTGGGAGTTTACCGTGCCTTGGGGGGCGGATGGCAGATTCGGGAGGGTAAGGAACTTGTGCCGGATGCGATCAAGGAACAGATGGCAAAACGCACTAATTGGGGAGAGTTATTAAAGCGTACGAGCCAACCCGAACCGGATGTTACCAAACCAACCGGCATTAGTCCGCCTCAATGGTAAGGAGCAGAGGGAAGCCATGAAGAAAAGTAGCCGTACAGAATTCATTGGATTGATGTTTGTTCTTGTTGCTGGTTGCGGAGATAAGAACACCTATGTGCCGCCACCGCCACCAGAAGTTACTGTTAGCCAGCCCGTCAAGCAGCAAGTCAGTGAATATTTGGAATTCACCGGCAATACCCAGGCTATAAACACCGTGCAATTAGTCGCTCGCGTACAAGGTTACTTGAAGCAAGTGTATTTCCATGATGGCGACCTGGTCAAAAAAGGCCAACCCTTATTTTTGATCCAACAAGATACTTATCAGGCTCGCCTACAACAGGCAGAAGCCCAAATGCTCCAGAAGAAAGCCAGCCTCGCCCATGCGCAAACCGAACTGCGCCGTTTCGCAGACCTCGTCCGGCAACACGCTGCAGCCCAGACCGATTTGGATAATTGGCGGTTTGAACTCGAAAACGCGAAAGCTGCATTGGAAGCCGCCAAGGCGAATCGCGACCTGGCCAAGCTGGATCTTGATTACACCAAAGTGGTTGCACCTTTTGATGGACGCATTGACCGTCGGTTAAAGGATCCGGGCAACTTGGTGGGCGCTGGTGAATTTACCCAACTGGCTCAGATCAACCAGATTGACCCTATATATGTTTACTTCACTATCAACGAAACAGACCTGCTCAAAGTGATTAAACAAACCAATATCGGGCCCGGCGAAGCAGAAAAATTGAAAATCCCCGCTTCCCTTGCCCTGTCTGATGACAAAGGTTATCCGCATACGGGATACCTTGATTTTACAGCAATTTCAGTGACACCGACGACAGGTACTTTGCTATTACGCGCCATTTTTCCCAATGCGAATGGCACGATTTTACCTGGATTATTTGCCCGTGTGCGGGTACTCGTCCTCAACTCGGAAAAGACATCATTAACGGTGCCGGAAATGGCCGTTGGTTATGATCAGCTAGGTTCATACCTCTTGGTGGTAAACGGCAAAAATGTTGTCGAACGCCGACCTGTCAAGCTTGGTACTAAAGTTGACGATAGCAGGGTAGTTGCGGAAGGGCTCAATGCCCAGGAGTGGGTGATTGCCAATGGCCTCTTGCGTGCAATTCCTGGCAATAAGGTTAACCCTGTCCGCAAATCTCTGACGGAAAAACAGGGCGACAACGGTGCTTCAGGTACTGCGTCCGAGCCAAGGAAAGCTGCACCATGATTTCCCAATATTTTATTGAAAGGCCGATATTTGCTAACGTCATTGCCATTATCACCATTATTTTGGGTCTGGTTTGTTTTATGAACCTGCCCGTGGCGCAATACCCTCCGATTGTGCCGCCAACCGTCCAGGTGACAACCCGTTATCCGGGAGCCAGCGCTGAAATCGTGGCGAATACAGTCGGCATTCCCATCGAACAAGCGGTTAATGGTGTGGAAAACTCCTTGTATATGTCATCGACGAGCGCCAGTGATGGAAGTTACACTTTGACGATTACTTTCAATGTGGGCACCGACCTGAATACGTCGGTATCGCTGGTACAGAACTTGGTCAACAGCGCCCTACCGCAGCTTCCATCATCTGTACAACCGCAAGGCGTAACGGTTAAAAAGGTCTCTACGGACATCTTGCTGGTCGTCGCACTGTTTGCGGAAGACGACCGCTACGATGAAACTTTTCTCTCAAATTATGCGGTAATCAACTTGCAGAACCCGTTGGCGCGATTGCCCGGCGTGGGCCAGATCGCAGTCAGGGGGGCGGGGCCTTACAGTATGCGGGTCTGGTTGAACCCGGAAAAACTCCGTTATTACAGCTTAACTTCCCAGGAAGTAGTTAACGCAATCCAGAGCCAGAATTTACAAGTAGCCGCAGGTCAGTTGGGCGGGCCGCCCATTCCAGGTGACCAGACGTTCCAATTTACTGTTAACGCCATGGGGCGTTTGGCCGATGTAGCGCAATTCGAAAACATTGTCCTTAAAAGCACACGAAGTGAGTCGGCGCAAATTGTGCGCCTTCGGGATGTCGCCCGCGTCGAGCTAAGCCGCCAAAGTTACAGCAACTTTTCGGTATCCAGGGGGCACAAGGCTACTGTGATGCCGGTATTTACCTTGCCCGGCGCCAATGCACTTGATGTTGCCGATGAGATAAAAAAAGCCATGGCAACCATGAGCAAGGAATTCCCTCCCGGCCTGAGCTACGAAATTCGTTACGACACCACGAAGTTTGTCCGGAGCGCGATCCATGATGTCTATAAGACTTTATTCGAAGCCGGCATTCTAGTGCTCATTGTCATCGTGGTGTTTTTGCAAAATTGGCGGGCTACGCTGGTACCAGCGACGACCGTGCCGGTCACCATTATTGGCGCCTTTGCTGTCATGTCCATGCTGGGTTTTGGTATTAACCTGTTGACCCTGTTCGCGTTGATCCTCGCGGTCGGCATCGTGGTTGACGACGCTATTGTGATCGTGGAAAACGCCTCGTTCCACATCGAACAAGGCATGACCCCAAAAGCGGCGACGATAAAAGCCATGCAGGAAATAACCGGCCCTATCGTGGGAATTACTTTGGTTTTGACGTCGGTGTTCTTGCCCGCAGCTTTCCTTCCAGGGATAACGGGGCAATTGTTCCGTCAGTTCGCCTTGGTCATCGCTTCAACCGCCATAATCAGCGCCATCAATGCATTGACGCTCAAACCAGCCCAGTGCGCGTTATGGCTGCGTCCGGTTGAAAAAAAAGACCCCAATTGGTTTTTTCGTGGCTTTAACAAGGGTTACGGGTGGGTGGAAAATTCCTACATGCGCTTGGTTACCTGGATGGTGGCGCGGTCAGGGTTAATGGTACTTCTTTTTGTTTTCGTAATTGTGGTTACCGGCTGGCGGTTTGCTTACCATCCTACCGGATTTTTACCCACCGAAGATCAAGGTTACGCAATCGTCGTCACCAAACTCCCTGATGCGGCGTCGCAACCGCGTGTGGTGAATGCGGCAAAGGCGGTGGACGGGATCCTAAAAAAAACCCAGGGGATTAATGCGTGGGTAACTATAGGTGGCCTTTCCGTTCTAGATGGCGCAAACGTAAGCAACATTTTTACTACCTTCATTGTTTACGACGATTGGAGCAAACGTGGTGCGCAATTGAGCCAGGATAAAATCGTTGCCAATTTGCGTCGCGACTTAGGGGCTATTGAAGAGTCGGGGTCGATTGTACTTGTGCCGCCGCCCATTCGAGGGCTCGGTCAGGGCGGGGGCTTCCAGATGATGGTTGAAGATCGCCAAAGCCTAGGGCTTGCCGAGCTACAGAAAGCAGTCAACGAGGTAATGCGTGCGGGTAATTCCCAATCCGGTTTGCGCAATTTAATCTCAACTTTCAGCGCCAGCAGTCCCCAGCTCTTCCTGGATATTGATAGGACTAAGGTAGAATCACTGAATATACCGCTCAACAATGTATTTTCAACGCTGCAAACTTATCTGGGTTCTTCCTTTGTTAACTTATTCAACAAGTTCAACCAAGTTTTCCAGGTTTATGTCCAGGCCGACGCGCCTTTCCGTTTGCAGCCGGAGCATATCAAAAATCTCTATGTCAGAAATATACAGGGTGAAATGGTACCGTTAGGTACTTTATTGCAGGTTAAACGCTCTTTGGGTTCTGAATTGGTTACCCGCTACAACCTTTATCCTGCGGCGCAAATATACGGCGCCGCTGCCCCTGGCTTCAGTTCCGGACAAGCACTGAACTTGATGGAGCAGTTATCCCGAGATGTCCTACCCAAGGGGATTAATTTCGATTGGACTGCAACTTCTTTCCAGGAAAAACAAGTGGGAAATCAAGCGTATTTCATTTACGCGCTTTCTATCACTTTGGTGTTTATGGTATTAGCGGCTTTGTATGAAAGCTGGTCCAGCCCACTGGCTGTCGTGCTGGTTGTTCCCATGGCTCTGGTGGGTGTGTTATTGGCGCTTATGCTACGGGGGTTTGACAATAACCTTTATACCCAGGTCGGATTAATCTTGATGATCGGGTTGGCTTGTAAAAATGCCATTCTGATCGTCGAATTTGCCCGCCAATTGCAGGCCGAAGGAATGTCTGTGGCAGAAGCTGCGATAGAAGCGACGCGTCGGCGGTTTCGTCCCATCATCATGACATCGTTTGCATTTATTCTTGGCGTCATGCCATTACTCGGTGCTTCAGGTGCAGGGGCGGCAAGCCAGCAGGCTATCGGGACAGTGGTATTTGGGGGCATGTTGTCATCCACACTCTTGGCAATACCGTTCGTACCGGTACTTTACGTCATGACACAGCGATTGGCAGTTAGGAATACTAACCAAACTAATTCCCTCCCCGATTAGAAAATGTCCTGTGTCGGAACTTTAATTCGTAGCAAAATTGTAATTTTAAAATCTAAAAATTCAGAAGTTGTATAGTACTCTTTCCAATAGGTTAAATTTTTTCATTACACCCTGAGATGTTAACTAACTTATTGAAACGATGACCATGATTTTTATCGCTTTATGTTAAATAAGCTAATTAATAAAATTTCTCATGAAACTGATTGACCTCACAATCGTCCCGCGATTTAAACATTTGGGCGGCTTCTCCGTCCGCCGTATCCTGCCGTCTGCCCATCGGCAAATGGTCGGGCCGTTTATCTTTCTTGACCATATGGGGCCTGCCACGTTCCAACCAGGCGAAGGCATCAATGTTCGCCCGCATCCCCATATCGGCTTGGCGACAGTGACTTATTTGTTTCAAGGGGAAGTGTTGCACCGTGATTCGATAGGCTCTGAACAAATCATTACTCCAGGCGCGGTCAACTGGATGACAGCGGGCAGAGGAATCGTTCATTCCGAACGAACCAGTGCGGAGGAAAAAGGCAAGTTACATTATGCCCATGGTTTGCAAAGCTGGATCGCTTTGCCAGCGGAACACGAAGAAATGCCACCGGAGTTTCATCATCATCCGGCAGGTACCTTGCCTGAATGGACACGATCAGGTGTCACGTTAAAACTGATTGCAGGATCGGCCTATGGTTATGAAGCGCCTGTCACTGTTTACAGCCCGATGTTTTATGTTGAAGCAATAATGCCCGCCGGAACTCGCCTGAAGCTGCCGCAGGAATACAGTGAACGGGCAATTTATCTTATCGATGGCGCTTTACGCATCGGTGACACAAATATCGCATCCCAAACAATGACTGTGTTTGTGCAGGGAGAAACGATCATTTTGGAAGCCATAATACCCACCCATCTAATGGTGTTGGGCGGCGAACCGTTATCCGAACCTCGATTTATCGAATGGAATTTTGTCTCCAGTTCACCCGAGCATATTGCGCAAGCTAAAACCGATTGGAAAGCAGGTCTTTTTGATAAAGTGCCCGGGGACGAGATTGAATTTATCCCCTTGCCGGAGTGACGCGAGGTGAACAGCCTAAGCAACGTATTTGTTTTCCTCGCAGCCGCCTGCTTGGTCGTCCCGATCGCCAGTCGCTTCAAATTAGGCTCGGTACTCGGCTATCTCGCGGCGGGCATTTTGATTGGCCCCTTCGGGCTGGGGTTGATTGGCGACGCTGAGAAAATCATGCATTTCGCCGAGTTCGGCGTGGTGATGATGCTTTTTCTCATTGGCTTGGAATTGGAACCTGTCTTACTGTGGCGCTTGCGCAAATCGATTCTCGGGCTGGGCGGTTTGCAGGTGCTGTTGACCAGTTCGGCATTCACACTGTTTGGCCTTTTGCTGGGATATTCATGGCAAATGAGCCTGGCGGCAGGCATGGCGCTTTCGCTTTCCTCTACGGCACTGGTTTTACAGATGTTGCAGGAAACCAACCTGATGAATACACCCATCGGTGAAACTTCGTTTTCGGTGTTGCTGTTTCAGGACATTGCCGTCATCCCTATCCTCGTCATTATACCTCTGCTGGCGACTCACGGTTCCCAAGACTCGCAAATCCATGCCAATATGATTTCCGACTTACCAGGTTGGGTTCAGGCATTGATCGTCACATGCATCATTGCAGCGCTAATTGCGGCGGGCCGTTACCTATCCTATTACCTGTTCCGGGCAGTCGCCAGGACCGATTTACGGGAAGTGTTTACTGCGCTTTCGCTCGCTGTGGTCGTAGGGATTACGCTATTGATGCAACTGGTTGGCGTATCGCCTGCGTTGGGGACGTTTGTCGCCGGTGTGGTGCTGGCAAACTCCGAATATCGCCACACCCTGCAAACCGACATCGAACCTTTCAAAGGATTACTGCTTGGCCTGTTTTTCATTTCTGTCGGCATGGGCATGGATTTTCATTTATTCGCCGAATCGCCGTTACGATTAGTGCTTGCCGTCACTGCGTTAATAACCGTGAAGGCATTGATATTGTCCATACTCGGCAGGTTTTTCGGCCTCAATGTCCTGCATAATTCCGGTTTTGCACTTGCCCTTGCCCAAGGCGGCGAATTTGCTTTTGTATTGTTCCAGTTTGCGGGTACTTTAAATATTCTTCCCCCGGCACAGGCGAAGTTTTTAACTCTAACGGTAGCAACTTCAATAGCAGTAACACCATTGCTCATAGTTCTCTACAACCGCTTGATCGTACCGAAATTCTTAAGCAAATTGCCAGAGCGTTCATTTGATAGGATTGAGGAAGAAAATCCAATCATTCTCGCCGGATTCGGTCGTTTCGGGCAGGTCATTGGCCGTTTTCTTAATGCCCAAGGCATTAAAACGACAGTTTTGGAAAAAGACCCAGACCAAATCGAGTTGCTCAGGAAATTTGGGTTCAAAGGCTATTTTGGCGATGCGTCTCGCCTGGATTTAATCCGTAGTGCCGGTGCAGCCAAAGCAAACCTGCTTATCGTCGCCGTAGATGATCCTGAAACCTCTCTTGAAATCGTCAGACTTGTAAAAGCAGAATTTCCTCACTTGAAAATTTTCGCACGCGCCCGCAACCGCCGCCATGCCTACGAGCTTTCTAAAGCAGGCGTGGATTATTACAAACGCGAGGTATTCGATTCGTCGCTTGAAATGGCGCAACAAATCATGGTTACTTTGGGCAAAAATGAACCCGACATACAGCTTAAAGCCATTAAGTTTAAAGAACATGATGAAGCCGCGCTTAAAGCGTCCTTTGACTTCTTTGACAATGAACCGGAATTGGTGAATTTTTCACGCACGCAGCGGGCAGAACTGGAACGCATCTTACAAAGCGATGTTTCTGGGGATTCTAGTAATTAATCGGGGTTTATGCCCTATCCGTTGGCATCGACGATAGTTTGGTAAATTTCTACTCGTCAGTTCAGGCTTTACAAAAGTTCTCTCTACTCCAGCGCTGAACGCTTCCGCCAATTGCTGTCACCTTTGTAACGAGATTGCTTAGGAAGATATTCACGTCCTCGCAATGGGAGAGGCCAGCGCTTTGTCCAGCCCACAGCAGCCGAAATTCGCTATGTCCGGCCTTCTCAGCAGGAATAGAAAGATGGCGCACGAGATACCGCTGAAGCGGGTAGGGGAAGGAGCTCCGTATCATTTTTGTTCAACTCATCAAGCAATTGATTCTTGATATCCCTGGACAGTCTTCCAGTAGAACCACTAGTTAACGGCTCGTGCCTACCCGGTCGTTTAAAAGTGCCTTACGATGGATCAGGCTGGCGCTTGACCTATCACAGGCATGGAAAACGGCTCCCATCTTCACGCCGGATGTGCCGAGGGCAAATGCAGCCCCCGCATCGGCAATGCCTCCGACGGCTACCACCGGTAGCTTAATCGCGTCGACTACCTGAAGTACGTGGGCGATGATGCCCATGAGAGACTCTTCCGAAGGCCGGAGAAACGAACTGACGGAATGGCTATTCGGGCAGAAATTCATTATAAAAGCCGTCCCGCATTAGTGCTTTTACTTATAGACTCCATTAACAGCCTAGTTATAATGCCACACGCAAGGGTTGATCTAAATTCATTATTTATCGCTCAAAAGACATTGGAGAGAACGCAAATAACCAACCGCACGCTATCTATCTGTTTTATAGGAAATATAATACTTACCCACGGTATAATTAATAGACGCAAATACGGCACGAAAAAGCGAAAAGGCAACGCTTATCCGGATATTTTCGCTGCTATTTTTTAAAAATTATAGTTTAAACCTTATACGAGAAATCCAAATATGAAATTAATAAATTTCACACCCTGTAGAAAAAATAGCGAAGGTAAGCAAATGCTCGAACCTCTTAAGTGCATCGAGCTTGTAACCAAGTTTGTTAGCGGTTTGTTAATGATCTCCGCCTCATGCGTGCTATCTATCCGTTTTGCAGAGGCAGCAGATGCTTCATGGATCAGCATTCCCAGGACGGACGACCCCTTGATGGCCAACCTTAACATTCCAGCAAATGCCGCCACAAATGGCATGTGGTCAGCATCATTTGCATGGCCTATGAACGGCCTGCATTCTATTGTATTGCCAACCGGCAAGGTTTTAACCTACGGTACTTCTGCCGACGGCAATACCCAAGACGGACGCACCATGGATATCTGGGATCCGGCGTTGGGTTTCGGTACAAACAGCCACAAGACTACTTTCGATGCCGCACGCGTTAACAGTTTTTGCGGAACGGCCACGTATTTGGGCAATGGCCAATTGATGGTTTCGGGCGGTAACTCGCCACGGGACAGCGGGCTGTTTACCCCAGCAGACAACACCATCAGTACTTCCCCATTCCGCTTGGCGAGTGACCGTTGGTATACGACGCTGTTAAACCTGCCGGATGGCAAATCAGTGATTGTTGGCGGCATGGTGCCCTACAATGAAGGCATGGTTAACGACCCGGTTGGCGCAATTAACGGTGGTTTGGCTTCGATGACGCCAGAACTGTTCGACCCTACTGCCGGTTGGCAAAGCTTGTTTGGCGCTACTAGTCGGGACGCTTTTGGCCCGGATTACCTTCGTTTGTCTTATCCTCGGGCGTGGGTTGCCCCCAATGGGAAGGTTTTTGGTATTTCCAGTGAGACCATGTGGTATTTGGATACAACCGCAACTGGCACAACCACGATTGTAGGAAAATTTAAAACACCGGCCAACGCAACTACTAAACCCAATGTCGGTGCGACCAATACAGCGGTGATGTTTGCCCCAGGCAAAATTTTACAAGTGGGCGGTAACGGGTATTTTAACGGCGACGGTTATCCGGCCAGTGCCGCAGCGACCGTTATAGACATCAATGGCGCCAACCCTGTGTTGACTGAACAGCCGACAATGACTTTCCCCCGCCGTTATCCGAACGCCATAGTATTACCGAACGGTAAAGTAGCTATTACGGGAGGGACTAAGGTTGGCAATAATGGCGGTACGGATGCCGTTTATGCGGTTGAAACCTGGAATCCAGCAACCGGTACATGGAGCGTCGGCGCATTCGCCAGCAAAATCAGGGTTTATCATTCAATGACCTCATTACTGCCTAACGGCACTATTTTGTCAACCGGCGGCGGCACACCAGGCCCAGTCACAAATCTGAATGCAGAAATCTACTATCCACCGTATTTGTTCCAAAACGTGAACGGTGTGAGCCAATTGGCATCAAGGCCGGCCATAGACGCAATTAGCAGCCTAACTTACGCCAATGCCGCTACACTGCAATTAGACATGGTAGATACCGGCACAGTTAGCCAATTGGTGTTGGTCGGCATCAGTTCCGGTACCCATTCTTTCAATACGACACAAAGATGGGTTCCGTTAACCTTTAGCCAAATTGGCGTGCAATTGACTGCCACCATCCCTGATGCCAATACTGCGCCGCCGGGCTACTACCAAGTGGTCGCGCTTAATGCTGCCGGGGTTCCATCGAAAGGGGTCATTGTAGGCATCGGCCAAATTGCCCAACCTAATATGCCGGTGACCTTGGCTTTAAATACCAATGTTACCCTGGCTCCCTTAAACGTAAGCGGTCAAGCCATCGGTATCGATTCTGGTAACCTTGGCATTTCCCAAACCGTCAGCACGCCAGCTACAGCCCAAGAATCTGCAGCCACCACCTTCATTGTCCGTCCCGGCAATGCGGCAGGCAATTGCGTTTCCTTCGAGTACGCGGCAAAACCGGGCCAATTCTTGCGGCACCAAAATTATCGCTTGATGGCCGGTGCCAGTGACGGCACGGCATTATTCAATGACGACTCTACTTTCTGCCCCGAAGTCGGATTATCCACATTGGGCGGCGTTACTTTGCGTTCCCGGAATTTTCCGAGCAATGTGATACGTAACCGTAATGGACAAATCTGGTTGGATCCTACAGATGGTACTGCTGCGTTTAATGATTCCGCTAGTTTTGTTGTCAAAACAGCCGTAAATGCTATTCAGATACCTCCTGTCTCCGCGCCTATCATCAATTCGGGCGGTACAGTAAATTACGCGCCAGCAATCAATGTTGCCGGTGCACAGTATAGCTGGGATTTTGGCGATGGATCTGCAACTACTGCGTTTAGTACAAGCCCAGCAACCAGTCACCAATATGCCCAGTCAGGCTTGTACCTCGTTACGTTAACGGTACGTTTAGCAGACGGTAGTACCCATACAAAAACATTTGTACAGGCGGTTGTCGGCGCAGTTACCTCTAAAACCCCCACGGCGTCCTCAGCAATAGCTTTGGAAAAGCAAACCGATGGTACGCGCCTTTGGGTAGTGAACCCTGACAATAATTCGGTTAGCGTGTTCAACAACAGCACCAATGCCCTAGTTGCCGAAATAACCGTCGGCACCAGCCCGCGTTCAGTTGCGATTTCCCCAAACGGCAGCATCTGGGTCGTAAACAAGGCCTCGAATAATATATCGATTATTAGCCCGTCCACGTTGACGGTAACGCAAACCATCGGCTTGCCGCGCGCATCAAATCCGCATGGCTTGGCTTTTGCGCCTGATGGGACAGCAGCCTATGTGGTGCTAGAAGCCAGTGGGCAATTGCTCAAATTGAACCCATCCACAGGGGCGCAAATTGCCGTGTTGACTGTGGGTGCAAACGTGCGCCACCTGTCAATCGACGCCAATAGCAGCCGAGTTTTGGTCTCTCGTTTTATTACGCCAGCGCTACCGGGAGAGAGTACGGCAAGCGTTGATACCTATACGGCCGGTGCCGAAGTATTGGTGGTAAGTCCGGCCAATATGGCGCTATCCAATACCGTTATTCTTAAGCATAGCGACAAGACTGATACCGAAATACAAGGCAGTGGTATCCCGAACTATTTAGGGGCAGCGGTAATTACCCCTGATGGCAAATCGGCGTGGATACCGTCCAAACAGGACAACATTAAGCGTGGAAGCTTGCGAAATACCCAGAACCTTAATTTTCAAAACACTGTCCGGGCGATCAGTTCACGCATAGACCTGACGACGTTGGCTGAAGACTACCCTTCACGGATAGACCACGACAACAGTAGTTTGGCGAGTGCCGCCAGTTATGACCCGACCGGTGCTTATATGTTTGTCGCCTTGGAAACCGCGCGTCAAGTTGAGGTAGTCAATGCGATAGGCGGCAAGAGCCTGTTCCGTATTGAAGTCGGCTTGGCGCCGCAAGCGCTAACCGTCTCTCAAGACGGCACTCGCTTGTATGTCCAAAACTTCATGGATCGTACTGTCAGTGTTATTGACATAAGCCCGTTAACCAAAAATGGAGAGTTTAAGTCGAACCTTATCACCACAACAGCCAGCGTGAAGGTTGAAAAGCTTTCCGCTACGGTGCTTAAGGGCAAGCAGTTGTTCTACGATGCCAGGGATATTCGTTTGGCTGGCGACAGCTATATGAGTTGTGCAAGCTGCCATAACGATGCTGGTCACGACGGGCGGGTGTGGGACTTAACCGGTTTTGGCGAAGGTTTACGCAATACTATTCCCTTGAAAGGCCGTGCCGGTATGGGTAATGGTTTCTTGCATTGGACGGCTAATTTCGACGAAGTCCAAGATTTTGAAAAACAAATCCGCAACCTAGCTGGCGGTATCGGTTTGATGACTGATGTCCAGTTCAACACGGGCACCCGTAACCAACCTTTGGGCGACAAAAAGGCCGGGGTCAGTGCAGACTTGGATGCGTTGGCCGCATACCTAGGTTCGCTCAACAGCTTCGACAACAGCCCATACCGTGCTGCTGACGCAAGCTTGACTGCGGCGGCGGCGGCAGGCAAAACGGTGTTCCAAAATGCCAAATGCACGAACTGCCATACCGGTACCGGCTTCACGGTCAGCGCCGATTCGAGCATGTTAAAAAATATCGGCACCATTAAGCCCACTAGCGGAACTCGTTTGGGTGCCACGCTGACCGGATTGGACGTACCAACGCTTCGAGATGTTTGGGCTTCAGCACCATACCTACACGACGGCAGTGCCCCAACTTTAGCGGCTGCGGTGCAAGCCCACCAAGGCAATACCGTTGCTGGCGGTGATCTCACGAATCTCGCGGCTTTCCTGCAACAGATTGGTGCTGAAGAACCAAATCCTGCCAGTTTGCCACCGACCAATGCCATTGCTTGCGCAAACGAGAACCAAACCTGTACGTTACCGGCTGGTAGCATTGCTACTGTCTGGTACGGTGCCAATACGGGCTGGGTATCTAAAACAGGAGTGAGTGGAAGTATTGCATGTAATAACACGACATTTGGCGATCCGCTCGTAGGTGTCGGCAAGTCATGCAAATACATCGTCACCGCCGCCAGCGCGACCCCGCCAAGTACTGCAATAACCTGCGCGGCCGAAAACAATACCTGTGCCCTCCCTTCCGGAAGGACAGCAATTGTGTGGTACGGCGCCAAATCAAGTTGGTTTGCAAAAATCGGAATCACGGGCAGCATTGCCTGCAACAATGCCACGTTCGGCGACCCTATAGTAGGCACTAAGAAATCATGTAAATATCAGTGATTTTATTGTAAATGCATGTGAGGGGATTGGGATTTTAAAGACTACTACTGCTTGCAAGCTATGGCGGGCTAGCATTTACCCTATATTTCTTACTGAAAACAAGGAATAGGTTACCGTTGCTTGCGCAGGATACTGTGATGCCTTTAAGTAAAAGAGTAGGATTATCCATCCCCTTATTTGTAAGGAGTAAGTTGGATGAGGAGAAGAAAGAAATTTTTAACTTCCCGCATCACACTTCTCCTCGGTTTGGAAGCACCTGGGAAAACTGATTCTGTTCATTGTAAACGAGTAAAAAATCAACAGATTCTTATGCTTGACAGGCTTATTAGATGCAAAACCCAGGAACAAACATTAAAAGGCTGAACCAATAATACCGATGAAAAGGTAGCGCTGGGGGGAACTTATGCAATTTTTGCGGACATACAAACTACACTTAATTTTTGCCGCCAAGGTGTCGAAATTTTGGCATTTTTTTGCAAAAGTTTCGCTATTGTTTGTAATGCCGGGCTTCATATATATTGTCTCGGCTGCTGAGGCAAAGATTATTCCCGGCAACCCATTATTCGACTTGGTTCTCCAAGACCAAAATGGCCGTGTTTTCCCGCTGGCTAATTACAAAGGCAAAACCTTATTGGTCAATTTTATCTTCACAACCTGCGGTGCAACATGCCCCTTACAAACACGGCAACTCGTTGAAGTGCAGAAAAAAATCCCTAAGGGGGAGCGTAAGGCTATACGATTTTTGTCGATAACCGTGGACCCAAACCACGACACTCCCGCAATTCTAAAAACTTACGCCAAAACAATGGGTGCAGATACATCGGATTGGACATTTGCAACGGGTAATGAACAAGTTGTTGCCAAGCTGACTAAGCAACTCCATGTTTATGACCCCCGCAAAACCAAGCCCCAAGCCACTGACCATACAAATCTACTTTACCTGTACGATAAAAATGGTTTATTAATGCAACGATACGGCGGTGACCCTATAGACATCCCCCGTTTGGCGAGGGAAATTCAGCAGTTGAATCTGTTGACCAAACACTGACAAACATGCGTTGGGATACACAATTCATATGCCAATGACTGCTTGTGGTACACTTGCAAGGATACTTAATCGTTCCCAAAGTCATACAGGGGGGCGATATAACTTTAAGGTATCGGCTGAACAAGCAGGAAATGCTTAAAAGCGTATCTTGCCGGTCAACATATCCCACCACAGTCGCTGAGAAAGCTGAAGACGGGATATTGGAACGTGGCAGGCTTATTGTGTTCAAACCAAAAATGCCCGATCCAGGCGAAACTGTAATCTAGAAGAAAGGCTACAGCTATCACCCACCAAAATTGCGTTATTAAAGCGCCGACAAGTAATACCAGCGCTATTGTTGTGCCAACGAAGTGCAATCTACGGCAGCTTCTGTCGGTATGTTCGGTGAGGTAAAACAAGCGAGTCGCTCATTTTGAGTAAAGATTTTTCTGGGTGTCCTACCCAAAAATCCTCAAAATTTGAGCGACGGTTTAAATTGCTGCGCAAGCCCGAGCCGTCCTGCTTCTCTCGCCGGATACCCAGCAAGGGGATATCCAACATCGTTCTCGCAATGACTTTACGCCATCGACATCGGCCGATTGCATTTTCCCTTCGCAAACAGCATGCTCGATAAAACGCCGTCTCGATATGGCTACTCGCGACTAAAATTCACGCGCTTCCCGACCCCGGTTCAGCGCATTCCCTGAATTTCAGCGAGGGTAAAATTCCCTAAGCGTACTGTAAATCCTTGTTTCAGCCACAACCTCTTCCTCCGATTTAACCGCTTAAATATAGTCTCAACCAATAAATCGGACTGACCTGAAATTGAACCTATTGGCCTTTTGTGTAAATTCGCCGCAATACCGTACCAATAGTGCCGATCAGTAACGCAGGAATCAACACCCAAACGAGCTCCGTAGTGATCACACGAAGTCCCCATTCTGTATAAAAGCTGCCAACCCCGATGGGGGAAACCTCAATCGGCCTAAAAGGAAGAAATATCCGTTCCATACTGAAAGGCCAATATAATGCCACGCCAAGGCCGCCATTGGTCATTGCATCCAGGAAGGCGTGGGAAGCACACGACGCAAAAATAAGCCAAAACACTGTCCAAGGCTTAGACCGGAGTTGCCTATGAAAACAAGAAAGCAAGGACGCAAGCGCTAGGGCGAACACGATCGAATGCGTAAAACCCCGATGCCCCCATTGTGACCCATAAGGAACACCGAATTTGAAACCAATGACATCAATATCTGGGAAAATAGAGCATACCGCAGCCACTACAAAAAGCTTGAAATTCACCGTGTCGCTTTTGAAACTGGCATAAAAGACTGCAGGAACTGCAATGTGGGAAAAAGCTGAAGCCATTCATTGCCCTAAACAAGTTTTAATTCGGGACTGATTATCAACCATTAATCCAATTTTATCCATATCGTGGTTCCTGACAAAATCTGTTAGTCAAACGGCATTTTGGAAACCAGCGCAGCCTATATCAGTAATCGGGGCGGTATTTACTAGTTCACATGCAGTTCCCAGACATGGCTTAGTGATCCAGGGGAAAACAATACGAGAAAAAAGTTTTACGGCTGGTAATTTTTTAACCTTGTGTGATACTCAATACAGCGGCCTTATCTTTATGTCCTTTATGATGGCGTATCGGCTGGTTTTGTATGTACCAAACCCACAACCAGGCGCCGCATAACACAAACCATTTTCGAGGCGAACCGTGTTTAATTCGATACGCATACTTTTTAAAAATCTCGCACCTGCGGTCGATTTCTGTTCTTTGCGTGTGCTTGAGGAGAGCGGCGAGCAAATAAGTGTAAGGCAAGACGTGTTGCAACCGTTATCCACCCGTATTGACCGCGGCGCTATCGTGACGGTCATCCATCGTGGCGGCTACGGCTATGCCGCGACCAGCGACCTGTCAACATCCGGACTAAAAGCGGCGCTCGATCGGGCCAAAACCTGGGCTGCCGCTTGTGCGAAACATCCGATTACAGACTTTTCAAAAATCACACTGCCATGCTACATCGGGAAATACCGCAACCCCTGCCCTGCGACATCGGATCACCCATCGCGGCGCGAAATCATCGACCTGCTGCAAGCCGAATCTGCCACTTGCCGGATCGACGACCGGATTGTCGATTGGGAAGCCTCATTGTGGACGACAAGTTCCGACCAACTCTACCTTACAGCCGATGGCGGCGATATCGAACAGCAGTTCCGTTATGTGGTGCCAAACCTTTATGTAACTGCCAACGCCGGTACCGACACTCAGACGCGTTCATTTGGCGGCCGTTGCCTATGCCAACAAGGCGGCTTGTCGGTTTTTCTCGACAGCGGCATGCTTGGCAGCGGACGGCTGTTAGCGGAAGGAGCGCTGGAATTGCTGGCTGCACCCAACTGTCCGTCCGGAAATATAGATTTATTGCTAATGCCGTCCCAGATGATGTTACAAATTCATGAGTCTATCGGCCATCCACTCGAACTTGACCGTATCTTAGGCGACGAACGCAATTTCGCGGGTAGCAGTTTCGTCACCCTCGACATGTTCGGCCAATACCGTTATGGTTCCGAATTACTAAATGTCAGTTTCGACCCCACCTTGCATGAAGAATTTTCCAGTTATCGTTGGGACGATGACGGCAGCCTCGCCGAAAAACAATACGTCATACGCCATGGCATACTGGAACGCCCGCTTGGCGGAGCCATTTCGCAAGCCCGTGCCGGAATTGCCGGTGTTGCCGCCGCCCGGGCATGCAATTGGAACCGTCCCCCAGTAGACCGAATTGCCAACTTAAATATCGAACCCGGAGCCAGCAGCATATCGGCAATGATAGGGTCGGTCGAATGCGGTGTTTTGATGGACACGAATACGTCATGGTCTATCGACGATTCCCGCAACAAATTCCAGTTCGGCTGCGAATACGGCCGACTGATTGAAAATGGCGAGCTAAAAGGTATCCTTAAAAACCCGAATTACCGGGGTATTTCCGCCACTTTCTGGCGCAGCCTGAAAGCGGTTGGGGACAGGTCGACTTTCGAAGTGATGGGGACTCCCTTTTGCGGCAAGGCCGAACCGTCGCAAGTCATCCGGGTCGGCCATGCATCGCCAGCCTGCCTGTTCGGGGATATAGAGATCTTCGGGGGACAAGACTGAATGCAAGGCTATTTTTATAAGCTCGCCGATTATCTGCAAAGCCGGATTAAGGGAAACGAACAATTCACTTGTTGGTTTTCCGCCGAGGATTCCGATTTCGTCCGCTTTAACCGTGGCGCTATCCGCCAGCCGGGGCATGTAAGGCAAATTTACCTTAATTTGGACTTGATCAATGGGCTTCGCCATGCGAATGGTACGATTACGCTAAGCGGAAACCTCGATACCGACCATGAGGTTATCGACCGTTTGGTTTGCATTTTACGCAACCGATTGGCCGACCTGCCGGAAGACCCACATTTGCTGATTTCAACTGATGTGTGTTCGAACGAACACGCCGTCGCCCCGCGCCTACCGGCAACCAGCGCCATTGTCGATGAAATTATGGCGGCGGCGCAATCCTATGATTTTGTGGGCATCCTCGCTGCCGGGCCGATTTATCGCGGGTTCGCCAACTCTTATGGGCAACGGAATTGGCATGAAACCGCAAGCTTTAACCTTGACTGGAGCTTGTTCCAAAGCCGTGACAAGGCCGTAAAGGCTGCCTATGCCGGATTCGATTGGGATAGCACCGAGTTTAAAGATAAGTTCCATACAGCCGTTGCCCAATTGGAGTTCCTCAAATTCGACCCGTTGGCGCTTGAATTGGGTCATTATCGGGCATACCTGGCGCCCGCCGCATTCGCCGAACTGGTCCGCATGCTTAATTGGGGCGGCATTTCTGAAAAGGCCTTGCGCACGAAACAAAGCCCGCTGCGTCGGATGCGGTATGGGGGATTACGGCTGAATCCGGCGATAACACTCTGCGAAAACACTGCAGACGGTATCGCGCCGGGGTTTCAACGGGAGGGTTTCATCAAACCCAGGTGTATAACATTAATCGACCATGGATGCCTTTCGGACAGCATGGTATCTCCGCGGACTGCCAAAGAATATGGCATTTCGACAAATGGGGCTAATGGCAGCGAAACGATGGCCGCAATCGATATCCATGCAGGCAATTTGCCAGCGTCACATGTTTTGGCAGAACTCGACATGGGCATTTACATCGGCAACCTTTGGTACCTTAACTTCTCCGACCGTTCCAATTGCCGCATCACCGGCATGACGCGTTTCGCCACCTTCTGGGTCGAGGGAGGTCAGGTCAAGGCCCCTTTAAAGGCAATGCGCTTCGACGATTCCTTGTTCAAATTGCTGGGAGAAAATTTAATCGGTTTGACCTGTGAACGCGAACTGTTGGTCGACAGCGAATCCTACGGCCAGCGCGGCACGAATAGCATGCGACTGCCGGGCGCATTGGTAAAGGCATTCAATTTTGTCCTTTAGTTAGGGCGTATTCCCTAATACTTTAAGAAGAATGATGGACTTATTGTATTATTTTTTGTTTTGCCGCAAGCCATAATTGCCAGAACGGTATTAAGCGGTTCAAAACGGGAGTGCATCAAGTGCTTTTGCCCGGGAAGTCGGGTAACGGACCGTGACGGCGAAAGACAACCGGCAGTTTGTTGGGGCTGTGTATGGATACCGCATGCCGGTTCGTCTGGCAGGCTTTACCGGTGAGATTCGGGCACTGACGCTGTGTGGTACGTGTGCCGTAGCCAAATGGTTTGGCTTATATTGAATATCTTTGCCACAAATAAAAAGTTTGGCAAATTTTCGATTGCCGAATTTTGGGCATTTTTCTTTTGACCATGTATTTCACCGTAGCTATATTTTCGTCTAATGCCATCCGCCACCGAGCGACTTATAAAGATCCACCATGGCGATAATTTGCTTTTGTTTCGTCTCAATGAGATCTTTTTTGGCTTCCAAGGCATCCCTTTGAGTCAATAGCACGTCCAAATAATCTGCACGGGCGGATTTAAACAATTGAGTTGAAACATCGATTGATTGGATAAGAAAATCAACCTGCTTTCTCTTGAGCTGATAGTTTTTACCCAGATTGTCTATATTTGAAAGTTGATTGGACACTTCAGCATAAGCGTTGATAATACTTTGCTCGTACTCATAAGCCGCCTGAATTTGCTTGGCATTTGAATTTTTATATTCGGCTATGATGGCATTCCTGTTGACTAGTGGCGCGACCATCTCCCCTGCGATAGAGGCCGCCAATGACTCAGGCGTATTGATCAGAAATTTAAGGGCAAAAGCCTCAAATCCGACACCGGCTTTTATGCCGAAGGATGGATAGAAATTAGCTTTGGCTACCTTGATATTTAAATCGGCTGCCGCCAGCTCAAGCTCCGCTTTCCGAATATCGGGCCTGTTTTGCAGCAATTGCGATGGAATGCCCGAGTTAAGTATTTTTGGCTTGATGTCCATAAAACCGGTTGACGTCCGTCGAATAGGTTGGGGTGTCCTCCCTAACAGAAAGTTGATCCGGTTTTCATTCACTGTAATCTGTTGCTTGATTTCATACCTTTTGCTTTGGTTTTTCGTTACTTCCGCCTCGTAACGTTTGACCGCAAGTGCATTCGACCTTGCATAAAGCTGTAGCTGTTTTACTATCTCCAAACCATTTTGTTGGATAGCAATATTTTGTTCTAAATTCTCAAGCTGATTGTCCAATGTAATCAGTTCATAATAGGAACGCGCCACTTCAGCAACAAGATTCGTCACTAAAAAATGTTTGCCTTCTATCGAAGCCATGTATTCCAGCTTGGCCACCTGAGTCGCATTCCTCAGCTTTTTCCAAACGTCGATCTCCCAGGTCGAAAATAACCCAAATTGATAATCGCCTAAGAAGGCAGGAAATGCTTCGCCCGGTTTGATATCAAGGTTATTTTCGACAGCGCCATTTCTTGTGAAATCTGCGGTTTTTTCGCCAGCCGCACTTGCACCAAAATTAACAAACGGCAAATAAGCACCTCTACGCGCTTGAATCTCATTTTGCGCAACGCTAATGCGCTGCAACATGATGTTGACTTCTTTGTTATTGGCGACCGCCGTGTCTATCAAGCTCAATAAGTTCGGATCTTCAAAGAAATCCTTCCATTTCACAGTGGCCGTACTCGTCTTTTGTGAGGGATCCTGATTAAAGCTGTCAGGAAGATGGGAATCGGCCTTTTTGCTTGTCATCGCCGGAATGCTGCAAGCTTGCAACATCAGCCCTACAGCACCCATTGCCACAAAATGAAAAATTTTAATCATAATCGTTTTCATCACCCGAACCATAGTGATAAGTTTCCGTTAAAGGACCAAGATCTTCGTTCCTAATCAAGGATTTTCCTTCGATCATTTTGGCAAAAATATAATAAAGCCCTGGAATCAGGATGACGCCAAACACCGTGCCGAAAATCATTCCGCCCAAGGAAGAGGTGCCAATCGTCCGGTTACCGACAGCACCCGCACCCGTTGCCACAGCCAAGGGTATCAAGCCAGCGATAAACGCAAAGGAGGTCATCAAAATCGGCCGAAAACGCGCTTGCGCGCCCGCAATCGCCGCCTCTTTAACCGTCATGCCTTGGGCTTGTTTCTGAACCGCAAATTCGATAATCAATACCGCGTTTTTGCCGAGCAGGCCAATCAACATGACCAGCCCCAGTTGAGCGTAGACATCGTTGGCAAGACCCAATGTTTTCAGCAGGAAGAAGGCGCCGAAAATACCTGGAGGCAGCGAACAAATCACCGCCAACGGCAAGACAAAGCTTTCGTACTGCGCGGCCAACACTAAGTAGACGAACACTAACACGACCACGAAGATCACCAGCGCTTCATTGCCTCGGGCGGCTTCGTCGAACGAGAGGCCTTCCCAGGCTACGTCATAACCCCGCGGTAATGCTTTGGCCGCGACTTCCTGCACTGCCTTGATCGCATCGCCCGTGGTATAGCCCACGGCAGGCTCGGCACGGATGGCCGCAGAATTGTAGAGGTTGTAACGCGTGATCTCATTGGGGCCTTGCCTTTTCTTCATGGTCATGAAGGCGGAGTACGGCACCATCTCGCCTGCTTCATTTTTCACATAGTATTTCAGCACATCCGAAGGGAAGCGCCGGAACTCGGGGCTGGCTTGCGCGTAAACCTTAAAAAAATTATTGAAACGGATAAAACCTTGCTCGTAGGTGCTACCGATCATGATATCCAGGTTATTCATGGCTTTGTCGATCGATACCCCTTTTTGCATGGCCAGTTTATTGTCGATGACCAGTTCGTATTGCGGATAATTGGCTGCATAAAAAGTAAACAACCCTGTCAGCTCCTTGCGCTTGCGCAGCTCCGCCATGAACATCTGGTTAAGTTTGTCAAACTCTTGGTAGTCCGTGCCCAGGGTCTTGTCCAACAAGCGAAATGCCAAGCCCGACGCAGCGCCGTAACCGGGGACGGCCGGAGGTTCAAAGAACTCGATCGTGGCACCGAAGTCGTGGGTTTTTTCCTCCAGCTCGTGGATAATGTCCTGGACGGAATGTTTACGCTCCGACCAATCTTTCAGGTTGATAATAACCGTACCCGCGTTGGAACCACGTCCTTCGGTGAGCACTTCATAGCCGGCCAAAGAAGAAATCGATTGCACGCCATCAATTTTACTGGCTATGCCTTCTATTTCCCGTGCCACCTTGTTGGTCACTTCCAGCGTTGAGCCGGGCGGTGTTTGAATAATCGCATAAATCATGCCTTGGTCTTCACCGGGAATAAAACCCGAAGGCAACTCCTCGTTGACCGCGAAAATACCAAAGCAAAACCCGCCCAAAATCAAAAATGTCAGGAGTCGCCTCATGACGACGACATTGAGAAATTTAACGTATCGGCCCGTTACCTTTTCGAAAACGGCGTTGAATGCACCGATGAAAAAACTTATCGGCGTTTTCCGTTTCGGTTGCCCATGGGTGTTTTTCAGGATCATCGCGCATAGAACAGGCGCGAGCGATAAAGCGACGATCGCCGAAATCACAATCGACGAGGCCATGGCTATAGCGAATTGCCGATAGAACACGCCAACCGGCCCGGTCATGAAGGCAAGGGGGACGAACACCGAGGTCATGACCAAGGTGATCGCCACAATGGCGCCGCCGATTTCCCCTAATACTTTTTTCGACGCGACATAAGGGGAAACATTTTCAGCCTCCATTTTCGCATGCACCGCTTCGACCACCACAATCGCATCATCAACCACAATACCGATGGCCAGCACCAGGGCAAACAGGGTAATGAGATTAATCGAAAGCCCGAACGCTAACATGACGGCGAATGCCCCGATCAGCGAAACCGGTACTGCCAGTACCGGAATCAAGGTAGAACGCCAGTCGCCCAGGAAAATAAAGACCACCAAGGATACCAGCACGAACGCTTCCCCTAAGGTATGCAGGACTTTTTCGATGGAAGCATCAACGAACCGAGACACATCGTAGTTGATTTCGTAATCCATGCCCTCCGGGAAGGATTTTTTCAATTCTTTCAATTTTTCCTTCACGTCCTCGATGACCTTGCTGGCATTACTGCCGTAGTTTTGCTTCAGCACGATGGACGCAGAAGGAAAAGAATCCTTATCCGAGTAAATATCATAAAACTCGCTACTTAAATCGACTTTGGCAATGTCTTTAAGGTGCAATATCTCGCCTTCCGAGTTGGCTCGGATGATAATGTCTTCGTATTGTTCCGGCTTGTTGTACCGCCCTTGATAGACCAGCACATACTCTTTGGACTGGGCGGCAATGCCCGTGCTTTGGCCTATCCGTCCTGGCCGACCGATAATGCTTTGGTTTGCAATCGCATCCATCACCTCGTCTATCGAGACGTTATAGGCCCGCATCCGGTCCGGATTCAGCCAAATCCGCATCGCATATTGGCGGCTGCCTAATATTTTTGCTTGGGCAATGCCATAGATCCGTTGGACTTCCGGGATAACATAGGCCAAAGCATAGTTGTACAATAATTTCTGATCCGCATTTTTATCTTTGCTGTACAGGTTAATGTACATGAGCATGCTGGGCTGCACCCGTTCGACGATCACCCCTTCCAGTTGAACCAGCTTGGGTAGCCTGTTCATGACTTGGTCCAGGCGCGTCTTTACGTTAACCATCGCTATGTTAGGGTCAACGCTCAGGTCGAACAGCACTTGAATGACGGCTTCACCGGCGCTGGTCGCATCCGAGACGATGTATTTCATGCCGGGAACGCCATTAATGGCGCGTTCGATCGTAATCAGGGACGATTGTACCAGGACATCGGCGCTGGAGCCGGGATACGCCAATGAAACCATGACACGGGGTGGGGCAATATCCGGGAACTGGGAAATGGGCAAGGATCGGATCGCCAGCAAGCCCATAAACAGAAACACGAGCGATAACACGATCGCCATGACAGGCCTTTTGATAAAAATATTGAACATAATTAATCTCTGGCTTAAAGGTTACTCTGTATATAATTCCAACTCTGAGCGAACCTTTTCGGGTGGCCTCAAATCGATTTTCACCTCTTCCCCGGAATGCACTTTGCGCAAACCTTCCAGCAAGATCTTGTCATCGTCCTTCAAGCCCTCTTTTACGATAAATAGATGCGGCAAATCGACTTCGATCTTGATTAGCCTTTGCTCCAGCTTACCTTCTTTGTTGACGATGTAGACATAGGATTTGTCCATGATTTCGAATACCGCTTTTTGGGGGATAAGCAATGCGTTTTTGTAGGGCTTTGCCATCAGGATCGTGCCCGTCTCGCCATGCCTAAGCAGTTTGTCCGGATTAGGGAAGGTGGCACGGAATTCGATATTTCCGGCGGTATTATCGAAATCGGCTTCAATCGTTTCAATGACACCCGGTTGGTTAAAAATCTTGCCATTTGCCATCTTTAGCTTCACCTTACTCGTCCGATCATCCCCAGAATTGGGCATCTTGTAATCGAGATATTCGGCTTCCGGGACGTTGAAATAGACCCATAATTGGCTGATGTCAGACAGTGTGGTTAACAAGGTACCTTCGTCGAGAAGACTGCCGTTCCTAACCGCTAAATGGTCCATAATCCCATCAAAAGGCGCATTGATGTCGGTAAAGCCCAAGTGGGTTTCCGCCATTTTCACTTCCGCCTTCGCCTTGTCTAACTTTGCTTTTGCCAATGCCAATTCATTGGCTGATACGATTTTTTGATCAGCCAACCCTTTAGTATTGAGATATTCGATATTCATGGTATTCGCTTCGGCTTTTGCTTTTAAAAGCTCTGCCTGATAGATGCTGGGCATGATTTTGAACATGGGCTGACCCTGATGCACCATTTGCCCTTCATCCACAAAGATATTCTGCAAATACCCCCTTTCTAATGCCCGGACTTCAATATGCCTAATGGCATGAATCTGACAAACATATTCTTTCGTGACAGAAGTATCTTCACGGAGTGGAGTGGTTGCCTCCAGTTTAGGGAGGTCTTCCTGTTTCTCGGTTTCTGCTTGATGGCAAGCACTTAATAGCGTGGCGGTTAAACCTAGGACTGCACATATTTTAGTGATCATTTGCTTATCGGTTTTAAGGCGCAAGGGAGCGAAAATTCCTATTAAGGAAAACTTGTTAATTTAATTTAAGGTATTGATTAATATAAATTATTATAGTTTTTCAGTTGTTTCTTCTGAATAGGGTATTGCCTCTAGCATGTACTACATGCATATCAATCAAAGTTATATGGTTAGACCTAACTTATAAAAACATTAAGCAGGTTCTTTGCCAATTATTTAAGTCTATGATATATATCAGAATTGTGATTTACCTGAGGATTAGTGAAGTTTATACTGGTTTGAAACCACCATCGCAACTTGGTTTATACAAACCAAAGTAATTGTACGATATGGGCAAAGCACCCTATTTTTTTATTAACCAATGCTTGGAAATGAAACAAAATATTAAAAAGTTAAATTACCCTTCGGCACAGGCCGAGAGCTAATTGTTGTTAGCCCCCTCAAAGAGAGAACTTGCCCAAAATTCACCTAAAGGCGACCATTTTTTCCGAAGGCTCAATTGTTCGTAACACCCTCTTCCAGTCAGTTCTTATTACCCGATCTAGTTCCGAACCATACCTTCGTCCAGGCCAACCGTCGGGACAAAATAGCCCCAAGTCCAGAAATTTCCTCCGCCGAAGTTCTTCGTTTTGCCCTGAATTCCCTGGCAACCGAAATCGCACCCTTCCCTTTGATGAACCCGGCCATGTTCGAGACCGCGTATTTCGGCGGGATACCCAGGCTCCTGTGGACATGAATCACCATCAAATGCACTTCTACAACCTCGCAACCTTCCTGTTTCACCAGGTCAACACCCTACTCAGGAGCTCTGTGTTTGCCCAAACGACCACTCCGTCTCCTCTTAGGGATGAACAAGACATTATATTTGCGATTACATTGGGTATGACCCAAACTTTGATGCTCTCTCATTCTCGATTCTCCGGACTATTGACCAAGTTCCTGAGAATCTGCTTGACCGCCTTATAGGTCAAACCTTTGAGAGTCCCCCGGCTTAGCGAGGGTTTACCTTGAATTAATTGTGCCTACTCACTTGGTTTATTGCGAATGTTTCAATAAGTTTGCAAAGTCGGTTAAATTAAAATTGGAAACTATAACGTATTAGCCTAAACAGGAGGATTATCATGCCACTTCGCAAGACCTTAGCCGTCATTATTCTCTTGCTGCTAAGTGGCGTCATTCCAGTCTGGCCACACAGCCGGGGATGGGACGGCCCGGTGGTGGCTCAGGGCCGATTCTTGGTTATCTTGCTAATCCTGGCCTTTATGGGCAGGATCTAGCCAAGTAGCAAGACCGTTGCATTGTAACTTCAGGGTGAAAACCGGTGTGGTTTCTCTCATTTCAATACAAAACCAATATTGGTTGTTTGGTTTTTTACAACGGAAAACGTGGGCGCACAAAACAAAGCTACTATCGCCATTGGAATTTGAGGGTACATTTAATATGAAGCCTACCTAAGAAAATATCCGCTATTTTTTGATTATGTCGCTTTCATGTGAAGGTTAATTCTGCTTATTTAGGGTCGATCCATTACTGTTCCTTGCCAAGCATTGGGCGTTCAAATAATTAAATAAAGTAAACCCCCGGCTATGCCGGGGGACTCTCAAAGGTTTGACCTATAAGGCGGTCGGGCCGATTCTCGGGAACTTGGTCAATAGTTCGGAGAATCGAGAATGAGAGAGTATCAAAGTTTGAGCCATACAAAGTGGAATTGCAAATACCACGTTGTGTTCATTCCCAAGCGAAGGCGGAAGCAGTTGTTTGGGCAAATACGTCGGCACTTGGGTAGGGTATTTCATGAACTGGCGAAGCAGAAGGGCTGCGAGGTCGTCGAGGGGCATTTGATGGCGGACCATGTCCACATGTGCCTGAGCATCCCTCCCAAATACGCGGTATCGAACGTGGTTGGGTTTATCAAAGGGAAGAGTGCGATTTCGATTGCCAGGGAGTTTAGGGGTAAAACGGAGAACTTCACTGGGGAAAACTTTTGGGCGAGAGGCTATTTTGTCTCGACAGTCGGCCTTGACGAAGATATGGTGCGCAAGTACATCAGGGAGCAAGAGCGCGAAGACGAGCGTTACGAACAGTTGACCCTTTGGAAAGTGTGATCGCCTTTAGGCGATTCCTAAATATGCCCCTTTGAGGGGCTAACAATGATAAGCCCCCGGCTTTGCCGGGGGTGATTTAACTCCACATTCTAATTAAAACCTGAATATCTTTGTGCGATACCGTACAGACCAAACTTAATATTGTGTGTATCTTTATAAGCAAGCGATAAGAAATGTTACGCGCTTTAATCTTGGCTATCAGTCCAAGGCTAAATTAATTATGAGGAGACAATCATGAACAAAGATCAAGTGAAAGGCCGTGTCGAGGAAGCCAAAGGCAAGGTTAAGGAAGCTGCCGGGGTACTATTGGACGATAAAGGCCTGGAGATAGAAGGAAATGTCCAAAAGAACGTCGGTAAAGTCCAATCGGGCTTTGGTGACCTCAAGGAAGATATTAAGAAAGAAATTGAAGACAACTAATACGGGCACTGTTGAGCGGTGCATCTTGGTTCAAAGAAACGGGCTAAATGTACCGCCGCAATAAGATGTTCTCAAATACTATTTTCACGGGAGATGAATATGAATCTCGCCGGTTTGTAGGCAGATATTGCTGAATTTCTTTTTGCTACAACTGTTTATCTATGATTCATATCGCCGTCAATTGACGGCTTGTTAAGGAGAAGCTCACATGCTTGAAAGTATTGCACTCATTTTAATTGTCCTCTGGGTACTGGGTTTAGTTTCCTCATACACGTTGGGCGGGTTCATTCACTTATTATTGGTAATCGCTGTCATCGTAATCATACTGAGGGTCATTCAAGGCCGACGAGTCCTTTAGCGTCACTGGAGAGAAATTATGCACTTGTGGTGTCGCAAAGTAAGGATCCGATAATGTCTCGGTAGCCTGGAAACTTAAGTTCTACAACGTAATCACCGTTTCCAGGATTATCGTTATTCTATTATTGATAGGTTGAAACCACAGTATTTTTGAGGAGAGACGAAATGGGCTTATTCAAGATCGTAGCAATTGTTTTGCTCTTAGGGGGGCTATTGGGGTTGGTATATGGCGGATTCAGCTACACCAAGGAAACACAGGAAGCCAAGTTAGGCCCTTTAGAACTGTCGGTTAAAGAAACTCAGACGGTCAATGTCCCAGTTTGGGCTGGGGTAGCGGCGATAGTGGCTGGCGGTGGGCTCCTGCTTTTATCGAGCAAAAAGAGTTAACGGCTGCACCGCTGAGAGGCCAAGGGTTGATTCAGTTGCACCAGCGAAACGCACTCTTTTTACGTCATCAAAAGCCAAAGCGTAATGTCACTGCTTGGCTAAGTTGACCACTAGTTGGTTGCCGCTCCTGTGAACGCCTTGCTTTCCCTGCCAACGGTTTTGGCTATCATCTTTGGCGGCTAATGTTATTAGAGGCAACGGACGCCATGTTAACGGGTTTAACTTCGTGCTCCTCTAACGTTTGGCCCGATGAATCTGGTTGAAAGAAGGCCTTCATTATCCAGGCCATAGGCAATGCTGCATATAAAGTTTGGAATGAGGTTATAAAGGTTAATCGCTATCTTCATTGGGGAGATTTCGGCACTGTCGGGCTTATCATCTGTGCCATGGAATTTGTGAGGTTGGCTTTTGGTAAGCTTGCCAATAATAAATCCAAGGCCAACCGACAATAGCCAGATAGCTGGAGAGGTCATTTGCTGGTGAATTTGCTGAACAAGTTTTGCTGTCCGAACATGACACCGACCTTTCGTTGACGGTTCAGAACCTGATATTCTGCATCCTTGATTTGTACCGCCAGAGATTTGGCTTTGCTAGAATGTTGAAAATAGGCTCTCATCGGGGCTTCTTCATATCGCTGTACCCACTTAATCAAAACTTCAGAGGTTCGCTGGGAATAGCGAATAACGGCTCCAGTGGCATATCATGCCGCAGAGAATCGGCACGATTAGTAAAGTTAAAGGCGCTGGCTATCAGAATGGCGCTGCTTGTCATAAATTAATTTCAAGACGGTGGCGGCAACAAGTCACAGCCACGTAGTGATCAGCAAGGCAGAAACCAGCGCGCCAGGCTGAAAGCGGTCATGGGCTAAGCCATGCAGCTAATGCCATAATGACTGGGTATTTTCCAACACCCAGAATCCGCTTACCGGTGCCGCACGCCCCTGTTTGCCCAAGAGTGTCATTCCCTAAGGTGTAAGGATCCATGAAGTTTACCCGTCTCTAACGGCTGCTAATGACACGGCTCAGCAGAAAGCCGGCCGCGATACCCAGCGATATTATAGGGTTGTCGCGGACATAGCTGCGGCAATTCTCCATCGTTTTCTGCTCGGCAAATCTCAGTCGTTCTCCTTTTTCGCTAAGAGCTTCTGCAGCCTGATTGTTTGCATTGGCTAACTTATCGACAGCCTCATGAGCCGAATGTGCGGCTTTGTCTATTGTTTCCATGCCAGCAACCCTGCCTATTTAAGGCGCATGTCATTCTTGACCGACGTGACGCCAATGACATCGCGAGCCACTGCTTCAGCCTTGTTAATATCCTCGAGTGAATTTACGAAGCCGCTTAATTGAACCACGCCCTTGAAGGTCTCAACGTTGATCTCGGCGGAACTCAAGGAAGGTTCGTTCAAAATAGCCGCTTTGACCTTGCTGGTGAGAACGCTGTCGTCTATATACTCCCTGGTGCCTTCTTGTGTTTGCGTGGAGGCACAGCCTGCGGCAATCAATAACGTCAAGGCCAATAATAAGGTGGAAAAGATTTTGGTAAGGAATTTCATGTGCCACTCTCCAGAAATGCGATAAATAATCGAAATAAATGGCTTTTAGTTAAATCACCAGTTACACGTTTCTTCTTGTCGAAAACCAATGTAACCAAACCTAGACAAGCCATCTTCCCCACAACCGAAGTGACTAACTTAGATTGGTATAACATTAAAATCTGGAAAAATTCTAGCCCCAATAATAGCCAAAGTCTGTGCGGTTTCGTACATACCGTCAAAAAAGATACTGCAAGCACTGAGAAGGTTATCCTTTTTATGGCTCTTGGTATGTCAACAGGATATGGCTTTATTTATATGCGCGTTAGCGTACAGACTTTTCAAAGTTTTGAGGTCAGACTAAATATTAGATTATTAGAGGCCGAGTAAATAATCTGACAGAAGCCGCGAAGTCTTTTTCAGTCTGTATTTTAAGATGGAAAAGCATAAAATTTAGCTTAACTTAAGAGAGGACAATCCATGAAAATCGTAAGCCAATTATTATTAGTCATTTTCACTGTTGTAACAATGAGTGCATGCGGTGAAATGGGAAAAGGGCCTGCTAAGCCGAAAGATTCAAGTTCCAGCCAAATATCTGTAAAATAACTACCTTTCACAGGTTTAGTTTAGGGATAATTCACTTATCATCTCAAAGTCAGTTAGGTGGGCACGCGAAGTTAGTGCCCACTAACAAATCCGTTTACTGTTGAAACTGAGCTATCATCCAAATGTGGCCGGTTTTGAAGCTTTTATAGCCAATATGGGTTCTGTGGTCACAATCCTCCGATAAATAAGGGTTTATTAGTATACAATCCGATGCCTTAATGGTCTTTTTGTTCCGCCTGCTTAAGCAATGCAAACAAGTCGCTGTTGGTTGAAAGGACGATGGTCGCATCGGTGTTGATGACCTTGCGATAGGTTTCCATGCTCTTGAGAAACTTGTAGAACTCGGCGGCCTCCGGTTTCTGTGCGTAAGCCATGGCATAGATTTCCGTGGCTTTGGCATCGGCCTCGCCCTGGATTTCCTGAACTTGTTTATAGGCCGTAGATTCAATCTGGTTGATATCCCGCTGTTTATTTCCCTTGATTCGTGCCGCTTCGCCTTCACCTTCGGAACGGAAGCGCTCCGCGATCTGGAGACGTTCGCTGATCATCCGCTGGTAAATGCGTTCCAGCACTTGCTGGTTGTAGTTAATGCGCTTGAAACGAACATCAAGGAGTTCGATGCCAAACTCGGCCAATTTGGGCGCCGCTGCATTGAACACGTTTTTCTCGATTGCAGCCCGGCCAACTTTGATCGGGCGCAATACGCCCAGCGTACCTTCACCGGTTATCGGCCCCAAGCTCTCGTCCTGTAGCGGTATGCGGTCTTTATCGGAGCGCACGGCTTCGATGAGTTCGTGCCGGGCAATCGCGGTACGTGTTTCGCTGCCTAGTATGTCCTCCAGCCGGGACTGGGCGCTGCGTTCATCCCTTAGCCTTAGGTAATAGCGCATCGGGTCGGTAATCCGCCAACGTGCGAAGGTATCGACTTGGACATAGGTCTTGTCTTTTGTCGACATCTCGACCATCGGCCCGTCCCAGGCCAGATAGCGCTTATCGAAGCTGTTGACCTGCTGGATGAAAGGCATTTTAAAATTCAAGCCGGGGCTGGTGATAGGGTTTCCAACGGGCCGACCAAACTGGGTAATAATGACCTGCTCGGCCTGATTAACCGTAAATATTGACTGAAACAACAGAAACAACACGGCGACGATTATCAAACCACTTTTTCCCAATAGGTTCATTTTGGTTCCTCCAACGATTTAGACGGAAAAGGCAACATCGGCAATATCTGTTGGATCGTGTCATCAACGATAATCTGCTGCCTTGCCTGAGGCAGGACATCCCCCAATGTTTCAAGGTAAATGCGCGTACGGGTGACATCGGGCGCTTTTAGGTATTCTTTCAACACTTGGTTGAACGCGGCAACATCACCTTCCGCCTCGTTAATACGTTTAAACCGATAGCCCTCGGCGGCCCGGATTTTCTGGTCGGCCTCGCCACGGGCGCGCGGCACCGCTTTGTTATACTCGCCGTTAGCCAAGTTGATGGCATTTTCCCGGTCTTGCTGGGCACGGTTTACTTCATTAAACGACGGCTGAACCGGTTCCGGTGGGTTGACGTTTTTCAATTGCACTTGATTAATGGAAACACCCAACTGATAACGTCCCGCCAACTCGCGGGTACGCAACAATGCGGTTTCTTCGATCTCTTGCCGACCGATGGTGATAATTTCATCGACCGTCCGATCCCCAACCACCTCACGCATGACCGATTCCGATATATCCCTTAAGGTTTGCCCTGGATTGCGCACATCGAAGAGATATTTCACTGGATCGGTAATGCGGTATTGTACGATCCATTCCACCAAGGCCGAATTCAGGTCGCCGGTTACCATCGATTTTTCCAAGTCAGTCGAATTACTGATTTGATCGGGATTGGTGAAACCGGGTGTGGCAAATCCGAATTCCAGTTTTTGCTGCCGCTGGGTTGGTACTGTAATAACATTGTCGATGCCAAACGGCAGCTTGGTATGCAATCCGGACGGCACTTTATCGATGAATTTGCCAAACCGGAGCACGATACCTTCCGATTCTGCCGGTACGGTGTAAAACGACATCATCACTCCAATCAACAGAGCGATAACTAGAATTACAGCCAGCAGAGAAACGGGCAGCGTACTTAGAAATCGATCCAAAACGGGCTTGAGAGTATCCACACAACCTCCAGTTTTAAAAATAATATGGATTTTTTCCATCTAATATGCAAGACAGAAACGATGATACTCCTATAGATAAACGTTTATCTTGAATCCTGTTCTTGCATTAAAGATGAAACTTACTGAAGGATAGGCGGAATGACGGCTTTTTTAAAGTTGACTGGCAGCGGCCATGATAACGACCATTCAAGAGACATCTGATCTTGCCCTACTTACACGGACACCCTGCTAAGCGACTTTTTTGGTTTCA